>DATERF010000104.1:0-33087 GCA_035271845.1 Candidatus Acidiferrum sp.
CTGGGCGTGGTGGTGAAACGCGCGACAAAGAAATCACTAGCCGAGTTTGCCGCAGAAAATATTTTTCAGCCGCTGAGGATGGTGCACACGCGATTTTACGACGATCACACCGTGGTTCTGCCCGGCCGCGTTGCCGCTTACGATCCGGGAACTGATGGAGAATTTCTTGTGGATTGGTCCACAGGTTACGACATCGTTGGCGCTGGCGGATTGATGAGCACAGTGGACGACATGCTGCTGTGGGACACGAACTTTTACGCGAACAAGCTGGGGAAGGGGACGCTGCTGAAAGAATTGCAGACACGCGGAGTGTTGAACGATGGCAAGCAGATTAGCTACGCGCTGGGGTTGCAAATGGATACGTATCGCGGATTGCCGGTCGTGGAACACGACGGAGCACTCTACGGATACCGTACCGGGATACTGCGTTTTCCGGGGCAGCGGTTCAGTGTGGTTTGCCTTTGTAACTTGTCGAGCGTGGGCGTAGCAAATCTGTCGCGCAAAGTTGCGGATATCTATTTACAGAAAGATTTGAAAATCGAAGCCAGCGCGCCACAAGCCGCAAGCACTAGTACTCTTCCCGATCCAAGTGGATTTGCGGGGAAATACCTGGATCCGCGCAAGCATTTTGCCTATACGTTTACGGTTTCAGGGGGCAATCTGATGGCTTGGGGCGCGAACTTACGACGGATAGGACCTGATCGGTTTAAGGACCTGGGCACGGGGACCATCACGTTCGACGGTTCGGACGCAGACATGAAGGCGACGCTGGAGATGGACGGCGTGGCGTTCTTCTCTGGCACGCGCGTGGAAACGCCTCACCTGACTGATGCGGAGTTATCGGCTTATGCCGGGCAGTATAAGAGCGAGGAGCTCGACGCAACCTATCGTCTAACGGTCGAGCACGGGAGCTTGCTGCTCCACCGGAATTGGGAGGCACCTCTACAGCTGACTCCTCTTGCAAAAGATCAATTTGAGTGCAGCGATCTCGGGGTAACGATGGTATTCCAACGAGACGTGGGTCAGCGGGTAAACGGACTTCGTGTTTATGAGGTGAATGCTCGGGATGTCCGGTTCGACAAAGTGAAATGAGGCTGGGTGCTCCCGAGTAAAGGCACGGAAACCAGCACTGGTGAAATTATGAGAGAGGTCTAGCGTGCTGGACGGCTACGAAGAAGGGTCACCGGGATACGCGCTTGATGAGTTCCTGGGCGTCGAACGGGGCGCGAACTTTGACGTCGTTGTCGAAGTACGCGAAGACGTCGCGCGGTTTGGCCTTAGGTGCTTTCTTTTTGAGGATGGTTTCGGTGGAAGGCTGGCTGCCGCGAGCCCAGGCCTGGACCCATTCGGCCCACTGATCGAGCGATTTCGCATCGTAGCCACTGGCGTATAGAACTTCCGAACCGTGCAACCGACAATAGACGAAATCCGAAGTGACATCAGTGATCTTAGGCCATTCAACGGTGTCAGCACAGACAATCGCCACGTCGTATTTGCGAAGAAGTTCGAGAAATTCGGGAATGGCAAAGCTGGCGTGACGGATTTCGATCGCATGGCGGAGTTTGTGGTGGTCATCCACATCATCAAAGGCAACGCGCTTCTTCATCCACTTGTCATGATTTGAGGCGAGGTACTTTGCGGCCCCGGTGTCATGCGGCAGCATCTTCACGAAGTTTTCCATCTTTTCCAAATCAAGTTTGAAATTCGGCGGGAACTGCCAGAGAAATGGTCCGAGTTTTTTGCCCAGGAGCAAAACACCGGAGGCTAGAAAATTCGCGAGGGGGGCTTCGACCTCGCGCAACCGTTGGATGTGGGTAATGTAGCGCGGGCCCTTCACAGAGAACTTGAAATCGGGAGGCGTGGCATCGTGCCAGCTTTGGAAGCTGGTGGGACGTTGGAGGGAGTAGAAGGTGCCGTTGATTTCGAGGGAAGTGAGCTTGCTCGAAGCAAATTCCAGTTCCTGGCGTTGCGGCAGTTTCGCTGGATAGAAGACACCACGCCAAGGCGTGTAGCGCCAGCCGGAAATGCCGATGCGAATGTCGCCTGTCTTGGCCATAGGAGCGAAACCGCAGCGGCAAGGTTGCCTCAGGGCGCGGGGCGAAGGCAATAGGGAAAAACTGTTATTGAAGCAAACACGAGAGAGGGGTCCAGCAATACTGGACCCCTGCAAAGAAGCGGCGGAATCGACTGCTTCAGCGAACGGACGCTGGCATAAAGCCCGCGCTACACACTACGCAAGGTAGTGTTGGAGCTGGTCGAGGCAGCCGAGCCAGCCGTGGTTGTGCTTTTCCCGGGTCTCCTCGTCGGGGAATTCGCCGTGCGAGAGGACTACCTCCGTGGCGTTGCCCTTGTCGAGAAAATCGAGGCTCACGAGTGTCTCCTGGCCTGGGGGATCCGTGGCCCAGCGCCAGGTGAAGGCAAGCTTTTCGGGCGGCTTGATCTGCTGGTACGTGCCACTGAGCTTATGGACCGCGCCACCCTTGTGATGCATTTCCAGGCTGTAGTTCCCTCCCACTTTCAGATCGAGGCGCGTGATGACCGTGGTGTGTTCGGTCGTTGGATGAAACCACAGCGCGAACTCCCTGGCGTCAGTCCAGGCGCGGAAGACGCGTTCGCGAGGTGCGGCGAAGGTGCGTCTTAGCTGGATCGCGTTTTGCGGTTGCGATTGTGACGTGGCCATTTTTGATTCTCCTTCGTTTCTGACTTTTCTGACTGGTCTGATTGGCTGAGGTAGCGTTCGAGAGAGTCGAAAGTTCGCTCCCAAAAAACGCGGTATTGGGAAATCCATTCTTCGGCGTCCTGCAACGGCTTGGCGGCGAGTTGGCAATGGCGCGTACGCCCGATCTTCTCCTCAGAGACGAGGCCGGCTTGCTCAAGGACGTGGACATGCTTCATCACCGCGGGTAGGGACATGCGGTGGGGCTTGGCGAGTTCGGAGATGGAAGTCTGGCCGAGCATGAGAGTGGCAAGGATGGCGCGGCGGGTAGGATCGGCGAGGGCGCCGAAGGTGGAATCGAGAGATGCGGAATACTTAACCATATGGTTTAGTATCGCGGCGAGCAGAACGATTGTCAACGGAAAAATTAGGAAGATGCAGCTGCAGTCCGCTTCAGAAGGCGGATCCTACAACGGAAAGAAGCTCGTCGGGAGACTTGAGAACCGGGTCACGGACCAGAAGTTCAGCGAGATGGCGTGTCAGATGGGGTTTTGCTTCGACCAAGGAGACAGAGCGCTGGAGGAGTTTTTCTAGCGAGGTGGCTTTGCGGTCGGTGATGCCACAGGGAACGATGAGGTCGAAGTAACGAAGGTCGGTGGCAACGTTGTAGGCAAAGCCGTGGGAAGTGACCCAGCGGCTGATGTGCACACCAATGGCGGCGAGTTTTTCTTCGTTGGGAGCGGCCTGAACCCAGATACCGGTTTTGCCGGGGACACGGTAGGCGGTGATGCCGAAATCGCTGGAGGCGCGGATCATGGCTTCTTCCAGCGTGCGGACGTACCAGCCAACATCGCGCCTGATTTTGTCGAGATTGAGGATGGGATAGCCGACGATCTGTCCAGGGCCGTGATAAGTGATGTCGCCACCACGGTTGGTGGAGTGGACTTCGACATTTTTCTGGCGAAGAACGTGTTCGGAGGCGAGAAGATTGGCGCGGTTGGCGTTGCGCCCGAGCGTGATGACGTGGGGATGTTCGCAGAATAGGAGGACATCGTCGATGGCATTGGCTTTGCGTGCGGCGACAAGGCGCTGCTGAACAGCGTAGGCGTCGGTGTAGGAGATCAGGCCCAGGTCGGTGATGAGCAGGTCAGGCATGGGAAAAAGCGTACGAGTCCAAGCAGTGCGAATGGCTCCGAGCGGTTCATCCAGGTTCAATCCAACTTAAGGCCTGGGATGCTTGGGTTGGTAGAGGTGCACGTTGCCTCCACCAGGAAGCCGTATCTTTGTGATCGAGCCCCACGGAGCTTCCTGAACCTTGGAGCATTTAACTTTTATCTTGGCTAGCGAAGCCATTTCCGATTTCAGGTCGTCGCACATGAAATAGAGTTCGTGACGTGAGCACCAGAGATCATTTGCGCCCTCCCAGGGAATGTATCGGCAAGCTGACAACCTCAGGGTGCTTACACGTTGATCTGAAGGCCACGGACAGAAGCGAACGCATCGCCCATGCCCTCCCAAACGGTGGGATGGGCGTGGACCATGTGCATCATGTCGTCGATGGTGCCTTCGAGGTTCAGGACAGTCGCGGCTTCCGAGAGAATTTCCGTAGCCAGCGGACCAATGATGTGGATGCCCAGGACTTCGCCGTATTTTTCGTCAGACACCACTTTGATAAAGCCGCCGTGGTTGCCTAGGATAGTGGCTTTGCTGTTGCCAACGAAGGGGAATTTTCCGGTTTTGACGGCATAGCCTACGTCCCTGGCCTGTTTTTCGGTGAGACCAATGGAGCCAATCTGTGGCTCGCAATAAGTGGCATTGGGAATGCGCGTCTTGAGAAGTTTCTGTGTCGGCAGGCCTTTGATGTGGGTAACGGCGATGATGCCTTCCATCATGGCGGCGTGAGCGAGTTGCGGCATGCCGGCAACGATATCGCCGACGGCAAAGAGGCCGGGTTCGGCGGTCTGGAAATGTTCATCGACAAGGACGAAGCCGCGATCGAGCTTGGCTTTGGATTTTTCGAAGCCACAATTCTCGGTAAGCGGTTTGCGGCCAACGGCGAGGAGCAACTTTTCGGCCTGAAGCGTCTGCGCCTTGCCGTCTTTGTCCTTGAAGGACACGGTGACGCCCTTGGCGTCTTTCTTGACGCCATCGACGCTGCAATTCGTGAAGATGTTGATGCCTTTTTTCCTATACGTTTTGTCGAGTTCGGCGGAAATCTCTTCATCTTCCACGGGAGTGACGCGTGGGAGAGCTTCAAGGATCGTGACTTGGGTGCCGAAGGAATTGTAGATGGAGGCGAACTCGACACCTACCGCCCCAGCGCCGACGACGATAAGCGTCTTCGGAATATCCGGCAACTCAAGAATGGAGCGATTGGTCAGAATCTGCTTGTGATCGGGTTCGATGCCGGGGAGCGACTTGGCTTCTGAACCGCTGACGAGAAGAACATTGCTTGCTTCGATGGTGGATTTCTTTCCATCCTTTTCGACGGAAATATTTCCCGGACCTTCGTATCTCCCCCAGCCCTGAACCCATTCGACTTTGTTTTTCTTGAAAAGGAATTCGATGCCCTTGGCGTGCTTGGTGACGATCTTGTTTTTGCGCGCCATGATATTGGCCCAATTGATTTTCAGGCCGGAAACCTCGAAGCCGAGTTCGGCGCCGTTCTTGAAGTGGTCGTACACGTCGGCGTGGTGCAGAAGAACCTTGGTGGGAATGCAACCGACGTGAAGACAAGTACCGCCGAGGAAGGGATCTTTTTCGACCACCACGGTTTTGAGGCCGAGTTCACCGGCGCGGATGGCGGAAACGTATCCACCCGGACCACTGCCGATAATTGCAACGTCATATTTCGCCACGCCGTATCTCCCTTCGCGCTAAACGCAGGCCGGAACTGGCCCCACCATCACAACGGCTGTAAAAGGCAAAAAACCAATTAGATGCCACTCGACAGCGTACGGGTAGAACGACAGTGGAGCAAGACAAAACCCGGCAAGAAAAGAATTGTAGCAGCGGGTCGACAGGGGCCGCAAATGTCGGCAGAAGTGTGGGCAGAAGTGAAACAGCGGGCAGCGGAATTCCAATACGGAACGGAATGAGGCACCGGAACCGCATCACAAACCCTCTGCTGTTACTATACAGTACTATACCTACATGGTTTGTATTTACTATTGCGCGTATTACTTTATTGTCATATAAACTAGTAAGATTTCACCGCAGAGACTCCGGATCGCAGCAATCGATAAACATCACAACTGGAGGCACAGCTAGCAATGGAATCCGTTGGCATTGTCCCAATCGCGATTGCGACTGGTCGTTCGTGGCAACGACGTCTATCGAAGGCGAAGCGGTGCCGCGATGCATCTGCGGCAGAAGCATGGAAAAAGGAGATGCAGTGCCGGCCTTCCAGTATCTGGACTTCCTGGGGGAAGGCGTGGCGGGTGACGAAGTGATAGGAGCCAAGAAGGAGTGAGCTGCCATGAGGACGACGAGAATGGAGTTGGTAAACGGTCGGGATCGAATACCGCTGGTCGTGCGAGCAAGATTTGAAAAAACGTTTTTTGGATTAGGCGCGTTCGCGGGCGTGGTCTTGCTGCTGGGAGGAGGTTACTTAATGACGGAGGCGCTCGAAGGATGGAGCTGGCAAAGCATGAGCATGCTGCCCGCGAAGAGGCAAAGGCGGAACCACCGGTGCTGACGGTGTACGGCAAGACGCTGCAACACCGGATAGTAGCGAAGCGGTCGTTGGGAGATGGAAAAAACCTGCCAGGGCCGATGTGACGAGTGGCTATCAGGCGCGAACGAGCGCAGGCAAATAGCGTTTTTCCAGAATCAGGCGGTGATGACGCTCGTGGCCGGCGATGATAAAAGCAAGAGCAAGCGCGCTGACCTCTTTCTGACTGGCTGTGCCGCGACGGAGCCAGGCGTCATGATCGAGCGAGCGAGTCAGGCAGATGGTGGCCTCGCGGACGGCGGAGAATTCCTCAAGAAGGTCTGAAAGTTTGCGGGCAGAGAAATTCCCATTGGCGATATAGCCGTCCTGTTCAAAACTGGCGAGAGGAGTTTGGTCGCCCCGGGCGATACGCAGAAGCCTGTAGGAAAAAATGCGTTCGGCATCTGTGATGTGGCCGATCACTTCCTTGATGGACCATTTCCCCGAAGCATAGCGGAATTCGGCTTGTTCCTCCGACAGTGGAGAAAGCATCTCGATCAACTCGCGACGCTGATTCTGCAGAATTTCCAGGAAATCGCCGCTGGGAACCAGAGCGACGTAATTCTCGTAGTAGAGCGCGTAGTCGCCCTGCTGTGGGCGTTTCTGTGTCATGATTCCGTTACCTCCAGGTGAACTGGGGAGGAAATTATAACGCGGATAGAGCGGCCGGAGAACACGCTGGAAAGCGGGACAGGCGGAATGGGCGAACTGATCTTCGAGAAGATGCGCGTGGCGTTCCAGGGAGAGCCAGGGGCATTCAGCGAAGCGGCAGCGGTGCAATTACTAGGGGAATCGGTCAAGACTGTGCCGCGGGCGACGTTTGATGCGACCTTTCGCGCGATCGCTGAAGGGGCGGCGGATGCGTCGCTGGTGCCGGTGGAGAACACCTTGGCGGGTTCCGTGGTGCGCGTGTATGACCTGCTGTTGGAGAGCCCGCTGGAGATTTGCAGAGAGACGATACTCCCGATCGAACATCACTTGATGGGCTGCCCCGGAGCGACGTTTGCTGGACTTCGCGCGGTGGCGTCGCATCCAATGGCGCTGGCGCAGTGCGAGCGGTTTTTCGAAGCAAATCCTGGACTGAAGCGCGTGCCAGCGGAAGACACGGCCGGAAGCGTGCGGGAAATGATGGGAAAAGGAGATAAGAGTTGCGCAGCGATTGCCGGGTGGCGGGCGGCGGGACAGTACGGGGCAATGATTCTGCGCGAAAGCATTCAGGATGACGCGGAGAATTTCACGCGATTCGTGTTGCTGCTGCCTCCCGAGGAAGCTCGGCGGTATCGAACGAAGGATGCGAAGAAAATGTCTCTAGCGATGCGGCTGGCGCACAAACCGGGGGCGCTGTTGGCTTCGCTGCAACCGTTTTCGCGGCATGGTGTGAATTTGCTGAAGATCGAGAGCCGGCCAATTCACGGGAAGCCTTTTGAGTATCAGTTTTACGTGGACGTAGAAGCAGAGAAGCACGAACAGCTGGAGAGCGCGTTGAAGGAAGTGCGTTCGGCGACGAGCGATTTGCGCGTACTGGGGCTGTATGGCGCGGCGCGGCGCTAAAGTCTCAACTGAGGGTCGCTCAGACCACACCGCAAAAGTGCCAGACTTGGCTGGTCAAACGCCCGCAATTGCCGATCAGAAATTACGACCGTCGTGGCGAGGGCGGGCATGGCCACGATTCACGTTTTAGTCCCACCGAACTGCCTGTAACGGTCGCTATCAGTAGAGGTCAGCGTGTGTTCCGATGCGGGCCAGGTACAACGTCTTCTCTTTCTTGTCTACGCGATAGATCAACAGCCAATCGGGCTCGATGTGGCAGTCCCGGAAATGGACCCAATCTCCCTTCAATGGATGGTCTCGAAAGCGCTCCGGGAGCGGCTGCTCGTTGGCCAGCAGCACTACGACAGCTTCGAGTTTCTGCAGGTCTTTCCGCTGGCGTTCGGCAAGCCTCAAATCCTTGTCAAAGCGTGCCGACCGCACCACTGTGAGCATGTCATTTTCTCGGCTTTCGGAAACGAGCGAAGAGTTCGTTGACGGTCGTCATCTTTCCTTTGCCCTCATCCAGTTCACGCATGGCGGCGATGGTTTTAGTGTTGGGCACTTCGATGTCGAACGGGATGGCCTGTTCCTCGGCCACACGCACCAGCAGAACGCGGACCGCATCGGAAACGGACAAACCCATCGCCTTCAGGGCGCGTTCGGCCTTGCGTTTTACACGGGGTTCGACCCGCACATGAACCATCGTTGTAGGCATGGAAAGCTCCTGAGATACATTGTATCTCAGGAGCAAGTGAACATCAAATAGCCCCCTCCCGTGAACGAGAGCAAAGTCAAAGCGGCAGCAAGGCTGCTGTACTCCAGATTAGTTGCTGGCGGCGCTGGTTTTGGCTGGTGTGGCCAAGTCGGGCGGAGGACCGATGTTGTCTGGCAGTTTGCCGTTCAGGGCATCGAGGAATTGGAGAAGGTCGTCGCGTTCGTCAAAGGTAAGAACGTCGAGCGAGTGAATTTCCTTGTCTAGATGAGGATTCCAATTGCCTCCGCCGACGTAGTGAGCCAATGCGTCCTTAACTGTAGGGAAGGTGCCGTCGTGCATGTAACGGCCGCGGTTGGCGAGATTGCGCAGGCTGGGGGTCTTAAAGCAGCCCATGTCTGCGTCGACTTTTGTGACAGCGTAGCGCCCGACATCGTTGAGTTCGCCCCGGGTGTCCGCGCCGACCCCGAGGTTGTGGAACTTGTTGTCTGTGAACAGTGAATAGTCTTTGCCAATGGTATGACACACGGCGCAGTCGCCCTTCTTGGCACTCATGAAGATTTTCAGTCCGCGCTGGGCTTCGGGAGTCATCGCCTTGGAATTGCGGCCGTAGTAGAACTCGTCGAAGGGAGAATCTCCCGCGATCACCGTGCGTTCGAAGGAAGCGATGGACTTGGCAACCATGTCGATACTGATTTGATCGGTGCCCCACGCTTTCTTGAAAAGGCCAGGGTATTTCGGGTCGGCTTGCAAGCGCTTCACAACGCCATCGAGGGTATGCGCCATTTCCACGGGATTGGCCATAGGGCCCTTGACTTGTTCTTCGAGGCTGGGTGCGCGGCCATCCCAGAATTGCAGCGTAAAGTACGCGGAATTGATTACCGTTGGAGCATGGCGCGTGCCCGTTTTCTTGCCAACACCTTCTGAGACCGGACGCTTATCCGAAAAGGCGAACTGTGGCGCGTGGCACGAGGCGCAGGAGATGGTGCCGTCGACAGAGAGAATGGGATCGTAATAGAGACGACGACCAAGAGCGATAGTCTCTTCGGTTGGCGGATTATCAGCCGGGATGGGAACCGGAGGCAAGCCGAGCGGAGTCTTGATTTGGACAGGCTTGCCAATGGGCATTGCAGGAGAACCGGCAGATTGCGCGCGAACTGGAAGAAACGCGAGTGCTGCGAGACAAAGAGCGCCAAGGACAAAAATGGCGAAAATGAGGACACGTATAGTGGGTTTCATGAGGAGGGGTCCTCCGTGACAACATAAGGGTAGCAATTTGTCTTCAGATCGTACAGTGATCGACGGCACATGAACCGGGAGAGAGGAACTCCAGGAGTTCAGAGAGCTATGCCGGTTCCTGAGCGCAACGCTTATGATCCAAGCTCTTGGCTTAGACTTGCAGGCCACTTTTTGCCAAACTTGCACGCTTTGTTGCGCGTAGCTGGACGCGTGTTGTTCACCTGCCGGTCAACGAAGGAGCGCACCTGGTTTTTGTCCGCAATGGCGGGAAAGAACTGGTCTAGCGCGGTAATCGCATGGCCGATTGCCACATTCCGGCATTCCGGTGTTGAATAAGAGGCGCTTTCAACCTGGAGTATATGGCGGGCCATTTGCCCTGCCAAGTAAGGCTTTGCCCGCGCGATGGCCGCTGCTCCCCGGATGGCGTTCGCGGCGTCAATCATCCTGGAACCGCAGACTGGTGCAAGGTAGGTATCGATGATTCGGTCCAGCTTCTTGTGGCGATCGATTGAAGCCAAGTTCGCCAGCGTCAACGTGGCATTCCATCTCAAGATACTGTTCGGGTTATTCAAAAGCGTCACCAGAAAGTCGAAGTGTGGGTACACCAGTTCGGGAGACGTCTCGCTGACGATCCGAAGGAGTTTGCTTGCTGCGAGCCTGGGGACCGAGGCCTCTGCGCTTATCGTGGCGATCACCGACTGCATCAACTCAGGCGAGCGCACGACCTCTTTTGCGATACGGCTCAGGTCTCTTCCGGCTTTGCTTAGCCGATGGATGAAGGCACGGCCGTCGATGGTGGGTTTGGCAGTTCCTGTCGGCACGGCACACCTCTGCGTCGCAGGGTACCCATTTTCTGCCAGCAACGGTGTGATCAGTGGCACGAGCCCGAGCCGGAGGGATCACTCAGGCTCTCTCGCGGGAACCAAAGCTTGCGCGACGAATTAGCAGTAGCTGCAGGCTTCGTCGCCGCCCATGTTGGTCGACATGTCGTCCTTGATGCGGCGGAGACGGCGGCCCAAGCGGTCCGCGAGTTGATGCCGAGCGCGCCACAGGCGTGCCTTCAACGTATTCTCGGTGACGCCAAGTTTCTTCGCGGCTTCCCCGGTGGAGTAGCCTTGGACTTCGCGAAGGAGGAACGCGGTGCGCAGTAATGGAGAAAGTTCGTCGAGGTTTTCATTGATCATCTCGCGAATCTCTGTCCCGGCGTATAGCTGTTCGGGATCCGGTCCATCATCGGCGAAGCGCTCGGCGGCGGGCAACTCGTCTTCGTGATGAGTCTCATCCAGAGAGACGGCCGGACGCGCCTTGGCGCTGCGGCGCTTCATCAGAGCCGCATTGATGACGATGCGCGTAAGCCAGGTGGAGAATTGCGAACGGCCCTCGAAGCGCTTCAGGTTGCGATAGGCCGAAAGCAGTCCATCCTGCAAGGCGTCTTCCGCGTCTTCGGCATTGCCGAGGACGCGCAGCGCGGTCTGGAATAGCGGACGATGGTAGCGGCGAAAGAGAGTTTCAATCGCTTGGGCATCCCCCCGCTGACCCGCGCGAATCAGCTTATCCTCGCTAACCTGCGTGCTGCTTATCACTTGCGTTGCCAGTTGCGTTGCCATTTGATCCCCCATGTAGACTCGTAAGAGTCCATTAGACGAAATTGGTTACAAAAGTGTTTCCCCTTAATGCACCGGGACATTTCCCCCACCCATCTTTGGCCGCTTCAACAAAAAGAAAAGCGGGATGATAGCAAAGAAAACGACGCCCAGAAGTTTAAAATCGTCGACAAACGAAAGCATGGCCGCTTGGCGCTGGATCATGCTGTAAATCAGGCCCTGCGCACGGGCAGCGGCATTGGCGGCCGAGGAGCCCGAAGCGGTGAAGCTGGCGGTCAGCGATGCCACCATGTTGCGGTACGCCCCGTTGTAGTTATTCGCGTGTTCCCCGAGTTGCGCCATGTGGAACTGTGTGCGGCGTTCGAGCAACGTGGTGACGGAAGCGATGCCGACGCTAGCGCCAATATTTCGAGCGAGATTGATGATACCGGTACCCATGTTGGTCTGTTCCCTAGGCACGTAAGCGAACGCCGAGACGTTGATGGGGATGAACAGAAACGCCAAGCCAAAGCTCTGGAGCATGCGCCCGTAAACAGCGTGACGGTAATCCAATTGGAGATTCCAACCGGCCATCACGAAGAGCGCAAGCGCAGAAATCGTGCAGCCAAACGCGATCAGCCACCGGGGACTTACCTTCGAAACCAAAATACCTACAACCGGCATCATCACCATGATGACCGCGCCACCAGGAGAAAGTGCCAAGCCGGCAAGTTCAGCGGAATAGCCAAGCAGCTCTTGCAGAAGCTGCGGAATCAGAACGGTGCTGGAGTACAAAACAAAGCCAAGGAAGAACATCGCCGTGGTGGCGATGGCGAAATTGCGATTCTTCAACATGCGGAAATCGACGATGGGCTCTTTGGAGCGGAGTTCCCAAATGACGCCGGCAATCATGCCGATGAGCATGGTGACAAGAAAGAAGCGGATGAAGTTGGACGCAAGCCAGTCTTCGCGCTGACCTTTGTCCAGAATGATCTGCATGCTGCCGAGCCCCAGGCTGATCAGGCCGAGGCCGATGTAGTCGATGCGAAAACCTTCTTTAAGATTGACGCGCTTCATGTACGGCGGATCGGAGACGAGGAAATAGGTAAGCGTTAGAGAGATGATCCCGACCGGAACGTTGATATAGAAAATCCAGCGCCAGGAATAATTGTCTGTGATCCAGCCGCCGAGCCATGGCCCGATTGTCGGCGCCACGACGACGGCAATACCGTAAACGGCGAAAGCCATGCCACGCTTGCTGATCGGAAACGTGTCATTAAGGATGGCTTGTTCGCTGGGTTGCAAGCCGCCACCGCCGACGCCCTGCAGAATCCGGAAAATGACCAGCATGCCGAGGCTGGCCGAAAAGCCACAGAGGAAGGAGCTAACGGTAAAAATGGCCACGCAAGTCATATAAAAGCGCTTGCGGCCAATCACCGAGGAAAACCAGCCGGAAAGTGGCAGGATGATGGCGTTGGATACCAGATAGGAAGTGAGCACCCAGGTGGACTCATCGGCGCTGGCGGAAAGATTTCCCGCGATGTGCGGAAGCGCGACGTTGGCGATGGAAGTGTCTAGAACCTCCATGAACGTAGCAAGGGTCACCGTAATGGCGATCACCCAAGGGTTGATCGAACCATCCGGCATCCGCAGCCTCGATTTGAGTCTGTCCAACATGGCGTCTAACGGATCGACTCCTGGCTACTTCGTGATTACCGTCGCTTCCACATTCATCCCCGGCCGAAGAACGGCAACGTCCGGGGAAATAGGATCAAGAACAATTTTCACGGGAATGCGCTGCACCACCTTGACGTAATTGCCGGTGGCGTTTTCGGGCGGAAGCAGGCTGAGCACCGCGCCGGTGGCACCCGCAATGGAATCGACGTGGCCGTTGAAGGTTTTGCCGTAGGTGTCGGACTTGATGTAAGCCTTCTGACCCGCCTTCATGTTGCGCAACTGGGTTTCCTTGAAGTTGGCGGTAACCCAAACGTTCTGGAGCGGCACCACAACGAGAAGGCCCTGGCCAGCTTGAACAATTTGACCCGGCTCGACCGATTTGTGGGTGGCCACGCCATCGACGGGCGCGACGATATTGCAGTAGCTGAGATTGAGGAGTGCGGCACTCAGTTGCGCGCGGGCGCGATCGACGCTGGCGAGTTTGGCCTGAGCGTCGGCTGAGCGCATCGCCACGCGCTTTTGATCCGCATGCGCGGAGCTGACACCAGCCTTGGCGCTTTCGACGCGAGCTCTGGCAGCTTCGAGTTGCGCGTGGGTGATATCAATGTTGCGCTTGGCTTGCGCAAGACGTTGCTCATCGGCGACCAGGGCGCTGGCGGTAGCGTCGGCGTTGGCTTTCGCGGCGTCAAATTGCTGCTTGGAGATTTCGCCCTTCTCCATCAGGGGGCGATAGCGATCGAGATCGGCCTTGGCCAGCTGAGCGTTGGCGCGGCTGCGCGCAATGTTGGCCTCAGCTACGGCGAGGTCGGCCGTTTGCGCCTGGTCGTAAGTGGCTTGGGCGCGCATGAGGTCGGCCATAGCGCCGGAAAGTTGGGCACCGGCATTGGAGGTGGCGCTGTCCACGGTTTCACTCGTGCGTGGCACATCGACACCGGCGGAACGCGCTTCATCTTCAGCAAGCGCGAGAGCAGCTTGGGCCTGGTCCACGGCAGCCTGATAATCACCTGGGTCGATCTGGACGATCACTTGGCCAGCTTTCACAGGCTGGTTGTCGTCGACAAGAACTTTGGAGACGCGACCATAGATCTTGGAGGCCACGGGAGTTATGTGGCCGTCGACCTGGGCGTCATCCGTAGATTCGCGATTGTGGAAATAAAAGAACAGGCTAACCACACCGACGACGAGCACGATGCCGGCAAGCATTAAACCACGGCGCAGCTGGGGGCTAGCCAGGGGCTTGGCCGGTGGTTCGGGCTTGGGCGCCTCCGCGGGCGGCACTGCTACATTTGCCGCATTTTCCAGTCCAACATCAATCTCCACACTCATCGTGTCCTCACTTCGCGTAAGTCTTTTCCATCTGTCCGATGGCACGTGCAAAGTCCGCCCGAGCCTGATTAAAGCGATACAACGCGGCAATCTGGTTATCGTTCGCTCGGGACAAGGCATCCTGGGCGGAGATCACTTCAATGTTGTTGGCGACTCCGGCCCGGAAACGGTCACGCGCCTGATCCACCTCCTCTTTCGCGAGCTGCACGCCGAGGTTGGCGACTTGAACTTCATTGCGGGCGGATTGCAAGTTCAACAGGGAGGTTTTCACGTCGAGAGCAATCTGGTTGCGGAGATCGGCCTTCTGCTGCTCCAGTTTTTGCAGTTCGAGATCGGACTTAGTAATTTCCGCCTTAATGCGCCCACTGGTGAAAATGGGCATGTCGACGGAGGCTTGGTATTGGTAGGTCGGGATGCCGTTATTGATTGTGGTGCCAAAGTAAGCCCAGTTGCCGTCGAAACGGAGGGCAGGCAGGCGCTGGTATTGCGAAGATTGCTTTTCCAGCTTAGCTACTTTTTCCCGCGCCTCAATGGCCTTCCATTCTTCGCGGCTGGAGAGGGCTGACTCGATGCTGGTTTCGACTTCGGGCTGCGGTGTATCGAAGAAGCTCAGGGAATCGGCGAGCTCAATCTTTTGCCTTGGATCGAGATTCAGAAGCTTGCTGAGCCCGAAGAGCGAGGAGTCGCGGTCGTTCTCCGCTTCAATCAGAACCTGCTTCTCGTTTTGCAATTCCACGTTGGCGCGCAGCGTATCGATGCCCGTGCCGACACCTTCCTTCTGAAGGTCGGCGGCCTGGTCGTACAGGGCCTGCGCAAGTTCCACACGGGAACGCGAAGCTTCCACGTTCGCAACGGCGCGAAGCGTGCCGATATATTGCGAAACAACTAGCAGGATGACTTGCTCACGCGTGGAAAGACTGTCGGCTTTGCTGGCCGTCACGTTGGCGCGTGAGGCTTGGTAACGCTTCCACAGGGAAAGGTCAATAATCGAACTGCCGAATGTGGGACCAGCGCTGAATAGCTGGTAGGGTCCAATATGCCCGGGCAAACTAGCGCCCGGCACCAACGGTTCGCCGCCGAACTGCGCTCGAAGGTTCACGCGATTGGCGGAATCGGCGACGCGCAGGTTGGCTTGCGGTAGCAAATCGGCGCGCGAGATGTTTTTGTCCTGGACGCTTTCGGCAGCGTTGAGAATGGCGATCTGTTCCGTGGGGTTCTGCTTGATGGCCAACGCAACTGCCTGCTCGAGGGTCAGACGCTGAGTCGCCGTCGGGGCATTCGCGGGAAGCGCTGTAGGCTTGCCCGACTCTTGTGCGCGCGACAGTGCGGGGGTTGCGAGAAGGCTCAGCAAAGCTATGTAAAAGATGATCGGCGCGCCCTTGGGCTTCTTCGGTGGCTTGTCGGGGGACACGTCGGAAGTGCAGATCTCGTCGACGATCGCCTGGTTCAGGCAGCCCTCTGCCTGCAGTTCTGCCCCGACGCTGTGCATCTCGCGGAGCAGAATCTTTCCCGCATTATCGATGTAGCTAACGCCACAGAGATTCACAACATACCGCTGCTTTGGAGCGGCGGCGTAGAGCTCGCGCCAGCATTGTTCCACCGTGGCGACCGAGGCACCGCCAATGCGGCCCTCGATTGTCAGGATGGTTTTCGTGCGTTTAGTTTCAGTGGTAATTCTGAGCATGAGAACCTTTTTGGGTCGGTGGCCAAGGAGCACGGGACTGGCCAATGAATAAGTATTCATAATCTAATATAAACGGCTCATTTTAATGTACTTAACTTAATCAAAACTCCGCATAGAACTTTGTCATATGTCATTATATCGGCATTTGACGAAAAATGGACCGCCTAACTAATGACCACTTATTGGCAGCAATGCGTTGCCACCTGAGTACCAAGGCAAAACGATGCCAGTGAGGGTGATCGCGAGACGGACGCGATCGTGAAGAGACTGCGACGAGCGAAAAGTGCCATGTTTTACTCCAAAACTCCCCAAAGTAGATACGAAACGTAGCCGATAAAAGTAACGCAGCTATATAAATAAACATTGTTAAGTATGCATGAAAAAAATTTTGCTTGGTTATGCCGTTCCTCTCGAAACGCCCGTAATGATCGTATCTACCACGGATTCAATTACTTGCTCGCGGTCAACCCAAGGAAACATAGTGCGCGTAATCAATAGGGAAGTGACGCCATGCACCCCGCACCAAAGCGTCTGACTGGCCAGTTCCGGGTCCTGGCAATGCATTTTGCCGGCGGAAATACAATCGAAGACACAGCGTCGTAGAAAATCGAAAGCCTGTAGACCCGGCGAGTCTGGTTGGATGTATTTTTCTTTCTCGAAACCATCCGGGATGGGCATCATGAACGCAGCCCGGTAGTGATGAGGATTATCCAGCCCGAAATGCACATAGGCAATCAATCCGCGACGCAGGCGTTCGAGCGGGTCGCCAGGTTGCTCCAAAATTGCCCGTAAATGCTGGCTCAATCGCGAAAACATTTCGTAACAAACTTGTTCGAGAAGCTCGGCTTTGTCCTTAAAATATAGATAAATGGTGGTGGGAGAGTACTCAATTTTGTCCGCGATTCGACGCATCGAGACGTTTTCATAGCCTTCTTTGACGAAAAGCTCGCTGGCAGCGTCCAGAATCTCCTGGCGAAGGAGGCGTTTCTGTCGGAGTTTTCGTTCTTTCACTCCCAAATGGGAATCTCCTTAACAGTGTTAAGTATATTAGCAGGCGGGCCCTTTGTCAAGCCCCGCTATCTCATTCTGTTGTTTTAGGATGCGTCAGTGCTTGACCGCAATCGCCTGCATCTCAAAGTGCCCGCCACCGAGGATGGAGGACACGCCAATGAATTCGCGCGCAGGAAGATCCTTGGTGAAATAGCTCTTATAGATTGTATTGAACTTGTCGTAATTGGCCAGGTCGGTGCAAGAAATCTGGACATAGACGAGATCGTCCATGGTGAAACCCGCTTGGGCCAGTAAGTTCTTGTACGAGCTCATCAGATTGGTGACTTCGTCTTCGATCTTTTCTGGTGGCTTTCGGGTCTTTGGGTCAAAACCGATATTCCCAGACATATACAAGGTATCGCCGACGCGAATGGCATTGCTGAATGCAGCTTGAGGCGAGCGATCGGGTAAGTTGATTACTTGCCTGCCGGGCATAACGCCGGTCTGCTGCGAGAATGCGCCGTGGATGGCGAAAAATCCGGTGAGCGCGAGAACAGAGACAAGGAAAAGCACGCGACGATTCATAAAATTCTCCCTAACGAATCCAAATTGTGACGAGCCGGTGGCCCGGAGTGTAAAACGCAAGCCGCGCAACGGCAAGAGGAAATGGCTTCTGCTAAGATGCAAAGCCTCTGTGGGAGGAATGCGTAGATGAAAAAATTGTGTCTGAGATGGACGTTTGTGGCGTTGGCGCTGATTGCCGCGGGGCTGCCGGTCGCGGCGCAGAGCGACCTGGACCAAAAAATCGACAGCAACATTGAAGACTGGGTAGGAACCTACAAGCATTTCCACGCCAATCCGGAACTTTCGACCCACGAGAAAGAGACTGCGGCACTGATCGCCAGCACATTGCGAAAGTTGGGCTACGAAGTGACCGACCATTTTGGGAAATACGAAGATGCGGAGGCGGTGTCGTATGGCGTGGTCGGAGTGATGAAGAACGGGGCGGGACCCACCGTGTATGTGCGGACGGAGTTGGATGCACTTCCGGTGCGGGAGAACACGGGACTGTCCTATGCAAGCAAAGTGACGGTGAAACGGGCGAACGATGAAGTGGGCGTGATGCACGCGTGCGGGCATGACCTGCACATGACGGTTTTTCTAGGTACGGCGAAAATGCTGGCGGAAGAGAAAAGCCACTGGAGCGGAACGTTGGTAATGCTTGCGCAACCCGCGGAAGAAGCGGTTAGCGGAGCGGCGGCCATGTTGCGCGCTGGATTGTTTGAGAAATTCCCGAAGCCGGATTACGTGCTGGCGTTGCACGATTCCCCGGTGTTACCTGCGGGCCAGGTGGCGTGGCACGAAGGGCCCATACTGGCGGGGGCGGATTCGGTGGACATTACAATTCGTGGGTACGGCGGCCATGGCGCGGCACCAAATATGACGAAGGATCCGATTGTGATCGCGTCAGAACTTGTCGTGTTTCTGCAGACGATTGTGAGCCGGGAGGAAGATCCTTTGCAGCCCACGGTGATTACGGTCGGGTCTTTCCATGCGGGAACGAAACACAACATCATTCCGGACGACGCGCATCTGCAGTTGACTGTGCGGACGATGACGCCGGAGCAGCGGGAGAAGACGCTGGCGGCGATCACGCGTGCGACAAATGGAATCGCGACGGCGGCGGGCGTGCCGGCGGACCGCGCGCCAGTTATCACAGTTTCGAAGGACGGCGTGCCAGCGACGGTCAACGATCCCGCATTGACGCGACGCGTTGCCGCAGCGATGGAGAAGGAGTTAGGTAAAGAGAACGTGGTGGCCGGAAAGCCAGTCATGGCCAGCGAAGACTTCAGCCTTTTCGCGTTGAGCGATCCGAAACCGCCCATCTGCATGTTCTGGCTGGGCGCTGTGGATCCCCAAAAGATAAAGGATGCGCAGGAAAAGGGAACGCGCCTTCCGAGTTTGCACTCCAGCGAATTTGCGCCACTGCCGGAGCCGGCGATTCGCACGGGTGTGAAGGCAATGACCAGTGCAGTGATGGATTTGCTGAAGAAGTAATGATTAAGGCTGTGGCGCGGCGGCCGGGGATTGCGGAGTTGGGGAAGGCTCAGGCGCGGCAGGAGCCGCCGGTGACGCTGGCTCCGTGGGAGCTACCGGCTTGGCTTTGCCAACGCTCGCGGACACTTCCTTCACAATAGCGGCGGTGCGATCCATGCTGATTTTGCAGGCGGGATCGTAGATGCGGCACTGCGCGAGCGTGAACTGACAGCCACAAGTGCACGCTTCCGCATTGAATTTATGGAGGGCGGCAGCGCGCTGTTCAGGCGTGAGCCCTTCCGTGTTGACGCCCGGGAGCATAGTGGCGCGGTCAGCATGCTTCAGAAAAATTTCGCCGGTGTCGTTGAAGGTTTCGATTCTGGCGGTAATGGGCAAATCGAGCAGGGCGCGCACTTCAGTGTCGAAGAGAGCCGGATTGTACAAGCCAATATGCTTCTGGACGACGCGGCCTTCGGAATTGATGATGAAGACAGTTGGTAGCGCGGAGATGCCGCCGTAGGCCATACGAACCTGGGGCGTGGTAAACGCAACCGGATAGTTAATGGATTCGTTTTTCACCACAGCGTGAATGGCGGTTTCATCGTCGTCATCCACCACCATGCCGATGATCTGGAGGCGGTCCTTATATTTGTTTTGCAGTTCGATCAGCCCGGGAATCTCCGCGCGGCAAGGTCCGCACCAACTAGCCCAAAAATTCAGAAGGATGACCTTGCCTTTGAGAGCGCTTAGGCTAAGGTCCTTGCCATCAAGGTCTTTCACTTGGAAATCGGGAGCAGGGTCCGGATCTCGCACGAAACGGATCACCGGCAGTTGGGCGAGAGAGCCCAGCGGAATCAACGAAATTCCCAGCACGGCAAGAAGACCCACGAGCAAGGTCAGTCGAAGCGGTTTCGGCAATGAAAAATCGAGCCACATGGTAACTCTATCAGGAGAACACAAAGGAGCGGGCGTGCCAAGTCTCACGCACGCGTCAGATAGGGCGCTTGATACCGAGTTTGCGCATGCGGGCCTGGAGCGTGGTGCGCTTGATGCCAAGAATGGCAGCGGCGCCGCGAGGACCGGAGATGCGCCATTGCGTTTGTCTGAGTACCTGGAGGATGTGCTGGCGCTGAGCGTCGTCGAGTGTGGCCGGTGAAGCGGAGGAGTTTGCGGGCGAGGCACCCCGCTCCGCGACGCGCGGGAGATCGCTGGGTCCGGCAGCGAAAGTGGTGGGAAGTGCATTCTCTTTGAATTCGGCCAAGGGAACGCGCAGTTCTTTTCCCGGTGAAAGCAACACCGCGCGCTCAATCAGGTTTTCCAGTTCGCGCACATTGCCAGGCCAGGAGTAGTTCACCATGGCTTCCATCACCGGCGCGGGCACGTACTCGACGGTCTTGTTCTGGCGGCGGCTGAATTTCTGGACGAAGTAGCGAACCAGCAAGGGCACGTCTTCAGGACGCTCGCGCAGGGGCGGCATCTGGATAGGGAACACATTCAATCGGTAAAAAAGGTCGCTGCGGAATTTCTTCTCGGCGACGAGTTGCATGAGGTCGGAGTTAGTGGCGGCGACGACGCGGACGTCCACGCGGATGGTGCGATTGCCACCGAGGCGCTCGAATTCCTGTTCCTGAAGGACGCGAAGGAGTTTCGGTTGTAGCTCCAGCGGAAGGTCGCCGACTTCATCGAGAAATAGCGTGCCGCGGTCCGCAAATTCGAAGCGGCCTATTTTTTGCGTAAGCGCCCCGGTGAAGGCGCCGCGTTCATGGCCAAAGAGTTCGGATTCGAGAAGACCGGCGGGAATGGCGGCGCAGTTCACTTTGACGAAGGTGCGTTCGCGGCGAGGACTGAGATTGTGGATGGCGCGGGCAATGATCTCTTTGCCGGTGCCGGTCTCGCCGAGGATGAGAACCGTGGTGCCGGCGGGAGCGGCGAGTTCGACCTGGGCAAGGGCGCGGCGAAGTACCGGACTCTCGCCCACAATCTCGTCGAAACTGAATTCGGTGCGAATTTCTTCCTCGAGATATAGTTTCTCCACCGCGAGTTTGTCTTTGAGGGCATCGATTTCCTTGAAGGCCAGCGCATTTTCGAGGGCGATGGCCACTTGAGAAGCCACCTGGCGAAGGAGTTCGACATCGGGCGTGGAAAAGTTTTGCGGATTGCGGCTGGCGAAATTAATGGTGCCAAAGGCGCGGCCGTGCGTGGTGAGCGGAACGCAACAGACAACCTGGACGCCTTGTTCGCGCAGGTAGCGGATTACGTCAGGGTGGAAGCGGTCGATCTCCGCTCCGCGCGCGATCAGCACTTCGCCGCGGGAAATGGCTTGTCCCGCGGGAGAACCTTCCAGGGAGATTGTGAACTCCGTCTTGGTTTCAGAGGTGTGCACGGGCAAATCGAGCGCGTGAATTTTGAGCAGGCCGAAGGTCTGGTCGAGGAGCGCGAGGCTGGTGTAATCGTGCTGAATGACGGGCTTAAGAGAAGAAACGATGCCTTTGAAAAGTGCGGTGACGTCGCGCGTGCTGACTAGCAGATTGTTGATATCGAGCAGAACTTGCAAGCGATCCCGTTCGTGCGCGAGTTGCTTCTGGTAAGCCTGAGCGTTTTCGAAATTCAGCGCGTTGTCGACGGCGACCGCAACCTGCGTGGCAACGCGCTTCATGAATTCCACTTCAGCGTCACCCATGCCATGCGGCACATAACGGCCAAAACCGATAGCGCCCAGGCGATGCCGCGCGGTCGTCAGTGGAACAGTGGCGAACGAATGCACGCCTTCGGCTTGCAGGCGTTGCATGAATTCGGGATAGCGCGCCTCCTTCGAGGTGTCGAGAGTGACGAAAGGCTGCTGATTTTGCCAGACCCAGCCGGAAGGAGAGTTTTCCACGGGAAATTCGTCGTGAGATTCCTGTTCAAGAGGTTCGTGGGTTTCCAGAATGTGCAGGCGCATGGTGTTCGTGGCGGGGTTGTGCAGGACGAGAGCAAGGAAATCGAACTGCAATACGGCATGGAGACGCTTGGAAAGTTCGTGGAATAGGGCCTTGAGGTCGCGCTGCTGCGCTATGGCTTCGCTGACTTCCAGAAGCGCTTCGAATTGACGGCCGGAGTGTTCCAGGCCATTGACGGCAGAGGCGCCACCGTTCATTTTCTCCGCTTCCTGCATGAATTGCAGAATATCATCCGTTTTGGCGGGGTCACAACCGGGAGAGCGTGCGCGGACGACGCGGATTTGCGTATACTCGGTCCGCGGAGATTCAACACGTGCGAAGACCGATTCGTTGTGTGACATTCCGGTCGTGCCTTTCAGTAATGTGGGCGTTAGTGTTGCTCATTGGATGCGGACAAGCACCTGCGCCTGGTTCCGCGCCGGCTGGCAGAGAAGAATCCACTCGCCCACCGGCCTCCAGTGCGGCCGTTGCGGGGGACCGCTATGACCTCGGACGCGATGAAGAACGCGGTGGCCACACGCTGAAGAAACACGTTGGCAGGAGCGATGAGCAGTTGGAGGAACGGTTGCGCCGGGAGCGCAATATTTCCGCGGCGTCGACGTGGACGGACCGTGAAACCGCGGAAACGATGGTGGCGGAAGCGCTGCGGGCTGAACGCGGCCGCATCGAAAGCTGGATGAGGCGTGGCTACCCGCGAGCCAACCTGGCGCTGCACTACAACGCAGGCAAACCGATTGGGCGTAGCTTGCGGCGAGGCGACTCGCAAACCGTGAATTGCACCAACGCGGTGGTTGTGCTGCGGGCGGACGGACCAGACAGCTTTTACGTACTTACAACTTACCCGGAGGCGGGAGAATGACGCACGAACATGCCCATAAAAGGAAGCCGTTTGAGCCAGCCGACTATCCATCGCTCAGGGAATTTTTCCCGGCCTATCTGCATCAGGATTTTGCGGAGGAATACAGTTCGGCGGCAGAGGCGGTGAAGGGCTTCTTGGCGGACGCGAGCGGCGATGAAATTCTGCAAGTGAAGGAAGAATGGAAAGTGTTTCGCCGGGCGCTGCAGGGCCGTCCCTTCGAGGAGATTCAGGTGGCGGTGGAAAGATTGGGGAGCGCGTGGCAGCCCGAAAATGAGGCGCAGTTAAAGGAATTAGACGGAATTCTCAGCCACGCCGAGGCATGATATTCTAGACAGGCTTTAGGCCCGTAGCTCAGTTGGTTAGAGCGCTTCCTTGACACGGAAGAGGTCAGAGGTTCGAGTCCTCCCGGGCCTACCATTTATCTATTTCACTTAGAGAGTCTCTTGGAAATCTGCCAGAAACTTCATCTGTAATTCCTCACCTGTAAATTGGCTTTCTGGTGCGTCGGAATCGCGGCTACATGCAGGAATAATCCCGTATAGACAGCTTTCGTAGGTTCGCTGCGATACCTTCGTCGCTGAATCCGTCTTGCAGATAATCTTCTAGTCCGCTTGCGCACTGGCCGCCGTAATAGCGCGACCAACATCCTTTCCGCCGCAAACTTAGACTCATGTTGGCACTCAACGGGGTCTTTCCCTTCATCTTTATCAAGGGATAGCCTCTGCCGGTAGCCGCCAGCTTGCCATTGGGTCAAAAGTGCAGTTATACTTCGGGTATGAAAACTGCCGTTTCTATTCCGGAAGACGTATTCAGAGGGGCCGAGCGCTTGGCTCGCGAAACCAAAAGATCACGCAGCCGTCTTTTTAGCGACGCCCTTAAGGAATACCTGGCCCGCCACACTCCAGACAGTGTTACCGAGGCGATGAACAAGGCTTGCTCCGAGCTGGACGCTGCGAAAGATGAGTTCGTTTCCTCTGCGGCCCGTCGTGTTCTAGAGCGAAGCGAATGGTAATTTCCCAAGGCGAAATCTGGTGGGCGGATCTAGCCGCTCCGGCGGGGTCCGGTCCTGGTTTCAGAAGGCCAGTGATTGTCGTGCAATGCGATGCACTAAATGGGAGCCGCCTCGCCACAACTGTTTGTGTACCATTGACCAGCAATCTCAAATGGGGCACGGCCCCCGGAAATGTGACCCTCTCGGCACGTCTCACGGGGCTACCCAAGGATTCTGTAGCCAACGTCTCGCAAATCGTCACCGTGGATAAGGATCTCCTAACGGAGCGGACTGGGAAGCTCCCGCGTCAAAAACTGGAGTTACTGCTTTCTGGAATCGACGTTGTGCTTGGAAGGTAGTCCTTGCGTCGTTACTCTCGTGCCTAGCGGGTTCGATACGAGTTTCTTCAACCGGTACGAAAACGGGGCTGGCTTTGGCCATCCCGTTTTTTCTTGTAAACTCTAAGCCGGAACAGCTGCCGGCATGTGGAAACCCGCAATCTTACTCGCCTTAAGCCTCGCCGCGGTCGCGCAGGCACAGTCTCCCCAGGAATTAGTCCAGGACGCCATTAACAAGCAAAAGGCCGGTGATTTGAACGGGGCCGTGCGGGAGTATCAGGAGTTTTTGAAAGACCACCCTGACGTGGCGGCCATTCGAGCGAATCTGGGAGCGGCGCTTGCTGGGCTGGGACGCTACGAAGAAGCGATCAAGGAGTACAAGATTGCCTTGAAGCTGTCGCCTTCAACTCCCGCCGTTTCCCTCAATCTGGCGTTGGCGTATTACAAAATGGGCAGGATAACCGATGCGGCGGCCATCTTGGCCAAGGTGCACAAAGCCGATCCGGCCAACTATCAGGCCACAATCTTGCTCGCCGATTGCTATCTCCAGATGGGCCAGAACAAAGACACGATTCGGGTCTTGCAGCCGGTTGAGAAAGCTCGGCCGGATGATCCCGCGGTTACTTATATGCTGGGGACCGCTTATATACGGGACAAACAATTAGACCAGGGAGAAATCCTGATTGATCACATCCTGCGCAATGGAGATTCAGCGGAGGCCCGTTTTCTCATGGGAATGGCCAAGTTTGAGGCTCTCGAATACAAGGGCGCTATCGCGGACCTGAGCAAAGCTGTGGAGATGAATCCCAATCTTCCGGACCTCTACTCGTATCTCGGCCAAGCGCAGATGGAGAGTGGCGACATGACCGCAGCGCGCGCGTCATTTGAAAAAGAACTCGCCATAAACCCCAGCGACTTCGAAGCCAATGTGCGGTTAGCGGTACTGCTGAAGCAAGATGGCGACTACGAGCACGCCCAAAAACTACTGGCGCAGGCTCTTCTGATACGCCCGGGCGACCCCGGCGCGCTCTACCAGGTGGGCGCAACCTATCTGGCAGCGGGTGATCTGAATCGCGCTTGCGCTACTTTGGAGCAGGTCTTGAAACAGTCGCCGCAATTTCTGGAAGCGCATGTTTCGCTGGCGCAGGTTTATTACCGGCTAAAACGCAAAGAGGATGGAGACCGCGAGCGGGCGCTGGTGCAAAGGCTTAAAGCAGAACAGGATGCGCAGCAGTCGAAGGGCGAAGTGAAATAACGCTGGAGCACAATGTTCGAAAGTTAGGTCCGTGAGTTTGCCACGCCTCCGGCTATCCCTTTCGTTTAGTGGGGCTCATCTACCTTCAGGAATTGGTCTGCAGCGACATCTTTTAGCACTTGCTGCATGCCACTGGGCCAGCGGATTTCAATCGAAGCTATCTTCGATTCTTCGCCCAGCCCAAAGTGAACGCGCTTATCGCTCGAGGACATGAAACCCACGCTAATCGAGACATGATTGTAGAGCACGCGGCCGGATGCCGTCGTGAGCTTGACCTTAGCGCCTATCGCGTCCCGCGCGCTCTTGTGCCCCGTCAGGCTTAGCATCAGCCAATGGTTGCCGCTATCGGCCGTGTTCATCAGAATGCGCGGAGTTTCATTCAGCGACGTGACCACAATATCTAGAGAACCGTCATTGTTGAGATCACCAAAAGCTGATCCTCGCTGGTAACCTTTGCGCAGAAAGTCCTTGCCCATGTCCTGGGAAACGTCCACGAAGGTCTTGCCATCGACGTTTTCAAACATGGTGTCATGTTGTGGAGACGTATCATTCACCTGGTCGACGTCGCCATTGGCGGAGTAAATGTCCTTCCACCCGTCATTGTTGTAGTCGATGAAACCGTTGCTCCAGCCGGAAAAGGGCATACTCATCGTCTGGATCTTTGAGCTGTAGAGATAGGTGAACAGCGTGCCGTTATTCTTCAGGATTTGCCAGACCTGCTCCCTCAGGTTGTTGTAGAAAATATCCACCTTGCCATCATTATCGAAGTCTTTGGCATCCGAACCCATGGAAGATCCGGTGCGAGCGTTGTCGTCGTAACCAACTCCAAATTCCAGGCCTTTTTCTTCGAAGGTGCCGTTACCCTGGTTGATGAACAGGGAATTGGGCTCCGTGTCGTTGGCGATGAACACGTCCGGCCATCCGTCATCATTAAAATCGGCAATGGAAATACCCATACCCTTGCCTGGAGCCTTTGCAAGCCCGGATTTCTCGGTAACATCTTCGAACTTGCCATTGCCCAGGTTGTGGTAAAGACGCGGTGGCACACTTTTATAACGACGCGGGTCGCAATAGTATTCCTTGCTGTCCATGGTGCAACGCAGATCCGTCTTGGGCGTCCAAAAAGTGTAGTTAGAAACGATCAGGTCGAGCAGACCATCATTGTCATAGTCGAACCACGCGGCCGCAACGCTGAGCGTGTCTGCCGGCTTGGTACCGATACCCGACGACTCTGTTACGTCGGTAAAGGTGCCATCCCCGTTGTTATGGTAAAGAGTGTTCCGGCCGGCGGCACAGATGAACAGGTCCTCATTGCCGTCATTGTCGTAGTCGCCCACGGCCACGCCAAAGTTGTAGTCCAGGTTCTTGCCAAGCAGGCCTGCTTTCGCGGTGACATCCTCAAAAGTCCCATCCGCCTTCTGCTTGAGCAAGCAATTGTAGTACGTAGGGTTGCCCTTGATCATTTCTGGAAGTTGCGCGCCATTCGTGAAAAAAATGTCCATTCTGCCGTCGTTGTCGTAGTCAAAAATGGCCACTCCGCCGCACATGGGCTGTGGGAAGTACTTATGACTCCCGGGGCTGTTGTTGGTGATGTAGGTGATTTTCGAGCGCCCCGCCACGTCCACAAAACCGGGCCGTTTGTGTGCCGGGACCGGCTTTGCGCCTGGTAGAAAAAAACACAACGACGCTTGCGCCAACGAAAGGCTCAGGACCAACGAGCGCCACATGTTAGACTGAGATTTCGCTGGCATGAAGGCTATCATCCATATTGTAGCGTTAATTGTACTCGGAACAGGCGCTCTGCTGGCCGAGTCTGTCACCGGCCCGATCGCTTTCGAAGAAATCGCCGGACGTTCCGGCCTGGCGTTCGTTTCTGACAGCAGTCCAACCCCAAACAAAAACCAACCCGAAACCATGGTAGCCGGCGTGGCGCTGTTCGATTACGACAACGACGGATACCTGGACGTCTACGTAGTGAACGGCGCGGCCATTCCTTCGTTACAAAAGGAAAGTCCCAAGTACTGGAATCGCCTGTACCACAACAATCACGACGGGACTTTTACCGATGTGACTGAAAAAGCCGGAGTAGCGGGCGCTGGCTACGCCATGGGTGTCGCCATTGGCGACTACGATAACGACGGCTGGCCGGACATTTATATCGTGAACACGGGCAAGAACCAACTCTTTCACAACAACGGGAACGGCACTTTCACGGATGTAACCGACAAGGCGGGAGTCGGAGGAGGCATCCTCGACGGGAAAAAGATGTGGTCAGTCTCGGCAGCGTGGGTGGACTACAACAACGATGGGCTCCTCGATCTATTTGTGTCGAACTACTGTAAGTGGGAAGTGAACAAAGATCCTTATTGCGGCCCGAATGCCAATCTGCGCGCATATTGTCACCCCAACAACTATGCCAATCTCCCGAACACCCTATACCGGAACAATGGCGATGGCACTTTCACTGACGTGTCCGCCGAAACGGGGATCGCCCAGCACTTCGGCAAGGGCATGGGCGTGGCTATTGCCGACTACGATGGCGACGGTTTCATGGATATTTTTGTGGCCAACGACAACCGGCCCAACTTTTTGTTTCACAATCTCGGTGGCAAGAAATTTGAAGAGGTTGGTGTGGAATCTGGCGTCGCGTATGCCCAAGGCGGAAGCGCCATCTCCGGCATGGGCGTGGATTTCAAGGACGTGTACAACGACGGCCGCCCGGACATCTGGCACACCGCGGTGGAGAATGAGTCATTCCCGCTATTTCAGAACATGGGCGACGGCCAATTCGTCGAGAAAACGATTCCAGCACACCTGGCGGTAACGCGAGCCATGTCCGGCTGGGGAAACGGCATCTTCGATTTCGATAACGATGGCTGGAAGGATCTCTTCGTGGCGCGCAGCAATGTCCTCGATAACATTGCGCAGTTTTCCAACCGCCATTACGAGGAGCCCAATTCCGTTTTCCGTAACCTTGGGAATGGTAAGTTCCAGGACGTGAGCAGCGACGCTGGGCGCGACTTCCAGGTGGCGGCAGCACATCGCGGAGTGGCCTTCGGCGATATCGATAACGACGGACGGATTGACGCGGTGGTCACAGTGCTGAACGGCCCTGTGAAGTATTTTCACAACGTTTCCAAAAACAGTAACCATTGGATTTTGCTGAAACTGGTCGGCAAAAAGAGCAATCGCATGGGGCTGGGGGCACAAATCCGCATCACCACCGAGGATGGCAAGATGCAGTATAACGAGGCCACCACCGCCGTTGGGTATGCCTGCGCCAGCGACTCCCGCGTACACTTTGGCTTGGGCGCAACGAAAACGATCCGGGAAATTGATGTCAAATGGCCGAGTGGCATTCACGAGGTACTGCACAACGTGGCGGCGGATCAAATCCTGGCGATCGAGGAATCGGCTCCGTGATGCTCTCTCTGTACACAGTAAGTAGCGTCGGATAAGCCTTAAATATATTTCTCCGCCAACATGAGCGCGGCACTTTCGTCCAACTGCTCCGCGCGACGCACCTCTTCAAACCGAGCCAGCAAATCGTCGGGCCGAAGCCGGCGTTTCTCTGCGCCCTGAAAATCGTGAATAATCTGGCCACGGTGCATCATGATGAGGCGGTCGCCCAAGCTGGCGGCCTGATGCATCGAGTGCGTGACCATGAGGGTAGTGAGCTTATCGTGGGACACCACTTGTTCGGTGAGCGCAATCAGAAGGTCGGCGCTTTTGGGGTCGAGCGCGGCGGTGTGCTCGTCGAGCAAAAGCAGTTCGGGACGGAGCCAGGTGGCCATCAGCAGAGTGAGGGCCTGGCGCTGACCGCCGGAGAGGCTGCCGATGGCATTTTCCAGACGGTCTTCCAGTCCCATGTTGAGGCGACTGACTTCTTCGCGCATTTTTGACAGCAGAGAAGACTTCAAGCCCCAGCCCAGGCCACGGCGGCATCCACGGCGCGCTGCGAGACTGAGATTCTCGCGGATGGTGAGGCTCGGAGAGGTCCCGCTGAAAGGATTTTGAAACACGCGGCCGATGAGTTCGGCGCGAGCGTATTCCGGCCAACGGGTGACGTCCCTACCGGCGAGGTGAATGCTGCCTTGGTCCACGAAAAATGTTCCGGCCACGGCGTTGAGGAAAGTGGATTTGCCGGACCCGTTGGTGCCGATGATGATTACCCATGAGCCGGGTTCAAGGGTGAGGCTCACACCGCGCAGCGAGCGAACTTCGTTGGGCGTGCCGGAGTTGAAGGTCTTGGCGATGGAATGAACTTCAAGCATGTGCGCTCCGGAGCCGTGATTTGCGAAGGAATTGCGGCACGATGAGTGCGAAAAAAACGAAGACTGCGGTGATGAGCTTGAGGTCGTTGGGACTGAGGCCCCAACGAAGAGCGACGGCGACCATCAGGCGGAACAAAACGGAACCCATTACCGCGCCGACGAGCGTCAGACCTACCTGAGTGGTGCCGACCAGCGCTTCGCCGATGATCACGCTGGCGAGTCCCCATACCACCATTCCGATGCCCATGCCGACGTCGGCGAATCCCTGATATTGGGCGAGTAGCGCACCGGAGAGGGCCACAAAACCATTGGAGATGGCCAGACCGAAGACGATCATGGTGGCGTCGTTCACGCCCAGCGCGCGAATCATCTGCACATTGTCGCCGGTGGCGCGCATCGCCATGCCGAGATTCGTGCGGAGAAAGAGATAAAGCAGGGTGCCTGTGAGCGCCACGGCAAGAGCGATGGCGCAGAGCACGGAAGCGTCGCGGACGCTCACGTCCCAACCGGCTAGGTTAAAGGATGTGACGCCGCGGGTGAGTCTGAGGCCGATCCGCTCGGCTTGCGTGGCAAGAGTATTCACGGACAGAAGGGGAACGTTGCTCCGGCCCATGACATGGAGATTGATCGAGTAAAGGGCGGTCATGACGAGAATTCCGGAGAGCAAGGAATTTATCTTGAAGCGGGTGTGCAGAGTGCCGGTACAGGTTCCGGCAAGCATGCCCGCGCCAAATGCCGCCAGCGAGGCGAGCGGAGGGCTGACGCCATGGACGAGCAGCGTGGCAGCGACGGAGGCACCAAGGGTTATGGAACCGTCAGCGGTGATGTCGGGAAACGCGAAGATGCGAAAGCTGATGAACACACCGAGTGCGAGGAGCGAAAGGATGCAACCGATGGTAAAGGTGGTGGTCTCAATAGGTCGACGCAACACTTTCCTGGAGTTTACTCGCCGGAGTTTGAAAACCCAAAGTTTGTCGTGGGCGTTGATTCAAGCGCAGCGCGACTTTGTTCAGATCCGACTGGGAATAGCTGGTCAGGTCGGCGTTCTTTGGGAAGTACTGACGTAAGAGCCCGTTTGTGTTTTCGTTCGAGCCGCGTTGCCAGGGACTCTGCGGATCGCAGAAGTACACTTTCACATCCGTGGCCACCGTGAAGTCTTTGTGCTTGGCCATCTCCAGTCCCCGGTCCCACGTCAGCGAGCGTCGCAGGGTAGCGGGGAGTTTACGAACGTGTTTGCTCAAGGCCGCTACAACTTCCGCCGTATCTCTGCTGGGTATCTTGATCAGCATGACGAAGCGCGACTGGCGTTCCACTAAGGTGGCGATGTGACTGTTCCCTGAGCCGCGCAGGAGATCGCCCTCCCAGTGACCGGGAATGGCACGGTCTTCCACTTCAGCGGGCCTTTCGCGGATCGAGATGGCCTCAGGGATTTGCCCGCGCCCGTCTTTGAAGATGTGAGAGTGCCGAGACCGGCGTATGCGACGCTTGGATCGTAGGTGCTCCAGCAGCTCTTTTTTTAGCGCTCCACGGGCTTGAATGAACAGGCTTCGGTAAATGGTTTCGTGGGACACACGCATGCTCTCATCATCGGGATACTGGGTTTTCAGCCATCCGGAAATCTGCTTCGGCGACCAGTCCAGCATCAGTTTACTCGCAACGATGTCGCGCAACTTCAGGTGCATGGAAAGAAGGCAGCGCTTGGGCCGCAAGGCCGACTGCCAGGCTTGGCCGTCCGCTTGACTGGCACGATACGCCGGACGGCCACCATGACGGGCGACCTCCCGGCTCACCGTCGATGCCGCTCGCTGTAAACCTTTGGCAATCTCACGGAACGACCAACCGCAAGCCAGCCCCCGTGAGATTTCCTCGCGCTCACGCAGCGTGAGCGCGAGGTGCGCACGCCGCCGTACCGCCGGAACAATCCCGCCGTGACGCGCCACTACACCACGAATGGAATTATGGTCCTTGCCAAAAGCGCGCCCGATCTCATGCAGCGTCTGCCCCTCCTTCCAACGACGCCACACGTCGCACTTCTGCTCCGCGGAAAGGCCAAACCGTCTTCCTGGTCTCATAAACACCACCTTTGAAAACTGCTTTATACCAGATGGTGTTGCATCGACCGTTTGAGCCGGCAGCGTTAATCGGGCGCTAGCGGCAGTGGATGCCAAATTCTAGACAGTTGGAATTTCGCGTGCCAATATTCACTTTGGGCAACGATGAAAATACTCTGGTGCTGGCGATGCAAAATGGATGTACCAATGCTCGACGACGACGAATTTAAGCGCGTCTCGGCCCTTCGCAATACGGGAACGACTGGCGACGCTAAGGAGCGAATGTTCGGCCCGGTTCTGCGCGAATATGAACGCATCACGGGTTTCTGCGAAACAAATCCGAATGCCATTTATCACCACGTGCTGTCTATGTACGGACCGCCGTGTGCGAACTGCGGAAAGCCGCTGCGGACTCCGCAGGCAAAGATGTGTGGGGCATGTATGGCTCAAGTGGATAGGTAGGACCAAACCGAGAGTGCGCTCGGACCAGTACTCCATTTGTCCGGTAACGGCGTTACTGAGGACTTGGGTGTTGGTCGAGGTATTTCTTGGCCCATCGACGTTTCCAACTCTTATCCGAGTGAAGCAGTAATTTAGCATCCCGAGCAAACCCAGGAGCCCTCATTTTCAACAGTGTTCGCAGCACGTGACCGTCAACATCTGGGTCATCCAAGAACGCGCCCAGATGCTCGGCATACGGGCGAGCGGAGACAAATCCGAGCGCCATAATAAACGATTGCCTCCCTCGGCGAAGGTTCCTACATGTCGCTACCTCCACCACCTTAGAGAGAAGTACTTCGCGTTTCCTGAGTTTAGGGTTTCTTGAAAAGGCTTTTCGAACGCTTTCACCAATAGGCCATGCTTCGAGTTCGAACGGGTACCACTCGGGTGCACCGAGGAGTTCTTTTGATTCACGAAGAGTTGGCTGAAATTCTGCGGGTGCTAAGCGAATGGCCTTTTCACAAGCGGCCAGGATTTCTTTCTCTGATACGAGTGGGGGAGAACTCACAGAGGCAAAGATAGCACGGCTTGAATTTCGCGGTGAGTCCTGATAAGTCGCGTAACCGGACACGTGTCCGATTACCGCGTTAATCAGAGTCGAAAATCACTGCGCCTGTGCTTGGCTGGCTTGAGGATTCGGTAATTCGACCCGATAGCCCAGATTTCGGAGTTGCCGAATCATTCTCCACGTGCGCTGATATCTGGATCGTTTGGTGACTGCTGGGCCCCGTTC
>DATERF010000105.1:0-7222 GCA_035271845.1 Candidatus Acidiferrum sp.
GCAGGCGGCCGGCTTCCCGGTGACCTCGTACATGGTGGCGGGTTTTGGCGGTTGGTCGGCAAACGGCCTGCTCTACCAGATTTTCGGCATGATTCCGGGGCTGCGCGTTGAAGTAGCCGATTTAGCACCCCCGCCCAACGCACAAATTGTGCCACAATCACAGACGAATTCGAATTCAACTCCAGGAGCACACTGACATGTCAACACCTACCACTCCAGCAACTCCCGCAAATCCAACGCCGAAAAAATCCGCGTGGAAGAAAATCGAAGGCTTTTTCGCGCACGTCTTTTCGTGGTTCGAGAACGATGCGGCGCACTTTGAACAATCGGCGGCAACGGCGATTTCGGTCTGCGCTCCGCTATTGAATGAGCTGCTCGTGCTGACTGCCGGCTCGAAAGAGGCGGCGGTTGTCTCAGCGGCAGTTCACAAGGGCATCACGGTCCTCAACGATACGGCCGCGATGTTGAGCGGTGGCGAGGCTGGCTCCGCTGATCACACGGTCGCCGGACTTCTGACCGGTTTCGTCAACGATCTGCCGACACTGCTGCAGGATGCCAATGTCAAGAACTCGGCACACCTGGCGGAAATCGAAGGCACGGTTACAACGGTCGTCGGCGAAGTACAGGCGATCCTGGCGGCAATTCCGGCGGGGCACAGCGTGCCAGTGGTCGGGGCATCGTCCGCAACGAATGTCCGGTGAAAGCCTTTTTCCAACTCGCTGCCGCGCTTGCGCTCCTTTCGGTGGGCACGGGCGCGGCAGTGCTGACTTACGACGCGCACCGGCTGGCGCGGCGTGTCGACCAAAGCATGACCACACTCGATACACAACTCAAGGTGCAAAGCCTCAACCTGGCGCAAGACGAGATGCATCTCGATGCCGTTCTTTCCGAAGTAGAAAAGGCGGCGATCGAGCAGCGCGCGTATTGGCAAAAAACTTCTGCGGATTCTGACAAAACCGTCAAGGCGCTGCGCGTGGCCGTGGATCGGGCTTCCTTGCTGCTGGATCATACCGACAAACAACTCAATGGAGCGCTGCTGCCGGATGCGGATCGCGAAATGGTTCTGACGGCGCAAACGGCGCAATCGTCTTTGGCGTCGCTCGGCCGTACCAGCGATACGCTCGCATTTCAGGTGAACGAATTGAACGTCGGTCCGGCGATGGCCAACCTGAGCGAATCCTCCGCGCGGCTGGCGAACACGATGGGGAACCTGCAGGGTGCGTCATTGCACGCCAATAATATTCTGGCGGCGGGCGATCGAACGGCGGTCTATTACGAGAAGAAGCTTACGACTCCGGCATCGTTCGCGCGCAAGCTGGCCGAGGCGCTGCTGGATGTGGGCGCGAAGCTCGGGAGCATCTTCGCGGGGTTCGTAAAGTGAACTCTTGCACTCCAGGCGGCTACGCGGGCACGGCTTCAAGCGTCTCCTACAACTGCCGCAATGGGCGGCACGGCAAGTGCATCAAAAGGTCATGTACGTGCGAATGTCATGCGAGTGAAAAAAAAGTTGACGAGGGGCTTGACTTAAAAACGAAACCAGCCCCATACTCACACTCGTAATCGGTCTCTCACGGATTTTCTTAGCTCCCCAGACGTGGAAACAAGTCCACGGTTGGGGTTTTGGCTTTTTAGGGCCGATTACTCCCACCTTCGCGGCGAACTCCACGAATTCAAGCTCTGAGCAAAGGCTTTCGTTCATGCTGAAAGTTCGCAGGCTCCGCGTCTCCAATCCGCACAAACGCAAACAGTCTCGCAATTCACGTCGCCGCGCGCGACGAAATCCTGGTGAGGTGTTAATCGTGGCAAATCCTCGGCGTCGTCGTCGTATCAAAAAGTCGTACTCCAAGAATCGTCGCAGTCGGCGCAATCCGTTCGTCCGAACCAAGATTCGTCGGCGTGGTCATCGCCGCAACCCGGACGGCGCGATGGGCGTGAGCAGCAAGAACCTGCTGGAGCTTTCCTTGGGAGCGGCGGCTGGGATGCTCGGCTCTAAAGCGGCCGCGCAAGCCATCCTGCAAGGGAACAACACCGGCTGGATGGGCTTGGGTGCAACCGCTATCGCGGGCGGAGTCATCGCCTATGCGACCAAAAAGTTTGTCGGCAAAGAAGCGGCGATTGGCGTTATCGCTGGTACGGGCGGGGCGATTGCTCTGGCTCTGTGGCAGCAATACGTGAGCGGCACTGGCACCGGGGCTATGAGCGGCCTGGGCGATCCCGACATGGCGGGGATTCTCGGCGAGTATCGTCCGGGAGTTATCCCGATGCCCTCCGGCTTCAACGCGCTACCGAACCCGGCTCCCGCGGGACGCAATCAGCGCTCGCGCGGATAGTTGTAAACGAATTTGTTGCTGTGACCGGCGCGGCGAAATGCGACGCCGGGAAGTTTTTCCGAATCCTCGTAGTTGCGGAGTGAATGGTCATGCAAACTTTGATGGGCGTGCGGGCGAGCGATCTGAAATTTCGCGATGCCACCAATGAAGAAGTTTCACGCTTGGTAAACCGGCACCGCGGCGGTGAGCAGCGCTCGGAGCGCGGCTTCGGCCCGCGGCGCAAGCGCAACGAAGTGGCCCCCGGGCTTACTTCCTATCGTGACGGTTGGTACTGGGATTCATTCTCGGTTGCGGCTGCGGCCGCGTTTCCAGTCACAAATATGTTCGCAACGCCGCAAGGCTCGGGCGGGAAAACTCTTGCCCAGACGAACCTGACGGGGCAGGGCGGGCAGTTGCCATCCGGCCAAGTTCTGTTGATGCGCTACATTCGCATCTACATTTCGAACGTGACCGTGCCCGCCGATTTCCAGAACATCCTCACCAATTGTTCTGTCGAATTCAAGGTGGACAACACGCCGATCTATCAGGCTTTGCCGGGCTTCTTTCCGGCTGGCTTTGGCGGCGCGACCCTGGCAGTCGGCAACCTGGGCACGTTGCCCTCGGGCACCGCTTCGGTGGTTTCGACCTCGAACGGGTTCCCGGTACAGACGGCCACTTACGAATTCAAGTATCCGTATACCCTTGAATCCGCGCTGAATTTCACGCTGCTCTGGACGCCACAAACCGCGTTCAACATGGTCGCAGCCTCGGGCGTCAACCCGATTGGCGTCGGCACCAGCATCGTCTGCGTTTTGGACGGCGAGAAACAGAAGATCGTCGTCGGCTAGTAGCAGCAAGGGGCGCACGGCTGCCGGACTTCGGGAAAGAGTCCGGCAGCCCTTACCTCCAACTTTTTCCCCGAGAGGACGCTTCGCGGAATGGCAAAGCCAGCCTGCACAACTTGTCACGGCTCCGGCCGCGATCCCTGGTTGCAGAACTCAACCCCTTGCGGGATGTGTGAAGGCACGGGCCAACAGTTCGACCCGGGCCGGGAATTCACCTACGAGATGGGGCCGTTCACGTTGAACGCTCCCGCGGCGGTGAGTCCGACTTTCCCGCAGTATTTCGTGGGCGCGGCTTCGGCGGGACCGACGCTGGTTGGCGTGACGTGCCAGGTTACCGGCAGTCCCTTCCGGTGGATGTTCAAGATGGCGCAATCCACCTTCCCGTTTCAAGTCCAGATCAAAGATGCTGGATCAGGCTCGGGTCGGTCGTTTGTGCCTCAGCAACTACAGGTGCACTCGCACAGCTTGTTTGGAACGGCAGAGCGTCCGATGCCGCTGCCGACGCCTTACGTGTTCGAAAAGAATGTCCAGATCACGGCTGATTTTACCGACCTGGGCGGCCTGGTCGGAACCTGCGGCGTGGTGAATGGTTCGCCGACAGTTACCTGGACCACGGGCGGAACCGGTTTCAATACCTCGGCGGCTTACGGGCCTCCGTTTCCCGGAGTGCCGCTGTGGAACGGAGCGACGATTTCCTTGGGCGGCGTGTTGTATGTGATCTCGGCGGTGACTTCGCAAAACAGCCTGACGCTAGCGACAAACTATACGGGGGCGACGGCGACGGTGGCGTTTGCGGTTTCGAACACGATTCGCGTGGCCTTTGGCGGCGTCGAATTGTCGTCTTAGTTGGGGAGAGGCATGCGTGGCAACCATCTGGTTTTTTCGCGCTCTGGCGACCGCCGAAAGCTCTACGGCGTAAGCCCTTACCTTTTCCCGCAATACACCGATTTCAACGCCGCGTTTCTGCCGGACGACCGGGAGCTGCCGCTGCACGGTCTGCAGGCGCAATGCTTAGTGTTTGACTTCGGCTTCGCGCTGCCGGCCAACACGATCGCGCCGCTCGACACTCAGTTTTTCCCGATCACTATCCCGAATGATTTTCTGGCGCTTTCGATTTCCGGCGCGGCCGATGTGCCTCCTTCTGCCGGGGTTGTGCCTTCGGCTGGCTTGCTGGCTGGCGTGAATGTGCGGCCAACCTACCTGATCAATTTTCAGCAGACACACGGTGGTTCCACCTGGCAATGGAAAAGTAAAGACGTGACCGATGTCGAAGCGGTTGGCACAGGCGAGAATCCGCACATGTTCAAGAGTCCGGTGTTTTTGCCGAAGGGCGACACGCTGAGTTGCGTGCTGCGCAACCTCGGCAATACCAGCCTGCGGGTGCAAATTCTTTTGTCGGGCGGGAGTTTCTGAAACGTGGTACAAGTCAATTTCGTGGTGTACGTGTGGGACGGGGAGCGCAACGTTGCAATCTTTTCCACGACCGATGAGAAGTTTTCGCAGACCCTCAAGCGCTGGGCGGAAGAAATCGGCTACCGGGTGACGGTGAAGAATGGCAATGGATCTGAGCACCAATGACGCGCGCGTCGCGCTGGCGAAGAAGTGGGCCGTCAAATACGGCCTCGATCCATTTCTCGTGTGTGCCCTGATCGAACAGGAATCCGGCTGGAATCCATGGGCGATGCGCTATGAGCCGGGATTTCTCCAGCGCTACATCGCCAACATGAAGTTGGAGCCAACGGAAGCTGCGGCGCGGGCTACCTCGTTCGGTTTGTGTCAGGTGATGGGCCAAACGGCGCGCGAAAAAGGCTTTCAGGGGAAATTCTTAACACAACTGTGTGATCCAGACGTGGGGGTCGAGCTCGGCTGCCGCAAACTGCAGGAGTGTTTCGCGGTGCACGGCGACCCGGAGACTTCCTTGTTGGCGTACAACGGCGGCGGCAGTCCGGAATACGGGAAAGAAGTTCTGGCGCGGGTGGCGCACTACATGCCGCAAGAGGGGGCGGAACCGTGAGAGTTACAGCGGGTTCCTACGTTAAAGACGTGCGACGAGTCGCGTGGTATGAGGGCAGCTTCCCGTCGGCGACATTGGTTGTCGAACCCGAATGGGGCTCTGGCGTAATTGACTGCCCCGATCATGCGACCTTACAGACGCTATCTGAGGGGACTTTAATTCGCCACGATGGTCAGTACGCGATTGTCATTGAATATTCTTTTGATGATGCGAACTATCCCTTAAAGAGCAATCCGAACGGCGATAACACGGTCTGGCTGCTAACCGACGAAGAGATCGAAATCATTAGAAAGGTCGGACGTCTTACTCTTCGCTTCAAGCAGTCCGAAATTCCGGCGGGTCGCATGGCATCCTTGACGCGTCTGGCAGAGGGGGCAGAAGTATGAGGCTTGGGCGTAGCAGACTGGGTTTGCCGGACGGACGGCGCACTTATCAGGAACCATTGATTTCGCAACTGAATCAACTGCCGTTCACGCCGACACAGAAGGCCGTGCTGGACGCGAAGGCGTTCAATGTGCAGAATACCGCGCCGTATATCCATCCAGGACTTGACTTTTTCAACCCGCCGGCCGATGCGGATTATTTCCGGTTTTCGCCTTCGCCGTTTCCGGGTTATCCCGCGGTCGGCGCGGGACCGCTCGTAGTGCTGGCGTTCTCGGTGCCGCAAGGCAAGGTGGCCGTGGTGCGGCAGATGGCGATTGTGCACTTCGGCGGAAATCCTCCCGATGGGACCGGAATTGTCGTGTGGCGAGTGCTGCACAACGGGGCAGGCTTGCGCGGTTTGGGCACGCTCACGGCGCAGTATGGAACCTTCGCCAATCCCATCGAGGCGTCGATCTTTGCGACGGAGAATGACACGCTGGCGGTGACGGTGGAGTGTCCGGCGCTGCTGGCGAACGGCAACCCGAACCCCGGTCCGGCCAATGGCACGACCACGTCGGCGCAATTTAAGGGGTTCTATTATCCGCTGTCTGAGGCGACCAATCCGCAACGAGGGAGTTACTGACGATGCGCTCATTGAAGCTTTGTGCCGTGTTTCTGTTTGCGCTCGGGCTGCACGCCGTGTCGGCGCAGATCGCCGGGACTGTCGGCATCCAGACGACCCTGATTCCTGTTTTTACGGCGCAGACCAGCTCTGCAAGCAGCGGCGGTTACTGGCAATGCTCTTCGCCAAACTCGACCGGCGCTTGCCCGGTGTTTCAGGATTTTGGCTTTGGCGCAAATTATTTGACCTTCTGCACTTCTTCGTTTATCGGCTCGATTGATCTCGAATGGAGTCCAAGTAGCGCGCTAACTAGCTTTAAGCCGCTTACAACCTGGACCTCTCCGAGCGGCGGCGATACGGCATGTCACACCCTGCAGGTCGGTGGCTATTTTCCGAATTTGCGCTCAAGTGTGGCTATGACGTCCGGGTCTATAAGCGCATGGTACACCGCAAGCGCGGCGCCGATTCCACTGGTCACCCCTGGACTGGGCAGTAATGGTCCAACCTCCCCCGTCGTGTGCGATCAAGCAGCGATCGCCAACATCACGACCGGCTCCACGAATAGCGTTCTAAACCCAACCAACACCGGAGACACGGTTGTCATTTGCGGTTTTTCTGTTTCTTTCAACGGTGCGACCAGCGCGGGCAGTTTGGTTTTTGAATTTGCAACGTCAGGTCTTGGTTGCACCAGTCCGTCCGATGTCTGGGCGGCGTACACGACGGCATCCACTCCGCAGATCTTCGTCGTGCCAAATTCGATACGCAGCAGTGCGCCTGCGATTCGGCCTTATTTCTGCATTGTGAACAGTTCGGGCGCTACCGCGAATATCAGTCTTTCCTGGGCGAGTGTGCATCTATGAAACGCAATGTCTTTTCCATTTTCTGCCTGCTTCTACTGGCTTCGGTCTGCTGGGGTCAGGTTCCCTCAGAGACGGCGCCGCCGATCATCACGCAGGCCGCCTACTTTCCGGTCTGGGGTTTGAATCCGGTCGGCGTGTCGGGCGCCTCGATTCAGCTTACGGGAACACCTGGCCAAGCCACGTGGTACTTCTGGGCCTCGGCCAACTTC
>DATERF010000106.1:0-4137 GCA_035271845.1 Candidatus Acidiferrum sp.
TTTTGCCGGGATTGAATCCCTATGGCGTGCATCCGGCGCGCTATACGGGGATAAACTGCTCCGGTTGCGGAATCTGCTTCTATGTGTGCCCGGAACCCGGGGCGATCACCGTATATCGGTTGATCGTGCCCAAGGTGGCGCAGCCGCCTATGGAGGGAAGCCATGCGGCAACTTTGTAAGGGCAACGTCGCGATAGTGAAGGGCGCGCTGCTGGCAGGATGCCGGTCGTATTACGGTTACCCGATTACGCCGGCCAGTGAAATTGCCGAAGCAGCCGCCGAGTACATGCCGCAGGTCGGCGGCACGTTTCTGCAGGCGGAAAGCGAAGTTGCCGCCATCAATATGGTGTACGGCGCAGCCTCCGCTGGACTTCGCGTCATGACCGCCTCCTCCGGCCCTGGGATCAGCTTGATGCAGGAAGGTATCTCGTACCTGGCTGGCTCGGAACTCCCCTGCGTGATTGTGGACGTTGTGCGCGGCGGACCGGGGCTTGGAAACATCGCCCCAGAGCAGAGCGACTATTTCGCCCTCGTGAAGGGCGGCGGCCACGGCAATTACAGAAACCTTGTGGTAGCGCCCGCTTCCGTCCAGGAGATGGCATACCTGACCAGGCTCGCTTTTGAACTCTCGGATCGCTATCGCAACCCCGCCGTTGTCCTGACCGACGGCTTCATCGGCCAGATGATGGAACCCTTGGAACTGCAAGCGGCCGAAAGCGAGCAGCCAGAGAAGCCTTGGGCAGTGAAAGGCACGCGCGAAACCCGGAATAATCTCATCGCCTCGATCTATCTGGAACCCGATGAACTCGAAGCGCACGTCCGCAAGCTCGAGGAAAAGTACAAGAAAGCCGCGGAAGTGGAATCGCGCCACGAATTGTATCGCGCGGAGGATCCCGAAGTTCTGTTGGTGGGCTATGGGATCACCTCGCGCGTGTTGCGGACCGTTGTGGACATGATGCGCAAGGAGGGCGTTCGCGCCGGGTTGTTCCGTCCCATCACACTGTGGCCCTTTCCGGCGGAGGCATTGCGCCACGCCGCGCGCCGCGCGCAAATGGTCTTGGTCGTGGAGATGAGCACTGGCCAGATGGTGGAGGACGTGCGCTTGGCGCTGGATGGCCGAGTGGACGTCGAGTTTTACGGCCGCACGGGCGGCAACGTGCCCATGGCCGATGAGGTTTGCAAGGAATTAACGGAACGGATGGGCATGACCGCGGAGTGGGGCGTTTGAGCTGTTGGAATGTGAAGAGGTGACGCTGTGGACGAATACCAAGTGATTGAGTCGAAGTCACCCGTTTTTTATTACAAGTACGAGCGCAAGGCGGAGCTGCAGCACCAAACGCACTATTGCCCGGGCTGCGGGCACGGCGTGGTGCACAAGCTCATCGCTGAGGCCATAGCGGATATGGGCGTTCAAGACCGCACCATTCTTGTCAGCCCCGTAGGCTGTTCCGTGTTTGCCTACTACTATTTCGACATGGGGAATGTGCAAGCGGCGCACGGACGGGCATCTGCAGTGGCCACCGCGGTAAAGCGATCGAATCCGGAAAGCATTGTCATTGGATATCAGGGTGACGGCGACCTGGCGGCTATCGGCCTGGCGGAAATCGTGCACGCGGCCAACCGCGGCGAAAAGATCACCATCTTTTTCGTGAACAACGCCATCTACGGAATGACCGGTGGGCAGATGGCTCCGACGACTCTGGTGGGCCAGACGAGCACGACTTCCCCCTGGGGACGCCGCCCCTCCAACGAGGGATTCCCTTTGCACATGTCTGAGCTGCTTGCCACGCTGGAAGCACCGGTGTACATCGAGCGTGTGGCCCTCTGCGACAACAAGAACATCATGAAATCGCGGAAAGCTGTGCGCAAAGCGCTGGAACTGCAGCGCGATGGCGCGGGCTTCAGCTTTATAGAGATTCTGTCGCCTTGCCCGACGATCTGGAAAATGACGCCCCAGGAAGCGCGCAAGTGGATCGAAGAAAAAATGCTCGCGGTCTTCCCGCTGGGTGTCTTCCGCGATCGCAAACTTGCACCAATGACAGACGCTGTGCCGCAAACCACAGTGACGCAGCTTCTTGGTCTGGATAAGCCGCAGGAAGAATCGACGCGTCCGGTGGCCGTGATGGATGCTCACCCGAACCTCACCGTAAAGATTGCGGGTTTCGGCGGCCAGGGCGTGCTCCTACTTGGACAAATCCTGGCGGAAATGGGTATGCGCGAAGGGCGCGAAGTCAGTTGGCTGCCGTCCTACGGGCCGGAGATGCGCAGCGGCAGCGCGCACTGCCACGTGTGCCTTTCGAAGGAACGCGTCGGCTCGCCCGTGATCGAACATCCCGATGTTCTCATCGCAATGAACGAGCCCTCCCTGCACAAATTCGCGAACATGGTCGAGGCGCATGGCACCATCCTCTACAACAATGACAAGCTGCCCGCAGGATTGCCGCCTTGTGAGGCCAAGATTTACTGCGTGCCGGCTTCGGAGATCGCAGATGGCCTGGGCACCACTAAAGCCACCAATATGGTCATGCTCGGCGCATTGCTGGAATTGACCCACACTCTGCCTCGGGAAACAGCCCTCGCGCTCCTTAAAGCAAAAGTCCGCAACGCGAAACTCTTGGATGTGGATTGCCAGGCCATCGACGCGGGAATGGCCTGCTTGCGCAAACAACTAGAACCTGCCACGGACGCGCACGCGCACGATGGAGAATTGGCGCCCTGCTCCTGACGCGACTCAGCGCCTAATCTGGAGTGCGGCGGCTCGTTTACCCTGAGCTTCGAAGGGCCGTTGCTTGTACGGCTATGTATCCCGCCAACAACCCATCTATATAGCTGCCCCCTGATCGCTGAACAGCTCCACTGCGTTTGCCCCTACTGATTCGAGCCATCCCAATCCACATCTGCTACAATGCCGCCCATGAAAAGACGAACGTTACTTCAATCGATTCCCGTGGCGGCACTTCTTCCGGCATCCCTCTGGGCTGCTACGCGGCAAGATCACGACAATTCCATGCCTGCCGCGACGACAGTCTTTGAACTCCGCGTCTATCACGCGCCACCGGGAAAGCTACCTGAGCTGCTGGCGCGCTTTCGCGAACACACTCTAAAACTGTTTGAAAAACATGGCATAAAAAGTGTGGCTTATTGGACGCCTGCCGACGAGCCAGAGAAAAGCAACACTCTCTTCTACATCCTTCAGCATCCCAGCCGCGAAGCGGCAGCCGCCAATTGGAAATCCTTTCAGGACGACCCCGAATGGAAGAGCGTCCACGAAAAATCGGAAGCGAATGGAAAACTCGTCGAAAAAATCGAATCCACCTTTCTGACCCTGACAGACTTCTCTCCGCGATTGCCCTAAAAGAGCGAGAAAGAAAATAGACGATTGTCATGAATGAAGTTAAGTGACAGCAACTGGATCTATCGCCACATAGCGCTGTTGGGGGCCTGCTACACAAATCGATCGCACATTTTGAGTTCTGCGTGCCAGGTGTTCGGTTTGGCGATTACGCGAGAGTCAGTCGACCAGAATGAAGTGAGCTTCAGGGGTTGGGAAGCCAGATGAACAAATCGTGAAATCACCAGATAAAGTGTTACTGATTGCTGCCGCGTTGGTTGCTCTCACTACGGCGACGTTTCCCTACGTTGGAGGCTATGGAACAGGTCTGTTTCAATTGATCGTGCTCGGGGCTTGGGGTCTCGTTGCACACTTCTCATCTGGGCTATTCGCAGACCGCCATCAGAGTGTGCTCTGGTCCGTGACTCTGGTGCTAAACATGGTCGCGTTCCTCGCAATAGCCATCCCCATCTGGGCAGTATTCCGAAATCGCGCACCCAGAGTCGCTTCCCTAGCGACCTTCTGTTGGTTGTTGTTCTATGTCAGTATGCTGTATTTCCTGTTCCCGGCCACCAGTGGCCCTTGATGCTACTTGGCGGGCGGGACAGAGCATTCTTGCCGTTAATGGATCATGGAGGCGGGCGCCTCACCCGACGTCGTTCCAGCGCGATAATCTGACCACTCGAAGCTAACAAGGGTGTGCGCTGTTCACTTTTGCAGAGTTTGCGGAGATTCTTCTGTCGGGTCGAGTTGATCCTGGTTAGTTGCTGTGGGTGATCTTGCAGGTCTGGACTGCAGATTACTTGG
>DATERF010000107.1:0-3525 GCA_035271845.1 Candidatus Acidiferrum sp.
TACGAAGGCAGCCCGATGGCAAGGTGCTCGTCACCGACGGGCCGTACCTGGAGACCAAGGAACACATCGGCGGTTTTTGGATATTGGAATGCGCTGACATGCAGGAGGCGGTGGCATGGGCGCGCAAAGGCGTAGGCGCCACTGGGGGGCAGGTCGAGCTGAGAGAGATTTTCTTTGTGCCGTCCCCCGCAAAGGGCTGAGCGGTACGGCAGCAATGAACTGGTGTTGCGCAGTGGCATCTTCGCCTGCCGTGCGCCGGTCGAAGTGCGCCCGATCTTTAGAAGTGGTGGGCGGTCATTGCGGTATAGAGTGAAATCCAAAGAAAAAGCGATCCACCGGGCGGACTTGGCCCACACTCAGGAGGAAAAATGATGCAGATGAAAAAGTTTGGCGCAATCGCAATCAAGAGTTTCGCACTGCTTGTGCTCGGTACGGCATACCAAGCGATGGCGCAGGATGCCACGGCACCTTATCCGAAGATGGCCCCGATCGAGCAATACCTGATGACGGATCGGGATGCGGAAATAGCGCTGGCGCGAAGTTCAGCGCCGGAGTCCATTTCAGGCAATGCAGATGTGCTGGTTCTTGGACGTCATGGATTCGAGACGGCGGTCAAAGGCAAGAACGGTTTCGTGTGTATCGTGGGACGTTCCTGGACCTCCGCAGCGGATGCTGACTTTTGGGATCCGAAAGTGCGCGTCCCGATGTGTGTGAATGCAGCTGCCGCACACTCCTACCTTCTACGAATCACAAGAATTACCGAGCTGATCCTGGCGGGACGCACGAAAACTCAGACGGATGAGGCCATCGCCGCCGCCGTCGACAAAAAAGAACTGCCGCCGATGGAACCCGGAGCGATGTGCTACATGATGTCGAAGGAAGGATACGGCGGCGCGACCCTCCCCCACTGGCCTTCCCACCTCATGTTTTTCTATTCGGACACCGACCCTGCAATCTGGGGAGCGAATCTGCCGGGTTCTCCTGTCTTTGGTGTGACCGACACCGAGGAGCACCTGACGCAGTTCGTGGTAGTCGTACAACGCTGGTCCGACGGAACGGAATATCGCGAAGGCTCCGTCGCCGAGCATCATCATTAGTACCTGCACACCCACCAAACCTTGGCGGGCACTGTTCCCATGGGTAAGAGGAAAAAATTTTGAAGGATTTGTCGAATTGTGGTCCCCCGTTCGACTATGTGGTGAAGGCAAGGCAGTCGCCCGGCGCGAAGAGCTTTGTTAGAAGATAAAGGAGAAATCATGACGCAGTATTTGGTTGCAATTCACCACCCCGACGACTTCGACCCGTCCACAGAGAGCGAAGCGACGGTCCGCGATATCGACGTGCTGAACGAAGAGATGGCGGCTGCCGGTGTGGTGGTTTTCGTTGGCGGCCTCACCTCTGTTAGCGATGCGCGGTCGCTGCGGGCAAAGCCGGATGGCAAGGTGCTCATCACCGACGGGCCATACCTGGAGACCAAGGAGCACATCGGCGGTTTTTGGGTGCTGGAATGCGCCACTCTGGATGATGCACTGGCGTGGGGGCGCAAGGCTGCCGTCGCCTGTCGCGCACCGGTCGAGGTGCGCCCGTTTGGGATTCCCAACTGAAGCAACTGAGCGGCAGCGACAACACTTCCGGAAAACGGGCGGCCACGTTAAAACGGCTTTATCCAGTGAAGAAAATCCGCGGGAGTTCTGAGGAGTTCCTCCACTGGACCGTCATGAAGAACCTGGGTGTTAACAAAATCCAGGGCGAGCTTATTCCCAAGCCAATAAAAGTTAGAGCAGATGCTTGTAACTTTCACGCAAAGACTCACTCCTATTGAGCAACAGTCAACATGCGATAGGACTGTAACATTTTATTCGACGCAAAGGAGCCACAGATGGCACGCTTAAACACCGTTGATCCGAATCAGGCAACAGGAAAAGCAAAAGAATTGCTGGATGGAGTGCAATCCCAGTTGAAGATCGTTCCGAACCTGATGAAGGTTCTGGCCAATTCTCCTGCGGCGCTGGAGGCGTATCTGTCCTTTGATAGCAAACTTAGCCACGGGTCGCTGAAGCCGAAGCTGCGGGAACTGATCTCCGTCGTGGTTGCGGAAGAAAATAGCTGTGAGTACTGCCTGTCCGCGCACACGGCGATCGGCAAAATGGTTGGCCTCAACGATGAGCAGATTCGGGCCGGACGGAAGTTCCACTCCGGCGACGCGAAAATCGACGCAGCGCTGCACTTCGCTCACGACATCACGGTGCGTCGCGGCCAGGTGGACAACAGCGCCATCGAAGCGGTGCGCAAGGCGGGGTACACCGACGGTGAGATCGCTGAAATAATTGCCAATGTGGGCCTCAACCTGTTCACGAACTATTTCAACAACGCCGTGAAAACAGAAGTTGATTTTCCGCACGTAGCCATCGATAAGGCCGCTTCTGCCTGAGACGTCCACTCGCATTGATTACAGACAGCCGGCGGCGCCGCTTCAACTGCGATGACGCTGGCTGTTCTGGCAACCGAAAGCCTGATCTGTGATTCCCAATCCGCCATCGATTCTGCAAGACGTGCGGGCGTGCACGGTTTCAACAAGTCTCCTGTTGGATGGAAAACTGAAAACTGGGGACTCCCCAATTTCCCGTCAGGAAAGACGGCACCTCTTCCTTCAGTTCCCCCCAGTTACACCAAACAAAAATAGTTCGTCTCCGCTGTCGATTTTTTCTGTGTGCGGCGACTATAAGATGAACGAGCCAGTGCGCAAGCCTGTGCTGCCGGCTCCCACCGCGGTAGGAGAAGAGCAATGAAATACATCTGTTTGGGATACCTCGAGCCAGGGAAATTCGAAGGGATGACCGAGGGCGAGCGACACGCAGTCCTCGACGAATGCTTTGAGCATAATGACCATCTGCGCGCCAACGGACATCTTGCTGCCGAAGTGCCTCTTCAGCCTCCGGAGACCGCGGTGACCCTGTACTGGAAAAACGGCAAAGTCGCGACCACCGACGGCCCCTACGCGGAAACCAAGGAACAGCTCGGCGGCCTGCAAATCCTGGAGGCGCGAGACCTCAATCACGCCATTCAGCTTGTCTCACAGCAGCCAGGCTTTAAGTATGGACTTGGACCGGTTGAGATACGGCCGGTTGTGGATTTGACCGAAATGATAAAGGAGAGCGAGCAGCGGCGGCGAAAGCGTACCTCGCGATGATCCAGCGACGCAACGATCTCGGTGGCTGTTCGGGATTCGCGTGGAAACCTGGTGATCGAGGCCGTTCTCGAAACGAAAACGGAAATCATTCTCCAGTTGATTGGTGGCTGGGCGGCAGTTTGCACGTGACCTTTGAAGAAGGAACGTATGCCGACTGGTTGCACGATCTTCTGAAACCCACGTTACGAGAGTGCTGGAGAAATAATCTGCATCCACACCGTTCTATTGGCCGATCAGGCATAGCGAAACAGCGCCTTGAACCCGTAGTCCATGTGCTGCTGGATATGGCAGTGGAACAGCGAAAGGCCTGGCTGGTCCGCAGTGAAATCCACTAT
>DATERF010000108.1:0-3016 GCA_035271845.1 Candidatus Acidiferrum sp.
ATCCCGGCGGGCCCTGGTCCGTGCCATTCGCAGGGGTCGTGGTTGTGCTGGTACTGGGAATGGTGCCTCCCATGCCAAACTGAATATGGTCGCGCCAGTTTTTTTTGGGGCGGCCACCGCCGTTCACGTCGACGATAATCACGTGCTGTTGGAATTCCAGCTTGGTCACTTGGACGTTGTCGCCCGTATTTACCGCCGCCCCATGTGCGCTGATTGCGCGATTGAGAGTGTCCTCATCCAGTGGTTTGTCCGCATTAAGAGTAATACCGTCTTTACCTCCAGGCAGCGGTTTCTTGGCCTTGGCAAATTCTCCGGAAACATACCGTATCAGGGAGAGCTTGGAGGTTTCCTGCAGCGTGTCGCTTTTTTTGGCCGCCGTTTGCGATGATTTACCTTGGTCCTGAGAATCTCCGGCGACAATCGATGGATAAAGCGGAATTCGATCTTCCGCGGTGAACGCTCCCTGCTTCACCTGCCCGGAATTCGAAGGAAGCAGGTGCGACACATCTGGCACGTCGGCGTAAACGCAGAACAACAAGCTCAGCGGGATGGCAAATCGCAAGTACATACTTTGCAAAAAGGCCAAGTTTCCCTAGCCTCCACTATTTTATGATGCCTCGGGCGCCTTGAGTAGCGCTCAATTTTGTAAAACCTACTGCGCGACCACCTGCACCCCTTGGCGGTCAATATGCATGGGCAGAAGCTGCCCTCCAGCTTCCACAACCGCTTTCTCAACGCGCTCCCGGGCATCCGGCTCAATCAAAAGCACCACGCAGCCTCCGCCACCCGCTCCGCACACTTTGCCGGCCAAGGCTCCTTTGCGCTGGGTCGTATCAATAATGCGATCAATGGTTTTCGTCGAAATGGTGGGCAAATTCCTCCGCCGGAACTGCCATTCCGCGTGCATCAGTTTCCCGGTCTCCGCCCAATTCCCTGCCACCAGAGCATCTCGCAGTTTTTGCGCAATCTGCGAAATCCGCTCTAAGTTGGTCACCACCGCCCGTTTGTTGTCAATGTGCGCCTTGAACACGGCCCAATTGTTGATCGCCGATTGCCGGGGTTTTCCGGTATAACAAACCACCAGCCGGCGCTCCAATTCGTCCAAATTCACGTTGATCTCAATTCGCCGCTCGCCGCCGGGAATCAACTCGATGGCTGCCGCCCCGCCAAACGCCGGTGGGTAATGGTCTTGCATGCCTGTCGGTATGTGAATGACGATCGCTTCGGCGTCCCGGCTAATGTGCACCCAGTCCACCTTGCTCCGGCCGGCTCCCGTGAAGCGGTCGAGCGCTGCGCAGATCGCCACAGCCATTGCGCTGGATCCTCCAATCCCTGCGCCGGCAGGCGCTTCGGAATTCGTCGTCAGGGAAAAACCGCCTTCCGGGTGGAAAAACTTCACGATCTCTGCCAGCAGCGGTAGTCGGTACCGCTTTGCCCTGACCAGATGCTCCAGCGACGTAAACGATTCGGACCGATTCGTGTCCAGCGACACCAGCTTGATCCGTTCATCCCCCACGGGGTGCGTTTCCACCACGCAGGACGCGTAGCGCGAAATTGCGGCGTTTACCGTCACCGCGCCAGGATGAAACAGGTACAGCGGCCAGATATCAAGCGTGCTGCCGGCAGGTCTACCCGTGTTGGTGCTTTCGATTCGATGCGCATGGCTATCCTTAGTAAGCGAACTGGCAGAGCAGGTTCTGGAGCGAGTTTGACTATCTTACTATGCGCCACCCGAAACCGCGCGGGTGCGGGTCAGCACTTGCGGTCCGTTTTCGCGTCGCGCTTGCGCGGGATTGGGTTCAAAGCAGCGCCGGCACCGCGCTTCATAAGCATCACTGGCGCCTACAACGATCAGTTCTTCGTTTTCGACCATCCGTTGCGTATGCACAGCTGGATTGCCGCAACGCACACAAATGGCCAGCAACTTGGTGATCTCTTCGGCAATGGCTAAGAGCCGCGGCATGGGTTCGAAGGGGCGACCGCGAAAATCGGTGTCAAGTCCCGCGACGATGACGCGCTTCCCCAGATTGGCCAGTTTCGTGCAAACGTCCACAACCTCATCGCCAAGGAATTGCGCTTCGTCGATGCCCACTACCTCAGTCCGCGGTTGCAGCTTCTCCAGAATTTCGGAGGCCTTGGTGACATTGTCGGAAGGAATGCCCAACCCGGAGTGAGACACGATTTCGTTGGCGGCGAAACGCGAATCAATAGCGGGCTTGAAGATCTGCACCCTCTGCCGTGCGATTTCCGCTCGTCTCAATCTGCGGATCAACTCTTCACTTTTCCCAGAAAACATCGGGCCGACCACCACTTCGATCCAACCCATGTTGCCCTTCACGATGTCCACGTAGCATCTCCTCCATCGATCATCGCCAACTCAGTGCCAAGCCAATCCACTCTACTGCACAGAATACACTTTCCTCCATGACTTTCCCATCACGCGCCCGCCGCTGTCGCCGCGCGGTACAGCTTGGCGTTGTAAAACGGCGCGAACGCCGACACCACAGCCAACCGAAACGATTCCTGCCGCGTAATCAAATTTCGTGAAAGCACACCCCAAGCGCCTTGCCCGTCACGGATTCCCACCGCTCCTGCAAACTGGTCGATCGCAAGGGCGAGTTCCGTTTCGCGCAAAAGCACGTCTTCTGCCAGCGCTTCCGGCAGTTCGATGCTGCCGGAGCAGCCGAAATGCCCCCTGTTTCCGTTGCTGACATAAGCCCAACTCTCCAGGAATACTCGTCTCACGCCACTTTCAACGACAAGATCCAATCCGCCCTCGAGGCCAATCAAGAAGTCGGCAGGCTTATCTTTTACGCGGAGACTCCCGTGAAGATTTTCGACACGTTGCCGTGCACCTTGCATCAGTTCTTCACGGGAAGCCGGTGTGTGGCTTACGCCACTTTCCACTTCGTACCCTGCGACGTCCATCACCACCTCGTCACCCAGTAGCGGCGCGATGAGAACAACAGCTTCTTTAACCGCATTCAGCTTCGGGGCCCGCGTGCTGCCGACGGCT
>DATERF010000109.1:0-135562 GCA_035271845.1 Candidatus Acidiferrum sp.
ACGCGGTTCGATGTGGCGATCGGCTCAAACCTGGAGATACGTATTCCAATGCCAGGGGCGACCGTGCGCCGCGAAGAACTCGACTTTGAAACAAAAGGCCGCGTGGTGCATGTGAGTGAATCGCAACCTGATGGCGAAAGGTTGGTGGGCGTGCAGTTCGTTGGGCCGCGGTTCCAGCGAATGTTTCGGCCGGAAACCGCGGCGTAAGCTGTCAATCTCGCGCAGTCAAGGCATCAGCAGCGCTCTATTCTGTTTTCCATTTCAATTGAAAAATAGGCTGTGACTATTCCGTAGGCGGAGGATTCTCGTCCAGGAGCTGGCGGTAGGCATCCCGCTTCGTCATGCCGCGTTCTTTGGCAGCGAGCTTCAAAGCTTCCTTGCGATCGAGTTTTGCTTGATGCATCAGTTCGTCTACGCGCGCAGCCAGGGATTGGGCCGTATCGATGTTGGTGCCGGGTGCACCCTTCTCGGCGGGACCGATGACGAGAGTGATCTCCCCTTTGGCGGGGTGCTCATTCAAAGTTTGGAAGATCTCCGTGAGCTTTCCGCGGCGGAATTCTTCGTGCAGTTTGGTCAGTTCACGAGCGAGGCACGCGGGCCGGTCGCCCAGGATGGCGACAGCGTCGGCGATGGTGTCGTGGATACGGTGCGGCGCTTCATAAAGGACCAAAGTACGATCTTCGATGCGCAGTCGTTCAAGGGCGCGCTGGCGTTCACCGCTACGGGCCGGAAGAAAGCCAAGGAACAAAAACTCTTCACTGGGCAGGCCGGAACCAGACAGAGCAGCGAGCAGTGCGGCCGGACCGGGAATCGGAACGACCGGGATGTGGTGGCGGATCGCAAGAGTGACCAGGCGATGGCCGGGATCGGAGACCAACGGCATGCCGGCATCGCTGACCAGTGCAACCGTCCCGCCGCGCTCCATGGCCAGGACAAGTTCAGAGGCACGGGTCAATTCGTTGTGCTCGTGATAGCTGACGAGCGGCTTATGAATTTCAAAATGATTGAGGAGCTTCAGGGTGTGGCGGGTATCCTCGCAAGCGATTTGGTCGACTTCCTTAAGGATGCGCAAGGCGCGCAGAGTAATGTCCTCCAGATTGCCGATGGGCGTGGCAACGAGATAGAGGCACCCTTGGCGGGCCTGTTGCGACGATTCAGAATGCGCGGTTCCGTTCATGGAATTGGCAGGAAGTCAGTTTAGCATGCCGGGTAGGCCGGGTGCGGTGCGTGCTATAATCACACTTTTGTAATATACGCAGGAGGATGGACAGTGCCGTTGTACGAGTATGAGTGCACGAAGTGCCACAAGAAGACCGAGAAGATTGAGAACGTAGCGGGCCCGCACCTGAAAAAGTGCCCTCACTGTGGTGCCAAGGTCGAGAGGGTGCAATCGGCCCCAGCCATTCAGTTCAAGGGTGCGGGCTGGTATGTGACTGATTATGCGGGGAAGAAAAACGCACCGGCCGAGAGCAAACCCGCCGAGAAGGAAGCCGGGAAAGAAGTTGGCAACGAAGGCTCCAAGGAAACCCCGAAGGAAGCTCCCAAGGAAACGGCCGCGAAGGATTCAAAGGAAAAGAAGCCGGCAAAGAAGTGAGGCTGGTTTTGTTTGCGCAATTCGCAATTGAAGATGCCATGATTGTCACGGCACGGACACCCGCGCAGGGCGGTTCGACAAAGACCACTAAAGTTTGAGGGTTTTGAGGTAATCGCGGAAAGCTTCGCCGAATTCCTTGTTTTGCAGGGCGATTTCCACCGTGGCCTTCAGAAATCCCAACTTTTCGCCGGCATCGTACGAAATCCCCTCATAGATCAACGCCCACAGACCCTGTTCCTTCGCCAGAATGCGCAGCGCATCGGTGAGTTGAATTTCGCCGCCGGCGCCGGGTTTGGTGCGTGCCAGGCAGTCGAAAATCGCCGGAGGAAGTACGTAGCGTCCGGTAATAGCAAGGTTAGAAGGTGCTTGCTCCGGCTTGGGTTTTTCGACGAGGTCGTGAATGCGCAGCAAACGCTCGCCAAAAGGAGCCTGCGGCGCGGGTTCGCCATCCACAATCCCGTAGAGATGCGTTTTGTCGCGAGGAACCTCTTCCACGGCGATGGCGCCGATGCCGGTGGCCTCGTACACGTCGATGAGTTGCTTGGTGGCGGGATTGGGGCCGGGAATCAGAACGTCGCCCAAAAGAACGGCGAAGGGTTCATCGCCTACGAGATCTCGCGCGACAAGGACGGCATGGCCGAGGCCCAGTGGTTCTTTCTGACGCGTGTAGCTCACCTGCACCATGTCGCTGATATCGCGCACCATTTCCGCTTGTGCAGTTTTGCCCTTTTCTTCCAGATGACGTTCCAGGACAGGTGAGTAGTCGAAATGATCTTCGATGGAATTTTTGCCCTTGCCCGTAACGATGATAACGTGCTCGATTCCGGAAGCCACGCATTCTTCGACGACATATTGGATTTGTGGCTTGTCGACGACCGTCAACATCTCTTTGGGCTGTGCCTTCGTAGCTGGCAGAAAACGGGTGCCAAGACCCGCGGCGGGTAGGACGGCCTTGCGAACTTTTCGGTGCGGAGGATTTCTTGGTTCTTCAGTCATGATTGGTATATTCGTTCAACTTCCAGGAAAATTTGACCCATGGGCACAGTATCTGCGGCACACGAAGTTTGTCAATCAACCTAAGGATTGTCTGTTACAAACGAGAAACACATCGCGTAGCGCCGGGCAGCCTGCGAGCCGAGCCGGTGCGCGGGTTCCAAACCAAGTCATTCCTGCATGATGTGCTAGCATGAAAAGTCTGACAGCAACATGGGAGCTGATGGTGGCAACCCGCATTCTCGGCATCGAGTCCTCTTGCGACGAGACCGCCGCGGCCGTGGTGGTCGATGGGCGGACGATCTTGTCCAGTGTGGTGGCTTCGCAGATCGATATCCATCGAAAGTATGGCGGCGTGGTGCCCGAGTTGGCTTCGCGCGAACACTTGCGACAAATCGTGCCGGTGGTGCGAGAGGCGATGGAGCGGTCCGGATTACAGTGGGCGGACTTGGACGCCATCGGAGTGACGCAAGGGCCGGGTCTCGTGGGGTCTCTGCTCGTTGGGATCACCTACGGAAAGACTCTGGCAGCGGCGTTGGGCAAGCCGCTGATCGGGGTCAATCACCTGGAGGGGCACATTCATGCGGCGTTTCTGGAGGCGCATGAGCACGGCGATGTGCCGAAGCTCCCGGCGGTATGTCTGATTGTTTCTGGCGGTCACACGGTGATGTACGAGGTCACGTCCGCGGATGCGTCGCGGCAAGAAGCATTCACTTACCGCAAGCTGGGGCAAACACGGGACGATGCGGCGGGCGAAGCGTATGACAAAGTGGCCAAGCTCTTGGGACTAGGTTATCCCGGCGGCCCAATCCTCGACCAGTTAGCAGCGGCAGGGGGAAACGCGCCTGCTCCGACAAAGTTTGGTCCCACGAAGACGAGAGGGAATGCGTTGGACTTCAGCTTCAGCGGGCTGAAGACGGCAGTGCTCTACCATGTGCGGGAACATCCTGAGTACAACGAGGAGATCCAGCGAAGGGGAGGGGCGCTGAGCGCCGGCCATCGCGGGTTCGAGGAGTTGCTGGGGCTCTGCAGCGCGGAAACTCTGGGTCTCGTCCGAGAATTCCAGAACGCCGTGGTGCGCGACCTGGTGGAGCGCACGATGATGGCGGCCGAACAATGCGGCGTGGAAAGTGTCCTCGTGTCCGGTGGCGTGGCGGCAAATAGCCAGCTTCGCGGCACCTTCGAAGAGCGCGCTCGTCGCGGCGGGCTGAAGGTTTATTTCCCGAGCCGGGCTTTGTCAACTGATAACGCGGCGATGATCGCTGCGGCGGCCTATTCGCGATTTCTATATGGGCAATTTGCGGATTGGAGTTTGAACGCTACGGCGAGTATGCCCTTGGCGTGATCAGCCCGCTAGCGACCACAATTCCAAGGGTCATTTTAGGCGAAGCGCATGCAATTGTTAAGCGGCGGCACGGCTGCCAAAATAAAAACGGGCAACCCGGAGGCTGCCCGCGGAACACTTGCTGTAATTGGTTGAAGCTAGTCTACTTTCTCCTGCATGGTCGGGAACTGCAACTTGGCTTTGGCCAGCGACTTTACCACCAAGCCTTCGGCGTTTTCCGCAGTAAGGTTGCGGGCAGTGGCCATTTCGCTTACCAGAAGATACTTGGCGCGCTCCAGCATTTTCTTTTCGCGGAAGGAAAGAGGCTTGCTGCGGCTGAGGGACACCAGGCTTTTCAGAACGACAGCCACTTCCAGGAGGGAACCCGTGCGCATGCGCTCGGAATTCTCTTTGAAGCGGTGCTTCCAGTCATGGTGCGAATTGAGCTTGCCTCTCTCGAGGAAGCCCAGCACCTTCGAGGCATCGATGGAGCGAATGACAGATCGCAGGCCAACTGCTGGCGCGTTCGATGAAGGAACCATAACGCGCAAACCGCTGGAAATGATACGAATCATGAAGTAACGTTCGGTTCTGCCGTTCAATACGCCGTAACTGATTTGTTCTACTACCCCTACGCCGTGGTTTGGATAAACGACTTTGTCGCCGATCTTGTATTCCATAGCTTCGGTGGCCCCCAAGAAGATGAAACGAGTCTAGATGAGTGTGTTGCAAGAGTCAAGATATATCCAGTGGAATCAGGAAGATAGGGAAGGGTGGAAAAGGATTTGGCAGTCGAATTGCTCACAGACGATGGTTTTGACCTGGCCTCACCGATCGCTGTGTCGACCAAACTAACGGGCTAAATTGGCGCCGATAGCGAGAAACTTTGTTGCAACTTGCTCAGCTTGAAGGAGTAAGCTGGCGGAGACACATGGATTCTTTTGAATGATCACGTTAGCGATTGATACCTCGGAAGCGCGTGGAAGTGTGGCCATCCTGCGAAACGGAGTGGTGGTTGCGCGGAAAGTGCACGACAACGGGAGTGATTATTCCGGGTGGCTGCTCCCGCAAGTGGACAGGTCACTCACGGAGGCCAGTGCCAAGATGGCCGACGTTGACCTGCTGGCTGTGTCGACGGGGCCGGGGTCGTTTACTGGGCTGCGAGTGGGGCTAACAAGCGTGAAAGCTTGGGCCGAAGTGTACAAGAAGCGGATCGTGGGTGTGTCGCGGCTCGAGGCGATGGCACGTCTCGGGGGGTACGTGCAATCGTTCGTTGCCAGTTGCTATGACGCTCAACGCGGACAAATCTTTGGCGGACTTTACCGCAATGCTGGCGGAGGCCTTGAGCGTGTAGGAGATGAGTTCGTTATCTCTCCCGATGAATTTGTTCAATTCGTGGACCGGCAAGCGGGGCGTGAAGTGGTCACATGGGTTACGCTAGATCCCGAGATGATCCGGGATACCGCAACACTGCAGCAGCGGATTACGAGCGGTGACAGAATCGCCCTCTGCCCAAACTATCTGGCCGAAATAATAGGAGCAGTGGCTGAAGAGAAAGCCGCGCGAAGTGAATTTAGCGACCCAGTGACACTCGACGCAAACTACGTCAGGCGGTCGGACGCAGAAATTTTCTGGAAAGGCTCGCCGGCCGGTGTGCGCTAATTCCTCACGGAGCGGCTCAGTTACCCGAGTGACGGCATGCCGCAAGGAGGATCTTCCTGAAATTGAAGCAATACTTCAACTCTCACCGGAGGCGTCGGCTTGGTCCAGGAGTTCCCTGACCGAGGTGTTCGAACAGCATTCCAAATACCTCCTGATTGGTTGGGACGACAAACATATTGCAGGCTTTATCTCTGGGCGAGTGGTCACCGATGAGGCCGAGATACTAAACCTAGCCGTTAAACCGGTTTCTCGACGCCGCGGCGTCGGTGGGGCCCTGGTTCAAGCACTGCTTGAGCTGTTTGGCCGAGAAGGGGCAGCTCAAGTTTTTCTCGAGGTTCGAGAATCGAACGCAGCAGCCATCACTTTTTACGAGCGCCTGGGTCTTTGCCAGATTGGGAGACGCCCAGAATACTATCGAAATCCGCTGGAGGCTGCTCTCGTCTTGGCATTGCGGCCGGGTGCGGGCCGGTGAGTACTATCTGAACGGACTATCGGTACCTGGCCGAAATTCACAGGGCCGGTACGAGATTACTCTTGACGCAGAAATTCCCGGTGCTAGTCTGGCGTTCATGTAGTGTTCACAATCCAAGTCGTGAGGAGAAACGCATGGCAACAGCGCAGCGGAGCCCTCGGGACGTAATTTTCGAGTCAGACGCCGAGTACCAGCGTCTGGCCGAAAAGCATCAGCAGTATGAAGCAGAACTTCACAAACTCTCGCAGTCGCCCTACCTGAACTCCGAAGACCTGATCGAAGAAATCCGGCTCAAAAAACTGAAGCTTCACGTAAAGGATGAAATGGAGCGCATTGCTGCGCACTTCCACAGTGCGCGTGCTAGACACACGCAGTAGCCCGCCGTTAAACGCCCTCCCGGCAGAGCGAAGTATCGTAGAATGATCAGAGTCCTCCCGCGGCATGGAACCGCGACGGAGCAGGGGAGGTTATGGTCCGGGAAGGGTACTGGTTCGGTTTACCACCACTTGTGATTGGACTGATCGTCTTACCGTTTGGCAGCGGTTGGGTTTTGGCTATTGGCATTGTGTTCGTCCTGCTTGGCCTGTTTGTCTTCAGTTTTTTTCGCGATCCTGATCGGAGCATACCAACTGAACGAGGCTTGATCGTTGCGCCCGCCGACGGACGCGTGGTTGTGGTGAAAGAAGAAAGTCAGCGCGGCCGCGCGGGCAAGCGCATCAGTATTTTTCTGGCGATCTGGAACGTTCATGTAAACCGTGCTCCGGCCTCAGGCACAATTACCCAACTTAATTACAAACCTGGAAAATTTCTGGCCGCGTGGGATGAAAACGCGTCTCTCCAGAATGAGCAGAACGTATTCACGCAGGTCACGGAACACGGGGAAATCGTGTACAAACAAATAGCTGGTTTAATAGCGCGCCGCGTGGTGGCATGGAAAAAGGCCGGAGACGTGGTTGCACGCGGAGAACGCATCGGACTGGTGCGGTTTGGTTCGCGGGTGGACTTGTGGCTGCCACAGGAAGCCGAAATTCTGGTGAAGGTGGGAGAAAATGTGAAAGGTGGCTCGAGCGTCCTGGCGCGCATGCCGTAATGCCCAAAGGCGAGGACAATCGAAGATCGGGTCGAACCTGTAGAACGCAACAGAACCTGCCAGACGACACGCGCTCGTAGTACTCTGTGGGAGCACAAAGGGAATAGTGATGGACGCCATCGAACAACAAAGCATGCCGTTTCCGGACGCCAAAAAACGGACCCGCCGGATGCGCCGTGGAATCTTTCTGCTGCCCAGTATCATGACCGGCGCGAATCTGCTTTGCGGGTATTACGCTTCGCTTGCCGCCCTTTCCGGCGGAAGAGAAGATTTTGATCACGCCGCGAAAGCCATCGGCATCGCGATTCTGTTCGATTCGCTGGACGGGCGAATCGCACGGATGACCGGAACGAACACAGAGTTTGGAGTGCAGTTTGATTCGCTTGCGGACGTAGTGAGTTTTGGCATCGCGCCGGCGATCCTTGCCTACGCCTGGGGATACCGCAGCATGACTGCGGGTAATGCGGACACGTTTTTGGGACATTTTGCCTGGCTTTGCTGCCTGGCCTTTCTAATTTGCTCCGCCTGGAGACTGGCGCGGTTCAACGTGAAGGGCATGGAACCAGGCGGTAGCAAGAACTTTGTGGGTATGCCAACGCCCGCGGCCGCAGGAGTAGTGGCAGCGGTCGTGCACGCCTGCCACTGGCTGGGACCGATCGACGATCAGCGGTGGTCTTACGGGTGGTTTGTGCTACTGCCTGTCCTCGGAGCGTTAATGACCAGCACGGTGCGTTATTACAGTTTCAAGGACATCCCCTGGGCGCGGAAGCAGCCTTCCATCACCATCATTCTGGTGGTCATGTTGGTAGGTATCATCTGGCGTTATTCCGAGTACGCGCTGGTGATTATTGCTGGAACCTATGCCCTGGCGGGAATCATTCTGCATATTCTGCGCGTCTTTCGACATCGCACGGTCGCCAGGACCGCCTGACCCATGGCCACGGAACGCCGGGCGCAAAAAATCGTCATTGCAGGTGCATCCTCATTGCTCGGCAGTGAATTGAAAGCCGTGCTCGAGGAGAGCCGTTTTGCGGGGTGGGACTTGCGGCTTGTGGATGAAGAAGTTGTCGCTGGGACGCTGACGGAAGCGGGTGGTGAGGCCACAGTGATCCAGCGAGTGGAAGAAGACTCGTTCCATGGGGCGCGCTACGCGTTTCTGACGGGGTCCATGGCTTTCGGGAAACAGTGTTTGGGACCCGCGAAGGAAGCAGGCGCAAAGATCATCGATTTTTCGCGGGCGAGCTTGTCTGATCCGGACGCTACGCCGTGGTTTCCGCGCATCGAGAAGCTCAGCGGAAAGACCGTGGCGAAGCATTCGAAGCTATTCACTGTTTGTTCGGCGGCGGGGACCGCCATCGCTACCTTGGCACTGGCTTTGCAGCGGGCCGAATTGCGTGAGATGGTGGCCGTTGTGTTTCACCCGGTATCTGAAGCGGGCAGGGAAGGGATCGAAGAACTGGAAACGCAGACCTCACAATTGCTTTCTTTCCAAAATATCGGCACACCGGTTTTTGGAGTTCAGGCGGCGTTCAACTTGCTGCCTAGATTTGGCACGGCCAGCCGTCAGGATTTGCACACAAGCCAGTTGCAGATTCGAGCGGAAATCAGTGGCGCCTTGGGGAATGCGCCGGAAGACGCGAAGATTGCCCTCAACTTGGTGCACGCGCCCGTATTCTACGGGATGACGTTCAGCGCTTACGCGGATTTGGACGAGAAGATCGATCAGGCCTGGCTTATTGACGCCTGCAAAGACGCGGGATTTACGCTGGTATCGGCGACGGAAGCTGCCCCTAGCAATGTCAGCGTCGCTGCTGAGACCACCATATTCCTGCGTGCCCCTGAAGCTGATAGTGCGCGTCCGAGAGGCTGGTGGTTCTGGGGAGCGGCGGACAATTTACGGCTACCGGCCTGGAACGGCTGCAAACTTGCGGAATGGTTGGAAGCATGAGGCACCGTGCATGTTGGCTCGTGGGCTGCTATCTCCTAGTGAGCCTAATTTCAGTGGGCTGTGGCTATCACGTGGCGGGGCATGGCCCGGATGCGTTGCCGAAAACCATCCATGTGATTGCGGTGCCCGCGCTGGAGAACAAAACCACCACGTTCAAGATCGAGCAGAAATTGACCGCGGCGACAATTCATGAATTTCTGGCAAAGACGAGATATAAAGTGGTTTCGGACCCCAATGGGGGCGATGCCGTGCTAACCGGGAAAGTCCTGAGCATGGAGGTAGTGCCACTGTTGTTTCAGAGTTCCAGCTCGACGACGACCTCGGTGGCGCAGGCGACGGCCATGATGGTGACCATGAGGTGCGAAGTCACATTCACCGAGCGGGACAGCGATAAGGTTCTCTATCACACGGACAATTTTGTTTTCCGCAATCAATATCAGCTGGCCACTACCTGCGCGCCAACATCGGGTAGTCCCTGCCCAACCGCAACGAACCCGGAGAGCCAAGTGGAATCCTTCTTCCAGGAAGGTGAACCGGCGTTGGATCGCATGGCACAGGACTTTGCGACCCGATTGGTCGCCGCGGTGACGGAGAACTACTGATGGCGCGGGTGAACCTGGAACAGCTCAAGGAGCGGGTGGAAAAAGGCAAAGTGATCCCGGCATTGTTGTTGCTCGGGGATGAGCCATACCTGCGGGATGCCTGCCGCGCCGCACTAATCGATAGGTTTGTACCGGAAGGAGCGCGCACCTGGGCGGTGTCGCGTTTTTCGGCGGACCGCGGTGAAACGCAAGCGGCACTCGATCAGTCTCAGACCTTGCCGATGCTCTCCTCGCAACAAGTGGTTTTTCTGGAAGAGGCGGAAGCCATCGAGAAATTGGGAGAGAAAAACAGAGAGGACACCGTCGACAGAATTGTGAATTATCTGCAGGATCCGGCGCCCTTTACGATTCTGGTAATCGAGGCGGAAAAGCTGGACATGCGGATGGTACTGGGGAAAAAGCTGGCCGAACTTGCGCTGGTCGTGGAAGTCGGGCTCAGTGAGAGAGTTGAAGAGCGCATTGGCGCTGCCGAAGCACTGGCGAAGGCCATGGCCAAGGAACAGCGCGTGGCTTTTGAAAAAGGCGCTGCGGAAGACTTGGCGGAGTTTGTGAATGGCGATCTGATGCGGCTGAAAACAGAAGTGGAGAAACTCGCCACGTTTGGGGCGGAAAGAAAAATAATCCGGCGCGAGGATGTCAGCCTGCTGGTGACCTCGGAAAAGACTACGACGATCTGGGAAGTCGCGGACTTGCTGGCCTCGCACCAGCCGCGGAAAGCTCTGGAGTTTATCGACCGGTTGCTGCGCGACGGGGAAGAGCCGGTTTTGATGGTGGGTGGGATGGCGTGGATGTACCGGAAACTGGTGGAGGCCAGCGAGGTCCGCGGCGTAACCAATGGTTGGCAGGCCGCAAAGGCACTGGGAATGCGGCCCGAGCAGGCTGAACTGGCGATTCGGTGTGCGCGAAGAATTCCTCGAGAACGATTGCTGGACGGGCTGCAAGCGCTGCAGGAGGCGGATAACCGGCTGAAGGGCGGGGTAAAAGACGTCCGCGCAATTATGGAATTTCTGGTGTGGCGATTGAGTGGCGATAAGGCGGCCGTGGCAAGGTGAATGGAGCCGGGAATGAAAATGGCGGACAACGTGTTCCGCTGCCCGCCAAAGATTTGTTCAATTGTAAGCTTACTTCGCGGCCTTAGCCTTCACCTGGTTGTAGGCCAGCGCGAGCCGGGACTTATAACGATTTCCAGTGTTCTCGTGCAATACGCCCTTGGCGATGGCGGCATCAATTGCCGACAGAGTAGGGTTCAAAAGATTTCCTGCAGCGGTGGCGTCTCCTGCAGTAATAGCGGTACGCAGACGCTTCATGACGCTGCGGACGCGTGTACGATTGGCGCGGTTCACTTCGGCACGTTGACGAGATTGCGCCGCACGCTTTAAAACGGACTTCTTCTTTTTCTTAACTTTGGTAGCCTGACCTTGGGCCATCTATCGCTCCTTTTGCGCTTTTCCCAAACTATTAGTCTGAAGGGTGTGGCTGCGCTTTGTCAAACGACGTAAAACCAGTCCCACGCGTTCCGCTGGGCATGCCTGTCCCCACTGCAATGAGTTCCGCGGGAATGCTGGCCGCGGGGAACGCGCTGAATGCCAAACGCGATCAACTGTGCTTGCTGATCAATTCGCGAAACCCGATTATTACCGTGGAAACCAGTGAAGAACAGCGGCTTTCTGAGCTGCTGGAACGCGTCGCGGACCGGTTGACCCTCCCACTTTACACCTGGAGCGTCACTACAGGACTGGCGAGAGTGGGTGGCGCAGCTCTTTACAATTCCGATCAGCCCGAGCAGGCATTGGCCAACATCGGTACCATCCTGGGCGATGGAATTTTCCTGCTAAAAGACTTCGCGCGCTATTGCGACAACGACAAGATCAGCAGAAAATTGCGCGACCTTGCGGACGGATTTCGAACGGCGCGCCGTGCAATCATCCTGGTCGCGACGGCGCTTTCGCTGCCGGCGGAACTGAGTGCGGATGCGGTGGAGTTTCAACTCGGCTTGCCGACCACAGAAGAGTTATTAGGCGCAGCGAGAAATACACTTATGGAGTTGAATGCAACGCAGGGCGCGCCGAATTCGCTCGATGCAGTAGCTCTCGGGCAATTGGCGAAGAATTTGACGGGCCTTTCCGAGGAAGAGGCGATGAGTGTCTTGCGCCGATGTGTCCTGGAACGCGGGAAGGCGGATGCGGGACTGTTGGAGGATGTGGCGGAGGGGAAGCGGCAGGCGCTGCGGACAGAGGGACTGCTGGAAAACGTGAGGAGGGACGCGTCGTTCCGGGACGTGGCCGGGCTGCAACGATTGCGTGAGTGGGTCGCGAAGCGCAAGAGTGCCTGGACACCGGAGGGGCAGCGATTCGGGTTGGTGCCGCCAAAGGGCATTTTGATCATGGGGGTGCAGGGCTGCGGAAAAAGCCTCGCAGCGCGGGCCGTTGCGGGTGAGTGGGGCTACGACCTGGTACGGCTGGATGCCGGTGCACTGTACGACAAATTTGTGGGCGAAAGCGAAAAACGGCTAAGGAAAGCGTTGGAACTGGCGCAGAAACTGTCGCCGGTGGTGTTGTGGATTGATGAAATCGAGAAGGCATTTGCATCGGCGGGAGCCAGCGGAGACGCGGATGCGGGATTGTCGCAGCGCCTGTTAGCCACGCTGTTAACCTGGATGCAGGATCGCGAGAGTGGTGTGTTCCTTGCGGCCACGTCGAATAACATTACCGTGCTGCCACCGGAAATGGTGCGTAAAGGGCGATTCGACGAGATTTTCTTTGTGGATTTACCGAACCCGCAGATTCGCGCGGCGTTGTTTGCCTTGCATTTGAAAAAGCGCGGCCGGGATCCCGGGACATTCGACGCCGGCCAACTCCGGCAGGCGAGCGAGGGGTTTTCCGGAGCGGAGATTGAACAAGCAATCGTATCCGGTTTGTATACCGCGTTCAGCCTGAAGCAGCAGCTGTCGACGGAGATTCTGCTGGGCGAGATCAAGTCCACACAGCCATTGAGCGTGACTCGCGATGTGGAAATAAACTCCATTCGCGAGTGGGCGAAGAATCGCGCGGCACCTGCCGACTAATCCGGAAGATTGAGGGCGTGGAGAGAAATGGCCCGGCGTGGGGGTGCGCCGGGCCATTTCTTTGGGGGCGTCATTACTTTTTTTGTTCTAGGAAAAACGCAAAATCAAACACCATATCTCCCACGGGGACGCGGAGCGAGAGATCGTGGGCGCTGCTGTCGCGGTCGAACCACATCACACCGGCCGTCAGTTGCCCCGAGGGAACAGAGGTCGGCTTCAGTGCGATGGACTGGACGTCAATGGACTCGCTGCGTTCGAACGCTACGTGATGAGTAGAAGTAAGAGCGAGATGCGGGTTGAGATAATCCGGCACAGCGGAAGTTCGGTTCGCGAGCCGATCGGCAGAATGGTTGGCAACGGCGCTCGGTGAAGGTACGGCGTCGGCCAGCGTCCAGAAAACCTGATGCGTAGGACTGTGCGCGAGTTTTTCCGGGCTGGTGGCCAGCAGAGCGCGAAGGTTCGGCATCAATTCATCGAGTGTCACGATGCCGGGCAGCACTTCGACTTTCTGTCCGGATTGATTTGAAATGGCCACATTGGCGCGATACTTCCAGCCGCTATCCTGTAGGGAAACCTGCACGGTGATGCCATTGGCAGTAATCGATTCTACGTGACGGCCATGGCTAATGAACTCATCGCAACCCGGTGCGCCCGCCGACCAGCGCACAACTCCATTGACCGGGTTGGCCGAGGATGGTTGAGGCTTGGGCGCTACGGCTGGAGTACCGCTGTCCGTTGCCAGATACATGCGAGCGACATAGCCTTCCTGACCGTCCTTGGTGCGGATCTGGTCGGTGTATCCCTCGCGGTCGGAGAGAATCGCAACGGTATCGCCGCAGGCAAGGGAACCCACAATCCGCAAAGGCAGAGCTTGTTCCGCGTCGGAAGTGAAGGGGATAGCGGTTACCCCTGGGCACTTGACGACTGCGGTCGGTGCTACTGGCATTGGCGCTACGTTGGGTGTTTCTTCGGCGGCAAGTGCCGGTAAGGCCGCCAGCAACAGGGCGGAACCCAGAACAAGATGTTTCGAAGGCGCGAGCATAAGACTTTCCTCCCTCAGGGTTTCTAATTTCACTGAATCCGTTGCGCTATGTATGTGATTTTTGAGGAAGCAAGTGCTAGCGTCTATAGCTCTGGGGTACCAGAGGCCAGGTAATTGTTGCGATACTGACCTTTGCGTGGAAATCGCGCGAAGCAGGACAGGTGAAGAATTCACGAAGTGAGGGCAGATGAAAAAGCCGCTGGTGTTGATCGCAAGTGTGCTGGGGTTGACGGGAGGTGCGTGGTCGCAACAGATGCCCGTGCAAGGGACGCCGGCTAAAAGCGCGGAAACGTGCGCGGAATCGTCGGCCCTCGAGAAAAAAGTCAGCGCATTGAACGCGATTTTGATGGACTGGCCACAACTGGGACGCTACCGTGAGGCAAATGCGGCTTTGCCCGCACCAGCAAAAGACGAGGCCAGAGTGGTGTTCCTTGGTGATTCCATCACCGACGGCTGGCAGAATCCACAGTTTGGCGGATTCTTTCCGGGCAAGGCGTATGTGGATCGCGGAATCAGCGGCCAAACTACGCCGCAGATGTTGCTGCGCTTTCGCGCGGATGTAATTGCACTGGAGCCACGCGTCGTGGTGATCCTGGCAGGGACAAACGATATTGCAGGAAATACAGGGCCGATGACCCTCGAAGAGATAGAAGGAAACCTTGCCTCCATGTCCGATCTGGCGCACGTGCAGGGAATTCGAGTGGTGCTCTCGTCGGTGACACCTGTGAGCGATCTCACTACGCCGGAAGGTCGGAGGATTTTGCAGACTCCACACCGGCCACCGGAAAAAATCCTTGCGTTGAATGAGTGGATAAAGAAATATGCGGCAGAACATGGCGATGTGTATCTGGATTATTTTTCGGCGATGGCGGACGATAAGGGATTCCTGAAGACTGGATTGACATATGACGGGCTGCATCCGAACGCCGCAGGTTATGCGGTCATGGCGCCGCTGGCGCAAAAGGCGATCGATGAGGCCATGTCGAAGAAACCATGAGGAAGAGGAAGGAAAGCGGGTGCATGTCACGGTAGTGTAACTTGACCCCCGCGTGAGGGTGCGCTAGGTTGAAAGTAGTTTCTCCTTAAGGACGCTGACGAGCAGCCGGAAAGACCCAGGAGGAGACCCATCGGGCACCCATTGCGGGAAGCAACGCAACCTTCCAATTGGATGAAGCGAACGATACATATCTCCGGGCAACTGGAACCGTTCTTCGGAACCCTTGACGAAAACATAAGACTGCTGGAAGACGTTTTACAGGTGCGAACGCACTTGAACGATACACGTTTGACCATTGAAGGCGCGCAAGAGTCCGTCGACCAGGCTGTGCGTATCGTCGAAGAGTATAACCACCTGACACGCCACGGGAAGGCGCTCTCAAGTACAGAAGTGAAATCGCTTATGCGGGTGGCTACGGAAGAGCCTCATGCTTCGCCGCGAGGGATGTTCGAACATGGGCGCACACGTTCGTTCGGCAAGAAAACGGTAACACCGAAAAACGCCAGCCAGCGGCGTTACATGGAAGAGATCGAAAGCCACGACATGACATTCGGGATCGGCCCCGGGGGAACCGGTAAAACATATTTGGCGGTAGCCATGGCGGTGAGCGCGCTGCTGACGAAACAGGTGAACCGGATCATTTTGGCGCGGCCGGCGGTCGAGGCCGGGGAACGGCTGGGATTCTTGCCTGGCACACTACAGGAAAAAATCGATCCGTACATGCGGCCGCTGTACGACGCACTGTATGACATGCTGGACGCGGACAAACTCGAACGTTTTCTGGAGAAGGGGATTATCGAGGTGGCGCCGCTGGCTTTCATGCGCGGGCGCACGCTGAACGACTCGTTCGTGATTCTGGACGAAGCGCAAAACACCACCAGTGAACAGATGAAAATGTTCCTGACGCGACTGGGATTTAATTCGAAGGCGGTCATTACCGGAGACATCACGCAGATTGACCTGCCTGCCGGGAAGAAGTCTGGCTTAGTGGAAGCGATGGAAATCTGCGGGCGCATTCCGGGGATCAGTGTGATCCAGTTCGGGGAGAAAGACGTGGTGCGGCACAACCTGGTGCAGCAGATCATTCGCGCTTATGACGAGCACGACGCCACACAACCGCAGAGAAGCGGCAACGGCAAGGCGCAGGCCAAGGAATTGCCTCCTTCGGAGAAGCCGGTATCGTAATTCAGAATGGGCACCAACCGACGCGAGCCTAGGGCCTCGATCGTACAGGGCAATTCACCTGACATCGAAAATCGTCAACGGCGTGTGCGGCTATCGTTGTCTGCCATAGAGCGATTCCAGCAACGGTTAAATCGAGAGCTGGGGCTTCGTCCCGGAGCGGCGTTCGTGCGATTTGTGACCGACGCGGAAATGAAGCGCCTCAACCAAAGGTTCAGGAAGAAGGCGAAGACCACGGACGTGCTGTCGTTCCCATCGGAAACCCGAAACAAGCCCCACACGCTGAGAAGCCGTACAATGGAGGTGCGCGGATCGTTCCTGGGGGATATTGCCATCTCGCCTACGGTGGCGGCGCGCAACGCCAAGGCGTTTGGCCGAACCATTTCAGAAGAAATCATTATCCTGATGCTACATGGGTTTTTGCACCTTCTGGGTTATGATCACGAGACCGATCGTGGCGAAATGGAACGAGTGGAAGCGACGCTGCGGCGTCGGTTGGGGCTAAGCTGATGTTGCTCTGGGCGTACATCGGCAGCTTGGTGGTTCTGGCTCTAGGCCTGCCGATCTTCTCTTATCTGACGCTGATCTATCGCGAACTGGGACGCATGACCACCGGCCGCGTCCACGAACACCTGGAAATCTTCGAAGCGGAAATTGAACCGAAGCTGAAGATCAATCGGCGGAGCGGCGGACGCACGTTCCGGATTTTGGGCCACTTTTGGCTGGCGTTTGTGGTGCTGGAAACAACGCGCGGCGTGGTCTACCTGGTGCCCAATCGTTGGGAAGCCGGCGTGCAGTTTCTGGTGTTCCTGACGCTCGAAGTGGTGGTAGCGATGCACTTTGTTCCGGACATGCTGCTGTACCGCACCACAGGGCGCTGGCTTCTCCCACTTCTGCCGCTGATCCGCGCGGGGATGTGGCTGGTATGGCCTATCCGCGTATTTCTGGAAGCTGCGGAATCGCTGGCGCGCATTTCGGAGCAGGAAGTGGAACGGACGGAAGAGCAGCGGACAGAAGAGGGAATCGAGGCGCTCGTTGAAGTGGCCGAAGAAGAAGGCATTATCGAGCCGGAGCAGGCGGATCTGATCGAGCAAGTAGTGGAGTTTAGCGACAAGCGCGTGCGCGAAGTGATGACCCCGCGTCCGGATGTGGTAGCGCTCCCGGCGGAAGCTTCGCTGGAAGAAATGCACGCGAAGTATGTAGAGACGAAATTCGCAAAGATGCCGGTGTATGAGAAGACTCCAGACGACATCATCGGCGTGGTGCACGTTCAAGATTTGTTGCAGATTGCAGATACGGACCTGCCGAAACGCAAAGTGAGGGAACTCCTCAAGCCGATCCTGTTTGTGCCGGAAACAAAGATTGGTTCCGACCTGCTCCGAGAGATGCGGCAAAAGGGCCAATCGATGGTGGTGGTGATCGACGAGCACGGTTCAGTAGCCGGCATCGCGACCGTGGAAGATCTGGTGGAAGAAATTGTAGGGGAGCGCAACACGGGCGAGATGCAACCTGCGCCGGATGCGGTGCGTGAGCCCGATGGCAGCCTGGTGCTTCGGGGCAGCATGTCCATTTCTGATGTGGAGAAACTGCTGTCGCTGCAGTTTGGCGATCACTCGGACGAAACGGTTACCACTGTGGCCGGACTGCTCAGTCACGCTCTCGGTAAGGTGCCGGCCCCGGGCGATAAGATCGACCTGGAAGGCTATCGTTTCGAAGTGTTGGAATCGAATCAACGCAAGGTGCTGCGGTTGCGCGCACGGCGTCTCGCGGCCGCTAGTTCTTCCGTACCGCGGTAAGGCCCAGGCCCTCGCACGACTGAAAAACAAGCGACGTCCTCCTACTGCTGCTATCATTAGCCCTCAATCGTAACCCTGGAGCGAGACGAATGTTTCTTTTCGCGAAAAGAGCTGTGTGCGTTGTGGCCTGTTCCATTCTGCTGAGCGTTTGCGTACTTGTGTTGCCCGCACAGGAGCCGCCGAAGCCTACGACGCCAGGTGTGGATATGACCTGGGGAGTGCAGATCCCGTTGCGGGATGGAGTGCACTTGAACGCGACGGTGTACCAGCCGCACGACAGGAAGGACCTGCTGCCGGTGATTTTCACCTTTACCCCGTACATTGGAGATTCGTATACGGATCGCGCCATGTATTTTGCAAATCATGGCTATGTTTATGCTCTGGTGGACGTGCGCGGGCGCGGTAATTCCGAAGGAGAGTTTGAACCATTCGCGAACGAGGGACGCGACGGCTACGATGTGACCGAATGGTTGGCCAAGCAGCCTTATTCCAATGGAAAAGTGGCCATGTGGGGAGGATCGTACGCGGGATTTGATCAGTGGAGCGTTGCGAAGGAATTTCCCCCACACCTGTCGACCATCGTTCCCGCCGCTGCCGCCCATCCGGGAGTAGACTTTCCGTTTCAGTACAACATTTTCTACCCCTATGACATGCAGTGGCTTACCTTCACCAGCGGACGGACAGGCAATGAAAAGACCTTTGGGAATGACAGCTTCTGGAGCCAGAAGCCTAGGGAGATCTACAAGGCGCATAAAGCGTTCGAAGACTATGACAAGCTTGTCGGTAATCCTTCGCCCGTCTTCCAGAAATGGCTGCAGCACCCAACCCCGGATGCGTATTACGACGCGATGGTGCCTACCCCGGAACAATACAAGAAATTGAGTTTGCCGATTCTAACGATTACGGGCCACTACGATGGTGACCAGCCGGGCGCGTTCACTTTTTACAAGCGGCACATGCAATACGGTTCCGCGGAGGCCAAGGCAAACCACTACCTGATCATCGGGCCGTGGGATCACGCGGGCACGCGCTCGCCAAAAACGGAGATGGGCGGACTGAAATTCGCGCCGGCCAGCGCGCTGGACCTCAATAAGCTGCACGACGAGTGGTATTCCTGGACGATGAAGGCAGGTAAGAAGCCGGAATTCCTGAAGAAGCGTGTGGCTTACTACGTGATGGGGGCGGAGGAGTGGAAATACGCCGAAAGTTTGGAAAGCATCAGCAACGGCTCGCTCACTTTGTACCTCTCTTCCAACGCTGGAGCTTCCGATGTTTTCCATTCGGGGATATTGCTTCCCAGCAGGCCAGTCGGTGCCGCTGCGGATTCTTGGAAATACGATCCTCTGGACAACCGCCCAGGTGATGCGGAGCCGACGGAGAATCCTTCCTATTTGACGAGCCAATCGGGAACCACGGATCTGTTTGGGGAAGGCGTCATTTATCATGGCGACCCCTTTGCTACCGCCACAGAGGTCAGCGGGTTCCCGAAGTTGACCATTTGGCTGGTGATGGACGTGCCGGATACGGATTTGGGCGCGACGTTGTACGAGATTCTGGCGGACGGCAGTTCTATTTTTCTGAGCAGTGCCACGATGAGGGCGCGCTATCGGGAGTCCCTGCGGGAGGAGAAATCCGTCCCGGCGGGAAAGGCAGAGAAGTACGTTTTCGACAATTTCGCCTTTTTCTCCAGGCAAGTGGGCAAAGGCAGCCGGCTCCGGCTGGTGATTGGAAGCGCGAACACACCATCGGCGGAGAAGAACTACAATAGCGGGGGCGTGGTGGCTAAAGAAACAGGCAAAGATGCCCGCACAGCGCACATCCAGTTGTTGCATGATGCGGAGCACCCCAGTGCGCTGGAGCTCCCGATCGTGAAGTGAGAGGTCTCGTAGTGGCCAAAAACGAAGATAAAAATGAGAAAAAGAGGCACGCGGGATTTGTGGCCATCATTGGCCGGCCTAACGCGGGGAAATCTACGCTGCTGAACCGCTTTGTGGGTCAGAAGGTTGCGATCGTCACCTCGAAACCGCAAACCACGCGCAACCGAATTCAGGGGATCGTTACGCGGCCTGGCGGGCAAATTGTTTTTGTGGACACGCCGGGATTGCACGAAGCAACGACCGCGCTGAACAGGCAAATGATGCGCGAGGTCGCCGCCGCGCTCGAAGGAATCGATGTGTTGTTGATGATGGTGGACGCCAGCCGGACCATGCCTCATGGCGATGCGTTGCTGCTGGAGAAGGGCCAACGGTTTGGCGGGAAGACCATTCTGGCGTTGAACAAGATTGACCTTGTGCCCAAGCCCAAACTTTTGCCACTGCTCGATGCGTTCGCAAAGGCATTCCCCTTTGCCGCGCTGGTGCCAATTTCTGCGCGCAAGGGTGACGGTTGCCAGGCGCTGCTGGAGGAAATCCTGAAGGAACTGCCGGAAGGCGAGCCGTTCTTTCCCGAGGATCAGATTACCGACCAGCCGGAACGCTTCTTGGTTGGGGAGATCATTCGGGAGAAAGCAATCGACTTGACGTATCACGAGGTACCGCATGCCTTGGCGGTAATGATCGATCAGTTTGAAGAGTCGCCGAAACTGCTGCGAATTCACGCCACACTGCACGTGGAGCGGGATTCCCAGAAGAAGATTCTGATCGGGCACAAAGGAGAGATGCTGAAAAAGATAGGTACGGCCGCCCGGAAGGAATTGGAAACACTGCTCGGGACGAAGATCTTTCTGGCCATGTTCGTGAAAGTGGTGGCGGACTGGCGGGAGAATCCGCAAAAGGTGCGGGAACTCGATTGGCATTCGCAACTCGAGGCCCTGGCCGAAAATCAAGCCAACAAGTTCGACAAGGACTGAATCACTCCGGAGCGGCAATTCCCAGCGATTTCATTTTGCGGTAAAGGTGCGAGCGCTCCAGGCCTAGCGCAGAGGCAGTTTGCGTCATGTTCCAGCGATGCTCCTGGAGTTTGCGCAAAATGAACTCGCGCTCGTAAGCGCTGCGGGCTTCGTGCAGGGTGGAGTACGGGTGCTGCGGGCTCTCGGCCACGCCGCGGAAGAGTTCTGGCGGCAGGTGATGAGGTTCGATACGCGCCTGTGGGCAAACGATGACCAACCGCTCGACTAAATTCCTAAGCTCCCGCACATTTCCTGGCCAGGGGTAGCGGACCAGGATTTCCAATGCACCATCGCTCAGCTCGCGGGTCTTCTTTCCATATTCCGCGCTGAACTCATTCAGGAAGAAACGGGCCATCACGGGGATGTCCTCCTTGCGATCACGCAGGGGCGGGACGTGGAACGGAATCACGTTCAATCGATAGAAAAGGTCCTGGCGAAACGCGCCTCGGGCGATTTCCTGTTCGAGGTTTTTATTTGTTGCCGCAATGACGCGAACGTCAACCCGCAGGGTCTGATTCGAGCCAATGGGCTCGATGCGCTGTTCTTCGAGTACACGCAAGACCTTGGATTGCGTGCGCAGGCTCATGTCGCCGACTTCGTCGAGAAAAAGCGTGCCACCGTCGGCCTTTTGGAATTTGCCGATCTTGTCGTCAGTGGCGCCGCTGAAGCTTCCCTTCACGTGGCCAAACAATTCCGATTCGATCAGCTCTTCAGGGATAGCGGCGCAACTCACTTCGACGAAGGGACCTTTGCTGCGTAAACTGTTGGCATGTAAGGCGCGGGCGACAAGTTCCTTCCCAGTACCGCTTTCGCCGTAGATCAGCACGCGGCCATTCGTCGGGGCGGTCACCGCGATCTGCTGGCGAAGCGCCTTAACGGGCACGCTTTCGCCGATAACCTGATAGCGGTGCACGAGTTCACTGCGGAGTGACTGGTTTTCATCCTGCAGGCGGCGCTGCTGCAGAGCATTCCGCACCAGCACGTTTACCTTTTCGAGTGAGAGAGGCTTTTCGATGAAGTCGAAAGCGCCCAGCTTGGTGGCGCGCACAGCCGTTTCGATGCTGCCATGGCCCGAAATCATGATGACTGCCGGAGGCTGAGGCAAATCCTGGATGCGGGTCAGAGCTTCCATGCCATCGATACCCGGCAGCCAGATGTCCAGCAGCACCACCTGGAATTCACTTTTGGCGACAAGGGCGAGAGCTTCTTCGCCGGACGCGACAGCGTCGACGGAATAGCGTTCGTCGCGCAGGATGGACGCGAGCGATTCCCGGATGCCTTCTTCATCATCGACGATCAGAATTTTTGGCTGAAAGGTCATCGATCGGTGTCCGCTCCGAATCGTTCGGTGCCGGCAGTGGCGGACAATTCCGCAACAGGCAGTTCGATCAGAAAACGCGAGCCAACTGGCCGGTTGTCTTCGACGCGAAGGGAACCGCCGTGTTCGGAGATGATACGCGCGGCAATCGCCAGACCCAGTCCGGTGCCTCGATCCTTGGTGGAAAAGTGGGGCAAAAAGAGTTTGTCCTTGTCTTCGGGAGATATGCCGTGCCCGGTATCGGCGACGGCAATCTCAATGGTATCGGATTCCGGGCGCAAGTGCGTGGCCACGGTGATTGCGCGGACGGTGGCATCCTCCAACGCCTCGGCGGCGTTGTCGATCAGATTGATAATCACGCTGCGGAGCAGGGAGGCATCCGCGCGGACCGCAGGGAGATTGCTTTCCAAAGAGGTTTTCAGTTGAATACCATCCAGACGGCCGGAGAAAACCTCGACCGCTTCGTGGACCGCAGTGTTTGCATCCATGGGCTGAAGCTTAGCCGTGGGAAAGCGCACGAACTGGGAAAATTCGTTCACCAGCGCGGAGAGAGTGGCCACTTCGCGGACGATCAGGCGCGAGCACTCTTGCGCAATGCGCGTAAGTTCCGAATCGGTAGGTGCATCGGCGGACTGGGACCTCAGCTCCACGTGGTGCAGGATGCGCTGTGCGGAAAGCTGAATGGGCGTGAGCGGGTTCTTGATCTCGTGGGCAATGCGGCGAGCCACCTCCTGCCATGCGGCGGACTTTTGGGCGCGCAGTACTTCGGTCAGGTCATCAAAAACGAGTACGTAGCCGGTATTGGCGCGCCTTGGGCCGAGAGAGCTGACAGTGACGGCGAGGTGCAGCACGCGGTCGCTTACCAGCACTTCAATTTCACGCGTGACCACGCCCATGCGCAAGGATCGCCTCATCAGTTGCTGCAACGTGTCATGAGCATCGGTGCCCACCAGTTCTTCCAGAGAATTCACGTTCCTGCCACCAACGTCAAACATCTTGGTAAGAGCGGTGTTGGTCCTCTGTAACCCGCCATCGGCGTCCAGGTAGATGACGCCTGCGGGGATGTTTTCGAGGACCGTCTCCATCAACTGGCGGCGACGTTCCAGTTCCTGGACAGCCTGTTGGAGATTGCGCGTGAACTCATCGATCTGGGCACGATTGTCGCGCAATTGCGTGGTCATTGAGTTAAAGGACCGAACGAGCACACCGAGTTCGTCTTGCGGTTGCTCCGGGACTTGATACTCGAAATTTCCTGCGGAAACTTCACGAGTACCTTCAGCGAGTGCCTGAATGGGAACGGTGACCTGCTTGGCGAGAAAGAGGGCAACCCAAGTGGCGGCGGAAAGAACCAGGATAGTGAAGAAAAAAAGGATCAAAAGCATCTGGCGCTTAAAAGCGCGCAAATTCTGCTTTACGTTCTCATACTGCTGAGTTTGTTCTCGAATGGTCGTCCATCGTTTCAGGAAGTCAGGGCTGGTGCGGAAGCCGGCGATAAGCGTGCTTTGTGGATGGTCCGGCAGCGCCATGGGAAGCCGAGCTGCAAAATAGCTGTTGTTCTGGGCCCGCCAGATTTCGACGCCACTCGGCAGGCTGTTTTGGAGAGAGCCTTGCACGCCACTTACGGTGCAAAGCTCCGCGGCGCGGTCTTCGGGCTGATCGTCGCAGACCACGCCACCCTTTAAGAGCTTCCCATCGGCATCATAGAGCCAAACGGCATCCAGTCCCAGGCTCAACGAATGCTGCAAGAAAGCTTCAGGTGTCTCCTCCGCGTGGAGGGCCGCTTGGTAGCCCAGCGTGTGCAAGCGAGGAAGCGTTCCCCGGCCAAGATCGTTGAGCAGCTTTTGGGTCTCTTCGGAAGCAATCTCCAGCGGCCGGGGAAACCACCTGCCCAAGGTGCGGTTGAGCAGCGAATAACTGACGAAGAACATGAAAATCACAGGCAGCAGCGAGATGGCCATGGCTCCAAGAACCATCTTCGTTTTGAAGCGCGCCCCGAGTTGCGCTTTGCTGCGCTCCATGCGCAGGCGTACGAAACTGCGAATAAAGATGAGTCCGAAAACCAGCAGCGCGGCAGTGATGAAGCTGGAAACCGAGTAGAGCGCGATCAACTCTCGCCAGGAATGGGGTTCGAAGGGAACATCGAGCGAGCCAAGCGTGAAAACAGCCGCGAGGAGAAGAGTGACGAGCACGCCGCCAAGGACCAGCCGTGCACGGTCTTTTGAGGTGACCGGGCTCATGGAGCAACCTTTGCAGCCGGCGGCAAAAAAGGCTGGAGTGCACAACGCTCGCAGATCGGGTTGCGCTTGCGGCAAAAATGTTTGCCAGTATGTACGATCAAGGCGTGGTACTCGTTAAATAGTGGCGGGCCGGCAGGAAGGTTCTGTTCGAAGAGTCGCCGGATCTCTTCATACGATTGTTTCCCATGAGCCAGGTTATGGCGCTCCAGTATTCTCCGCGTGTAAGCGTCAACCACAAATACCGGGTGACGTCCGGCATAGAGCAGAATCGAATCGGCTGTTTCTGGGCCTATGCCATGAACACTCAGAAGTTGTTCGCGGAGTTCTGAGGTCGCGGTGGCGAACATCTTGTTGAGTGAGCCGCGATAATGCGCACGAAGAAAATGGACGAAGGCTTTCAGTTTGCGAGCCTTCTGGCGGAAATAACCGGAAGAACGGATCAGGCGAGAGAGACGAGCCAGGGAAACGCGCTCGAGGGCGTCTGGGGAGAGGAGATTTGCACGGCGCAATGCCGCAATGGCGCGTTCCACGTTGGACCAACTGGTGCTCTGAGTGAGAATGGCACCCACAATGACCTCGAAGCGCGTGCGTCCCGGCCACCAGTGCTGTGGCCCATAAGCGCGGAATAACGCATCATAATAAACACCCAGTTCCGGCACGAGGGTAAGCTCGGGAGCAGTGGCGAGTCGGCGCTGCGGCTGCTTGGTCCAGTTGCGCGGACGGCGGCGAGCCGGCAAAATGCGGGTGGCAGACATCTCTTTCGCACGATAGCGGCGCAGTTGCAGCAAGTCAAGAAATAGACACTGGCCTGGCGCTCGACCCTGTTCCGGCGTACAGGTATTAGCGAATTCACAACGATGGTTCAAAATCGAACGACGCAGTCACGGCCCCTTTGCTATGTTGAGCGTTAGGTGCACTGTGTTTAGGGAGTCCTCCGGATGTCTGTCCGTTTGGGTGAAATCTTACTGAAGGAAAGCCTGATCACGCAGGACCAGTTGGAGAAGGCGCTCGAATTTCAGCGTTCCAACGGGGGCAAGCTGGGAAGCTGCCTGACGAAGATGGGCTTTATCACCGACGACGATATTACGGGTGTGCTTTCCAGGCAGTACGGCGTTCCCTCCATCAACCTGAAGTATTACGAGATTGACCCCAACGTCATTAAATTAATCCCCCAGGACACGGCGCTGCGTTACCAGGTAATTCCGCTCTCGCGCGTGGGTTCGGTTCTGACGATCGCGATGACCGACCCCACGAACGTGTTCGCGATGGACGACATCAAGTTCATGACCGGGTTCAACGTGGAACCGGTGGTGGCGTCGGAGTCCGCGATCGGGGAGGCCATCAGCCGGTTTTATGGTGGCAGTGCATCAAGCCACGAAGAGCTCAGCACTTTGATGAAGGACCTGGTCGACGAAGACCAGGAACTGGAGTTGGCCGCAGAGGAACAAGAGATGGACGCGGCCATGCTCGAGAAGGCCGCCGAAGAAGCGCCGATTATTAAGCTGGTTAATCTGATTCTGACGGATTCGGTGAAGCGTGGCGCCAGCGATATTCACGTCGAGCCTTACGAAAATGAAATGCGGGTGCGCTTCCGCGTGGACGGCGTGCTGCAAACGGTGATGAGCCCGCCCTTGAAATTGCGCGATGCGATCACCAGCCGCATGAAAATCATGGCCAAACTCGACATCGCCGAAAAACGCCTGCCGCAAGACGGCCGCATCATGATCAAGTACAAGGCCGAGGGCAAGAAGAAGGAACTGGACTTCCGCGTTTCGACGGTGCCAACGCTCTACGGCGAAAAAATCGTGCTGCGGTTGCTGGATAAAGAAAACCTTCGGCTGGACATGACCAAGCTGGGTTTCGAACCCGAATCGCTGAAGAAATTCGAACGAAACATTTTGAAACCGTACGGGATGGTGTTGGTCACGGGCCCGACGGGATCCGGTAAGACCAACACGCTGTACTCGTCGGTCGCCCGGCTCAACCAGGTGGATACCAACATCATGACCGCGGAAGACCCGGTTGAGTTTCAGTTGCAGGGTATCAACCAGGTGCAAATGAAGGACCAGATCGGCTTGAACTTCGCCGCGGCCTTGCGCGCTTTCCTTCGGCAGGACCCCAACATTATTCTGGTCGGAGAGATTCGAGACTTTGAGACGGCGGAAATCGCGGTGAAAGCCGCGCTCACCGGCCACTTGGTGCTTTCGACATTGCACACGAATGACGCGCCTTCCACCATCAGCCGCCTGATGAATATGGGCATTGAGCCGTTCCTGGTGGCGACCTCGGTGAATTTGATTTGTGCGCAGCGCCTGGTTCGACGGATTTGCGGCAATTGCAAGGAAGAACTGGAAATTCCCGAGCAGGCATTGATCGACGCCGGCTATACGCCGGAAGAAGCCAAGACCACAAAGATTTATCACGGGAAGGGCTGCTCCACGTGCGGCAAGCGCGGGTATAAGGGCCGGACGGGCTTGTACGAGGTAATGGAAATTAACGACGAGTTGCGTGAGTTGATTCTGGTTGGAGCCTCTGCGCTGGAACTAAAGAAGAAGGCCATCGAGCAGGGAATGATCACGCTGCGCCGGAGTGGTCTGATTAAGTCGGCTTTGGGATTCACGACTCTGGAAGAAGTTATCCGCGAAACGGTTTTATAGAACGGAGAACATGCGACTATGGCTGGCATAACTCTAAGCGAACTACTGAAGAAAATGATTGAGATGGGAGGCAGTGACCTCCACATCACGACAAACAGCGCCCCGCGTGTTCGAGTGCACGGTCGGTTGCGTCCGCTGGATATGCCGCCGCTGACCGCCGCCGATACCAAGTCGCTGGCTTATAGCGTGCTCACGGATGCGCAGAAGCACCGTTTCGAGGAAAACCTCGAGTTGGACTTCTCCTTCGGATTGAAGAACCTGGCGCGCTTTCGCGGCAACGTATTCAACCAGCGCGGCGCGGTCGGAGCAGTGTTCCGTACCATTCCTTGGGAAATTAAGGGTTTCGATGCCCTCGGTCTTCCCCTTGTCGTAAAAGGGCTGTGCGACAAACCCCGTGGGCTGGTTCTGGTGACCGGCCCGACCGGTTCGGGAAAGTCCACCACCCTCGCGGCGATGCTGGACAAGATTAATGGCGAGCGCGAAGAGCACATGATTACCATCGAGGACCCGATTGAGTTCCTGCACAACCACAAGAAGTGCCTGGTGAACCAACGCGAAGTCCATGCGGATACGCACTCGTTTGCCAATTCGTTGCGCGCCGCGCTGCGCGAAGACCCCGACGTGGTGCTCATCGGCGAAATGCGCGATTTGGAAACCATTGAATCGGCGCTTCGAATCGCGGAAACGGGCCACTTGACGTTTGCGACCCTGCACACCAATTCTGCGGCGTCGACGATCAACCGTATTATTGACGTGTTTCCGTCGCACCAGCAGCCGCAGATTCGCGCGCAGCTCTCCATGGTTCTGGAAGGGATTCTTTGCCAAGCCTTGCTGCCACGGGGCGATGGACGCGGACGGGTGATGGTCATGGAAGTGCTTGTTCCCACGCCCGCCATCCGCAACCTGATTCGCGAGGACAAAATCCACCAGATTTATTCGGCCATGCAGACGGGAACAGGACAAACGGGGATGCAGACGTTCAACCAGGGACTGGCAAATGCGTATTTTGCTAAGCTCATCACCATGGATATCGCGTTGTCCCGTTCGTCCAATCCGGATGAACTGCAGGACATGATCAATCGTGGTGTATCGACCACGCCGTCGGCAGGCAGAAGCGCTGGCGGTAAGACGCCGGTAGGTACACGGCACTAGGTTTGGAGAAGGAATTGACCTTGGGGAAGTACGGAGTGCGAAATACGGGTTTTCGGCTGAGGAGGAGATACCATGCCGGTCTTTACATATAAGGGAACCAATCGAGCGGGCACGTCGGTGGCGGGAGAAATGAGCGCCAGCAACAAAACGGAGCTGCAGAGTTTGCTGCGGCGCCAACAAATCACGCCGACGCGCATGTCCGAAAAGGGCAAGGAGTTTAACCTGCCCACGTTCGGCGGAGGCGTCAAAGCCAAGGAACTGGCCATTTTCACCCGGCAGTTCTCGGTGATGATTGACGCCGGGTTGCCGCTGGTTCAGTGCCTGGAGATCCTTGCCAGCCAGCAGGAGAATAAGACCTTTCAAAAGGTGCTGACGGGCGTGCGCAGTGCTGTGGAGGGCGGCAGTAACCTGTCCAGCGCCATGAAGCAGTACCCCAAAGTGTACGATCCGCTCTACAGCAACATGGTGGAAGCTGGCGAAACGGGCGGTATTCTGGACACCATTCTCCAGCGGCTGTCCACGTACATCGAAAAGAACGTGAAATTGAAGGCTGCGGTCAAGTCCGCCTTGATCTACCCGATTGGCGTACTCAGCATCGCTGCCGGCGTCATCACCCTGCTCTTGTGGAAGGTGGTTCCGATTTTCGCCACGTTGTTTGCGGGGTTGGGCGTGGACCTGCCCCTTCCCACTAAAATCGTGATCGGCGCGAGCCACTTTGTCGGCAGCATCTTCGGCTTCCTGATTTTTGTCGGTATTATCGCCGGCATATTTGGCCTGAAAATCTGGTATAGCACGCCCGGAGGCAGATATGCCCTGGACATGATAACGCTGAAGATACCGGTGCTCGGCATCCTCATGAGGAAGATTGCCGTGGCGCGCTTCACGCGCACGCTCGGCACGTTGATCTCGAGCGGTGTGCCTATCCTGGAGGGTCTCGACATCACCGCTAAGACCTCCGGCAATGCCGTTGTCGAGCGGGCACTCATCAAGGTTCGCAAATCTCTGGAAGAAGGCAAATCGCTCACCGAGCCTTTGAAAGAGTCCGAGGTCTTCCCGGGCATGGTGACCCAGATGATCGCCGTCGGCGAACAGACCGGCGCCATGGATGCCATGTTGCAAAAGATCGCCGACTTCTACGAGGATGAAGTGGACGTTGCGGTGAAGGATTTGCTGACCGCCCTCGAACCGATCATGATCGTGTTCCTGGGTTTAGTGGTCGGCGGTGTGGTCATCTCCATGTATTTGCCGCTGTTCTCGCTGATCGGAAAGCTGAGCAACACGCACTAAGCGGGAGTAGTTCGATTTCGGAAATGGGAGGACAGGCGGAGAGCCGCTGTCCTCCCATTTCTGTTTAAATGGTCGTGGGGAGGGAAGCGACCGGGTAGGACGCTTCCAGTCCATGGAACAAACACTAACGCGGCGAGATTGGCTGGAGTGGCTGACGAAAGTCCGGCTGCTCATGATCGCCCTGATTCTGGGCGTAGGAGTGGTGTGGCCGCAGTATTCCCCGCCGAGCGGAACCACTCGTTATTTTCTTCCCATCATCATTTTGTGGATCACCATCGGCATCCTGCACCTGATCCTGGTGCGTTTGCTTCCAGAGGCATCCTGGCTGGGCGCGCTGCAGGTTTCCTGCGACGTGGGAATGATTACCGCCATCGTGTATGCCACCGGGCTGCAGGACAGCAATTTCACTTCGCTGTATCTGCTCGTCATCATCGTGGCCAGTATTTTGTTCTCGCGGCAACTGACCTTCCTGACCGCGATGCTCTGCCTTTCATCATTGGCGTTGACGACGGCTCTGGTATACAGCGGCAGGATCCCGAGAACCTCGGTCGCCGCGCCCACTTTCGAGACCATCCGCCTGTGGTTTCTCAGCAACTCCTTTGGGTTTCTGGCCGTGGCGTACTTGGCCAGCCTGCTCGCTGTGTCTCTGCGCAAGAAGAGCACGGAACTGGAAGAAAAAAGAGAAGAGTTGCTGGAGTTGCAGGATTTCACCGCGGACATTATTCACTCCATGCGGGGGGGCCTGGTGACCACGGACATGGAAGGCCGCATTGTCCTACTGAATCGTACGGGGGAAGAGATTCTGGGACGCACCTTCAGCGAGTTGCGTGGACGAGACCTTCGCGAGGTCAGTCCAGAGTTTTGGCTGGAGGACATGGTGGGATTGCTGGAAAGACTGTCGCTGAGGCGCGAAATCGAAATACGTGTTCCCGGAGGGCAGCGGCGTGTTCTGGGAATTTCTGTCTCACCTCTGCGAACACGCGATGCAATCCGCAGTGGTTATGTGTTCAACTTTCAGGATTTGACGGATCTGCGTCGCTTGGAGCAGGAAGTCGCTACCAAAGAGAGGATGGCGGCGGTCGGGCGGCTATCTGCGGCGATTGCGCATGAAATCCGCCAGCCCCTGACGGCCATCGCGGGAGCAGTCAAAGAACTGGGGCGGCTTGTGCCTTTGGAAGAAGACGAAAAACATTTGGTCAGTATCGTGAGCCGGGAGTCCGAGCGGCTGAATCATATCATCACGGACTTCCTGAATTACTCCCGCGAGAAGAGCTACTCCTACCAGGACGAGGATGTGCGCGCACTCCTGGAGGAGACGCTAATGTTGATGGAGCGCAAACCGGACGTGGTGAAGAACGTCCAACTGGTACGCGCTTTTAACGGACAGATGTCGAAAGCGCGAGTGGATCCGAACAAAATGAGACAGGTGTTCTGGAACCTGTGTGACAATGCGTTGCGGGCCATGCCGAAGGGCGGCACGCTGACGGTCGGAATCGAGCACGTTCCGCAATGGCTGCGCATTTCCTTTCGCGATACGGGTATTGGTTTGGAGCCGGAACAGCGCGCAAAAATATTCGAACCGCTGCAATCTAATTTTGAAGGCGGCACCGGGCTCGGTCTCGCCATCGTGTATCAGATTGTGCAGGCCCATAACGGGCGGATCACCGTCTTCAGTGAAAAAGATAAAGGCGCGGAATTTGTGATTGAACTTCCGCGCATTGAATGAGGCGCTATGCAAGCAACCAAAATCGCTCCGAAAGATACTGGCCGCGAGATGGCGCACATCCTGGTGGTCGATGATGAAAAGTCCATCTGCGAGTTGCTGGAGATCACCTTCCGCAAAGAGGGTCACCGCGTCGAAGTAGCGCACAGTGTCGAAGGCGCCAAACGGAAGCTGGAAGGGTCGTTGTACGACATCATCATTTCCGATGTGCGCATGCCGGGGGAAACCGGTGTGGAACTGCTGCGCTTTACCAGGGAGGTGGCTCCCGATGCGTACTTTGTATTGATCACCGGCGTTCCCTCGCTGGAGACAGCCATTGCCGCGGCGAACGAAGGAGCCAACCGCTACGTCATCAAGGATCACGACCTGGTGGAACAGTTGCGGGTTGCCGTGCGCGAGGTCACGGAAAACCTGAAGTGGAAAAAGGAAGCGGGGTACCTCCGCCGTGAGTTGCGGCGGCTGACCGGGCTCGACAACATTATCGGGCAAAGCCCGAAGATGAAAGCCATTTTTGATTTGATCCAGACGGTGGCACCGCAAAACAGCCGCGTGCTGATTACCGGAGAAAGCGGCACGGGAAAGGAGTTGGTCGCGCGCGCGATCCATGAGAACAGTTCGCGGTCGAATGCTCCCTTCATAACCATCAATTGCGGAGCGTTTCCAGAAACGCTCCTGGAATCGGAATTGTTCGGATATACCAAGGGGGCCTTCACCGGCGCCAATGAAAATCGTCGCGGGCTATTCCAGGCCTCTCACGGCGGCACCCTGTTCATGGACGAGATCGGCAACATGAATCTCGCTATGCAGGTGAAGCTGTACCGCGTGCTTCAGGAGGGGAAGGTGCGGCCCCTGGGAAGCACTGAGGAAATTGATGTAGATGTGCGCGTCATCGCTGCGACAAATAAAGATCTGGAAAAGGCCATCGCCGCCGGCGAATTCCGGGAGGATCTTTTTTACCGCTTGAGCGTCATCCCGATGCACGTTCCGGCTTTGCGGGATCGCCGCGAAGACATTCCGTTGCTGGCGCGGCATTTTCTGGAGTCCTTTCGCAATTCCATGAGCAAGAAGATCGACAGCATTTCGCCGCAGGCCATGCGCCGGCTGGAGTCGTATGATTGGCCGGGGAACGTTCGCGAACTGGAAAATACCATTGAGCGCGCGGTGGCACTGGAAAGTGGTCCGGAGATTTCCGTGGCTGTGCTGCCGGATCGTGTTGCCGGTTCCGCGGCGGCGTATTCGAGCGCGCTCGGACAGCAGAACGGGATACAACTACAGGATGACGGCATTGATTTCGAAAAGGTGATTGCGGAAACGGAAAAGCGCTACTTGCAGGCGGCACTGGAAAAGGCCGGTGGGGTGCGCACGCAGGCGGCAGAGTTGCTGAAAATCTCCTACCGTTCTTTCCGGCACTACGCGAAGAAACACGAGCTCTAAAATGTCTTTTCGTTCAGCCGAATGTACTACTGTCCCGCTGGACTACATTGCCCTCGTGCACAGGAAAAAACCCATTCTCGTACTGCGCGTGCGTTCAGTCGGAGGGAGCTGGTCTTTCGTACTAATTTCCGGCTCGCCGGCGCGAATCCCATAGTGCACTTCTCGCGCCCAGGATCGGTTTGACTGACACTAAATGACGGAGAAGGTTGACACTAAGTGTCATACAGAGCAAGGAAAAGGGAGCAGCGGAGATCTCGCAGTGTGCTCTGGACCGATTCGCTGCAACTAAGTTATAGTATTTCAGTGAGTTGCATGTTTTGGTCCCTCCGTACCGTTAGTCCTGGATATGGCATCCCCCGTGCACATTCCTAGGGCGTGCTCTGGCACTAAACACACTCTCTCAAGGAGATTTCATGAAGAAGCAAAAGGGTTTCTCTCTTATCGAACTGCTTATCGTCGTGGCCATCATTCTGATCATCGCGGCCATTGCGATCCCGAACCTCATGCGTTCCCGTATGGCAGCGAATGAGTCTTCGGCTGTTGGTTCCGTCCGCACGATCAACACTGCGATGGTGACGTATTCGTCTTCGTATCCGGATACGGGCTATCCAGCGGCTCTTGCAAACCTTGGCGGCAGCGCGGCAGCTTGCGCTCCTCCGAACCTCGGCACGGTTGCGTTGGCCTGCTTAATCGACCCACTGTTGAGCGTTGCGCCTAACCAGAAATCCGGTTATACGTTTGCTGGCGCAGGCGCCATCGTCGGCGGCGGCACGATCCGCAACACCTACACGGTTAGCGCCGTTCCCCAGGGTATCGGCACGACTGGTCAGCGTGGTTTCTACTCCGACGAGACCGGTGTGATTCGTTATTCTTTGGACGGCACTGTGCCGACGAACGCCAGCTCACCTTTGCAGTAAGCTGAACGTTCCGGGCATTTCTTCAGGGGGAGCCCCTTCGGGCTCCCCCTTTTGTTTTGCGCAACGGAGACAGCCGTCACCGAAAAACGGACCGAAACCATGATAGCTTTGGCCCAGAACTTGCTCTCTAAGAATAGCCATCCGTAACGTGGTCGAGCTCGAGAGATACTATCTTTGCCCGGATCGCCATTGAGGTGTTCGCATGAACCGCAACGCAGCTCGCAAAGCCGCGTTCAACAAGGAGCTAGTCAGAAGCCAAACCGGTTTCTCGCTCATTGAGTTGCTCATCGTCGTGGCTATCATTCTGATCATCGCCGCCATCGCGATTCCCAACTTGATGAGAGCTAGAATGGCAGCGCATGAGGCAACAGCAGCGGAATCTGTTCGCACGATTACCACCGGCGAAACCACGTATGCCGCGGCCTGCCCGGACATTGGCTACTCCGCCACTTTGGTTGAGCTGAATACCGGAGTACTTTGTGCGGGCGGCAAAAACACCATTGATGACGTCCTTGGCGCATCCGACCCCTCGTACAAGGGTGGCTATAAGATCACCTATGCGCCGACTCCCTCCCTGGGCTTAAACATCACCTTTACGGTTAACGCGGTGCCTGTGGCGGTAGGGCTTTCGGGTCAGCGAGGATTCTTCAGCGATCAGACGGGTGTAATCCGCTATACGTTGGACGGCACGGTTCCCACATCTCTGAGTTCTGCTTTGCAATAAATAGCTCGCGGTGAACTCGTCTATCGAGGGGCACCTTTCAATCCCTGCACCGGGAAGACGCTACCACTTTGCTGTGCTGCGATGTGCTCCGAAAGTCTCCCACCAAAATCGTAACCGCTGTCATGCCCGATGGCCACGAGCGGTTTTTCAAAGAAGGTCCACGATAACTGGCAGATGAGCAGCGTCGCCGTAAAGGCCAGTGACGCCAACAGCACCTGGTAACCCGCCGTGAGGGATGCGGAATGGGACCAGAGCAGGCTATAGATCAGGAGATAGACTAACTGGTGAAACAGATAGACGCCGTAAGCCAGCCCGCCTAACTTTCGCAACCAAGCCCACCGTAAACAACCGCTGAGAAAGCTGTCCGGGAAGACGAGGGCGTAAACGATAAAAACCGCCGAAAACGCCGCGATGCTGGTGAGTCCCAAGGAAGCGATCCCAAACCCGTAAGGCGCGTAATACATCCGCGTGAAGGCACACACGGATGCGGCTAGAAGAAAGAGAAGGATGCGCAGAAGAGTGCGATTGCGTTGCAGCCAGTTTCTCCACTCGGTCTCACGCAGGCCCACCGCAGCCAGCACGCCAAACAAAAGAGCATCGGCCCGGCAGGGCATCAACACGAACCAGGAATAATTCAGGTTGGGCCATAGGCAATAGAGTGCGATGCGCAGGACGAGCGCCGCTGCCAACCCCTCCCACAAGACTTGCACCAGACGTTTCTTACTCAAGAACCGAATAATGAAGGGCAGGGTTAGATAGAACTGCTCCTCGACGGCCAGCGACCACGTAATGGTGGTGGCAAACGGGCCCCCGGTGTTAGCGAAAGCCATCCAAAAATTCTGCAGGAAAAGAACGTAACTGTACCAAGGGAGGGAGCCTTCGGTCATCCAGTGAAGCTTGGACGTGTGGCCGGTGTTATTGAATAGCAGCAACAAAAAGAAACAGGAGAGAAAAACGGCGTAGATCGGAACAATGCGGAAGAACCGGCGAGTGTAAAAAACACGGAAATAATTGCTGGCGGTTCGAGCATCCAGAAGGATGCCGCCGATGAGAAATCCTGAGAGGACAAAAAACAGATCCACGCCAGCCCAACCAAGATGTCCCGGAAGCAACACGTACCAGAGGAACGAACCGCGCGGCGGGATGATATTGAGAACGATGTAGTGATAGAAGACCACCATGCCGATCGCGATTCCGCGGATCCCATCGAGTTCCGGGATATGCGCAGAAAACCGGGAACGCGATGCTTCCGCGAGTTGCGCGGCGGGTGGACTCGGGAGCAGCGTGCTGGTCGTCATGGGCTAATGCGCTTGAGCGCTGCGATCGCCTCGGCATTTGCCGGATCGGTCTCCAGCGTTGTCTTGTACTCTTTCGCCGCTTCCTGACTTTTGCCTTCCTTCTCCAGCAGGCGAGCCAGCCTCAGGTGCGTGGCGCTGTCGTAGGGATATTCCTTCGCCAAGTGTTGCAGCATGCCGGCTGCCTCGTTCTCCTTGCCTGTTCTCAGGAGAATGTCCGCAAGGTTCCGGCCGGCTGTAAGAGAGGGAGAGAGTTGGATCGATTGCCGGTATTCCGCCTCTGCTTCGGTCTCTCTGCCTCTTTCCGCCAGTTCCTGCGCAAGATAAAGTCGGGCGGTGGCGTTGAGTGGACCGACTTCCACTGCCTTTTGAAACTGCGCCAGGGCTGCGTCGTCTTGGCCCATCTTCTTAAGAAGCCTGCCGTAATTGAAGTGAGGATCGGTCCAACCGGGCTTAATGGCAATGGCGCGCTGAAACATGGTTTCGGCCTCTTGCAGCCGGCCTTGTTCGAGGTACACGCAGCCCAGCACGTTGAGGACATTTGGGCTGTCGGGCTTCAATTCCAAGGCGCGATATAGCTCGCTCTCGGATGCCTTGAAATTCACACCGAAATAGCTGACAGCCAGATTCATGTGCATTACGTAGGAATCCGGATCGGTTTGGAGGGTTGTCGTGTACAGGATCATGTCGTCGTGCCAGATGCGATTGCGCGCCCAGGTCCCGCCCACTCCGAGGAGAACGAGTGCGACACCCGTAGCAAGAATAGCCACCCTTAAAGCCAATTGGGTTCTCGTCTTGCGGTTGAGATGATCCGAGAGCGATTTCGCTGCCCACCCCGCCAGCCAGCAAAACCCCACTGAGGGCAGGTAGAGGTAGCGTTCGGTGAGAACATTAGCGGCCATCCAGCGCGCGTTCAAGACTGGCGCGAGTGTAACTCCGGTCCACACGACGCAAAAGGCCGCCGCAGGGAAGCGTCTGTGCAATAGAAGCGCGAGCACGGCGCTGGTCGTCACGATTCCCGCACCCAGAAGTACGTTTCGTTCACTCATCGAATGGCTGGCATGAAACACGTGGAACGCCGAAAGCTTTGCTGGCCAAAACAGAAGCTGCGCGTACTTGGTGACCAGGGCGAAACCCGAAAAAATGGCTTGCGGCCAAGTAATTTGAGCGTGTTGCAACACAGGCGCCAACTTACCCAACAACGCTATGCGCATCAGCAGGTAGGTAGCGCTCGCGAGGCAGACTGGCAGGTAACGCTTCACTTTTGCCGCAAACGTCGTTTCCTTTCGCCCCTCACGCACGAAATGTTCGTAATAGACCAATAAGGGCGCAAGCATGAGTGCGGGTTCCTTGGACAGCAGCGCCAGGAAAAAACAGACCACCACGAGGGCCCGGCGCTTCCAATCGGTTCCGGGACCTTTGATGTACGCGTAGAACGCCAACAGACAGAAAAGCGTTGCCTCCAAGTCTGGGACCGCGGCAACCCAATTAACGGTTTCCGTGTGGACGGGGTGAACCGCGAAGAGCGTCGCGGCGACGAGAGCGGTCCAGCGGTCTTTGAACAATTCCTGGCCGGCGAAGTAGACGCAGGTGACCACAAGCGCGTTCACCAGCACGTTGAATAGATGGTAGCCCACTGGGGAATCGCCGAATGTTTTCCAGAGCACCAGATAGGTCAGCGTCATCAGCGGGCGGTAGTAGTTAGTATCCCCAGCAGAGCCGATGAAAGACCACACCGTAGTCCGGAATATAGCCGGCAAATAGCGCCAGCTTTTGATGTACGGGTTTTGCAGGATCTGTAACTCGTCGTCGTAGACAAAGGTGTTCATCAACGTGTTGAGATAGCAGCCGACCGCCAGCAGGAAGAGCAGCACTATGTTGGTGCTCTCCGTTTTTCCGGCTGGTGACGCCGTGGTGGCCGCTCGGTGCATTGGTTGCGCTTCCATGAGGACTTGAGTCATGTGAGTGCGAGCGTCTTTCTGCGGAAATCAATTAGCCCCTTTTTAGTTTAGGGGAAATCGCTCGGATGGGTTTGATTTCACTGTTTAGCAGTGTTCTGCTTGGCAATGGTTGGCACTTGCTATACTGAGCCTATGAATGTCGGTCTGACCCTAAGGCCAGTGCTGTTTCTGCTGCTCTTAGCGCCTTGCTTGCGCGCCCAAGCCCCTCCCCTCCCACCTCTTTCGACGGAATCGCCGAGCCAAACGCTTCGAGAATTCGAAGCGAAATACCAGAGTGCAACCCGTCTCCAAGCCACTTTTCTGGAACGCTACCGGGAAAACGGCCGGGTGGTTCGCGTGGAGTCGGGCGACGCGTATTTCCTACGGCCCGGTAAGATGCGATGGGATTATCAGGCCCCGGAAAAGAATACATTCCTGGTCGATGGGAAGTATGTGTGGTTTTACTCTCCGGCGGACCACACCGTGACCCGCATGCCGTCGAAGCAAAGTGACGACTGGCGGACCCCCCTCGCATTCCTCACTTCCCATATGAAGCTTTCGCGCCTCTGCCCCAGAATTGTGGCCGCACCGGATGAACAGCCGTCATTGCCTGATGGCGTGGTTTACCGCTGCACCTTGCGCAACACGGCAGAGCACGATTCTTCGGCCAAGGCCGTGCTGTTCGAATTGTCGCCGCAGGCAGAGCTAAACCGCATCGTAATTCCGCAAGAAGGTGGAATCGAATTGGAATTTTCCTTCAAGGGTTGGCGCTGGAATCCCGACTTGGACAAGGCTCTCTTTCAATTCACGCCACCCCGCGATGTAGTCATCGTAAATGGCTTGCTACCCGATACCCCGGGGCTGCGTCAGTAACCAATAGGACCTATTGGGCTTGCTCTTTTGGGATGACTTCCTGCCTGCCGGATTTCGGGTAGGGACCGCTTGAGGTAGACTAATAGACTATGGGCGAGTTTGTCTGCCGGGTCGCTGACGCAAACGGCCGTGTCTTCTCTCACGTCGAGGCTGCCGCCGACAAGGATGAGGCACGCCAGAAGCTTGCCGACCGCGGCCTGTACGTTTATTCAGTAGACCCCCGCAACACACTGGTGAGCGGGTTCCTGGGCGTGCGCCGGGACCGGAAAATCGGTGGAAACGATTTTCTGGTTCTGAACCAGCAATTCAACACCCTCATCAAGGCCGGCTTGCCGATCCTTCGAGCGCTAGACCTGTTAGCCACCCGCGCGAGCGCTCCCAAACTTCGGCCAGTTCTTACCCAGATTCGAGACCGTGTGCGGGAAGGGAAGTCCCTTTCGGAAGCGGTGGAGGAAGCCGGTGTTTTCTCCAAAGTGTATTCCACGGCCATCCTGGCGGGAGAAAAGAGCGGCAATCTTTCGGGCGTGCTGGAGTATTACATCGCTTACCAGCGCGTCAGCACCAATGTGCAGAAAAAGCTGATTGCCGCGCTGGTATATCCGACATTGCTGATCATTACCGCGACGGCGATTGTCACGTACCTGGTGACCTTTGTGGTCCCAAAGTTTGGCTTGTTGTACCGCGACCTGGGAGTGGAATTGCCCGCGCCAACGAAGATTTTGATCGCAATCACGGTCGACTATCGTCCATGCATTTTGGGATTCGTTGGCCTTGTTGTGCTAACGGCGCTAGGAGTGTTCTTCTGGTCCCGGAGCGAACAAGGTGGCGTTGCGTTCGACCGTCTGAAATTTAAACTCCCTATATTGGGTCCTACTTTGTTGAAGTTCCAGGTGGCGCAGTTTTGCCGCACATTGGGGACGCTGCTTACGGGAGGCACGCCGCTGGTGGCAGCCCTGGCGACCGCTTCGGAATCCATCGGAAGCCGGCTGGTGCGAGGAACAGTCGGCCACGCCACGCAAATGGTTCGCGAAGGTGAGTCATTGCATGGTGCGCTGGCTGCAAACCGGGTGATGCCAGAGATGGCGCTGGACATGATCGAAGTTGGCGAAACCAGCGGCGCGCTCGCTCCCATGCTGAATAGCGTTGCGGAATTTTACGAAGAGGAAGTTTCCTTGAAATTGGGGGCGCTAGTATCGTTGATCGAGCCAGTGCTTTTGATCGTCATGGGGTTGCTGGTTGCCGGCATCCTCATTTCCCTGTATTTGCCCATATTCTCGTTCTCGGTGTCGGGAACGGCAAGGTAAGGAATTTTTATGGCCACCGCTGATCCCAATCTTCCCAATCCGACCCTCGCTCCAGGGGGTCCAGTTGACCTGGAGCAAGAGCGATCTCAGGCGCGTCGGCTGGCAGCACGCTATCGCTGCGGGTTTATCGACCTGCAGGAACAGCGCATCGATGCGGACCTGTTTCGAACCATTCCCGCCGATCTGATGTTCCGCTATAACTTTGTGCCCTTGGTTGTGCATGAGGGCGTGCTGGTGATTGCCGTAGCGGACCCGAGCATCGTCATTCTGAGTGACGAGTTGCCACTTCTGCTCGGCAAGAAACTTACCTACAAGGTAGCAACTCCCCGGCAGATCAGCGACCTGCTGAAGCGCACGGAGCAATCGCAACGCGTTTTGGAGCAGGCTACCGAAGCATTTACCTTGCAGGTTTCCAAAGAGGAAGAAGAAGGCGAAGAGACCATCTCCGGAGACCGGCTGACGCGAGACAGCACCGTCAGCCCCGTCGTCCGCCTAGTAGAGACCATCATTTTCACCGCACTGGAACGGCGAGCGAGCGACATTCATATTGAAGCACGCGACGCCGAAGTCGCCGTTAAGTACCGCATCGACGGCGTCCTGCAGCATGCCATGCAGCCGATCGCCAAAGAATGGCATTCTACCGTGCTATCGCGTATCAAGGTCCTTAGCGATCTGGACATTGCCGAGCGGCGTGTTCCTCAAGACGGTCGATTCCGTGTGAAGTACAAAGGCCGCTTCATCGACCTTCGCGTGTCTATCATGCCCGCCAGCCACGGCGAAGACGCGGTACTCCGCGTGCTTGACAAGGAAACCCTCTCCGAGAAATTCCAGAGCCTTAGCCTGGACGTGGTGGGCTTCTCTCCGGAAGAGACGAAGAGTTTCCGGCGGTACATTCGCGAGCCCTACGGGATGGTGCTGGTCACCGGACCGACTGGCTCTGGAAAAACCACCACGTTGTACGCGGCCATCAACGAAATCAAGTCCGATGAAGACAAGATCGTCACGATTGAAGACCCGGTGGAGTATCAACTGCGTGGCATCACGCAGATTCCCGTAAACGAAAAGAAAGGTCTCACTTTCGCCCGTGGCTTGCGTTCCATCTTGCGGCATGACCCAGACAAGATCATGGTCGGGGAAATCCGCGACCAGGAAACCGCACAGATTGCTATTCAATCCGCGCTCACCGGGCACCTGGTTTTTACCACCGTCCACGCCAACAACGTCACCGACGTCATCGGCCGCTTCATTAACATGGGTGTTGAGCCCTACAATTTCGTCTCGGCGCTCAACTGTATCCTGGCCCAACGACTGGTGCGGCTGATTTGCTCCAGTTGCAAGAAGCCGAAGAAGTACACAGATCTGGAGTTGAGCGAATCGGGTATCGATCCCGCGACCGCCAGCAAATATCAGTTCGCCGAAGGCGCCGGTTGCTTGGAATGTTCTGGCACAGGGTTTCATGGACGCAGCGCCATTTGTGAATTGCTCGACCTGAGTGACCATATCCGCGAAATGATCGTGGACCGCAGGCCAACTTCCGAGATCAAGCGCGCTGCTATCACCGAGGGTATGATTACGCTGCGCGAAAGTGCGCTTGCCAAAGTCCGCGCAGGGGTAACCACACTCCGGGAAATCAACAAGGTGACATTCGTTGAGTAGCGGCGCCGCAATTCGGGAAGGAATTTATAAGGTCGACGCTGTCCGGCGTTTCGTGCGTTGGATGGATGCCACGCCGCATCCCCCTCTTGCGATTGAAATCTCGCCAGGACGCGTGGCCGGGGTGCGCTTCGGCCGAGGCGGCACGCATGTTGCCTACGATATCCAAGCATTGCCCAAGGGAGCGATTGTTCCTTCCGCCATCGAATCCAACATGGGGAATGTGGCCGCGGTGAAAGCTGCTGTTGCCAGTGTGTGCCGGAGCTTGGGCGCAAAGGAAGAAGATGCAGCGCTGCTAGTGCCCGACCCGGTGATTCGAGTTTTTGTCCAACATTTCGACGAATTTCCGCGGCGCGCCGAAGAAGCAATTCCGATGCTGCGGTGGAAGTTGAAAAAGAGCGTGCCGTTTGAGGTAGAAGAGACGCTGCTGTCCTACATGCGGCAGGCACCGCGTGCCGACGGCGTAGACGTCGTGACGTCCATTGCCCGGCTCCGCATCATCAAGGAATATGAAGCGACGTTGGAGGAGGCATCCCTGCGACCGGGGGTTGTGTTGAGCACAACGCTGGCTGCTGTCAGCCTGCTTGAAGATCAGAAGCCCACGTTGCTCGCGCGTGTTGCCGGCACCTCGCTCACAACCGCGATTGTTCGCGAAGGCGTCTTGGCTGGCTATCGATGCACGGAATTACCGGTTCATGCGGATGTGCTTACGCCGCATTTGCTGCTCGAGGAGATTTATCCGTTAGCCGCGTACTATCAGGACACCTGGCAGGAAGGCATTCAGGCCGTTCGGGTGGCCGGACTGGGAAATCGATTGCCTGAATTCGTACATCCGCTCGAAGATGAGTTTAAGTGTCCGGTGCGCTCATTGCTGAGCGCCGCGATGTCGGATGGAAACTTGCGCGCAGAAGCGCGGCCGCTGGCGGAAAACGAATTGGAAGGCCTTGTTGGTTGGATGTTGCATCGAGACTAAGGGGGACTCGAACGATCCGTATGCGCGTGGGACTCAATCTCGCCACCAAGCCGCTGGTCAGCCACCGGCGATTCCTGCTGGGTTCCGCTTTGTTGGGGATTCTCGGTAGTGTCCTGCTGGTGTACCTTAGCTGGCATTTTTACACTTTGCGGAAGGCCGACGAAGATTATCGTGCGCGAGTCGGGAAGCTCCAACAAGAGATGGACCGGCTGCAGCAACAGCGGAACGACCTTGAGCGTTTCTATGCCAGGGAAGATATACACAGTCTTCAAGACCGCGCGAAGTTTATCGGAAGTGTCATTGAGGCGCGCAGCTTTAACTGGACCAAGATGTTTATGGACCTGGAACACACGTTACCGGCGGGCGTTCACGTGCTGCGAATCGAACCAAAACTGGAAAGTGGCTCAGTTGCCGTCAAATTCGTGGTTGGCGGCGCCTCTGAGGAATCCAAGGTCAAACTGCTGAAAGCCTTTGAGGATTCCAGATCGTTTACGCACATCGAACTGACGTCGGAGGGGTTACCGAAGCAGGGCGGCACCGGCAGTACGGATACGTTTATGGTGGAATTTTCGGCAATTTATACGGGTATCTGAAGAATGGGAAACTTTCAGAGAAGAAAACAGCTAATAATCGCCGGCCTCACGGTGCTTCTGCTTGCCGACGTCGGGCTGATGTATTCCATTTCCAGGCTGGCGTCGCCAGAGAATAATCGTCAGCAGACCCTCGTAACAGAAACTCGCCAATTGGCCCTCGTCAAAGCGGACGTCGAACGTGCGACAAAGATTCGCGGAACAACCCCGGAGATATTGAAAAAGTTTGATCAGTTTGAAGCCACCATGTTGCCTGCTTCCAAAGGGTCCTCGGTCATCTCGCAGGAATTGGATGATTACGCCCACGATACCCACCTGATTGTTGATGAAGTGCAGTGGCATCCTAAGGATGTGAGCGGACGCAACCTGACGGAGGTGTTTCTCGACGCGTCCGTCACTGGCGACTACAACGGCATCGTGAATTTCTTGAATCGCTTGCAGCGCTCCAAGAACGTGTACATCGTGGACTCCCTGGCGGTGGAATCGGCCGAAGGGCATGGGCCGTCCGGGGGCCTGCGGGTATTGCTGCACATGCGGACGTACTTTCGGAAGGCGTGATGGCACTGACGAAGCAACAAAGAGAACGAATTGTACTGGCCGTGCTGCTGGTGGTCGCAGCGGTGGTCTGGTACTCGTACTTTGGAAAGAGTAAGTCCGCAACCAGTGGACTGGTCTTGTCGGGACCGTATACGCCGATCAACGCTGAGGACTACAGCGTGATCTTCAAGGAAATGGGCGAATCTCAATCGACTGTGTACAAATCTTCCGGGCGTAACATTTTTGTCGCCGGCCCGGCTCCGGCAGAGCCGACAACCGTGGCGGGTCCGGCAAAACCCGCTGAAAAGCCTCGGCTAATTGTTGGTCCGGTGCGGCCACCGGAACCGCCTTTGCCAGTGCTGACCATGAAGTTTTTTGGATATGGGTCGTTACCCACAAATGGACCACGGCGCGCGTTTCTTTTGGACGGTGAGGACATTCACATCGTGCAGGAAGGCGACACGGTCCAGAACCACATTCGGATAACGCACATTGGGAATGACCGCATCGAATATGAAGATACGGTTACAGGCAAAAAGAATTCGAGCAATCTGGAGTTGCCACCACAAGCATGAGGCAGGCTAAGCACAGAAAAAGAGCCGGCGGTGGGGAAGAAGGATATGCCCTCGTTCTGGTGATGTTCTTCCTGGCGCTGCTGGTTTTGAGCTTGGCCACCGCTGCACCGACGGTCGTTAGCAGCGTTCAGCGAGAACGAGAAGCGGAAATGGTCTGGCGTGGGAAGCAGTACACGCGCGGCATCCGCATGTATTACGTGAAAATGAATCGTTTTCCCACGTCTTTGGACGATCTCACCAAGCCCAAGACAGGCATTCGTTTCATGCGCCAGGCGTACAAGGACCCCATGAACCTGGTGGATGGCTCCTGGAGATTGATTTATGTCGGCCCGAATGGGCAACTCATCGGCAGCTTAAGCGATCGCAGCATCGGTATGAGCGGAATGGGTGCGCAGAGAACTGCTGGAGGTTTTGGTTCCTCATTATCGTCATTGTCGACCCTCGGTAGCGGCCAAGGGCTCATGAATGCGAGTGCGAACTCAGTGAACTCCCCGGGATTTGGCAGCCAAGCCGCGGGAAATACGCAAACGGGAGCAATAGGAACAGCGTTAGCGAACGGAAACGCATCTACGAACGCGGCGGGGGCTGCTGATCCATCTGCGATGGAGGATCCCACCCAGCCGCACTCCATTGCCGGACCTATGGACGCCAGCAACACAATTGGGGGCAACATCATTGGGGTCGGCAGTAAGATCAACAAAAGATCCTTCATGGTCTATGAGAAAGCGAAGAACTACAAACTGTTTGAGTTTATCTGGGATCCTTCGAAAGACATGACGATGGGACGCGCTTCGACGGGAATAGGGACGCCGATTCAAGGCACAATCGGCACAAATCCGGGCGGTACAGGCAATTCGAATTCACCGTTCTCCAACGGAATGAACCCCAGCCAGAGCCCCAATCAGAATCAGAACCAGGCCCCGAACTCAAACTCCGGCAGCCCGGTCGATTCGAATCAGATGCCGCCATTGCAAGCGCCGCCTAATCAATAAAAGCAACAAACGATGCTCGAAGGGATTTTTCAGCGGGCTTATTTTTGCGTGATGGTCGTTTCCGCTTTAATCTTCGCGTAGCTTTTTGCAATCCGCTGCACGTATTTCATGGTTTCCAGGTACGGCGGAACGCGACGGCCATACTGGTCCACGCGTTCTGGGCCGGCGTTATATGCCGCAAGAGCCAGAGTCAGGTTGTGGTACTTCCCAAGTAGCTCCTTCAGATAGTGAGTCCCCGCGTTGACATTCTCTTCCGGATCGAAAATATTCTTCACGCCGTACTGCGCAGCGGTCTGCGGCAGCAGTTGCATCAATCCGCTGGCTTTTTTCGGCGAGAGTGCTTTGGGATTGAAATTCGATTCCACGGCCACCACGCAGTGGATCAAGTCTGCATCCAGACCATAGCGTTCCGCGGCGGCGCGAATGATTTTCTCGAAAGGCGTCTTGTCGCTCAGCGGAAGTTCCACAGGATCGAAAATCTCTTCCGGCTCAATCCCCAAGATTTCGCTGAGGGGGACTTCCGCCACGCCACCTTTGAGGTGCAGGATATAACGGTCCGGCAGGATTTCGTAACCGGTCACATCAAGGCGTGCACCGCTGCGCAGTACGACGTAATCTGCTCGGGCCTCCCCAGCCCTTCCCAAAAGGAGCGCCAGCACGGCAAATCCGCACAGCACAAAACGTTGTATCGCTAGTCTCACTCGACCGTTTCCGCCAGGGCAAACCGCTCAATCGCTGCGGCTACCCCGTCCTCGTCATTCGACCCGGTAATATGCCATCCGCGTTGTTTCAACTCGGCGACACAGTTTCCCATGACCACGGGGATACCCGCAAAGGATAGCATCTCCATGTCATTGTGATTGTCACCGATGGCGAGGATTTCCTCGGGGGCGATGCCGCGCGTAGCTGTCCATTCGGCCAGGGTGGTCCCCTTGGTGACTCCCGCGTGAATAACGTCGATCATGGAAAAGTCGCGATCTTCATAGACCGTTGCGGCCAGAGTGAATTCCTCGGCAAATTGCACGCGCCGCAGGGTGGATTCGGCTTCTCGCATCGATGCAACTGAGCCGGTGTACATGATCTGTATGGGGTCTTCCTCCAGGCAACTCTCCAGTGGCACGGCTTCAGCAAGGTAGGCGCGATTGCGCCGGTAATAGCCGCCACGCGTAGGGTCGTCCCAATCGATCGATTGTAGTACCACCTGATTCGCTTGAGGGCGATCGAACACGACGGCCGTGGCCTCTCTCCATGGCTCCGTAGCCTCCAGGACGCGCCGGGCGGTCTCTTTGGGCAATAGATGGCGAAGGAGCGTTTGCCCTTCCTTGGTGCGCACCAGAGCGCCATTATTCACGATCATCGTGAGGGGCGAGTCGATTTGGATGGCGACAGGCATCGCGAAGTCGTAACGGCGGCCGGTGACCAGCGCCACCTCGATTCCACGGTGGGTCGCTTCTGCAATTGCGGCCCGATTGGACGGGGAAACTTGGAAGCTGCTGTTCAGCAGAGTCCCATCAATATCCAGAGCAATGAAGCGAATACCCATGACTCCAGTTTACCGGAATAGGGCTAGGAGTCTGTGAAATGAGCGCCGTTTTGCCATCGCCGAAAGGCCAAATTGGTTGTGCTAAAATTCCGGACTCATGGCCACACATCGCCTGTATTACGACGATTCGTTTCTCCAGAATTTCAGCGCGCGCGTTGTGGATTGTGGGCCCGTTGAGCCGTTCGCCGATGCTTCCGGCACACAACCCGCGTGGGGTGTGGTCTTGGACGCGACCGCATTCTATCCAAGTTCCGGTGGACAGCCGAATGATTTCGGCCGACTGGGCACGGCGCGGGTCCTTGACGTGCGCGACGATGGCGACGAAATCGTGCACATCGTTGACCAGGAAATTTCTCTGGGCGCTGTTGAAGGCTGCGTCGATTGGGGCCGGCGCTTTGACCACATGCAACAGCACACAGGCCAGCATTTGCTTTCGGCGATGCTGCAAGAGCGGTTTGGTCTGCCCACCGTGTCGTTCCATTTGGGCAGCGAGCTGTGCACGATCGATGTACGCGGGCCGGAACCGTCGGAAGATGCCTTACGCGGAGCGCAACGCGCAGCGAACGCCATAGTTTTTGCTGACCGCCCCGTCCATGTGCGCTACGGAACAGCCGACCAGTTGGCGCGAGACGGCGTGCGCAAGCAAGTTGACCGCGAAGGAATTCTGCGCGCCATCGAGATTGAGGGAGTGGATTTGCAGCCCTGCGGAGGAACGCACGTTAAAACTACCGGCCAAATCGGTCTGGTGCTGATTCGGCGGTGCACGAAGATTCGTCAGGACTGGCGCGTGGAATTTGCCTGCGGTGGACGAGCCGAGCGCATCGCTACGGAGGCTTACCAGTTGCTCCGCGCGATTGGAGAGCGCTTGAGCTGTGCACCGGAAGAAGCGCCGGTCGCAATCGAGAAAGCTTCCGCGGAGCGCGACAGCAGCTTCAAGAGTCTTCGAAGCACACTGCAGCAACTGGCCGAAGCGCGGGCCAAGTTGATGATTGCCAGTACGGTTCCAACAAACCATGCGGTGCGAGTTGTCGCGGAAGTATTGCGAGAAGAGAATCCCGAATTGCTTTTGCCCCTTGCCACCGAGCTCGCCAGAAGTGAGAAGGTGGTTGCGCTCTTGGTCCACGAGCTGACCGGGCAACTCGTTTTCGCACAGTCGGCGGAAGCAGGGAAGGATCTGAGCAGCACCCTGAAGCAGGTGCTGGCTGCGATTCCGGGAAAAGGCGGCGGAACACGAGATTTCGTACGGGCGAAGCTCAATGATCCAACCCAGTGCCCCGCTGCGCTGGCGCTCGCCACACGTTTGCTGGGGGACTGAGGCGCCAATGACATACATTGCTTGGACAGCAGGGACTAATCGAAATGCTCTCAGCCAGCTAATCGTGAAAAGTGGCCTTGCTGTTTGCGGCGGAGCTGAGGGAGACTGAATCCGCGGCTCTCCTGCTCAGCCGATACCTTGTGCGATTTTCCCAGCGCGGATCCCGTGTCCGCCCCTAAGCCGAGACTAGCGCGCCAACTGGGCCTGTTCGACGTCACCATGCTGGTGATGGGCGGCATCATCGGTTCCGGCATATTCATAAATCCCTATGTGGTAGCGCAGCAGGTCCACACGCCTGCATTAATCCTGGCGGCGTGGGTATTGGGTGGGTTTGTCGGAGTAGCCGGCGCATTCATCTGGGCCGAGTTGGCGGCCACGCTACCGGAAGTTGGCGGCCAATATGCGTACCTGCGCGAGGCGTATCACCCGGCGGTAGCATTCCTGTACGGATGGGTGCTGCTATTGGTCATTCAGACCGGAGGCATGGCAGCGGTAGCCATTACATTCGCGCGGTATTTTGTGGAGTTGACGGGCGTGCCGGCGCCTGACTGGGTAGTAGCGGCAGCCGCATTGGCGATCCTTACGGCAATCAATTGCTTCGGAGTAAAAACCGGAGGACGCACGCAAAGTGCCTTGATGGTGACGAAGATCGTCGCGATTTCTGCGCTGGTGATTGCCGGGCTGGCCCTTACGGGCAAACATGTGACCGTCATTTCTGCGGCGGACCGCGAATGGTCCGTCACTTCGTTCGGAGGCGCGATGGTGCCGGTGCTGTTCGCGTATGGAGGATGGCAGACGGCAAACTTCCTTGCAGCCGAAGTGAAAGAGCCGAGGAAAAACCTGCCACGAGGATTACTACTCGGCGTTCTTGGGGTGGTAATCCTGTACCTTGGGGTGAACTGGGTTTACCTTCGCGCACTTGGTCCGCAGGCGCTGGCGGCCACAACCACGCCCGCTACCGCGGTGATGCGGATGGCACTGGGGCAGCGCGGCGCAACGTTCATTGCCGCGGCAATCGCCATTTCCACCTTAGGCTATCTTAGCCAGGCGATCTTGACGGCACCTCGTGTGTACTTTGCCATGGCGGACGACGGGTTATTCTTCCGAGCGATCGCGTGGCTCGATCCACGCACGCAGGTGCCCGTGGTGGCGATTGTGCTGCAGAGCGTGTGGACAATGGTGATTGCGCTCTCGGGCCGCTATGAGCAGATACTGAATTACGTGATTTCCATGGATTTTCTTTTTTTTGGACTGACGGCGACGACGATTTTCGTGTTTCGGCGGCGTGCCGCTCGGGGCGAGATGAGTGCCAGCCAGGGTTATGCTATCCCTGGGCATCCAGTGACCACGGCGCTTTTCGTGGGAATATGCTGGTGGGTGGTTGGAAATACCATCTATCGGTATCCGCAGAACAGCCTAATCGGCTTCGTGCTACTGCTGGCGGGTGCTCCCGTGTACTGGTTCTGGAGCCGTCTCGCGCGGTCACGCTCAGCGAATTCGTAACCGGATTTCTGCATCAGGAGAGCAAGGATGAATGGTTTGGGGGCCGACGCAGTCACGCGCTATCTGGCTTGGGCCAAGCTGCACTCGAGCGCGCGGTTCAACCTCGCGCCCAGTGGCGTTATGGACTATCCGCTGGCGGAGTTGCCAGTGCACATCGACGATTTGGAGATCGGCGGAACCGGGCCCTATGGTTATCCACCGCTGATGGAGCGATTAGCGGCGAAGGCAGGTGTGTCCACAGAGTCCGTGGTCTACACGTTAGGGACATCGATGGCTAACTTCGTGGCGCTCACAGCGCTTGTCCATCCAGGTGACGAAGTGTTGATTGAGCGGCCAACCTACGACCCCCTGCTGGCGATTCTCGAACATATTGGCGCCAAGGTATGCCGCTTCGAACGCGTAGCGGAAAAGGGATTTCAGGTCGAAGTGCGAGAACTTGAACGCAAGCTCACGACGCAAACTCGACTTGTGATTCTTTGCAATCTTCACAATCCGAGCAGCGCGCGGACGGACGACAATGCGCTGCGGCAGGTGGGTGCGCTGGCGGCCAATGTGGGAGCGCACGTTCTTGTAGATGAGGTGTATCTGGAAACCCTGTTCGGTCAATCGTGGCGTTCGTCATTTCATTTTGGAACGAATTTTGTAGTTACAAGTAGTTTGACAAAAGCCTATGGACTCAGCGGCATTCGTTGCGGATGGATTCTGGCGCAGCCAGAACTGGTGCAACGCATGTGGCAAGTAATTGACTTTACCTACGGCAGCCCGGTACACCCGGCTGAACTCCTTGCCGTGATTGCTCTCGACAATCTCGATCGCGTGCGCGCCCGGGCGCGTGCGCTGCTGGAAACGAACCGTGTGCTGGTTAATGAATTCCTGGCAAAACACCCGCAACTTGAATGCGAACCGAGTCGCTTCGGCACAACGGTGTTTCCCAAGCTCCGGGACGGCCGTGCCGCCGAATTCGTGGAGATGCTGCGCCAGCAGTTCGAGACCAGCGTCGTGCCCGGGGAGTTTTTCGAGCAGTCGGAACACTTCCGAATGGGGTTCGGTGGACCTACGGACACCGTGCGCGGCGGACTAGAGAGAATGAGCGCCGCACTGGACGCATTCCGCCCATCGTCTCGCTAATGAGAATCAGCTGTTCTTGCCGGATCAGTCGGCCATTTGTTCGTAGGCGTGTTCACCCAATTGAGCTTCGTCCAGACCCACTTCTTCCGTCAGCTCAGTGACTTTCACTGGTGTGAACATGTCGATGATGCGCAACATCGCGTACGTGAAGGTAAAGGCCCACACCGAGGAGAACGTAGCAGCGGTTACCTGCTTCACCAGGAAAATGGGGTCACCGGCCAGCAGACCATTGGCGCCATCGGGATTGAACGCCTTGGTGGAAAAGATACCGAGCATCACGATGCCCAGGAAGCCGCCGACACCGTGAACGCCCCAAACATCGAGCGCATCGTCCCACTGCAGCTTATTCTTCATCTCCACTGCGTAGTAGCAAACCACGCCGGAAACGATGCCGATGATGACCGCAGTGGTAGGTGAGACGTAACCGGCTGCGGGGGTGACGGTGGCCAATCCCGCGACAGCTCCCGTGAGAAGCCCCAGGAATTTCGGTTTCTTCTCATTCAGCCACGAGACCATCAGCCAGGCAATCGCGGCAAACGAGGCGGCCACGTCCGTATTGAGGAAGGCAGTCGCGGTGACGGAGTCGACGCGCATTTCGCTGCCAGCATTGAAGCCATACCAACCGAACCACAGTAGACCGGTGCCGAGAGCGACCAGCGGGATACTATGCGGACCGCGATCCAGCACTCGACGTTTGCCCACATACAGCACCGAGGCCAACGCAGCCATCCCGGCGATGTTGTGAACCACGATGCCACCGGCGAAGTCCTTCACGCCCCACTGTTGCAAGAAGCCGCCTCCCCAAACCATATGCACGAAGGGGAAGTACACGAAGGTCAGCCACGCGGTGAGAAACAGCATGTACGCTTTGAAGGTGACGCGATTCGTAAACGCCCCAGAGATGAGCGCCGGAGTGATGATGGCAAACATCATCTGATAGGCAATGAACACCAGGGCGGGGATGGTGTCATTCGGCGAAGGCGTGTTCAGCGCGATTCCACGGAGAAAAGCATTGTGGAAGTTGCCGATCACCCCGTGCCAATCGCCGCTAAAGCAAAGGGAGTAGCCATAGGCGTACCAGATCACAGTAGTCCAACCCATGGAAACAAAACTCTGAATCATGATGGCCAGGACGTTTTTCCTGCCAACGAGGCCACCGTAAAAGAACGCCAGTCCTGGGGTCATGAGCATGACCAAGCTGGTGCAGAGAATCATGAAACCGGTATTGCCGGTATCGAGATGGGGCATGCAGTCCTCCCAATAAATTGTCTTGAAAAAGGCCCGCGGAACAGCGAGCGGGGGTCCAGAGTTCGGAACGAAGGCGCAAATGGAGGGCCCGCAGACCCAGTGCGCAAAACTCGTGAATACAATGTGAAAGTGGACCTAATACGAGGGAGGCGCTATGCGGGGTGTCACACGGGGATGTGACGCGTGGGCAGCGAATAATCTTGCCAGGACGAGAAAGAGTGCGTAGCGATTCGTTGGGAATTGTGGCAAGCTGTCACCATGGGAAACCGAGACAGAGGAAATCGCGAAAAGAAGAAGCCGAAGAAGACTATCCCGAAGGTAGCACCACCGAGGCGGGATGCGCACGTGATCCCGACGCCGGCTGCACCGAAGCCAACCGAAAACAGCTAGCGTGTCGGCGCGAGGGAGACGTAAGCCGCTTCGACAGTAGAGAACTGCCCAGTGGCAAAAGTTAAATGAGAGAGGCTCGGCCAATTGCCGGGCCTTTTGATTTTCCGGGCGGATAGTTGTCAAGCCAGCCTTTCTAATTCTACTTTGACGTTTGATATTACCCATTTTTCAAAATCCTTCGCGAGCGATCCGCGCATGGCACTGGACGGTAGTAGGATGGGCTGTCAGTGTAGCCGGTCGATACGAGAGAGCAGTGGGACAGGAGGAGAGATGAGCTTGCTGCGGAGTGTGTTGATGGTCTTATCGGGGTTGTGTGTGGCGGCGGGATTGGCGTTGGCACAGACGGAACCGCAAAAGCCGGAAGTGCCGGTCGAGAAGTGGACAGGCAAGACCGTGATGTTGATCGGGGCGCATGCGGATGATGATGCGTTGTCACACGGGACTTTGGCGATGTTGCAGGCGCATGGGAACCAGGTGTACATCGTAACCTTGACTACGGGAAACGTCGGGACACAGGACCCGAAGCTTTCGCGCACACAATTGGCGGAGATTCGAAGGCAGGAGGAATTGGCGGCGCTGAAGGAATTGGGAATTCCCGGAGACCACTACATCAACCTGGGCTATGACGACGGATTGCTGGAATTTGAGGACCGCAAAGCGGTGGTCGAGAACCTGGTGCGCTGGATCCGCAAGTTGCGGCCGGATGTGCTGTTTGCGTGGGACCCGGGGAAGAATTTTCAACGCTGGCACAAATCAGATCATCGCGCGGCCGCGTATTTGGCGGCAGATGCGGCGCGAGCAGCAATGTGGCGGCTGCTGTTTGAAGGGCAGATCACCCAAGAGGGCTTGAAAGAGTTCATGATCCCGGAATACATGTTCTACAACGACTACGACTATCAGGATGAGAACGTCTGGGTGGATATCAGCGATTATGTGGACAAGCGCGTGAACGCGGGAGCGCACTATATCAGCCAGTTCGGGCCGGGATGGAAGAATTACAATCCGAGTCCGACCGAGGCGGAAGTTAAGGAAATGAAAGAGAGAGTGCACGATTTCATTCGCACTAGAGATGGAAAGCCAGTGGAAGGGTTTCGATATTATCGAGGATTGCCCGACGCGATAGGGAAGTAGACCAAGGTGTCTAGCCCGCAGGTTCGGGAATGCGCTCGATTTGGCCAAGAAGGAAGGCGTAACCCGCGATGCCCACGAAAAGGATTACCGCCGCGGTGACGAAGGCGGAGTCGAAGGAATGGGTCGCGGACACGATGTAGCCGGTGATAATGGGCGCGGATATAGCGGCTAGCTGGCCGGACAGATTGGCGATGCTGGCCAGCGTGCCCACACTATCACGCGGAGCAATGAGGGAAGGCACAGTCCACGCGACAGGTGCAGCAGCGGCCAGGCCTCCTAACGCTAGGCTGATCCAGCAGAGGGCGGCGAAGGAGCTGTCGCTGTGAGCGGCGCCAAAAATCGCGAGACCGAACGCTGTGCCGACGATCAGAACGGACTGGCGCACACGATTCGCATTCCAGCCCCGCTGGATGAGAGCATCGACCAGCCACCCACCGACGACAATATCCGTGAACGTAGCAAACAGCCACGGTGCGCTGGTGTAAAACGCAGAGTGCAACAGGTCCATGTGGTGGGCAATGGAAAGATAGCTGGGGAGCCAGTTGAGAAGCAGGAAGAAGCTGTAGTTGTATGCGCCCCAGCCGAGCGCGAGACCGTAGACCTTCCTCTGCGTCAATAGATACCAAAGCGAAGAAGCACCCTTTGCTTCGGTTTGGGTCTCTGTTTGGGGGGCGCCTTCGGTGATGTAGTGAAGTTCGGCGCGAGATAGTTGCGTGTCTTCTTGGGGATTGCGGTAGAGCAGATAGAACAGAGCGAAATAGAGCAAGCTGAGGAAGCCGGTAGTGGCGAAGGTGAACCGCCAACCGAAGTGCAACAGCAGCAGGCCGAGGAAGGGAACTCCGATCGCGGAGGAAAACTTTGCCGCTGCATCCGTGATGGAGATCGCCAGACTCCGCTCCTGTTGAGGGAACCAATGGCCGATGGCTTTGGCGTTGCCAGGGAACGTAGGCGCTTCGGCAACGCCAAGAAGAAAGCGGGCAGCGAAGAACACACCGAGTCCGGGAGAGATGGCTGCAGCGAAGGAAGAGATGCTCCAGAGCAGCGTGCTGACGCGGCCGACGCGCCGAACACCGAAGCGGTCCAAAAGAATCCCCGCAGGCATCTGCATGATCGCGTAGGTCCAACTGAAGGCGCTGGCAAGGTAGCCGAAGGCGATCAGGGAAAGGCCAAAAGAGTCGTGGAGCGCGTCTTGCGAAACCGAGAGATTGATGCGGTCAAAAAAACTAATGATCACGCCGAACGCAAGCAAGAAGGCCATGCGCCAGCGACGGCGAGGCACGCGAGATGCGCTAGGAGTTGTTGAGGACAAGCGCATGCCTGAGGGAGGGGATTGCGCGGAAGGCGAAAGAAGTGCGCATAATGGAGCTTAGTTTCGCACGGTAATGCAGGGGGCAGCAATGCAGGCGGCTGAGGAAGGCAAATGAAGATCGGTAAGGGATCGCCGGAAAGAATGCTATTCGACGACCAACTGCGAGCCTTGGTTTCGGCGTCCGCGCGAGAGATGGGAATTGATGGCCGGCGGGTGCTCACGATCATCCCGGACGGAACGCGGACGATGCCCATGGCGCAGTTGTTCCCACTTCTGCAGGGGGAAATTGGTCAGCGCGCCGCAGCTTGCGATTACCTAGTGGCGTTAGGCACACATCCCTTGATGAGCGACGAGCAATTGACGCGCATGCTGGGGCGTCCCGTGATAAACGGAATCTGCGATGGATCGCGGATATACAACCATCACTGGGACATTGCGGATACGCTTGCGGACGTCGGAACAATTCCAGCGAGTGATGTAGAAGAGGTTTCGGGCGGCCTGCTGTCCGAGGCCATTTCCGTGAAGATCAACCGGCTGATTTTTGACTACGACCAGATTCTGATCTGCGGGCCAGTGTTTCCACACGAGGTGGTGGGCTTTTCGGGCGGAAACAAATATCTGTTTCCCGGCATCAGTGGCAAAGAAATGATCGACCAGACACACTGGCTGGGAGCATTGCTAGGCAGTTACCACGTGATCGGCACGGAATCGACGCCGGTACGGGACTTGATTGACCGGGCGGCGGCAAAAATCAAGGTGCCGGTTGCGTGCATGGCCCTGGTGGTAACCAAGGAAGGCGTTTCCGGTTTTTACTTTGGCACCGCGCGTGAAGCCTGGAAATCCGCAGCCGCGCTTTCCGCGCAGATACACATCGAGTGGGTGGAGCAGCCGTTCCGGCGCGTGCTTGCCGTCATGCCGGAAATGTACGCGGACATCTGGACTGCCGCGAAGGGGATGTACAAAGCGGAGCCAGCGATGATGGACGAGGGCGAGGTGATGATTTACGCTCCGCACATCACCGAGTTCAGCTACACCCATGGGCCGTATATCGAGAGAATTGGCTACCACTGCCGGGATTACTTTACAAAACAATGGAAGCAATTTGCGGACGTGCCGAGGGGAGTACTCGCGCATTCGACGCACCTGCGCGGAGAAGGCGCCTTTGACCTGGGCACAGGATTCGAACGCGACCGAATTCGAGTGACTCTGGCGACAGGAATTTCCGAGGAGCGGTGTCACCAGGTGAATCTCGGCTATCTGAACCCCAGCGCCGTTAACATGAAAGAATGGCTAGGGCGCGAAGGCGAAGGAATCAAAGTGATTCCGCATGCCGGCGAGACACTGTATCGAATCAAGAAGACAAGACGACCTACCTGAACTGGTAACAAATCCAGGTAATTCTGTGCCCGCACCCAGCTAAGCCTGAGCCGTAGCTTGAGCAACTTTCTTGACTTCAGCGGAATCGTAGCTTTCCCCGTAGATTGCAGGTACCTTGCCACCCATCGCGCGCAGATACGTGGAAAGCTGGCCGCGATGGTGAATGGTGTGATGCAGCGAAAAATTCAGGTAAGCGACGGCGGGCATCTGGAAAACGCCACGGAAATCGACGATTTTGGCCAACTGCTCGCCGGAAAGTTTTGGGAATTGCTCAAAGTTCTTTGCAAAGGATTCCCCGTACCACTGGCCGATTTGCGCTGGAGTCTGAACATTTTCGGGGCGATGAATGGGAGTGAAATTGAAGGCTCCGGCAATGATGCCGCCGTAGAAGCGATGCTCCGCGGCTACGACGTGCCAGGCCAGTTCCATGGCGGTTTTGGAATAGGGGTCAGGGCGGTAATCTGCGTTCGATTGGGGGATGGCTTCAATGACGGAGCGAGTGCTGCGATGCTCGTTCTTAACCGTGGAAAGCATGTATTGCAGTAGAAAGCTGGCATGCTCGGGACTGATGGGGATCATAGGTTAGCCTCTCGGAAGAAAGTCTAGTTGCGGGCCGTTGGATGCAAAAGAGTGTGGAAAGGGTAGCAACACGGCAATAAAGACAGCCGAAACGATAACTCTGCGCTAGCAGCGAGTCACTAAAAGAAGCGGGTGCGCACGCGATCGGGAAGATTGGCGAGATCGACCAGCGTGAGGAAGTCAATGGTCTTGAACTCGCGATCGATGGCTGGCGGCCCGCAAATGCGGCCAGAGATCTCCAAATAGGCGCGGAAGAGGCGCGGAGGCCGGCCCGGTTCCAAAGGGGCTCCATTGGACTGACACTCATGGCCGGGCTGGGGCGTAGTGCGCAAGGACGGATGCACGAGGTACTTTTCCTTGAGGGCGTCGTACATCGCCACGCCCACGTTTTCGTCCTGAGAAGAGATGGAACTGCAGCCCAGCAGGTAGCGGGAGTCCTGACGCGTGGCATAGACGGCTATGCCTTTCCAGAGGGCATGCAGGACCATGATGTTGCGATAGTCGATGTGAACACAGGCGCGGCCGAGTTCCAGAACCTCGCGGCGAATCGAGTCGTAAGCGGAAAAATCGAAAAGCTGGTTGCCGTAGTAGCCGATATTACGGCGGGCGACCTCACCGGTCTGCAGGCGGTACGTGCCCACGAGCTTGCAGGTTTCCAGGTCGCGGACCATCAGGTGGTCGCAGAAAGAGTCGAACGGGTCGATATCAAGGCCGGAACGGTCGGAGGTGGACAGGCCTTCCCCGAGTTCGAGGTTAAAGACGTTGTAGCGTAGGCGCTGGCATTCCTCCAGGTCCTGAGAAGATTGCGCAAGGGAAATACGGAAGAGAGAAGTTTCGGTTAAGAGCGGATCGGCGGTTACCGTTCTCACAGTTGGCCTCTGGTAAGCAGTCTCACTTGGACGAGGTTACGGAAATGTTTCAACTATGTCATTTTCAGGTTTTCGGAGTTACTCATTAGAAACAGAATCTCTCCCCATTTTACTGAGAACAATGTAGAAAAGAAAGACAAGTCACCCCCGGCTACGGAAGAGAAACCAGGTGCCGGACATTAGCAGTGGAACCCCGGACGATGAACTCCGGTTTGACCACAATTTCGTTGGGATATTCCTCCTGCCGGGGGCTGTTTACGCGTGCGAGCAGGGTTTCTGCCGCAATAACGCCCATTTGGCGGAGAGGTTGACGCACCGTGGTTAGCCCTGGGTTCTGATAGGCCGCACTTTGTATATCGTCAAAGCCAATGACAGAGACGTCCTCCGGAACCCTTTTGCCCGATTCGCGAAGGGCCTGGATAGCGCCGATCGCGGAAATATCGTTAAAGGCAAAGAGGGCCGTAAATGGCTCATTACGTTCGAGCAATTTCCGAGTAACAACATAGCCAACTTCAGGAGAGGATGAATCGCTGTCTAGCTGAATCGTCAATTTATCGTCAATGACAATACCGAGCTGCTCGGCAACACTATGTAGGGCGCGCCAACGAATTTCCGTGTCGGAGCTAAAATCTTGGCCTTTGATCATCGCAATCCGCGTGTGGCCGGATTTCTGTAGGTGCTCCAAGGCCAGATGGGCAGCTAGGTTGTGGTCTAGAACTATATTCGTCACTCCGGGAACCTGGCGATGTCCGGAGATGGCGACAGCGGGAATCCCGGTGGGTCCGGTCAAAACCGTGTCCACGGCGATGATCCCCTCGACGGCACGCTGCTGCAGGAGCGAAGGATACTCTTCAATGAGGTCGGCGCGATGGCGGTGGCTCACGACGAAATAGAAATACCCTTCCTGGAGTAGATAGTCTTCGATGCCAGACAGCACCAGTGCGGCGTAGCCCTCACTGATTTCCGGGAGAACCACGCCAATCGTGAAACTGCGCTTTTGCCGCAGGGAACGCGCCATAAGATTGGGCCGGTAATTCAGTTCACGCGCGGCGGCGCGGACGCGCTCTTGTGTGGCATGGGGAATGGACTTGGCGCCCGGAGAGCGGTTGATGACCAACGACACCGTAGCGGAAGAAAGGCCCAGATGAGCCGCCAACTCCTTCAGACCGATGGAAGGAGTGCCCGTGGGCGGACTTGCTGCAACGGGGTTTCCCTTTGACCTAACCATGGAATGTCTTGTGGCGTAGTCTGGCACAAGCCGGGGCTACGGGGCAAGGACAAGAGCCTAAAAAATGAGGGAAATTGTGGAGGAGGATACAAGAATATGATAGATTGTAGGTAATAAATCGATTTACCATAGCACGCATCCGGCCGCGGGGCGGGCTGCGGGAAGTGCCGGGCCTACGCTAGTGCCGGACGAGTTGACAATTAACGATCTTGAGATTCTGGCCCGCCCAGGGAGGAAATGAGGTCCCTAAGGTGAGTGTGACACGGAATCCAGAAAAGTCCGATCCGAATGACTTCAACTTCACATCAAATAGGAGCCTGACTCACGTGCTGCCCCACTTCTTCCGTCCATTCCTTTTGCTTGGCACACTGACATTCCTGCTATTGTCTAGCGCCCGCTGTCAAGAAACCGCGAGTCCGGCGGACTTTCATGGACTGCCGGTGAGATCCAATCTCGCCGACCCCGCGATCGAAACGCGGGTCGAAGCCTTGCTGAAACAAATGACCCTGGAGGAAAAGGTTGGCCAGTTAGTGCAGTATTCGGTCGGAACCCCGACGGGACCGGGAACGGGACGCGGCAATTATCAGGACATGATCGCGAAAGGTCAGGTTGGGTCATTATTCAACTTGGAAGATGCGCGGGCCGCCAATCACTACCAGCACATCGCCGTGGAAAAATCGCGCTTGCATATTCCTTTGTTGAACGGTCTGGATGTAATTCACGGCTACAGAACTGAGTTTCCAGTTCCACTGGGCTTGGCGTCGAGCTGGGACCCACAACTCGTGGAGAAAGCCGCACGGATGGCAGCGCAAGAAGCTTCGGCTGCAGGAGTGCGCTGGACCTTTTCGCCGATGGTGGATATCGCGCGCGATCCGCGATGGGGTCGCATGACCGAAGGAGCAGGGGAAGACCCTTACCTCGGAAGTGCAATGGCGCGAGCGTATGTGCGCGGCTATCAGGGCAAAAACCTGAACGCGCCGGACAGCATCGCCGCATGCGTGAAACACTATGTTGGTTACGGTGCCGCCGAGGGTGGCCGCGACTATAACACTACCGAAATTTCCGAGCACACATTGCGCGAGGTGTATTTGCCGCCGTTTTATGCCGCGCTGGATGAGGGCGGAGCTTCCGTGATGAGCGCCTTCAATGCGCTGAATGCCGTGCCTTCAACGGCTAATCCTTTCACGTTGACGCAAGTATTGAGGAGAGAGTGGCAGTTCCCCGGCATGGTGGACAGTGATTGGACCGCTGTCGCCGAGTTGATCGCACACGGGATAGCGAATGATGGAAAAACGGCTGCGTTGAAAGCCCTAACCGCTGGCGTGGATATGGATATGGAGAGCAATCTGTACCACGAACACCTGCTGGATTTGCTGAAAACAGGCAAGATTTCAGACGCGCAAATTGATAACGCGGTGCGCCACGTGCTTCGGGTGAAATTTGCGCTGGGACTGTTTGACAACCCGTATACGGACGAAGCGCGGGAAAATCGTGGACCATTGCCGAAAGAGAGTTTGGATCTGGCGCGCGAAACCGCGGAACAATCCTTTGTGTTGCTGAGAAACGAGTTGCTTGGCTCGCGCCACGTGCTGCCACTGAGCGACGAACTGCACACCGTCGCGTTGATTGGCCCACTGGCTGACGACCCGGGAGAAATGCTGGGATCCTGGGGTGCTCACGGGCAGGCGAAGGATGTAGTTACCCTGAAGACGGCACTGACGCAACGATTGGGGCAGGAACGAGTGAAATATGCCAAGGGCGGAGAAATACGGACAGCCACGGACGAGCAGATCAGCGCAGGCGTAGCAGCGGCGCGCTCCGCGGATGTGGTGATTCTAGCGTTAGGAGAGGATGCCGGCGGCATGACCGGGGAAGCAGGTTCGCGCGCGCATTTGGATTTGCCGGGTCGACAGGAAGAGCTATTAGAACAGGTAACCGCAACTGGGAAACCCGTGGTGCTGGTGCTGTTCAGCGGCAGGCCGCTCACATTGACGTGGGCCTTTGGCCATGTTCCGGCAGTGATTGCGGCGTGGTTTCCCGGGGTGCAGGCTGGCCCGGCGTTGGTGCGAACGCTGTACGGGGAATCCGTGCCAAGCGGGAAATTGGTCGTAAGCTGGCCGCACTCGATCGGGCAGGTTCCGGATTATTATGATGCCCTCAGCACGGGACGACCGGCTGGCAATACGGATTTGACGCGGCCTCCTGATGAGGGCACGGAGAAATATGTGTCGCGCTACGTGGATGAGCCAAACGCACCACAGTTTCCGTTTGGCTACGGGTTGTCGTACACAGAGTTTCGGTATTCTCCGCCAGAGCTCAGCACAACGAAGTTGAGCGCCAAGGAACTGGCAAAGGATTTGCGCAGCAGGCCAGCGGATGCCAAGACAATCATGACCGTGAGCGCGAATGTGACGAATTCCGGAAAGGTCAGCGCCGAAGAAGTAGTCCAACTCTATGTGGGGCTGAGAGGCACCAGCGTGGAGGAACCGGTGAAAGCATTGAAGGCATTTCAACGTGTCCCGCTCGCGCCCGGAGAGACTAAGAAGGTCACGTTCTCGCTTAGCCCGGAGGCTTTCGCCTTGTGGGATATTCGCAATGAGCGCACTGTAGAGCCAAGCCGGGTGCGCGTTTGGGTAAGTCCGGATTCGCAACACGGGCAGCCCGTTGAGTTCGAGATAACCGAATAAAGAGAGTCTTTCTATGAGCATACTTCCCATGAAGCGAAGGGATTGGTTACGCTGGTGCGGGCAGGCACTGGCGGTTGCACCGTTCGGGTCACTGCTGGGCTGCGGCCAAAAGCAGATCGCCACACCGAGCCCGAAGGGTCCGCCGTATCAAGGGACGGATGAGCAGTTGCTGGACGAGATCCAGCGAAGCAGCTTCCAATTTTTTTGGAATGAAACCAACCCTCAGACCGGACAGGTGAAAGACCGCGCCTTGCTGAACGGCAATGACACCCGCAAGATGGCCAGCATCGCAGCGACCGGCTTCGGCCTGACGGCGTTGTGCATTGGCGATTCGCGCGGGTACGGTAAAACCGCGGACATCAGCGGCCGCGTTCGAAGCACGCTGCAATTCTTGTATCAAATGCCCAACGTGCACGGCTTCTTTTATCACTTTGTGGATATGAACACCGGGCAGCGCTGGTCGAATTGCGAATTGTCGTCCATCGACACCTCCCTCCTGCTGTGCGGAGTGCTTACCGCCAGACAATACTTCCAGGACGCCGAGATTCAGGACTTGGCGACCAAGGTTTATGAGCGCGTAGAGTGGCCGTGGATGCTTAATGATGGGCCAACCTTCTCGATGGGCTGGCATCCGGAGAGCGGCTTCCTGAACGCGCGTTGGGAACATTATTGCGAATTGATGATGATTTACCTGCTGGGGATCGGGTCGCCAACGCATCCGGTTTCTGAGTCCACGTGGAATGCCTGGACACGGCCCACCATTACGTATCAAGGGCTGACCTACATTTCGGGCCACGACCCGATCTTCACGCACCAGTATTCGCAGGCTTGGTTCGATTTCCGGCATAAGAAGGATGCCTACGCGAATTATTTCGAGAATTCAGTCACGGCCACGAAAGCACACAAACTTTTTTGCCTTTCCCTGGCAGGCCGATTCAGCGACTATGCCGAGGACCTGTGGGGCATCAGCGCGTCCGATTACGTGAAGGGCTATACCGCGTGGGGCGGTCCGCCACCACAGGGCCCGATTGACGGCAGCATTGTGCCGTGCGCCACGGGAGGCTCGCTGCCGTTTCTGTATCCGGATTGCATTCAGGTATTACGCAACATCCGTGGAACCTACGCCGCAAAGGCGTGGGGCCGCTATAGCTACGTGGATGCTTTCAATCCGCTGTCAGACTGGTACGATACGGATGTGCTGGGAATCGATTTGGGCATTACCATGGTCATGGCGGAGAATTATCGTAGCGGTCTGGTCTGGAATACGTTCATGAAGAACAGCGAAGCGCAGACCGCCATGACAAAGGTTGGGTTTCAGCAGGCATGAAGAAATGCGTCGGCTGTTAATTTTGTTGGGCACGGTCCTGCTGTCTGCCACGGGGCAGGGCAAGCCGGCGCCTACTCCGCAGAACTCGAATACCCAGGGCCCCATACGTTTTGAAGAAATTGCGCAAAAGGCCGGGCTGCACTACATCACCGCGAACGGCAACACCGAAAACAAGAATCAGCCGCAAACGATGGTCGCGGGCGTCGCGCTGTTCGACTACGACGGTGACGGCTATCTGGACGTCTATCTGGTAGGAGGAGCCGCGCTTCCGTCATTGCAGAAGGAAACGCCGGCCTACTGGAATCGCCTCTTCCATAACAATCACGATGGCACATTTACGGACGTGACAGAGAAGGCGGGGCTCGCGGGAGCCGGATACGGCAGCGGCGTGGCCATCGGCGATTACGACAACGATGGATGGCCAGACGTGTTCCTGGCAAATGTAACCGGCAACCAGTTGTTCCATAACAACGGTGACGGAACATTCACAGATGTAACCGCGAAGGCCGGGGTGGCAGGCGCAAAACTAAACGGCAAGAAGATGTGGTCCGTGGGCGCGGGCTGGTTTGATTACAACAATGACGGCCTGCTGGATCTATTCGTGGTCAATTATTGTGTGTGGGACGTAAACAAGGACCCTTACTGCCGGGTCAAGGAAGGAGTGCGGGGCTATTGCCACCCCAAATACTACGCGCCGACACACAACACTCTTTATCGCAACAATGGCGACGGAACGTTCACGGACGTGTCTGAGGAAACAGGAATTGCGCAGCAGTTTGGAAAGGGCATGAGCGTCACATTTGCCGACTACGACGGGGATGGCTATCTGGATGCCTTCGTGGCCAACGACACGACGCAAAACTTTTTGTTTCACAACTTGAAAGGGAAGAAATTCGAGGAGGTGGCGCTGCTGGCGGGCGTCGGCTATGCCCCGGACGGAATCGCGCGATCCGGCATGGGAGCAGACTTCCGCGATGTGAATAACGACGGCTTACCAGACATCTGGCACACGGCCGTGGAGCACGAAGGATTTCCTCTGTGGCTCAACGAGGGCAAGGGCGAGTTTCAGGATATGACGGTAGCCAGCGGTCTGGCCAAGACCAACGACATGTCCGGCTGGGGCAACGGCATCGCGGATTTCGATAATGACGGGTGGAAAGACCTGTTCGTGGCGCGGGCCAACGTCATGGACAACATTAGCGAGCAAAACGCAACGCGACGCTATCCCGAACCGAACACCATTTTCCGGAACGTCGGGAATGGCAAGTTTACGGACGTAAGCGCGAACGCCGGGCCGGATTTTCAGTTGGAGGCGGCGCACCGTGGCGTGGCCTTTGGTGATTTGGACAACGATGGACGCGTGGACATGGTCGTGTCTGTATTGGACGGACCGGCAAAGCTCTTGCATAACATCACCGAGAATGGGAATCATTGGGTTTTGCTGAAGCTTGTGGGAACGAGAAGCAACAGGATGGCAATCGGGGCCCAGGTCCGCATCACCACGGAGGATGGGAACAAGCAGTGGAATGAGGTTACTACCGCCGTGGGCTACGCTTCCGCCAGTGATTCGCGAGTACACTTTGGGCTGGGAAAGAATGAAAAGATTAAAGAGCTCGAGATTCGATGGCCCAGCGGCACTAAGCAGGTTTTAAAGGATGTGGCCGGCGATCGCATCGTAACCATCGAAGAGCCGACGAAGTAACCACGAAGCACCTAGTAGCCAGCATTCGACTCGCTGGACGATTGTTGACTCAGCCGCTGGTACGTTGTGCGCGCCTTTTCTGCATCCTGCCTTCTCCCAGCGCGCGAGTAAGCAGAACCCAAAGCAAAATAGATCTTCGCATCCTTAGGAAAAGCTTTCTGCGCGATTTCCAGTTGCGGGATTGCTTTCTGGTAGGCATCGGTGTCCAGATACAGCAGGCCCAGAAGATAGTGCGCGAAGGGCACGTGAGCATTGAGCTGAACCGCTTCTTCGGCGTAGGGAATGCCAGCGGCGGAGTTTATTTTGTATTGCGTGGCAGCGATTTCCAGGCGCGAATTGATATCCTTGGGATTGTTCTTGATCTCCCTCTGGAATTCGGCTACCGCGCCGGGCACATCGTTGCTTTCGGCCAGGAATTTTCCAAACACATAATGGATATTGGGATAGTCCGGATATTCAGCTACCAGGTCCGCATATTCCTTGCGGGCCTGATCGTATTTTTTTTGAACTGTGATGCAGGCGGCGTGCCCGGCGCGTTGCAGGATCGCAGCGCCCGGCGATCCTTCCGGAGGAGCCGTCTCGGGGAAAATACGAAAAACTGCCCACCCGAGGGCCTTGACGGCGTCAACGTTCGGAATGGAGTCCAGGCACAAGCCGCCAAGGGCGGTTTCCGCGGACTGAAACTTGCCAGCACGGAGAAGCAGCAATCCGTCGTGATAGAGCAGCACACTGCGCAGTTGGGGGTTGGAGGAGATGTCCAGGTTCTTCGCTTGTTCCAGATGTTTCAGAGCGGCATCGTCCTGTCCTAGTTCGAACTCGCAGAGGCCGAGCATGGCGTAAGCAGTGCCGTCTTTTGGCGCAAGTGGAAGCAGTTGGCGGAAAGCACTGGCGGCGGATCGGTAATTGCTCCGGTCATATTCCAACGTGCCGAGAGACCACCAGCCTTCCGCCCATTTGGGGCGCAGGGCCAAAGCTTTTTGGTAAAGTGAGACGGCCTCGTCGAGTCGATCGGAATCGCGGGCCGCGGCGGCGCGCTGCGCCAGGGAATCGAAGCTCTCCGTGGCAGGTTTCGATTGAGCAAAGCACCAACCGGCGATGCTGAGCATTATCACGAGGAGCGGAAAAGTGATGCTCATGTAGCCCGGCCACCGCCGAAAGCGGCCTCGCCAGTGATTTCGGTCGGGCATGGAGGGGAAGAAGAGCATCAGCAAGCATCTAGTGTAAAAGAAAAACTGCCAACGAGAGAGCATCCCGGGGTGAGGGGACTCGTTGGCAGCTTTTCTTGTGCATCAACGGAGGCGCCGGGGGCAGCGCCTCCGGAACGTGTTAGAAGCTGAACCGCGCCTGCATCTCGATCGTGCGGCCACCCAGAGCGCCGGTTATTTGGCCAAAGTGGGTATCAGTCACGGTTTTGTCGATCTGGCCGATGTCAAGATTCAAGTTGTTGAACAAATTGTAGGCGTTCGCGCGGAATTCGAATTGCGCGTTTTCACCCAAGATCGGCATCTTCGGTAAGCCGAATGCCTTGCTGATGGTTGCGTCGAGGTCCTTATACCGGGGACCGCGCTGCGAGTTTCGCCCCACACCAGGAGCTTGCGGTGCGCCAGGGCAAACAGCAGGAAAGGGCGCTGTGCAGTTCGTAAACGTGGGTGCCGTGAAATAAGCCGGTCCACCCAGTGGGAAATTCCCGTTCGCCTTAAGGAACGTGGAATTACCAGAGTCGCTGCCCGCGCCGCCCAAATAGGTCGCAGGTAATAGGTTGCTGGTTGTGCCGTTGGTGCAGGAGCCCCCTTGATAGATCAGATTGCAGGTGCTGTTAAATTGCGGCGACCATGGGTAGCCACTATGCCAGTTGAAGATGCCACTCACTGTCCAACCACCAAGGATTTTCTTTTGCCAGCCTTCGTGGAAGAAGAGGTTCGGTGTATAGATACCCCACAACTTAAACACATTCGTCACGTCGAAATCAGATGGTCCCCAGTCGAGCTGCGGGTTCCATTGATAGTAGTTGATGGAATAAGGGCCTGAGGCGTTGTCCTTGCTACTGGAATAACGATACTGAGCATCGATCGAGAAGGAGTGACTGAAGCGATGCTGGAGTTCGGTCAGCAACGCGTTGAAGTTAGAGTTGGCGTCATAGCTGTAGTAGTCCACGCTATTCACCACGGGATTGAGGGCTATTCCCTGAGCTCCATAGAGCGCATTTAAGTTGGACTGGCGAGTCAGATGATGAGACGTGCTGCCTTGGTAGCCTACGGTCGCAATCCAGTTATGCCCCAGATCATACTGACCCTCCATGGAGTAGCGGTATGTGTAGGTAGTTGGCATATGGGCCGGAAACGCCGTAACCAGGACCGGTGAACCGCCAATGGGAAGATTGTTCTGGTTAAAAGGAGCAATTGTGTTCGGGTTCGCCGGGTAAGGTTCAAACTGATGCGGATCCGAGGGGAAGTTATACGAAACGTTCGAACCCGTGAGGAAGACGCCGTTGTTCGTAAACGGAATGTTTGGCCATCCGTTCAGTGTAATAGCTTGTTCCGGCGCGGTGTAGCCAATGCCAAAGCCGCCGCGGAGGACCAGTCGGCTGTGCATGTCGTGATGGGCAATGGCACCCGGACTCCAGGCAAATCCGAGTTGAGGACCGAAGTTGCCGGCTTGTGAAGTGTAGAGGTTGCCGCCGATGCGCATGTACAGACCGGTGAGCGGATTCGGTTGCTGTCCCAGAACCACGGTCGAGAGTTGGTTGCGGGTAAAGGACACAGGACCGAAATAATCCCAGCGCAGGCCGGCAGTGAGTGTCAGGTTCGGCTTTGCCTTGTAGCTGTCCTGAAGGAAAAAGCCGTAAAGCATTTGGCGAGAATCTTTGCGAACGGAGGTCGGCACGCCATTCGTAGGATTGAACGTGCCGGTCTCGGAATAGGCGGCGTCGTTCAAGAAATCCCAATAGTTCTCGAATCCCCAATTGGGCCGCGCAGACCAGGGCGCCTCCTGCACGAAATGGAGTTTGGTGAGCTCGCCGCCAAACTTCAGTGTGTGGCTTCCTTGAATCTTGGTTACAACGTCTTTGGCTCCATAGGTCCACTGGTCGAACACACTTCCGGCAACGCCACCCAGCGTTCCGGCATTTGTACCGATAGTACCGATCTGGTTGCCGTTGTTGGGATCGCCGATGTAGGCCGGCTGGGGCAAGCCTAGAGGACTTTGCGGGTTATCAGCCAATTCGTTCCAGCGCCATCCCGCAGCATTAATCCGCGCTTCGTTGATGAGTGTCGGAGTAAAGGTGTGAGTCCAGAGACCAGTCATCGCTTCGTTGGTCGCGTTATGGTAGAAAATGTTCGCCGGACGCGAGCCGTTAAAGGAGGTCGTGCTGACCGGGACATAGTAGATGTTGAAGGCCAACAGGTCCTTGCTTGTCGCATTGAAGTCGATGCGACCGTTGTACTGCGCGTTGGTAGCATCGTTAGGACCAGTCGTGTTCACAAAGGCAATGTCCGCAGTCGTGGGATCCAAATTGTAGCTGGCGCCTGTACCATCACCGCCGAGCCCAGGGCTCAAGTGGTTTTTGAAGCTTGGATCAGCGGTCCCCAGAGGGAATTTGGAGGGGTCCAGGGGCCTGCCAATATTCAAGCCTTGTCCGGGAATCATGTAGCAGTTCGTTCCTTGCACCAATCCAATCGAAGCACATGTTTGGTCCACTACGCCCGTGGACGAGACAGATTCGCCTGGAAATGCGCCGTATCGTGAGGCCAGGCTTCCGGCTGGGGCCAATTTCAGCAGAGCCGCCGTATCGTACCAACCGCTGCCGACATTCGTCCCTGAGTTGCGAATAGTTTCGTAGGCGAAAAACACGAACAGTTTATTCTTGAGGATGGGGCCGCCGATGCTGCCGCCCCACTGGTTGAAACGATTATTGTTCCTTTGCGGAGTCCTTGGATTGTCCACCGCGCCGTAGAACGGCTGATACGCGTTCAATCCGGGGCGATCGGCTTTGAAAAAGGCGCTGCCGTGATACTGATTTGTGCCACTCTGCGAGATCACCTGAATTTGGCCGCTCCCGAACCGTCCGCTCTCGGCGTCGTATTCGTTTGTGACCACGCGGACTTCCTTTACGGAGTCTTCGTTCGGAGTGATGATCGCCGCCGCACCCCAGGACACGCTGGTGATGTTGATCCCGTCGAGGGTGACGTTGTTGGAGTCTTGGCGGCCGCCATTGATGGACACCTGAGGTCGGTTCTCTGTTTGGAAAATGCCGGAGCCGGCGCTCGTGCCACCGGGCCCCTGGTTACCAGGCTGACCGTTAGTGTCGCCCCCAGCATTACGCGAAGCATCGCCGAAGGCGCCGGGAGCAAGTTGCACGAGTTGGAACACATCGCGGCCAAACGAAGGAAGCGCCTGAATTTGCTGGCTCGTCACCGTACCCGCGATTACCCCCGATTCCGTGTCGATGGGCGGGAGTTCATTGCCGTTGACGGTGACTGATTCGGTGACCTGGCCGACATCCAGTGTTACGTTTACCGCGTTGGCTTGCTCGGCAATGACGTTGACATCGTCGACGACTTTCTTTTTGAACCCTGCTTTTTCCACGCTGACGGTGTAGAGGCCGGGCGCAAGGCGAGGCACAGAAAAAACACCGCTGTCGTCAGTTGCGGCTACTTGGGTCAAGCCCGTGTCTTTGGCGGTGACCGTGACTGTGGCGTCGCTTACAACCGCACCTTGGGGATCCACTACCGTGCCTTGGATGCTGGCTCGGTATTGTGCGTGGGCCCCAAGGGCTACGAGAAGCGTGAGGACGAGAGAGAAAATGCTACGTGAGAGAAATCGTGAAACGGACATACGGCTGCCTCCGCTCGACTAGAATTGCACCAGGAAAAATATAGCGAAGTAGCACCAAACCCGCTAGTAAATCGGTTAAGCACCCAGTGGGAGGGAGTATATGAATGGGTTTTTTGAATGTCAAGTATCAGTTTATCGGGCGTTAAAGAATGGCATTGAAGAGGATGCTAGAGCCAGTGGCCAGTCCCGCTCTGGTTCGGAGGTACTGATACCTCGAGGCTGGCCCTTAGAGGGGATGGCCCGACAAAACATCTGAACGGCCTACCTTTTCAATTCGAGTAGGGCGAAGCCGTTGACCGCCAAAGTCACCTTCACCTGACTATTCTTCAGCGACACCAGCTCAGGCTTGCCAAGTGCTGATTCTTCGTTCAGTTGGCGGATTTGGGTTTCCGTTGGGTAGAGGGGCTTGCCCATTCGCTCATAGGCGGCGAGGGTGTTGCTGTGCTCGGAATCGACCCGGGAGATCAGGATATGTTTGGCACCCTTCAGGCCTGAGAACTTCAGGTCGAAGGTCCTGGCGGTGGCTGGTTGAACCGGTGACGAGAGGTTCCAGATCGCAATGGCAAACGATCCGTCCTCCCGGCGCGTGATCAGGACATTCTCAGCCGAGTTAGCAATCCGGGTCGTTCCCAGCCGGTGAAACAGCTCGAACGCGTAGTAGGCGGGCTTCTTGATGCCCCCAGGGGCGATCAAGCCAAAGCCCCCATAGAACGGCTCCCGCGGTGGACCATTTTCCTCGAATACATCGCTGAAGGTCCAGCGGGCAAGCAGATCGAGCAGGCCATCGCAATCGTGGATGGTTTGCGCGGTAGCCGTCGCCGCATAACTGGTGTCGCCGGCGTGAAGCGCGCCGTAGCCGGACACATTCCATTCGGTCCACAAAAGTGGAAGAGTCGGCCGGGGTGACGCCTGTATCTGGTTGTGGACCTTCTCCACGGCTTTGCAGGCGCGCTTCTCAATCGGTATGGCTTCGTGCGTGCCGAAGAGGTCTTCGACGGTGTCATCCGAATAGCCGTGCGTGGACACAAAATCGGCGGGAACATTTTCTTTCGCCACATGCGCCAGGAAGTCGTCCACCCAATGCGCGGAGGAAGTAGCTGGGCCTCCGACTCGCAGCCGCGAACTAACTGTTTTTAACGCGTGGGCAGTGTGGTCGTAGAGTTCGAAGTAAGTGGGCTCCTCTGGATCTCCGGACCAGAAATCGATGTTCGGCTCGTTCCAAACCTCGAAGTACCACTGTGCGACTTCGTCGATCCCATAGCGAGTGACCAGGAATTGCGCGAAGTTGCCAATCAGCGCGTCCCACTTGGCGTAATCCTTGGGCGGGGAAACGTTTTGCTTGTACCAGAAGGGGTGCAGGTCCTGGCGAGCGGCAAGTTTTTTGGGCATGAAGCTTATTTCGACGATGGGACGGACGCCATTGGCGAGCAGACCGTCGTAGACCTGGCCGACATAAGTGAAGTTGAAGATTGGGTTGCCAGTAGCGTCTTCGTCGTACACACCGAGTTCGTCGTGGAAAATGGCGTGGAAGCGGACATAGCGAAAGTCGGTGACTCTCTTCACCTCGCGAAGATCGTTCCGGTAGGATTCGCGGAGGCTCAGGATGGCGCGGCCAGAGCCGAAGGCCTGCTCCCAGAAATGGGGGAAGGGCGTGGTTTTGGCGGAGAGGTCGATCACGATGGGCTGCGGCGGCTGCACTTGCGCACACACGGGAGATGCGTAACAAAATAACAGCGCAAACAAAAACAGCTGGGGTGTAAGTTTTATGTTCATCGAAGGAAGATCCTTGGAGGCAACAACGGGTGAGAATAACACGGCTCGCGAATGAATTCTGTGTTGGCGAGTGCTGGTGAATCGATTCAGGACTTCTTTTTGTTCTGGGCGGCACGGAGTTCGAGTACACTCGCTTTCCGGAAGAGGATTTGTTCGAGCAAATCCTGAGGGCCGACTATATGGAGATTCTTGCGTCGGGTAAAAAACCGGGAGCGGAGGCAAAGGCAGTGGGAACGCGCGTCAGGGCGCCGATCAGGAGAATGGTGGTTCCGGCGGCGCTTCTAGTTTTTTCCTTGCTGTTGCCGCGCATCGCTTTTAGTGGCGAAGACTACTATCGGCACTCCTATTTCGACAACAGCCTCACGCGTGATTTTTATTTCTACAGCCGCGCCAGCGCGATTGCGCCCAGCGTTCTGGTTGAGCAAAACGGTAAACTGCCGGTGGAAACAAAAATATTCTTCACGCCACCAAATGCGCTCCGGCTGGAATGGCAATCGCAAGAGGGCGGAGGCTGGGAAGCAGGCATCCACCTTGTGAACTTCCGCAACCGCTACCCGGGATTCGAGGGAGATACGCTGTCATTTTGGTGTTATTCGCCCGAGGCGATTGCGGGAGCCGATCTGCCTTTGCTTACCTTAGCGAATACGCGCGAAGGACTGCAGGTGGCAACGTTCCCAGGGAGTTTCAGCCAGGCGGTACCGTTGGGAAAATACATAGGGAACGTCCCGGCAGGGCATTGGGTTCAAGTGCATATTCCGTTGAGTGATTTTGTCAGCGCGTCCATCTATCCGTTCGAACCGCGCTTTTTCCAGAGCATGATTTTTCATCAAGGGAGAGCGGACCGCGTTCGGCACACGTTAATCGTGGACGAGATTCGAATCGACAATGAAGGCGCAATGAAGAAGGGTATGCCGGTCGCGAAGCCGCTTCCGGCTCCGCAGAATGTGCGCGCAAAAGGATACGACCGGCACGTTGAAGTGCGTTGGGACGCTCCAGGAGGTTCGGGCGTCGAGCGCTACATCATTTACCGTTCTCTGAACGGCGGGAAGTTTGAGCCGGTGGGGATTCAAGTGCCCGGTGCGCGTCGTTATGAGGATTTTCTAGGCAAAGCGGGATTGAAGGCGGAATACAGAGTATCAGCGTCCGACGAAAGGTACCGGGAATCCGCGCTGTCCGAAACTGCAAGCGCTTCGACGCGCGAGTTCAGCGACGATGAACTCTTAACCATGCTGCAGGAAGCGTGCTTTCACTATTACTGGGAAGGTGCTGACCCTCACTCAGGTATGACGCGGGAGAACTTCCCGGGCGACGATCGCATTGTGGCGACGGGTGCCAGCGGGTTTGGCATCGCAACACTGGTGGTGGGTGTGGAGCGCGGATTCATCACGCGTAAAGAAGGCGCGGAACGTCTGAGCAAGATCGTGGGATTTCTGGAGCACGCGCAACGCTATCACGGCGTGTGGTCGCATTACATGGACGGAAACACCGGCAAAACCATGCCAGTGTTTGGAATGTTCGATGATGGCGGAGACTTAGTGGAGACCTCATTCCTGATGGAAGGACTGCTGGCGGCGCGTCAATATTTCCACGGCGACGGGGCCGAAGAGGATGCGCTGTACAAGCGGATCACGCAGCTTTGGGAAAGTGTGGAGTGGGACTGGTATCGAGAGAATCCGCAGAGTGATTTCCTGTACTGGCATTGGTCACCGGATTGGTCCTGGAAAATCCATCATCCGCTGATTGGATTCAATGAGGTCATGATTACGTATTTGCTTGCCATGGCCTCGCCGACTCATGGCGTGCCCGCGGACATGTACTATTCCGGATGGGCAAGCCAATCGGAACGGGCGCAGCAGTACCGGGCAGGATGGTCGGGCTCGAAAGATGGCGATCATTACGCAAACGGGAATACCTATTTCGGAATCAAGCTGGACGTGGGCGTCGGCACGGGTGGTCCGCTTTTTTTTACGCATTACTCCTTTGTTGGATTTGATCCTCACGCGTTGCATGACCGGTATACGGCTTCCTACTTTGAGAACAATCGGAACATCGCGCTGATCAATCGCGCCTACGTGAGGGCCAATCCAAAGCACTTTGCGGGCTATGGGCCGGATGCCTGGGGTCTGACCGCGAGCGATGGACCGTATGGCTACGTTGCGCATGCGCCCGATGCTGCCGATGATTTGGGAACATTGACACCGACTGGGGCGCTCTCTTCTTTTCCATACACGCCGGAAGCATCGATGTTGGCGTTCAAACATTATTACCGGGACCTGGGTGATCAATTGTGGGATATCTACGGACCACGCGACGCGTTCAATCCCGGCCAGGACTGGATCTCGCCGCTGTATATGGGCCTGAATCAGGCGCCAATCGTGGTGATGATCGAAAACTACCGCAGCGGCTTGGTCTGGAAGTCGTTTATGGCCAATCCCGAAATCGGGGAGATGCTGAAGAAACTGAATGCAGTCAGCGCAAAGTAAAACTGGATGACCTTTTCTACGGGTGCGGGCTGAGGTTACAGCGGGACAGGAGATGACATGCGGACGATCAGGCTGTGTGCACGGCTGGCGCTGTTGATTTTGGTGGGATACGGAGTAGCTTATGGCCAAAGTCGTGAATGGATCGGCGGATTGGCGAATCCACACGACTACGTGCAGAAGCGCGTCTCCAGTTATGACCGTTCGGGAGGAAATGAAGATTTTCGAACAATTCCGCCTGGAGAGACGCTGACCATTCTGGATGAGCCGGGGCCGGGAATCGTCACCCACATCTGGTTCACGTTTTCCTCGGAGGAGATGTATCACCTGAAGAAACTGGTGCTCCGGATGTATTGGGACGGGGAAACGACGCCGAGTGTGGAGGCGCCAATTGGGGACTTTTTTGGATTGGGGCTCGGTGACTATTTCACGTTTGAAGCATTGCCGCTATCCGCGGCGCCGAATCATGCCATGAATTCATTCTTTCCGATGCCGTTTCAGAAGCATGCACGAATTACGGTGGAGAACGCGGGGAAGATGAAGCTGGACGCTTTGTACTACAACATTGACTATCAGGCATATGCCAAGCCGCTTCCGGCGGACACGTTGTACTTTCACGCGCAGTACCGCCAGGCTTCGCCGAACAAAGGTCTCACCGGCGATTGGAAAGACAATGGCGATCCCCTCCAGAACGACCGAAAGAATCTAACCGGAGAAGGGAATTACGTGTGGTTGGAAGCGACGGGGCGCGGACACTTCGTGGGAGTGACCATGTCTGTGCTGCAGAACCAGGATTATTGGTGGGGCGAAGGTGACGACATGTTTTTTGTCGACGGTGAAAAAGTACCCTCGATCAACGGGACCGGCACTGAGGATTATTTTTTAGGCGCATATGATTTCGGTGGCAAGCCGTTTTCTTACGCCTTATACGGCGCGCCGGTTGTTGGGGAAGAAAAGGCCGGAAGCCGGAGCAGTGTTTACCGGTTCCACTTGGATTCTCCGATCCCATTTACGAAATCGCTGAAAGCCACGATTGAACACGGACACGCCAACGGCAGGTCCGACAATTATTTCTCGGTGGCGTATTGGTATCAGACGGAACCCCATGCGCCGTTTCCCGCGTTGCCGCCGGTGGACGAGCGGTTGACACGAGTGCACGCAGTCGGAGGCCCGGGGAACGCGCCGAAATGAGCAAGGGCGAGGCGAGCGACAGCCAAACTTGAGAATCAGAGTTTCGCTTCGAGTTCGGCCCAGCGGGCATAGAGTTGATCGATGGCCTTCTGAGCCGCCTCCATTTCCAGGGATACGGTGCGGAGTCGAGTAGCATCGCTCATCACTGCGGGATCGAACAGGGAATCATGTCGCGCCTGCAGTTCCTTTTCAGCATCCGCGATACGTTGCTCGATGGTTTCGAGTTCCCGCGCTTCCTTGTAGGAGAGTTTCTTTTTTGAGGATGGTGCGGAAGTCGAAGGTTGCGAGCCAGTGGCGATGAGTTGAGAAGCCGAGGTAGGCTTGCTTTTGGCGTTTGCTACTTGCGCGTTCTGCCAGGATTCCCATTGCGGGTAGTCGGCGAAGCGTTCGGCGTGACCAAGGCCGTCAAGGCCCAGAACAACGGTAGAAACGCGATCCAGCATGTACCGGTCGTGAGTGACCAGGACCAGGGCGCCGCGATATTCAAGCAGGCTTTCTTCCAAAATCTCCAGCGTCGGAATGTCCAGGTCGTTGGTGGGCTCATCGAGTAGCAACACATCCGCCGGCTGAAGCATTAGTTGCGCAATCAAGACGCGGGCTCGTTCTCCCCCAGAAAGACGGCCGACCGGTTGATTGAGCTGCTCACCCGTGAATAGGAACCGCGCCGCCCACGAGGCGACATGCGTGACACGGTCCTGATAAATCACGGAATCAGAATCCGGAGCAAGGGCTCGACGCAGCGTGACGTCAGGATCGAGCACGCGATTCTGATCAAAGTAAACCGTTCGTAGATTCTCGGCCTGCCGAATCTTCCCGCGAGTTGGCTTGAGGTCACCCTTGAGAAGTCGCAGAAGCGTGGTTTTCCCGCTGCCATTGGGGCCGACCAGCCCGACGCGCATTCCGGAAGCAACGATGAAGTGAATGTGCTCAAGGAGTGTGCGGTCGCCGAAGGAATAGCTGACATCGTCGAGAGTGATGAGCTGCTTGGTTTTGCGATTGGAAGATGAGAAATCGATTTGGGCGCTGGTCACCCGCGTGCGGGCATTCAGGTCCGCCAATTCGCCAATCAGTTCGTGCGCCTTGTCGATGCGAGCCTTGGATTTGGTAGTGCGAGCTTTTGGACCGCGACGAAGCCACTCAATTTCCGCGTGCACACGGTTCTCAAGCGCGGCTTGGCGATTGCGTTGCGCGCGAAGATACTCCTCCTTGGCTTCCAGGAAAGCGCTGTAATTTCCTGACACTCGCAGAGAACCATTCTCGTACGAAGGATTTATCTCGACAATTTCGTTGGCCACATTTTCCAGGAAATATCTGTCGTGGCTGACGATGACGCAGGCGAACGGGGCGTTCTGGAGAACGCCTTCGAGCCATTCAATCCCGGCAAGGTCCAAGTGATTAGTGGGCTCATCGAGTAGCAACACGTCCGGGTTGCGTACCAGCGATTCCACAATCGCAAGGCGCTTGCGCCAGCCGCCGGACAGCGTCGACGCGGGCACCGCCAGGTCGGTGAACCCGGCGCGACCAAGAATGGCGGCCATGCGCGCGATGCGATCCTCTTCCGGCACATGCGCCTCGTCGAGCGCCGTGCTAAGAACGGACTGGATGGTTTCGCCTGCGGCGTAATCGGACACTTGGCGAACCAGGCTGAGATGTGTGCCCTTGCGTGTCGCCAGCTCGCCGCTGTCCGGCTGTACCCGCCCGCTCAGAATCTCGAGGAGCGTGGACTTGCCCGAGCCGTTTGGGCCGATGACGCCGATGCGTTCACCCTCGGAAATGATGAACGAAAGGTTTTGAAACAGCGGCGAAACGCCAAATCGTTTGGCCAGTCCTTGAGCGCTGATGATCGGTGGCAAGTTCTTGAATTTCCTCTGAAAAATGCCCGGAGAAGGATAGCAACAGAGTTACTGAGAAACGATACTGGCAAGAAACATTGGTGGACGTGACAGGGTTCGAACCTGCGACCTCGTCGTTGCGAACGACGCGCTCTCCCAGCTGAGCTACACGCCCACTCGAAAGCTGCAACTACGCTAATTTTAGCAGAGGAAGCGAAGCGATTCCAGCCGAGCTGGTTGAGATTGCATCGAATTAGTTTGAGCTAAGCTAACGGTGCCCTTGAAAATAGCGAGAGCCTCAGGGCTGGTTAAGATGCGCCTGCGACCCGGCGCGCTGGGCGACGACCTTGCGTGCGTTTTCATACAGCGCCCGCGCTTGCGGAATGGCCTCAACGGCCTTTTGAACCTGCGGATCCGCTTCAAGAAGGACCTTAAATCCTTCTTGCGTGCCGTAGTTGGACATGAACACTTCCTGCTTGATCTTGCGCTTGACCCAGTCCTGGTTCTCGGCAAACTCGGGCTCAGTGTAACGAATGTTGTGCTTGGTCAGGTAGTCGCGGAATTCCTTGATGACTTTGTCATCGACCTCGAAGCTGTGCGAGATTGTCGGCTTGGTCCCAAGAAAATACCTGGTAAAGCCGCCCACGCCCTGCTCCTGCGGGAAGAAAACATCATTGCGGAACAGTTCTTCCTGGAACTTGGTGTACTTCGGCTGGTCGATGATGATATCCGGAGTGATGCCACCGCCACCAGTAACTTGGCGGCCGCTATCGGTCTGACGAATCTCCGTCGGGTGCTCCGGGACTTTACGCTCGTAGTGATATTCGTAAAGAGAAATCGATTTGTAATCCCGTTGGATCAATCGTCCGCTGGGCGTGTAGTAGCGCGCGGTAGTCAGAGCCAAACCTGTGTTTTCAGAGAGCGGAGTTACGGTCTGAACGAGACCCTTACCAAAGGTGGTCTCGCCGACAACCAGCCCGCGATCGTGGTCCTGGACGGCGCCGGTGACAATCTCCGCAGCCGACGCGGAATTGTTGTTCACCAGGATGACCAAAGGAACGGCCATGCCCTGATTGCCGCGAATGGCATAGAAGCGGCGTTCGGGAGCGCTACGGCCGTGATAGGACACGATGAGCTGGTTCTTTTCCAGGAAGATGTCGCCCACCGCGACGGCTTCATTCAAGAGCCCACCGGGATTGTTGCGCATGTCCAGGATCAGGCCGTCGAGTGAATTCGCGCCGAGTTGCTTCAAAGCGTCCGCAATCTCGCGGTCGGTGGTTTCGTTGAACTGGGTGAGGCGCACATAACCGACGCCGGGCTTCAGCATGGTGATAATGTCCACAGAGTGACGCGGAATTTCATCGCGCGTAACGCTGAATACCAGCGGATCCGTCCAACCCTCGCGGTTCACCTGAATCTTCACTATGGTGCCTTTGGGACCCTTGAGCATGTCGGCGACTTCCGTGGTGGACAAGCCGTCGGTGGACTTTTCGTCCACCTTGGCGATCACGTCTCCCGGACGGAGGCCGGCTCGGAAGGCGGGAGCGTCAACATAGGGAGCAACAACGATGGTGTGATTGTCGCGGGGCGCAACCACCATGCCGACTCCATAATATTTGCCGCGCTGATCTTCGCGCAGCAACGCGAACTGGCGGGAATCAAAAAAATTGGAGTGGGGATCGAGCATGCGCAGCATGCCGGGAATCGCGCCTTGGTACACTGCCCGGTCGACGTCCACGGGCTCGGCATAATTGGACTGCACCACGTCCAAAACCGAGGTAAAACTCTCGACCGAGGAGCGGAAGTCATCCGACGACGAGGTCGTGGCCCGCACCGAAGGTCCGTAAATCCCGCCAAGGACGGCGGATAAAACAAGCACAACGATGACAAGGACCAATCCACGTCGTTCTGGATTCATGAAAACCCCCGCCGATCACCTAAAAAAATAGTATAACATGCACCAAGCCATCTGTCGTTTGACTCTGGTGCGTACCCTTTCTATGATGCACAGAGGGCACCTTTAGGGCACCCAGGGACATCTAACTTCAACAATGCTCAGTGTTCCCCACATGATCGTGGTTTTCCTGGTGGTTCTGGTGGTATTTGGCCCCCAAAAGCTGCCCGAATTGGCCCGGAGTTTCGGAAAACTGATGGCCGAGTTCCGGAAAGCCTCCAACGACTTCAAGAGCGCTTTTGAAGAGGAAATGCGGGACCTCGAACGCCAGGCGCGCATTGCCGAGCTAAAAAAGCAAGTCGCTGAGGCTAATGCCGCCGCCGATGCGGCGATCCGGAACACGGGAACGCCCTCCCCACCTGCCACGACCCCTCTGGCCCAAGCGGCCGCCAACAGTCGTTCTGGCGACATCCCGGTTTTGCCTCCTGTTGCCGAGGCTGTCCCTCGCTTGGACGGCGGAAGCAGCCAAACGGAAGCGGCAGAAACACCTAAGGCTGAGCCAGAATCGGAACCGGAAACCGTGCGCGCCGCCGAAAACCCTCCCTCACATGACCAACAGCAGCCAGCCTGACAACTCCATAGCCGCCCGGATGGAACAGGCCGGGGGCCAGATGACATTTTTCGAGCATCTGTCCGAACTGCGCAAGCGCATCATCAATTCTCTGTACGCGATCGGCATTGGCGCTTTTGTCGGCGTGTACATCTCGCCCAAAGTCATCAAGTTCATTAATGAGCCGATGCTCAAAGCGCTGCAGGAAGCACATTTCGAATCCAAACTGTATTACAACCACCCGGCCGGCGCGCTGAACCTGGTCATTACTCTCGGGGTATACATCGGCATCGTGCTGGCTTCTCCGGTTGTGCTGTACCAGTTGTGGTTGTTTGTGGCCCCGGCGCTCTACAAACATGAACGCAGCGCGGTCACCGGGTTTTTGTTCTCCACCGTGTTTCTGTTCTTGGCCGGAATTGCCTTTGGCTACTTCGTCACCCTGCCCTACATGTTGAGGTTTCTTGTGGGCTTCCAGCAGTTTGGTGGGACCGTGGCTCCGCTGCTTAGCATCAACGAATACTTTGACCTGATTTTAATGGTGTTGCTGGGGCTTGGGCTCGTCTTTGAACTGCCGATCCTTATCTTTTTTCTTTCCCTCTTCGGGATTGTGACCCCCAAATTTCTGTGGCATAACTTTCGTTACGCCATTCTGATCATTGCCGTGGTGGCGGCCATCATCACTCCCACACCGGATGCGCAGACCATGTTGATCTTCATGCTGCCCATGGTGTTGCTGTATTTCGTGGGCATCATTGTCTCCGCGGCGGTAGTCAGGAAGAGAAACAAGAGATTGGCGGAAGAAGCCGCGGGGCAATCCGTATGACCACTTCGGAAGTGCGTTCCCGCTTCGTGTTGGGATTCACGCTCTGCTCCGTGCTTGCTGCTTTGGGATGCAAATCGGGAAACACCACGCAACCCACACCGGCTCAGCCACCATTCATGAGCGCAGTGGCTGGCAATGCCCCTGCGATCGCGCCAGGGGATGAAGCCCCTTCGCCGGAATCCACCGGTGGATTCGACGGAAAGCGTGCCTACGAGCAGGTCGTGAAGCAGGTGAGTTTCGGACCTCGTCCACCTGGTTCTCCGGCGATTATGAAGTTGCAGGAGTATCTGGAGACGGAACTGAAGTCTTACGGCTGCGCGGTCGAGACGGACTCATTCTCCGCGGACACGCCCGACGGCCGCGTGCCGATGAAAAATATTCTGGTGAAGATCCCCGGAGAGAAGCCCGGGATCATTCTTCTCGGTACCCATTACGACACCAAAAAAATGGACAATTTTGTGGGCGCCGACGATGCGGGTTCTTCCACCGGAGTGATGCTGGAGATGGCGCGAGTGCTGTGCAAGCAGCCACCGGGAAAGTATGCGGTGTGGATCGCGTTTTTTGATGCGGAGGAGGCCTTCAACGCCCAGTGGCACGATCCCGACAACACCTATGGCAGCCGGCAAATGGCAGCGAAATTGGCGCAAAGTGGCGATTTGCCAAAAGTGAAGGCGTTCATCCTGGCGGATATTGTTGGGGGCCGCACGCCACATTTTAGTCGTGAAGATGGATCCACCAAGTGGCTCGCGGAACTGGTGTGGGAGAAGGCCGCGAAATTGGGTTATGCCAATGTTTTTGTGAACGAACCAGTCGGCGCTATCGAAGACGATCATCAATCCTTTACCAAACGGAATGTGCCCTCGGTGGACATCATCGATCTGGATGCTGCGAATGACGTGCCATACTGGCACACACCGGAGGATACATTAGACAAGATCAGCCCGAAGACGTTAGCGATTGCGGGTCACACCATTCTTGAATCCGTGAAGGAACTACAGAAGAGGTAAAATCTCAATTCCCGGAGCTAGATTACTGAGTGCCCACGGCCTTTCCTCCCTTTTTTTCAAATGCGACCTCATGATTCTTGATAATGCATGAATGCTTCTGGAATTTTTCGTCATCTCGATACGGAAAATCCAAGCGATAGTGGCTGCCGCGGCTTTCTTCGCGCGCCAGGGCGGAGCGCGCCACCAGCAAGGCCAAGGTGTGCAGATTATGCAGTTCGTGCTCGCTGCGGCTGTCTCTTTCGGCCCGGGACAGTTCCATAGCCACGAGCGCTTCGATCGCCGCCTTCAACTCCTTGCCGGTGCGCAAAATACCGACTTGCGTCCACATGATTTCGCTTAGTCTTGCCAGAGCCGCCGCCTCTGCGGGCTTCCGCTTGGGCTTTTCCGGGTGCTTTTCCGAGTCATTCCACGTTTTCGGAGCAAGTGAGCCAGGCAAGTGAGTGGCACTCTTCTTCGAGCCGGGCGCGTCCTTGATCATGGCTATGCCGGCGCGGGCGCCAAACACCAGTCCTTCAAGCAGGGAATTGCTGGCTAAACGATTGGCTCCATGGACGCCGGTCGCGCCCGTTTCACCGGCGGCATACAAACCGGGTATCGAAGTGTGTCCCCAAATATCGCTTTTCACTCCCCCCATCATGAAATGGGCCGCGGGACTGACAGGAGCGACATCGGTCGCGAGATCGACTCCATAATTGGCGCAGGTCGCGTAAATGCGAGGGAAGCGCTTTTCCAGGAATTCTTTGGATTTGCCAGTCATGTCCAGGTACACATGCTTGCTGCTGGTGCGGTGCATTTCGCTGGCGATGGCGCGGGCAACAACGTCTCGCGGCGCTAGCTCTTGCGCCTCGTGATAGCGTTTCATGAAACGCTCGAGGTTGATGTTGCGAAGGATTCCTCCCTCGCCGCGAAGCGCTTCGCTGAGAAGAAAGCGCGGGGCGCCCTTAACGGCGAGCGCCGTGGGATGAAATTGCATGAACTCCATGTCCGAAAGCACCGCGCCGGACTCGTAGGCGATGGCCATGCCGTCGCCGGTGGCAACTTCAGGATTCGTGGTTTCGCGATAGAGTTGGCCGACGCCACCGGTGGCCAGAAGAATTGCGCCAGCGCGCAGCTCATGAAGCGAGCCGTCATTTCCGTCGATGAAATGAACACCGACCGCGCGGCCCTTTTCGATGATCAGCCTGGTGGTGAAGGCGTGCGGGCGAAGATGCAAATGCGGAATCTTGTGGGCGCGGGCCAGCAGCGCGCGGCTGATCTCCCGGCCGCTGGAGTCACCATGGGCGTGGAGGATGCGGGAACGGCTGTGCGCAGCTTCGCGCGTAAACGCAAGCTTGGTGCCCGCGCGATCAAATTCGGTTCCCCATTCAATGAGCTGCGTTATGTATTTGGGGCCTTCCTCGACTAACAATGTGACCGCTTCCGGAGCGCAAAGACCATCGCCAGCGTTGATAGTGTCCTGCTCGTGGAGACCGATTTCGTCTTCATCGCTCAGCGCGACTGCAATGCCGCCCTGCGCGTAGGCGGTAGCGGATTCGCTGAGGCAGGATTTCGCGAGGACCAGGACGCTGCCCGCCTGGCTGAGTTCAATTGCAGCGCGGACACCGGCAATACCGGAGCCGACCACCGCGTAATCGACCTGATAGACCTTCCGGGAAAGTGTCATGCAGGGCCTTCTTCAGGGGCAGGGCTATGGTAGCACGAAGCTTTTTAGGGAAGGTGGAGTCTCGCAGCAGTGAGGACTACCGCGCAGAGTGGGTTCGCGTGAGCGGCTGGGTCGTTTTCTGAACTGTGCCCGAACGTCACAATAGAAATGGGACACCGCAAAGTATAAACCGGCGGAACAACAACCATCCTGCAGGTTCAGAGCTTCAGTCCTTGTGCTACATTGGATGAATCCACTCAGAGTGATGAAGCCCACGGTTCCACACGTTATTCACGTTCGCGCCGCCGCCGGTGACTATGTGGTTCTGTGCCGCCGCGGAATTTTGCGGCAGGCTTCGCGCGAGATCGCGCGCCTTGGTAATTTCTCCAGCGTGCACATCCTGAGTTCAAAACGCGTGTGGCGCGCGGTGGGGAAAAAGTTGCGCTGTGGACTTCCCCCGCGACCGGATTTTTATGTTCATTTGTTTGATGATGCGGAAGCGGCGAAGAACCTGCGAACAGTGGAAGCCCTTGCCAGGAAGCTCGTGAAAGCTGGAGCCGACCGCAAATCGCTGCTCATTGCCGTGGGCGGCGGTGTTGTTGGCGACGTTGTCGGATTTGTGGCGGCCTCCTATCTGCGCGGCGTGGACCTTGTCCAAATACCGACAACGGTGGTAGCTCAGGTTGATAGCGCCGTAGGCGGAAAAACTGGCGTGAATCTGCCTGAAGGGAAAAACTTGGTGGGGGCATTTTACCCACCGCGCCTGGTGCTGGTTGACCCCGACGTGTTGAGCAGTTTACCCGCGAGAGAATTTCGCGGGGGCTTGGCCGAGGTCATCAAGTACGGCGTCATCGCGGACGCCAACTTGTTCGCGTTCCTTGAGCAAAACATGGCACGAATCCTGGCGCGCGATAAGTACGCCGTCGAGCACGTCATCCGTCGCTCCATCGCGATCAAAGCCCACGTCGTCAGCCGCGATGAACGCGAATCCGGGTTGAGAGAAATCCTGAATTACGGCCACACTTTTGCCCATGCTCTGGAATCTGCAACGCGGTACCGTAAATTCCAGCATGGTGAAGCGGTGGCTTGGGGCATGATGTGCGCGGCCTTGCTGGGCCACGAGGCCGTAAAAACCCCACCCGACCATGTCGCCCGGATTGTCGCGCTCGTCAGGCGCATTGGTCCGCTGCCGAAGTGGCCATCCGTGCCTGCAAAGAAGCTCTTTGAATTAATGAGGGCCGACAAGAAAACAAAATTCGGGAAGGTGCGGTTCGTGCTCTCCCCACGTCTGGGTAAGGCGACGTCCTATGATGGTGTGACCGACAAGGCTGCGATTTGCGTGTTGCGGTTCGGTCCGCAATTCGTGCTGCATCCCAAAGACGCGCTCGGGAAATGCCATGACTGAGCCAGCCACATTCCCCAAGGGCACGCAACCCGAAGGGGCGAAAACGCAACAAGAGGCTTCGCGCCAAGTGCGCGAAATGTTTACTCGCATCGCGCCGCGATATGACCTGCTGAATCACCTCTTGTCCGCACAAATGGACCGCCTATGGCGTGCGCGGACCGCCAGAGAGCTAAAACCAATTCTGCAACGGCCCGATGCGTTGGTGCTGGATCTCTGCTGCGGCACGGGAGATTTGGCCTTTGCTCTTCAGCGCGGTGCCAAAGCACGCATTCTCGGGGCTGATTTTTCGCACCCGATGCTGGTGCGCGCTCGGCAAAAAGCCAGTGCGGGAAATGGAACGGCGCCCGTACCTTTTCTGGAGGCCGATGCGCTTCGCTTACCTTTTGCGGAGAAATCCTTCGACCTGGTCACTTCGGCGTTCGGCTTTCGAAATCTGGCGAATTACGAAGACGGGTTACGAGAGATTTTCCGGGTCCTCAAATCCGGCGCGACCCTGGGCATTCTGGAATTCGCCGAGCCTGCGCCCGGACTACTCGGCGACGCGTATCGCTTCTATACCAGGACCGTCCTGCCCAAGGTTGGCGGATGGATTTCCGGCGACGCTGACGCGTACTCCTATTTGCCGAAATCGGTAGGGCGATTCTTCCGTCCCGAGCAACTTGTGTCGCTACTCCAGCGCGTGGGCTATGTCCAGGTGCGCTATCACCTGATGACGCTTGGCTCCGTGGCATTGCATCTCGCCGTCCGCCCGTAAAAGCTCGGACTGCGGTATCATTCGGCGACATGCGCGGCGTTCACGTGTTCTCCGCGAAGATCTACAAGGTTGGAATTATCCGGTTTGTGGATGTTCCCGCCGACGTGTCCCGAGCCATCGGGAGTCAGGCTGCGCATGTCCCCGTCAGAGGGGAAGTCGAGGGCCTACCACTGCAGAGCACGCTAGTGTCGCGCGGGAAGGGTTGTTATCGCCTGGCCATTCACGGGGATATTCGGAAGAAGTTGCGCGTCGATGCCGGCGCGGTTGTGGAGATCGCCATCGAGCGCGATGAAGAGCCGCGAGAACCGCCACTCCCGCCGGTTTTGGTTCTCGCCTTGCGAAACTCGCCCAAAGCGCAGGCGGTATTCCGTCAGATGACAACGGCGCTGCGCAGGCAGGTTGTTCGCTACCTTGTTTCGGTGAAGCAACAGAACACGCTGGAACGCCGCGTAGCGAAATTAATACGCATCCTCGAGCAGCGGGCACGACAAAAACCCTCGAAGAAGAAGTAGGATTGCCAACGGCACAAGGAATAAACTTGCCGCCCTGGAGGTCGCCGGTCATGCCTTTTCTTTTCAGTTCGGATTTCCTTGGCGCCTGGTCACTTGCCGCGGGCATCACTTTGGGCGCTCAAGAGCAAAAACTGCCTACGGCTGCAACTCGCTTGCTCAAATAACAGCGAAATACCCACCAGATTCACGGTCCAGGGAACCAGTCACCCCTTCAGACACGCTCGCGGAAATGTGTGCATTTCATTAATGGCTGGTACGGAGTACTTATTGTGGAGGGCCTATGGAGCCTGTAGGCTCTCCGGAGATGGGCGAGTGGGTGCCAGGAGACGCCAGTATGAACGATGCACACGCGGTCACAAACAACGCTTTGGCGCAAGCCGCCAAGAGTGAACTGAAGGGGCGAATTCGACGGATTCGCCTGGAAGACGCGCTTGTGGAACTTGCCTGCGGGTTGTGCATGGAAGAAGTGCCCGTGGAGAAGGCGCTCCAACAAATTCAGGATAAAGCGCTGGAGAGACTCGTGCCCCTGCTCGACACGAAGATTTTAGGAGACGCGGAGGCAGTCCGGGGATGCCTGGAGCTCGTCGCGGAGGAATCCGAGCGCGTTGCATTGAAGGCTCTCCAGAAAGGCACCGCCCTGCTGGAAGAAGGATTGGCCATTCTGGAAGAGGGAGAACTGGAACTGCCCGAGGGGGGCTACGTAAATTAGCGGGAATCCTTCGACGCAGAGTCAACACGCCCAATACAAAAACTAGAGACGCTTGATGACGATGGCCGTGAGGTCATCTTTTTGTGCGGTTCCCCCCGCGAAGTTCAGCACATCCTGATAGAGATTCGAGATAATTTCGGCCGCTGGTTTATCGCGGTTTGTACGGACGCTGTTTTCCAGGCGCTCGCTGCCAAACAGTTCTTCTGAAGGATTGGCCCATTCGAAAAAGCCGTCGGTGCTAAGGACCAGCAGATCGCCACTGGCAAAAGGCAATAGCTGAGGAGGCTCTGAAAGAAATTCCGGAGAAATCCCCAGCGGCAGTCCTTGCGCCTCCATTTTGTCGAAGCGGTCGTGCTTCAGCCAATAAATGAATAGTGGTGCGTGACCCGCCGAAAGAAGCTCGACTTGGGAACTTGCCGGTCCCATGATGGCAGCTACGAACGTCACGAAACGTCCTTCACCAACGTCCGCGGCAATCGCCGTGTTGATCTGTTCCATGGATTTCAGAAAATCGTTGTGTTGGCCAAAGGTCGACCGCGAATATGCGCGGCACACCGACGCCAGTAGCGCCGGGCCGATTCCATGTCCAGTGACATCGGCCAGGGCCACGAGGATGCGCCCATCCGGAAGCGCTTGCCAGTCATAGTAATCGCCGCCGGTTTGGTCCGCTGGCTTGTTCCACGCGGCAATGTCGAATCCCGGGATTTGTGGCATCGACTTAGGGAGAAGCGATTGCTGGATGGAGCGAGCAACGTCCAGGTCATGCTGGAGATGTTCTACTTCGCGGCGAGTCTCCGCCTCGCGCAGAGCGGCCTCAACCTGGTTTCGTATCTCTCTCGCGACCAGCGCAGCGGTCGAACCGGCGATCAGAAGAGAAACGGCATAGGTGCCCACAATCTTCTGTGGAGCGAACAGCGACGCGTCAATCAGAATCCAGCGAGGACTCCAGCCATGGTAATAGGCCGCGAGGAGATACGTTCCGACCGAGCAAACCCCACAAAGAACGCTAACTGCTGGATTCAAACGCAGAGTCGAGAGGGTGATGAGCACGAAGTAGAGCAGGAAGCCGGGGTTTACGAGAGGACGAAACTCGGGAGCGATGCTTGCGCTGGATATAAAGGCAATCAACACGGCGGGGAAGCATGTCTCCAGAAGGATGTTGAACAGCCAATAGGGCCGGGACAAACTTCCCGCCGATTTTATCGCCGGCCCGATTGCGCGCAGAACCAACAGCTCGATGAGCACAAGAACCGTTGCGGAAAGTATCAGCCATAACAAGTCTCTGCCATTTTCCGGAGTCCACGCAATCACCGTGCGAATTAAACGAAACAGAATCGCCACTCCAATGGCGAAGAACAGAATGAAGATTCGCAGACGCTCGCTTCGCAGGAGCGCCTGGCGAAAGGCAGGCGATTCATCGTGTAATGGGCTCATTAACCTGGACCAAGGAAGGCGCTACTTCGCAATTTCGCGGACGGATTACCTGCAGCGAAATCTGCCGCGCTGAGGATACGTGGGAATCCAGCTGGAATACAAGATAAAAACTGGCTGCTGGAAGTGGCTCAGCGCGCCCAGCCCGGGTCGCCCCCGGCCTTGCGCAGATCATCTTCCATGTCGCTGAGTTGCTGCTTTAGATCGTCGATTTCTTTTTTCTTGGCATCGACCTTGGCGGTCTTGTCGTTAATGTCCGAACGGCTATTTTGCTGCATCAACGCTTTCTGCGGATCGGGGTAATACTGGACTTGCGCCTTTTCCAGTTCGCGCTGCAGTACATCAAGTTCCTTTTCGGACTCGTCCAGCTTGTCATGCATCTTCTGGAAGCGTTTGCGCCAGTACGCTTCTGACTTCGGGTCGTTTTCCGCTGCCTTATCATCTGTTGATGCTGTTGCTGCTTGAGCAGGATTCTGCTGGTCCTCCCCTTTCGGGGCAGAAGCGTCCGAAGCGGGGGTGCTGGTTTTCGGGGAAGGCATGTCGTCGTTAGTAATCACTTTTTTCGGAGCCGGCGCATTCTTCTGCTGTTCCCGAGCTTTGCGTGCTGCCGCAGCCACATCGTCGGAGCCCTGGTCTTGAGCCGGCAGCGAGAATGCAGTTAGCGCCAGAATGGCGGCGAGCGCGGCGAGCCGGAAAACAATTGATAGGCGCATGTCCACAAACCTCCACGGGAGCGGGCCGGAACCTCTCCGAACAGCAATCATCTCGACTATCCCATTCTACCGCTTTCGACGCATTCCTGCGGCACTCTTCGCGTAACGATTAACTCAGTTCCGGCTCTAAACGGCTAACTTTGTCAGTGCCCACGGAAGCCAATAAACCACCAGAAACGCACCCGCGCCAAGGAAGGAACCGAGTGGAAGTTGGTACTGTGAAGCGATGGCCCAGCGCAGTGCATTCTCGTTTCCGAGTCGGCGGCGTGCCCCACGATTCGCCAGCTGTCGTTTCCAGCCGCTCAAGTAGAGCACTACGATCCACAGGATGCCGCAGACACTGCCGAGGCAGGTGCCAAAGAGAATAGTGAGGAATGCTCCGCGCACTCCCAAGAACGCCCCCACCATAGCCATCATTTTGACGTCGCCCATTCCCATGCCTTCCCGGTGTCGGACGAGTTTGTACGCCATCGCAGCGCCCCAGAGCATCAAACTTCCAAACGCCGCACCAAGCACCGCGTCCGGAAGGCCCGCCAGAATCGGCGGGAGATTGGGAATCTGAATCCAGACATCGCGATAATACAAACCGAGAAAACTGCAAGGGATTATCCTTGTCGCGAATGCCAGGCCGATGCCGAAACCAAACCAATTCACCGCATCGGGGAGGATTCGCGCAACAATATCTGTCACGATCAAGATGAGCAGCAGGCAACCAAATATCAAAAACTTGAAAGTCGGCAGTGTTATCCCAAACGTGTAATACGTCAGCACAAACAGCAACCCCGTCACCAGTTCGACCAGCGGATACATCGGCGATATTGGCAGATGGCAATTGCGGCATTTTCCCCTAAGCACTAGCCAGCTCAGAATCGGAATGTTGTCGTATGGGCGGATCGGCTTTTCACAACGCGGGCAGCGCGACGCGGGCGAAACAACAGAGAGGCCCTCCGGAATGCGCGAAATGCACACATTCAGGAAACTCCCAATCACGATGCCAAAAAGGAAAAAGAAGAACGGGATCACAGATTTGACTGTGCCACAGGCGTGCGAACGGCTCAATGCGATGAGCAGCGTGGCGTGTCGGATGGCTAACGGGAAGGCGAGGCGCCGGGCAGCATCCCGTCAAACGTTAGAAGTCATGCACGAAGCGCCGCCAACGCCCCAACCGCCGGCGGTCACGTAAGCTACACTCGTAACTTATGACCATGAGCGCGTACGAGCATTGGATACGCCGGTACGAACACCGGCGCTGGACCACCGACGACAATCGCATGGTCCGCTCCTTCGAATGGGGTTTGGAGCACATCGGAGGAAGGCCGGGACAGGATGACCCCCGCCGGTATCTTGGCGAATATGCCAGCGAAGCCATCGCACGCAGTGAAGACTGGTTCGCTCCCGCGGATGTTCATGACTATCAATTGGATGAAGCGAATGTGCTGACGTTCACCAGTCCCTCGGAATCGCCTTGCCTCGAGAACAATACGGTCCACGCCCAATTATTTCCCGCCCGAAAGGCGGGTCCCGCCGTCCTGATCTTGCCCAACTGGAATGCGAAGTGGCAGGGACAGATCCCGCTGTGTCATTGGCTCCAGCGCGTGGGAATTACCGCCATGAAAATGAGTCTGCCCTATCACGACCGGCGAATGGCCAAGGGACACGAACGCGCGGACCAATTGGTGGGCCCGAATATCGGCTTAACCTTGGTGGCGAATCGACAGGCCGTACAGGATGCGCGCGCTTGTCTCACATGGCTCGAACGCCAAGGTTACGATCGCCTCGGCATTCTGGGTACGAGCATCGGTTCTTCGGTGGGGTATATCACTCTGGTGCATGACAAACGCGTGAAGGCTGGCGGATTTTTTCACGTGTCGACCTATTTCGCCGATGTTGTCAGTCAGGGCATGACCACCAATCACGTGTGGGAGGCATTGCGACACGAGGTCAGCGTGGAAGAACTGCGCAGATACTGGGCTCCGATCAGCCCCATGCCCTACGTTGAGCGAGGCATGGGCGCCAAGCGAAGCACCTTTATGGTCTACGGGAAATACGACCCAACGTTTTTGCCGGAACTGACAGAACGGATGCTGAAAGCTTTGCGTCAGCATGGGGCAGACCCGCGCACAATGGAGCTGCCCGTGGGACACTACTCGCTGGAACTGCCGCCCTTCAGCTACATCGCCGGATACCAAATGTTCATGTACTTCTTGGAGGCGCTGGGGTAAACCTGTTGCGTTACACCACAAAGTTGGTAGAATCTACCATGGTAGAATAAAGTCTACCGAGGAACCATGAGCCTCAACATCAAGGATCCAGAAGCCCACAAACTTGCCCGTCGCCTGGCGGAAGAAACCGGCGAAAGCATGACCCAAGTCGTCACCAGCGCTTTGAAGGAGAAGCTCTCTCGGATTCGCCGAGCAAAGCGGGCGAAAGCCACCGCCGAGGAGTTGCGGGCGATTGCGAAACGTTTCCGGAGCCACCTCAAGGGGCCGGTCGAAGACCACGGGACTTTTCTGTACGACGAAAAGGGATTGCCCAAATGATTCTGGATACTTCTGCGTTGCTAGCCATCTTGCTGGACGAACGGGAAGCAGGAGATTTCACGGACCGAATCATGAGGAGTGACGCCTGCGTTATGTCTGCTGTTTCGTTCGTCGAGGCCTCGATTATCGCCGAGTCGAACGGCGGAGACGGAGGGGTGCGACAGCTTGATGCATTTCTGCGCACAGCCGGCATAATCATTGAACCCGTAAGCCCCGAACAGGCTCTGGCCGCGAGGCAGGCATATTCAGATTTTGGAAAAGGAAGACATCCGGCTGGATTGAATCTGGGAGATTGCTTTTCGTACGCACTGGCAAAACTGACGGAAGAGCCCTTGTTGTTCAAAGGGAATGATTTCTCCCAGACCAACATTGCACCTGCAAACCGTTAGTACTTTTTGCACGTCGCTCCGATTAATGCAATATCTTGGCGACCGATCCGCTGGCGATCACGCTGGCCACAGCGTTAATATCGGGCGCCAGGGGCCGGTCAGCGGCCACCTTGGGCGAAACAGCCCGAACGATGTCTTGCGCTGTCTTCGCCAGCTTCCCCGTTTGCAGCGGCGCCAGCAGATCGATGCCCTGACACGCGCAGAGCAACTCGATCGCCAGGATATGGCGAACATTAACTAGCATGCGTTTCAGACGCCGCGCCCCGCTCATGCCCATCGACACGTAATCTTCCTGATTGCCTGAAGTGGAAATCGAGTCCACAGAATGGGGCGTGGCAAGCGCGCGGTTTTCGCTCGTCAGCGCCGCCGCCGTAACCTGGGCGATCATGAAGCCGGAATTCAGCCCCGGGTCCGGCGTGAGGAACGCCGGCAGCATACTCGTCAGGGGATTGGTCATCTGCTCGATACGGCGTTCAGCGATGCCGCTGAGTGTGGCAATCGCAATGGCCACCTGATCCGCGGCCATCGCGAGCGGCTGCCCGTGAAAATTCCCACCGCTGATGATATCGCCCCCGCCATTTTCCTTCACAAACACGAGCGGATTGTCGGTCGCGCTGTTCAGCTCCACGAGTGCCATCTCTCGCGCCTGCAATAGGGAATCGCGAACAGCGCCGTGGACCTGCGGTGTGCACCGCAGGCTATAAGCGTCTTGCACGCGCTTGTCGGCATCCGGCGAGCGGTGCGATTCGCGAATTTGGCTGCCGTCGTTCAGGTGAGCAAGATTGCGCGCGGTGGTGGCGGCGCCGGAATAAGCCCGCGCGTGCATAATGCGCGCATCGAAGGCACCCGGACTGCCGCGAAGGGCATCGAGAGACAACGAAGCCGCAACGTCGGCGGTATCGGCCAGCATATCCGCTTCGCGAATTGCCAGACTAAGAAGTGCCAGCATTCCCTGCGTGCCGTTCAGCAGTGAAAGCCCTTCTTTGGCTTCCAGTGCCACCGGAGCGATGAGCGCGCGTTCCAGTGCCTCGGCGCCGCTGATCTTCTCGTTCTTGTACAGGGCCTCGCCTTCCCCGATCACCACTTGCGCCAGATGCGCCAGCGGCGCCAGGTCACCCGAAGCACCCACCGAACCTTGCGAAGGGATCACCGGGTGCACGCCGTTATTCAGCATGGCGCAAAGAGTTTCCACGACCACAGGGCGCACCCCGCTCAAGCCCTTCGCCAGCGCGTTGGCGCGCAAAAGGATCATCGCGCGGGTTTCCGCTTCCGAAAGTGGTGTGCCCACGCCACAGGCATGAGATCGCACCAAATTGACCTGGAGTTGGCGCACCTGTTCCGACGAGATGCGGACGCTCGCAAGTTTTCCGAAGCCGGTGTTAATTCCGTAAGCCGTCTGTCCTTCCGCCACCAACTTATCGACTACCGCCCGCGAAGCCTGCATGCGCCCAATGGCCTCGGACGACAGCGAAACGGCTTTGTGTTCGAGTGCGACAGCATAGAGTTGGGCAAACGTCAGATCATTGCCGGTGAGCGCGATGCTCATTCCATGCTCCGTTCCGGAAGTGCCGCTGCAATAGCGAGAAAAGCACTTTTGTATTTTTCCGGAAAATGCGTGACCCGGCCATTGCGGTGGCAGGAAATGTGCGTGGTATCGCCGGTCGCTAAAAGTTTCTCATCGCCCTGCCGAAAAACTTCGTAACCGAATTTGAGCATGCGGTTTTTCGCTTCGAGGATGCGTGTGCGGACCGTAATGAGCTCATCATAACGCGCCGGGTGATGATACCGGCAGTGAACATCCGCGACGACCAGGTAAATGTCGTCCTCGGCTTCCATGCGCTTATAGTCGAAGCCGAGGGAGCGCATGATCTCGACCCGTCCCACCTCAAACCAGATCAAAAAGTTTGAGTGGTACACCACGCCCATTTGGTCCGTCTCGGCATAACGCACACGCACAGTCACATCGTGATGTTCAATCATGTTCGGTTCAGTGGAACGCCAACAAGTGAATCGCTCCAGAGTGCAAGCAATAGTATGCCGGAATATCCAGTGGGGAAGAAATGGGCCGGCAGAAGGCTCAGCGTGCTATTTCTTCCTAAACCATGGAAGGATATCCCTCTTCAGGATCTCTAGGCGGGATGCAAGTGCGGCTGCGGATTCTTTTGTGGGTGGAACATCGTCCACCGGCATTAGTGTTTTGGGTGGTGTTCTGTTTTTGCTCGCATATCGCACCCACTTTTCCCTGTAACCGATGTAAGTCTTTAACACATCGTGGGGGTTCTTTAGATCGTCGGTGACAAAATATGCGGATGGAATATCACCTTCGACAATCCATAACCATTCGTCGACGTCCTTCTTTGCCGGAATAATCTGGACGAGGAAAACGGCGACAATGCCACCGACTCCGTTGCCGAAGTAACTTCTCCTCACACCATTGCACCAATCAAAAGAGGAAATGTACCTCCTGGCACGTTCAAGCATTTCGGCGAGAAGTGCGCTGTCCTCTTCTTCGTCACCACGCATTTGTTGGGTAGGCACGACCCCTAAGATCCGGAGGTCAGGCGGAGGGAGATCCGTCGGAAGTGAACTAGGTCCCATCACCATTCGCTTGTAGGTTAGTGTTTGCTCGTTTCACCCTGCCAGATGGGTTTGCGCTTTTCCAAGAACGCCGCGAGGCCTTCCTTGAAGTCCGGCGTACAGCGCACACGAGCACTTTCCAGCACTGCGCGCTCGAGATCATGATCGACGCTGGCCGCGGCTGCGGACACCAGCAGATGCTTGGCGCGGGTGATACTGCTCGGGCTGGCGGCAAGAATAGTTTCAGCGAGTTCGTGCGCGCGAGCCATTAATTTATCGGCGGCCACGATCTCATTGACCAAACCAAGTTCCTTAGCTTCCGCCGCTTCCACTAGCCGGCCTGTCAGAAGCAGATCGCGAGCGCGCTTCTCGCCCACTTGTCGCGTTAGAAACACGGAAACAATCGCCGGCAGAAAACCGATCTTCACTTCCGTATACCCGAATTTCGCTTCGGGGACCGCCAACGTAAAGTCGCAGAGCGTGGCAATCCCGCAACCGCCAGCCAATGCATGGCCGTTTACGGCGGCGATCAGGGGCCGGGAATAGCTCCAGATTTTCCGGAACATTTTAGCAATTCGCTTGGAATCGTCCTGATTCTCGGAGGCGCTCTGGCGTCCAATGGCTTGTAAGTAATCCAGGTCGATCCCTGCACAAAACGCTTTGCCATTCCCGGTCAGAATCACCACGCGGGTATGCGTTTTTTCAATTTCGTCGAGGGCTGCTTGCAGCTCGGCAATCATTTGGATGGAGATGGCATTGCGTTTGTCCGGCCGGTTTAGAGTGATGGTAGAAAGATGACCGGTGGTTTCAAACTGTAGCGTCTCAAAGTTCATGGAGGGGCCCCCTTAACCGGCAACAGAATCGTGCGCGTACTTTGCACGAATCTCGTTGGTCATTTCGATCACCTTGGCTAGTTTAGCGCCATCGAACCCGGGTTGTACGCCTACCCTAACAAGCGCAGCAAGCACGCTCTCCGTCGGAATATTGCCCACCAAATCGTCTCCGGCAAAAGGGCAGCCGCCCAGTCCGGTGAGCGCCGAATCGAAGCGTCGGCAACCGGCCGCATATGCAGCCAGGATTTTCTCCTCGGCGTTTTCGGTTCGTGAATGGAGATGCACGCCAAGTTCGATGCCTGCGACATGGTCTTTAACCTTGGAGTAAAGGTCGTGAACCAAGTCGGGAGTGGCGGTTCCGACGGTATCCGCGAGCGAAACGGCAGTGACATGAATGTCTTTTAGCCATTCGAGAGCATCTTGGACAATTTCGGGACCCCACGGCTCATCGTAGGGGTTGCCAAAGGCCATGGAGATATAAATCACAAGTCCCCGATTGGCGGCCCTGGTTTCTCGTTTCAAGGTTTCGACCAGCGCGCGGGATTCGCCGCGACTCATGTTGGCGTTCGAGCGGCGGAAATATGCGGAGATGGAGTACGGATAGCCGATCGTGGAAACGCCAGGGGTCGCAAGCGCGCGTTCCAGACCTTTCTCATTCACGACGATACCGATGATTTCCGGAAGTGTGCTGCCATCGGGAAGGGAAGCGAACAATAGCTTCATGACCTCTTCGCTGTCAGCCATTTGCTTCACGTGCTTCGGCGAAACAAAACTGACAGCATCGATATGCTGAAAACCGGCGGCGATTAGTTCCCGCAGAAACGCGACCTTGGATTCCGTGGGAATCAGTTCGGGCAGTCCCTGCCAGGCGTCGCGCGGGCATTCAATGAGTTTGAGAGGTTCCATGACGCTCCAACCACTAGGTTTGCAACACGCCGGTCTTGAATTCGCGAAGTTCCGTATTCAACGCAGCGGCTTGTAGCGCCCAGATCAAAGCGTCCCTAGTTTGCGCCGGATCGATTATGGCATCGAGCCAGAGCCGCGCGGCGGCGTACCGTGGATCGGTTTGTTGCTCGTAGGTGGCTTTGATCGAATCCAGTAATTCCTTTTTTGCTTTCTCGTCGACCTTTTTGCCTTCGCGTTCGAGCTGTTTGATTTTGATTTCCGCCAGCGTATTCGCGGCCGCGTCGCCGCTCATCACCGCAAACTTGGCTGTGGGCCACGCGAACATAAAGCGCGGGTCGTAAGCTTTGCCGCACATGGCATAATTGCCCGCGCCAAAACTTCCACCAAGGATCACGGAAATCTTGGGGACCACACTGTTCGCAACGGCATTCACCATTTTCGCGCCCGCTCGGATGATGCCGCTCCACTCCGCATCCTTGCCCACCATGAAGCCGTTGACGTCATGCAGGAAAATTAGCGGGATGCGGTTCTGGTTGCAGTCCAGAATAAACCGCGCGGCTTTTTCCGCCGACTCCGTGTAGATGACTCCGCCAAACTCAACACGTTTTTGATCGGAGTGCGGCGCATGGGTCTGCACGTGCTTCTTCTGATTGGCGACGATGCCCACCGCCCAGCCGCCGATGCGTGCATAGCCGCAAAGGAGGGTCTCACCATATTCGACGCGATATTCCTCGAACGCGCTGCCATCGACAATGCGCGCAATGATCTCACGCATGTCGTACTGCTTGCCGGGATCGCCGGAAAAAATGCCATACAGTTCGCTGGCGGGATAAAGCGGCTCGGCCAAACGCGCGTGGCTGAAGATCGACGGGTTCGGCGCGCCCATTTTGTCGACGATAGCCCTTATACGCTTCAGGCACGATTCATCATCCGGCTCACGAAAATCCACGGTACCGCTGATCTGCGCGTGCATCTTGGCGCCGCCCAGTTCTTCCGCCGAGGTTTTCTGGCCAATTGCCGCTTGTACCAGTGCCGGCCCGGCCAGGAACAGCCCCGACCCCTCGGTCATCAAAATGTGATCGCACATCACCGGCAGGTACGCGCCTCCGGCAACGCACATTCCCATAATGGCCGTAATCTGCGGGATGCCCATCGCGCTCATCACCGCATTGTTTCGAAACACGCGGCCAAAATCGTCGGTGTCCGGGAAAACATCCTCCTGCAATGGCAGAAATACGCCCGCCGAATCGACCAGATAAATTGTGGGAATACGGTTGTCGATGGCAATGTTTTGCGCACGGATAACCTTCTTTGCCGTCATGGGAAAAAAGGCCCCAGCCTTCACCGTGGCATCATTGGCAATAATCATGAAAAGCCGTCCCGCGACCCGGCCCAGGCCCGTAATCGTGCCGGCAGCAGGCGCGCCACCCCACTCTTCGTACATTTCATAAGCGGCGTAAATGCCCAACTCGAAAAAGTGCGTTCCCGGATCGATTAAGCCTGTAATGCGCTCCCGGGCCGTCAGCCGGTTTTTCTTGTGTTGTGATTCAATGGCCTTCGCGCCGCCCCCTTCGCGGATCTTTTCTTCTTCATTCTTCAAACTTGTCAGGAGTTCCACCATCTGGTGAGCACTCTTCTCGAATTGTGGAGACTTGGGGTTGACGGAGGATTTCAGAGTCGACACGCGAATACCTCGGGGCACGAGATGATGACAAGGAAGTATACGTAGCAAGCCGGGGAAGAAGCAAAACCGCTTGTGCCCGGAATTGCAAGGACTGCGATAGACTCGCCGAATGGAAAACATGATTCTGGATCTGGAACTCGCTCGGGAAATCGAAATGGCCGAAGCTGCAGCCGCTGTCGGTTGCGCGGACATGATGGTGTCCACGCAAGCAGAGTCGGTCGGAGCGGTCGAACGCATTGCCGGGGGCTACGCCGTGTACTGTGGACCCGGCAATCCGGTAACGCAGGCTGTTGGGCTGGGCTTGCAAGGCCCGGTAAGCGCGGAAGAATTTGACCAACTGGAGGCGTTTTACTTCAGCCGCAATGAACCGGTCCGCGTGGAGACTTGTCCGCTCGCGGACGCAACGCTTTTCGAACAGTACAAAAAGCGCCACTACTATGTCAGCGAGTTTTCAAACGTTATGGTCCGGCCGGTGGGGGATGGCGCTGGTTCCCCTACACCGATTGGCATTGAGATTCGCCTTGCACGGCCAGAGGAACTTGACCTATGGGTCATGACTGTCGCGCAAGGCTTTGCGGAAAACTATCCCGTTACCCAGGAAATTCTGAGCGTGATGAAAATGTTCGCGATGGGCAAGAACACGGAGTGTTACTTGGCGCGAATCGGTGGCCGTGTTGTGGGTGGTGCCACGCTGGCGGTACGCGGAAGAATTGCCGGCTTGTTTGGAGCCAGCACCCTGCCGGACTACCGCAAGCGCGGCGTGCAAACAGCGCTATTGCATTGGCGGCTGCGCAGAGCTGCGGAAGCGGGCTGCGAACTGGTCATGAGCCTGGCTCAGCCGGGAAGCCATTCGCAACGCAACATCACGCGCCTTGGCTTTCAGACCCTCTACACACGCGTGAAGTTCGAGCGCCCGTGGATTGCGCCTTAGTTCAGTGTGCCGGAGCGAGTCGCTTGTGAATGAACTCGATGATGTCCTGCGTGGAAGTGCCGGGCAGGAAGATCTCAGCAATGCCCGCCTGCTTTAGTGCCGGAATGTCCGCCTCCGGAATGATGCCGCCAACGAGCACGGTCACGTCGTTCATGCCTTTTTCCTGAAGCAATTTCATAAGCTGTGGGCAGATGGTATTGTGCGCGCCGGAGAGAATCGAGAGGCCGATGACGTCGACATCTTCCTGCACGGCGGCGGAAGCAATCATCTCCGGTGTTTGCCGCAAGCCCGTGTAGATCACCTCCATCCCCGCATCGCGAAGCGCGCGAGCAATAATCTTCGCGCCCCGGTCGTGGCCATCCAGCCCAGGCTTGGCAATCAGCACCCTGATCTTCTTTTCAACCATGGGTCGTTTGCGCGACTTCTCCGTTTTCTCTGTGGACCTCTGCGGGCTCTGTGGTGGACTCTTTCTTTTCCTTCTAAATATATCTCCGAATCCCATCCTTGAGAACGGGAACGTGAAAATTAATGAGAAGGCCGGTCACGTTGTGGGACAACTTAAGGTAAGTGAGAACCACTGCTTCGTGTATAGCGGCGATCTGCTCAATGGACTTCAGTTCGACCACTACCTGCTTTTCCACCAATAGATCAATCCCGGAGCCGCATTCGAGCTTTATGTCTTTGTAGATCACAGGGACAGCCTTTTGACGCTCGTAAGCGATTCCCCGTAAAGCGAACTCTCTGCACAAGCATTCTTCGTATGCTGACTCCAATAAGCCAGGTCCAAGTTACCGGTGGACCTCAATGGCAGCTCCAATGATTCGCTAGGTTATCTCGACGTCAATCATGGCCTATATCCCACACAGTGAATATTACCACAGAGGTATCAGAGGGGCCGCAGAGGTAACGGAGAAAACCACGCTGCAGAAGAACGAAAGATTAGGTGATGGCAACTTCCTCGTACGTCCCGAAGACCGTGCGCATCGCTTCGCAGATTTCGCCCAAGGTAGCGTAGGCTTTTACCGCGTCGTAAATGAACGGCATCAGATTCTCGCTGCCGTCTGCGGCCTTGCGCAGCGCCTGGAGACGTCGCTCCACCTCTGCGGAAGATCGCTCCGCACGCAACTTAGAGAGCCGCGCGGCCTGGCGTCGCGCCACCGTCTCATCGATTTGCAGAAGTTCGATCGGCTTTTCCTGCGTCACATACTCATTGACGCCGACGATGATCTTTTCCTTCTTGTCCACGGCCATCTGGTAGCGATAGCTTGCCTCCGCAATTTCCCGCTGCGGATAACTCTTTTCGATCGCGGCCACCATGCCACCCATGGCGTCAATGCGCTGGACATACTCCCACGCACCCTGTTCCACCTCATTGGTGAGCGCCTCGACAAAATACGAGCCGCCCAGAGGGTCCACGGTATTCGTCACCCCGGTCTCATGCGCAATAATCTGCTGCGTGCGCAGCGCGACCGTGGCCGCAAATTCCGTGGGCAGCGCCCAAGCCTCGTCGAGCGAATTGGTATGCAGCGACTGCGTGCCGCCCATCACCCCCGCGAGCGCCTGAATCGCGGTGCGCACCACATTGTTCATGGGCTGCTGCGCGGTCAGGGAACACCCGGCCGTCTGCGTATGAAAACGCAGCGCCCAGGAACGCGGATTCGTCGATTTGTAACGCTCCGTCATCGCTTTGTACCAGATGCGCCGCGCCGCGCGGTACTTCGCAATTTCCTCAAAGAAATCGTTATGCGCATTGAAGAAAAACGAAAGCTGCGGCACGAATTCATCGACAGGCAAACCCCGGCGCATAGCCCATTCCACGTATTCCATGCCATCCCGCAAGGTGAACGCCAGCTCCTGTATCGCGGTCGAACCCGCCTCGCGGATGTGGTAGCCGCTGATGGAAATCACATTGAATTTCGGCGTGTGTTTCATCCCGAATTCGAACGTGTCGATCACCAGCCGCATGGAAGGCTCAGGCGGGTAGATGTATTCCTTCTGCGCGATGTATTCCTTCAGAATGTCGTTCTGCAGCGTGCCGGAGATCTTCTTCCAGTCCGCCCCTTGCTGTTCAGCTACCGCAAGGTACATGGCCCAAATCACCGCCGCCGGAGAATTGATGGTCATCGAGGTGGTGACTTCTGCGAGCGGTATCTGATCGAACAGCACTTCCATATCCGCCAGGGAACTGATCGCCACGCCACATTTGCCGACTTCACCTTCAGACAACGGATGATCGGAGTCGTAGCCCATCAGCGTGGGAAGGTCGAATGCCGTCGAAAGACCCGTCTGGCCGTGCGCCAGCAAGTACCGGAACCGCTGATTGGTGTCCTCCGCCGTCCCAAACCCCGCGAACTGCCGCATGGTCCACAGCCGCGTGCGGTACATCGTGGGATGAATTCCGCGCGTGTATGGCGGCTCGCCCGGATAACTCAGATCGCGGGCAGCATCCCAGTCGGCAAGATCAGCCTCGGTGTAAAGCCTGCGGATCGGATAGCTGGAAGTGGTCGTGAATTCTTTCTGGCGTTCCGGGGTTTTCTCCAGCGTGGGTGCAAGCCTGTTTTTCTCCCATGCCTGTTCGGCTGTTGAGAGCTTGCGGGAGGGCTTGGCAGGGGTTTTGCTCTTCAGGTCCGACGGTTCACTCATTGAGTAGCGCTCCCGGAGCGTGAGATCGCGGCATGGCAACGAGCACGGAGGAATAAGCAATCCGATATGGATGCAGCCACAAAAACTAATGCTATGCGAAAGGTCTGCGGGGGGCAAGCCAATGGCAATGCGCAGCGTATCAGCTATCTAACTGCCAGCGTCACCGAGTTCGGCCCGCAAGGATCGACAAGCATGGAACCGCGTCGGCACGTCGCACTCTATGGGATATGCCTGGATTGCCGTTGGCAAATTAACGCTGGCCAGGAACGTTACCTTTTTCCAGCGCCTTGAAAAGCGATTCGGTGCCCACAACCTGCCCATTCACCGTGCCAGGAATCAGAGTGTCTTTCTCAATGGTGCCATTCTTGATCCCTGCAATCGTGACGTTATTCACGTCCAGTGTGCGACCCAGTGCCCGCTCGTAGTTCGCTTTCGCTTCTGCTAGGTTTGCCAGCGCGCGCAGTTCTGTGCCTTGTGCGGTAATCAGGTCGCGCTGAGTGAGAATGACGTTGTAGACGGTCGAAGCACCCAGTTGGTACTTCTTCTGTTCGGCATCGAACGTCTGCTGTTGCAGTTCCCGCGCCTTGCTCGCCGCTTGTACCTGGGCGCGGCCTTGTTCTACGGCGATGGTCGTATTCCGCACATCCAACAACGCATTGTTCTTCGTCTGCTGGACCTCGGCTTCAAATTGGCGTTCCACTAATTGTGCGTGAATATTGTCGGCCTGGTTGGCACGGTTTCGCAGCGGAAGGCTGAAAGTTAGCTGCCCAGAGTAGACCGGGAAATTGTTGTGGAAAATCTGGGATTGCGCTGTCCCAAAACCGGCCTTGTTGAGACCTGTAACCGGCACGCTCGCTGAGGGAACGAAGAAACCCGCGATCGGTACTCCGTTGGCGTCCACAATGGGCACCCCAGCGATAGTGGTGGGTGTACCCGTTATAGACGAATTGCCAGCCAATCCGCTTGATGTGTAATTGACTCCCAAAGTAGCCGTGGGCAAGAGAGCATTCTGGGTGGCCTTTACATCGACCTGGGCGTTCTTCAGGTTGTAATACTGTTCTTGCAGATCCGGCCGTTTCTGAAACGCTTCTTTGATGGCGTCCTGGAACGAAGCCGTCTCCACCGCTGCAGGGGATTCCGGTTTATCCGTGGGGATAATTTCCACGTCGAGAAGATTGGAAGCCATTGGATCTTTTGTAATGTCGTTCTTCAGCACCAATTCATCCTGGAGCTGAATAGTCTGAGCAACGATCAAATTCTGATGGTCGGTTGCAAGTTCAGATTCGGCACGCGTCACGTCCAGCGGAGCCATGGTTCCTATCTCCAACTGCTTCTTGTTGTCGTTGAACAGCTTTTCCGAAACGGTCACGGCCTGCTTTTGGACGTTAACGTTCTCTCGTGCATAGACTAATTCCCAATACGCGGTGATCGTGTTGGTCACCGTGGTGATTGCCTGTTGCGCAAAGGCAAGATCCGCGATCTTGCGATTGTTCTCCGTGATGATGATGTTGCGGCGGTTGATGAAGCGGCCTCTGCCCGCCAGGAGTTGCTGCTGAATCCCGATCGACAGGGCGGATTGCACATAGGGATTGAAAAAGTTTGAAGCTGTGGAAGAGGCTCGAGTATTGTTCCAGCCCGCGCTCAGGGAGGTGCCGGTCGGGAAGCTTTCCTGATACGTCGTGTTGTAATAGGCGCTGTGCGAGAACAGGGGTTGCGCCGTGTTGGCGCCGCGGGAGACGCCTGAGCCCGCGGTACCGGAAGTGTACGGATTGGCAATCGGCGTGGTCGCATCGCTGAAACCGATCACCTGAGTTACGTAGGGATCGTAATACAACTCGGGAAGATTGGCCGTCGATCCAACCGCGATACTCCCTGGCGTTCCGTACCCATACCCGCCCGCTCGCGCTTTCAATAAGCTTACGTCGGCAATCCATGGACTGTAACGCTGCACCACGATGTCCATGTTGTTTTCTAGCGCCAAGGCAATTGCGTCCTGCAAGCTCAGAGGAAGCTTGCCGTCGCGAATCAACTGGTCCAGGCGCGGCGAATTAGTGAGCACGGCGGGATCCACGTATTGCATGCGATAGGGATCAATAATTGTGGGGAATGCTCGCGGTGGCCGCGAATAGTCAAATTTGGAAACGCCCAGCGAAATCGGAACTCCGCCCTGCGCTGCGGCATGCCCCTGCGCGGGAGAAGATGGCTCTTGCGCAAGAATCGGAGCCACCGGTGTGCCCGCCATCACCCCGACCAGAACCGCGGCAAGCAGGGGTCTAAAGAACGGCTTCTTCATGGATATCCCTCACATTTACTTGGATAACTTGGAGCGTATACAGCGATTACTGTAATTCTGTTCTTCTTCTAGTGTAAACGTTCCCCGCGACGAAATTGTTTCAAATCACAGGAGGAAAGGGGTCGCGGAAACGAGCAAAGAATCCCATTGACCAAGAAAAGCCAGTCTAGCAGGGGTACCCAACCTTGACAACGCGAGAACTGGCGGCTAATCTCCTGACGTTTCGACGTTTAGGTGCGCAAAGTGGTTAGCTCTGGCTTTTAACAAAGGTATGCTTACGCGCGAAGAACTCCTCCAATTGTTTGAGACGGCCGGGGCCATCCGCCACGGCCATTTCGAACTGTCCAGCGGGCGCCACAGCGACACCTATGTCCAGTGCGCCTTAGTCTTGCAATACCCCCGCTTTGCCGAACAGTTGGGCCAAGCGCTGGCGGCTCTCTTTTCCGACGCCCGGATTGATGCCGTCGTCTCCCCGGCGCTTGGCGGAGTCGTAATTGGCCAGGAGGTTGCCCGTGCCTTGCCATCGCCACACGACTCCATCGGTGGTGGAGTGCCGGCGCTTTTTGTGGAGCGGGACGGCAGCGGCACGATGACTTTGCGTCGCGGCTTCACCTTGAAGCCCGACCAGCACATCTTAGTCGTCGAAGACGTCTGGACCACCGGCGGTTCCACCGAAGAGGCGATTCACGTCGTCCAGGAAGCTGGCGGCCGTGTGGTCGCTGCCGGAGCCTTAATCGACCGCAGCGGCGGCAGGATCGAATTTCCCGTGGAATCCAACGCCTTGATCCAACTAAAAATTGATAGTTACGAGCCGGAGGATTGCCCGCTTTGTCGACAGGGAAGCTCGGCGACAAAGCCCGGCAGCCGCTTCGTCCGCTCGGCTCCTTAAGACAGTCGACGGTCTGTAGTCAGCAAGTCCATAGTCAAACTCACAAACTTTGTCCATACCCCGAGCGGTTGGCTGTAAACTAGCGACTACAGACTACGGGCTCCCGACTTCTCTCTCGCATGCGCTATTTCAAACTCACCATTGCCTACGACGGTACGGATTTTCACGGCTGGCAATTTCAAGTGGACAAACCCACAGTGCAGGGCGAGATTGTCGCCGTGCTCCGACGCCTGACCCAGGAGAATGTCCAGTTGCTTGGTGCAGGGCGCACGGACGCGGGCGTGCATGCGCTCGGCCAAGTGGGCAGCTTCCGGACCCAGTCTGCGCTTTCCGCTGGTGAATTTCAGCGGGCACTGAATGCACTTTTGCCGCCGGCGATTCGCATCGTCACTGCCGAAGAAAAGGGTCCCGATTTCAGTGCGCGCTGGTCCGCGAAAGGTAAGGTGTATCGCTATCGCATCTATCGCGGGAAAGTAGTGCCGCCCATGCTTTGGCGCTATGTCCTGCACTATCCATTTCCCTTGGACGAAGAGGCCATGAAAAACGCAGCCGCACGTTTTGTAGGCGTGCACGATTTTTCCTCCTTCGCCGCATCCACCGGTTCCGAAGACGATGACAAAGAACGGAATATGGAACGCGAAATTTTCTCCACCGACCTGAAGCGAACGGAAGACGGAGAGGAGCTTTGGTTCACTGTTCATGGTCGCTCGTTCTTGCGCTATATGGTGCGCAAGATGGTCGGCACTTTGCTGGACGTAGGTCGAGGCAAATTGACTCCTGCTGACATCGACAAGCTGTACGAGTTGAAAGACCGCGCCAAATCAGGTCCCACCGTGCCGCCACAGGGTCTCTTCATGGTGCGCGTGGACCATGACGAACCTTTCCGAATCAGTTCCTAGAATCAGTCAAACCACCTCCGCAAACACAAAAACGCCGCCAGAAGGTTTCCCTTGCTGGCGGCGCAATTGTTCAGGGGGGGAAGTTTAGTTTGTTGTGGCCTGGGCAAATCCCGTGAAGTACGTCAGCACGTAGCACTTGATCGTGCCGTTTGCTTGCGGGATTCCGTACACCTTCACCGGCGTGGCTGTCACCAGGTTGCTCGCCAGCGTGTTCTGCCCAGCCGTGGTCGTAATATCGACCGGGCTGACGCTCAGCACGCCATTCGTCCAATCCACCTGGTAGACCAACGTGGCCGACCCGGACGTGGTGTTGAGGTTGACGGGCACGGCTTGCGTTCCACCGGCTACGGTGACGGTAAAGCTGCCGTTGCTGTACGACGTCGCCGCAACTCCCCACGGAATGGTCGTCGGAAGCAGTACCGCCGAGGGCGCGGCCCAGCCATTCTGCGCATTAGGGTCGTTCCACTTTGCGTATGTTTCCCCGGCAGCCTGCATTAAGCCCACCGAGCCGCCGAAATTCACGCTGCCATTGGTGGCGTTGTCGAAGTCCGCGATGGCATTCGTGCCGCTGTCGACAATCGTTGGGTACGTGAAGTTCCACCACTTGAAACCGGTGATAGGATTGCCCGATTGCGGATCGTTGCCATTCGGCGTGCTGGAAGAGATGAACGGCAACTGCACGGTGTAATCATCGTTGGCATTGCGGAAGTTGTGCGTGTAGCTGAAGCTCGTCAAGCTGCTGCCCGAGATCGTGCCATCATAACGCGCGATTTCGATGTCGATTGAGCTAGCCACAAACTGGCTGGCCAGAGGATCCACGACGCTAGCGTGCACCTTGAAGCCGCGAACCAGGTTCGACAGGAACGCCGGGCCCTGCCCGATGGCCGTGGCATCCGATTGCGCGTCCGCCGGAGTACGGAAGAAGAACAAGGTGTTCGCGTCCACTGTCAGCGGCACGCCGACACCCAGTTCATTGTCGACCACGATGGTGTTGCTGTTTGTATCTACGTGCAGCACGTGGCCTTCGGGGCTGATCCACACGCTGTTAAACGACGTGCTGGCCCATAGACGAACGGCCACCAATGTCCCGTCCACCTGGTAGCGGGCTGCCACTCGAATGTATTTCCCAACGATGCTCGAGGCGATGGTGCTGAAGTCGGTGATCGTTGCATGTGTTTTTGCGTCGAGGTCGTAGTAGAGAGTCCCGTTGGCGTTATCCGCCAGGACCGACAGAGGCTGCGTCGTCGTCACTGCCGTTTCCGGATTTGTCGGCGGATAGACCGGATAGTCCTTGTTGAAAGTGAGTGTCGTGTTGTCAGCTGAAACCGCCGTCACCGTTCCGTAGTGATGGCGAAGAATCAGCCGGCGGATATCGTGGATCGGCCGATGCCGGAGTGTTCCGTTAAAGTTTACCGCCCACATGGTCATGCCGCCGCCTGACGGAGGCACATGCGCCACGATGAACGCCGGATGCGAAAGATCGAATTCCAAATCCAATGCGTTGCTTTGCGTCGATGTCACCACCAGCGGTGAGTCGAGCGTCAGTTTCACAGGCACGCTCAAAGCTCCCGCGTTGCCTTTGGCGCCGACGACCTGAATTTGGCTGGAAGGAATAGTGGAACCGGCGGCGGCTGCAAAACCTGTCTCGGGACCGGCCGAAACTGTGAGCAGCACATCACCGGAATTGCCACTGACAGTAATGGTTGCGGCTGTGTAGGTGCCCACAGGAACGTACACATTGCCGAGAATCTCATTCAGTTGGTCGAGCTGTAACAGGTTGATGGTCGGCGCAGGACTGGGCGCCGTATAAACCGTCACGTCGCTGCCACCACCTTGCGGTGTCAACGCAATGGACAGCACCTTCACGCCGATCGTAGCCCAGTCTTCCGTCGGGGCATCGCTGACAATCAGGCTGACTGTGCCGTTTTGCGGTACCGGCGGAAGCGTCGGGTCGGAGCCGGAACTGGAACTACCGGATGAGCACCCCATCGAAAAAAACATCAATGCAGCTGAAGCTGCACCGAGCACCATTCGAGAATAGTAAGACTTCATGAGTGATCTCCTGATGAGGGGCGAGCCTCACGTTATTTTTGTTTTTAGTTCGTAATCCACTTCGCGTTCGTTCTGTTCACCGTAGGCTAGTGAGGACGCAACCAGCCCGAATACCGGATGAAACCCCGGTTGGTCAAAAGAGTTGCGGAAAAAGTGTCGTTGGAGTTTGGTACGAAAGTACCACTCGTAATGGAGGTATTCGCGTCACTCCATTTGAGTTTCCGCTCGGGTTGGATACAATGCGCCCTATGATTCGAGACACTTCTTTCCGTCCCCTGCTTCCACTCCTTGTTCTCACTCTTCTCACGGCTAGTGGCCTGCCAATACGAACAGGCGCCGCTGAAGACAAGCACCCCTTCGGCCTGGATGACTATTCGGCGTTACGTCGCGCGAATGCCCTGGCTGTGTCGCCCGATGGGAAAACCGTCCTGTACGAAATCAGCTTTGACGGCAATAAAGGTCCGGCGAAGCACGAGTGGCATCTCATCGATGCATCAGGCGAAAACGGCCGCAAGTTGGACTTGCCGGAATCCTTCCAGCCAGCCGGATTCACAAAGGATGGCGGCTCCTTGTATGGAACTTATGAGGTCGACAAAAAAGGCCAACTCGGCGTGGTTCCCCTGGCTGGCGGAAAACCCACGCAGATCATCGCCTTGCCCAACGGCATCCGTCGAATCTGGATCTCGCCCGACGGAAACAAATTTGCCTTCTCAGGCGACCCTCGTCCTGCCGATCCTCTCGCGGAAGTGCGCCACGTAGCCGAAAACGATTCGAACAGCGTTTACGTGGCAAAGGCAGATGGCTCCGAAGGCGCCTGGTGGTGTCCGGATTTGAAAGACGTAGCGGAGTTAGCCTGGTCCTCAGACAGCTCACAGTTGGCCGTTGTCACCCAGTTTCAAAAAATTGGTCATCACGACGTACGTTCCTTCTTGTGGGTCTGCAATTCCAGTGGTGGCCGCAAAGTTGCCGAAATCACCAACTCTGTTTCCGGCATCGCCTGGGCCAACGGTGGCAAGGATTTGGCCTTTGCCAGTACGACCACCGATGTTTTAACGCCCGATCATCTTTGGACCGTTCCCGCAGCGGGCGGAACTCCTCAGGACCAAACGCCCAAGCTTGAGGGAACCATTCCAAATGTGAGCAACGACCCACACGGCACAGTCTGGGTGGAGATGCACAAAGGCACGGTCATCGATGTGTATTCCTACCGCGACGGCAAATTATCGCCTGCTTATCGTTGGCCCGGTGGCGTCGTGTACTCGCCGCCCGCGGAGTCGCCATTTGCCTCCGCGCCCGAAGTTCTGGCTTTCACCGTCGCCGATCCATCGCATTCGCTAAACGTTGCGGTCGCACACGGAACGGAACTTCAGAAAATTACCCACGAAGGTGATGACACGCTGGGGAAAGTAGCGCTCGGCGAAGTGCGCGTCGTGAACTGGACTGCCAAGGATGGAACGAAACTGGAAGGCATTCTCACCCTCCCCGCCAATTATCAAGCAGGGAAGCACTATCCATTTCTCGTCTTGCCGCACGGAGGTCCGGAAGGAAATGACGCGTTGGAGTTCGATCTTTTTTCCAGGCTCATTGCCGGGTACGGGTATGTTGTTCTTCAACCGCAGTACCGCGGTTCGACGGGCTACGGCACCGAATTCCTGCAGTCCATTTATCAGCATTTCGGAGACCGCGCCTACAGCGATGTGGACAGCGCCAGCGATTTTGCCATTGCTCAAGGCTGGGCGGACCCTAATCGCCAAGCCATCTTCGGTTGGAGTGCCGGCGGTTTCATGACGTCGTGGACCGTGACGCAGACCCATCGCTACAAAGCCGCCATCGAAGGCGCGGGAATCACCGATTGGCTCAGCTTCATTCCCACCAGTGATATTGGTCAAGCGGACTACGATATGCGCCTGCAGGAAAAAGATCCCGCGCCTTTCCTGGCATTTTCCGCCGTGATGCACGCTGACCAGGTCACCACGCCACTCCTGATTCTCCACGGCGAGGCGGACCAACGTGTCCCTGCCTTCCAGGGACGCGAATTTTTCGTTCTGCTCGCCGAGCGCGGCAAGACCGTCCGTATGGTGACGTATCCCGGCTCGCCCCATTTTCCCCGTCTTGCGGAACAGCGCCGCGACGTCTTCACCGAAATCAAGAATTGGCTGGACAAATACAATCCGTAGCCTATGCGTCGACACATGATCTGCTTCCACTCCACTGCTGGCGTGAACTCTCCTCGCGATTGAGCTAGACTCTCATTTATGGTTGCGACACCCGTCACCCTGGAAACCGTCCCTTCCATCGACCCGGCGACTGGGAAGGTCTGCGGCAGCTATGAACGCACCCCTCCGTTGCTTGTGCCACAGCTTTTGTTGAGAGCGAAAGAAGCTCAAGCGGCATGGGCGAAGGTGCCCGTCCGAGAGCGTTGCGCCCGAATCGGCCTCCTCAAAAAGAAGATTCTCGACGCCCGCGACACCCTTACCGACGCCGTGGTCCGCGAATCCGGAAAGCCTCGCGTGGAGGCGAAGTTCGCTGACATTTTTGTCTCCCTTGATACCGCCGATTATTTCTCGAACCACGGTCCCAGCCTGCTCAAGCCGGAAAGCGTTCCGCATCACAGCACAGCGGCAAAGTTGAAGTCGGGCACGCTTCTCTACGAACCGCTCGGAGTGCTCGCGATTATCAGTTCCTGGAATTATCCCTTGGCCATCCCCGTCAGTCAGATCATTGCCGCCGTGGCTGCGGGGAACGCCGTGCTCTGTAAAACCAGCGATTTCACGCCGGAATGCGGTTCCTTGGTCGACAAATTGTTTCGTGACGCGGGTTTCCCCGAAGGCCTGGTGACGCTCCTCCAGGGTGGCGGGGACGTGGGGCAAGCGTTGATTGATGCACATCCAGACAAGGTGTTCTTTACCGGCAGTGTCTTCACGGGGCGCCACGTCGCAGAAGCCTGCGCGCGCGAATTAATCCCCAGCGTTCTGGAACTTGGCGGTAAAGACGCCATGGTGGTCCTTGCCGATGCGGATATGGACGTAACCACGAGTGCGGCAGTTTGGGGCAGCTTCACAAACTGTGGGCAAGTGTGCCTCTCCGTGGAACGCTTGTTCGTGGAATCGTCCGTCAGCGAGGAGTTTCTTCAGGGCTGCGTAAAAAAAACGCAGACGCTTCGCCTGGGCCCGGGCAGCGATCCACAGACTGACGTGGGTCCCTTGATTCGTCCGCAACACGTGCAGCGGATGAGCGAAGTGATCGAGGATGCTGTTCAGCGGGGTGCAAGAGTGCTGTGCGGCGGCCGTCCCCGCCCGGACCTCGGCCCCAACTTTTTCGAGCCCACGGTTCTCACTGGCGTGAATTCCTCCATGCAACTATTCCGCGACGAAACTTTTGGACCCATCCTCGCCGTGCAAGTGGTGCGCGACGCGGAGGAAGCTATCCGCCTGGCCAACGATACCGAATTTGCCTTGGCTGCGAGCGTCTGGACACGGGACACCTCCCGCGGCAAACAAATTGCCCAACGGCTCCGCGCCGGCACAGTCTTGGTAAACGATGCCATCTGCGGCTTTGCCATTGCCGAAGCCCCTCACGGCGGCCCGGGGTTGAGCGGTTGGGGACGCACTCACGGCAAAGCGGGCCTGCTCGAAATGGTGCATCTAAAGTATATGGACGTGGATCGCTTGCCGCGCATGCCAAAACCGTGGTGGTATCGTTATGGTGCCGAGCTGGAAAAGGCCGCGGACGACTTTCTACGCTTCGAGTTTAGCGGCGGCTTAGTCGCGCGACTCCGTCATGCGCGTGGTGCCATGAAAACCATGTTTCGTGATCGCGGATTCTAGAGAACGACAAGGAGGCCACTCGTGGCTGACGAAACCACGTCTACACCTGCAGCGGAAGCCGCTCCGGCGACACCGGCAGCCGAGGAACACGTCGCTGCTCCGAAGGTGAAAACGCGCAAGCCCAAGCAGCGCGCCTGTGACGAAAAAGACGCAAAAGGAAAGCTCTGTGCCGGCCACCTGAAGCGCTGGTTCGAGTACCCGCCGGAGGTCGCCAAGCTCGTCGGCAAAGACGCCGAAGTTTACCGCTGCGAATTTTGTAAAACCCTGTATCGCCCAGATCCCCAGCAACTGCCGAACAGCTTCACCGTACGTTACTAAGTTGGACAGGGAGATCGCTCCGCCGTGTCCGAAAACGAATTGATTTACGACTGGAATCTGGCCGGCCACGTGCCTATCGCCCCGGGCACGCAAATCCTCGTCAACGACGAGACTCTCCGGGACGGTTTGCAAAACCCTTCGATTCACGACCCCACGATCGAAGACAAAATCGAAATCCTTCACCTGATGGAAGTGCTGGCCATTGATTCCGTGAATATCGGCCTCCCCGGCGCTGGTCCCCGAGCGGCCAAAGACGTTGAGGCTTTGGCGCGCGAGATTGCCAGCCATCACATGCGTATTAAACCGAACTGTGCGGCCCGCACGGTCGAGGCAGACATCCGTCCTATCATCGAAATTTCCCAGCGTGTTGGAATTCCCATTGAAGCTGCCACGTTTCTCGGCTCCAGCCCCATCCGCCGGCTAGTGGAAGACTGGAGTGTCGACCACCTCGTGCGCACCACGGAAAAAGCCGTCAAGTTTGCCGTTTCCCACGGCCTGCCTTCGATGTACGTCACCGAAGATACGGTCCGCACCGATCCCGAAACCGTTAAGCGGCTCTACTCCACCGCAATTCGAAGCGGGGCGCGCGCCATCGTCCTGTGTGACACCGTCGGTCACGCCACACCCGAAGGCGCCTATAACCTCGTAAAATTTGTCATCGACAATGTGGTCAAGCCTTCCGGGGAAGATATTCGTGTCGACTGGCACGGTCACCGCGACCGCGGCTTGGCCATTGCCAATTCGCTGGCTGCCATCGCTGCAGGTGCGCGCCAGATTCACGGCGTTGCCCTGTCGCTTGGTGAACGCGTCGGCAACACGCCAATCGAATTGCTCCTGATAAACCTGCGCCTGATGGCACTGCGGCATAATGATCTTAGCTATCTGCGCGCCTACTGCGAAAAAATCGCCAAAGCTACGCACATCACCATCCCGCCGAATTATCCGGTGTTTGGCAGAGACGCCTTCCGTACTGCCACCGGTGTCCACGCCGCGGCCATTATCAAAGCTCTGCGCAACCACGATCGCAAACTCGCCGACGCGGTTTACAGCGGAGTCCCCGCCCATCTGGTGGGACTCGAACAGATCGTGGAAATTGGCCCGATGAGTGGAAAGTCCAACGTGATCTATTGGCTTGCCCGCCATGGCATCGCCGAAACGGATGAGGTTGTGGATCGCATATTTGATGCGGCCAAGCAATCCTCACGGGTACTGACAGATGATGAGGTTCGCGCACTGTGCAACGCGACTGGTCCGCTCGGGTGATTTCTTCGCCAGGGCGACCGAAGGCCCAGCCCTCGTGTTGTGACATGCCAATTCGGCCTCTAATGAACGCCGATGCGCCTCTCCTCTCCCGCTCGTTCGCGTTTCGCCTGTCCTTTGTGACAGTGAAACGCGTGGCCGTTTGCGCTATTCTCTTGGCTATGCCGATTCGTTCTTCGGTCGTGCCTTTTTCAGCGCGGGCCTCCCGCGTAGGCTCCCTCGCGGATCAACCGCAGGTACGGGAAGCCCTCGACTGGTTAGATCGCAATCAGGACTGGACGACGGCGCAGCAGATCCGCCTCACGGAAATTCCCGCTCCTTCGTTTCAGGAAGAAAAGCGCGCGCAAGCCGTCAAAGAAATTCTCTCTGCCGAAGGCCTTTCCGTCTTCACAGACAAAATCGGCAATGTGATCGGAGAACTCCGCGGCGCCCAGGACAAAGAAGTTGTACTCCTGACAGCACACCTCGACACCGTTTTCCCGGCGGGCACGGAAATTAATGTCACCCGCCAAGGCGATCGCTTGCTCGCTCCCGGAATTTCCGACAACGGTACCGGGCTGGCTGGCATGCTCGCCGTGGCGCGCGCCCTCCACGTTGCGAAAATCAAGCCCCAGCGTACTATCTTGTTTGCCGCAAACGTCGGCGAGGAAGGTGAAGGCAATCTCCGTGGCATACGGTCCCTTATTGATGCGTATCGCCCGAAGATACGCGCTGTCATTGTATTGGACGGTTCCGGCATCGACCACGTGACCACCAAAGCCTTAGCGTCTCGCCGTGTGGAAGTGGTCATCACCGGTCCCGGCGGCCACAGTTGGTCCGATTTCGGCATGCCCAATCCGATCAACGCGCTGGTTCGCGGTTCGGTTCGGTTCATCAATACGAAAGTTCCTACCGCGCCGCGCACTACCTTCAATCTCGGCCAGATTGAAGGCGGCACTTCCGTCAACTCCATCCCGTTCGAAGCCAAGCTGAAAGTGGATCTGCGTTCCGAGAATGAAGACGAGATTGTGCGTATGGAAACGGCGTTGCGTGAATGCATCGCCGCGGGCGTAAAGGACGAGATGGATAATTCTCGGGAGCGCAGCCGCGGCAAACTTGAGTGGAAACTGAATCTGATCGGCAGCCGCCCTGGCGGCGAATTGTCTCAAGATTCCGCGTTACTGGATGCCTTGCGCGCCGCGGATGATGTCATCGCCAACAAATCGCGCAACGAACGGTCCTCCACGGATGCCAACATTCCCTTGTCCATGGGAATCGAGGCAATTGCTATCGGCGCCGGCGGGAACGGCGGCGGGGCGCACTCGTTGCAGGAATGGTATGAGCCCGCCGACAGGGAACTGGGGTTGAAGCGCGTGCTGTTGACCTTACTCGGTGTCTCCGGGCTGGCGACGGAAAAAGGCCAATGACACGAACGGCGCGATTTCCCGCGCGAACTGCACTTCCCATCGCGCTGATTTTGACCGCCTTGGCCCCCGGCGCACGGACCCTTGCTCAATCCACGCAACAGCCACTCATCCACCACACCACCTACTACCTCCACGGGAAGATCTACACCAACGATCCGAAGCATCCTTGGGCCGATGCCATGGCTGTGCGCGATGAAAAGGTTCTTTGTGTCGGCACAATTTCTCAGATCCTTCTCGACTGCGGCGGTGCCGAGTCCAACGATGTCGTGCAGTTGAAGGGTCTCTTCGTCATGCCCGGCTTCAACGATGCTCACGCGCATCTCGGAGGGGCCGGGCGGAACAAACTGAATCTAACTCTCAACAACGCCACCTCCGTCGATGACCTCCTGAAGCTCGTCAAGGCCGCCGCCGAAAAGCACAAACCCGGCGAATGGGTACTCGGCAGTGGTTGGGACCAATCCCGCTGGCCCGATCAGAAATATCCTACTCGCCTGGAACTGGATCAGGCCGCGCCCAACAATCCCGTTTATCTCGATCACATCTCCGGCCACATCGCAGTGGCTAACTCGCTGGCCCTCAAGCACGCTGAGATCAATAGCGAAACTCCCAATCCTCAAGGCGGAGAGATTGGCCGATTTGCCGACGGCGAGCCCAACGGTTTGCTCAAGGAACGTGCTACGGAAATGGTCACGCAACGAATTCCCGATCCTCCTGACGCCGAGCGACGAAAGGGAATTGAATTGGTTCTGGAAGAATTGGCTCAGAACGGCGTCACCTCCGTTCAGGATTTTTCGGCATGGGAGGACTTTCTCGTTTACCTCGATCTCAAGCAGGAGAAGAAACTGACCGTGCGCATCACCGAGTGGCTGCCCTTCACTCTTCCTACGGACGATTTGCAGAACATGCGTTCCGAGGGCGGCACAACCGATCCCTGGCTTCGCACGGGCGCGCTAAAGGGTTTCCTCGACGGTGCCTTGGGCACGCACACCGCCGCGCTTCTCGCCCCTTACTCTGACGACCCTTCTACCAGCGGCATGCTCACCATCGACCCAGAAAAGTTGAAGTCCATGGCCATCGAACGCGACCGCGTGGGTTTTCAACTCGCCTTTCATGCCATCGGCGACAAGGCCAATCGCCTCGCTCTCGACACTTTCGAGTCCCTGTTGCGAGTGAATCCTCCCCGTGATCGCCGCGACCGCGTCGAACATGCCCAGGTCGTAGCTCCCGAAGATTTTTCGCGTTTCGGTAAATTGCAGGTCATCGCCTCCATGCAGCCCTCGCATGAGACCAATGACGCGCGCTGGGCCGAGCAGCGCCTCGGGCCCGAGCGCTCCAAAGGCGCTTATGCGTGGAAGTCACTGCAGGACGCCGGGGCCAAACTCGCTTTCGGGACCGACTATGACGTCGAGCCCATCAATCCTCTCCGGGGCCTTTATGCCTGCGTCACACGCGAGTCCGCCGACGGCACTCCTCCGGGCGGCTGGATCCCTCAAGAAAAACTTCCGCTAGCGGATTGCATCAGCGCCTACACCACAGGTTCAGCCTATGCGGAGTTCATGGACGGCAAGAAGGGCGAGTTGAAGGTCGGCGAATTTGCCGACTTCGTCGTTCTTTCTCAGGACCTCACTAAAATCCCGCCGCCGGACATCTTGAAGACAGAGGTCCTTCGCACCGTCGTCGGTGGCAAAACCGTCTATCAGAAGAATTGAATCGCGCTCAACCTTTCAGCTTATAAAAATAGACGCGGGCCTGGCGGCCCTTCCAGTTGGCGCAAGCGGGTACTTCGCCAGGGCCCGCCTCCCCGCCATCGCACTCGTCCAAATACGTCCCGTACGAACGTGATGGAATTTGCGGCTACACTGGCATAGAGCTGTGGCGGAGTCTCGTGCATGGATCGCAAGCTGAAAGCCGATCTGTCATTGATGTTCTGCTCCCTGATCTGGGGCGTCACCTTTGTCGTGGTGAAGACCGGCCTCGATCACTCCTCGCCTTTCGTCTTTCTTGCCGTGCGTTTCACCATTGCGGCCGTACTGATGGCGCTTTTCCGTCCCCACGTCCTCGGCAAAATCCAGCGCGGCGAAATCTTCCCCGGCATGCGCCTGGCATTCTTCATGTTTGCTGGCTACTGCTTTCAGACCGCCGGTCTTCAGTACACCACTGCCACAAATTCCGGCTTCGTCACCGGCTCGAGCGTCGTGCTCGTCCCTCTTCTGCTCGCGATTTTTTGGGGACGCACACTGACGAAGTGGATTTACGCTGGAGCGTTCGCCGCGCTGATCGGCCTCTATTTCCTCACGGTTCCAGTGGAGGGATTGCGCTACCTGAATCGCGGCGATGTGCTCACCTTGATCGCCGCGGGCTTCTACGCCGTGCACATCATTCTGGTCGGCGAATACTCGCAGGAACACTCCGTATCCGCGCTGAGTCTAATTCAGGTCGCGGGCTGCGCGCTGATGGCGTGGCCGCTGACGGGCTTTGCCGGAGCGATTCATTGGCAACCAGTCCATTTCGATTGGGGCTGGCCGCTTTTCCTGGCCATCCTGATCTGCGCGGTGTTTGCCACTGCCATAGCCTTCACCGTGCAGTTGTGGGCTCAGCAATACACCACGCCTGGTCACGCCGCCATTCTATTCACCCTGGAGCCTGTGTTTGCTGTGATTACCTCTTACTTGCTCTTACACGAGCGGTTGAGCCCACGCGCCTGGAATGGCGCGGCACTGGTGGCTGCAGGAATTTTGATTGCCGAATTGTTGGGTGAGCCCGCAGCGCCGGAAGCTCCCGAACCGATCTTCGAAGGCCGCGTCTATTTCAAACCGTGGTGGCGTTCCATGTAGCGCTGGCTTTACGCCAGCGCAGTCTGCAGTCAGTAGTCGCAAGCATTCGAACTCATACCGGTGCGGCGTCTCGGGCCTTAACTCCGAACTCCTGACTCCCGACCACAGACTTGGAGCTACCGGCCGTCCGAATAATTCTTCACGTCCACTGCCTCATACATCGGTGCCCTGGCGGCGTGCGCTCTTTCATACGCGTCGATCGCGTCGACGTGCAGCAGGGAAGTACCAATATCGTCCAGCCCCTTCAGCAGAACTTCTTTGCGCGAAGGCGCAATTTCAAATTTGTACTCCAGCCCGTGCTTGTCCTTCACCGTCTGGCTGGGCAAATCCACCGTCAACGAATAGCCCTCTTCTCTTTCCGTTCGCTGGAAAAGTTCCTCGATCTGCGCCTCTGTAAGTTCGGCGGGCAGAATCCCATTCTTGAAGCAGTTGTTATAGAAAATGTCCGCATAGCTGGGTGCAAGGATCACACGAAAACCATAATCCCCAATCGCCCAGGGAGCATGTTCGCGGCTGGACCCGCATCCAAAATTCGCGCGGGCCAGTAATACCGATGCTCCCTTATAACGCGCCAAATTCAGCACAAACTCCGGGTTCGGCCTTTCGCCCGGTTGCAGATAGCGCCAGTCATAGAAGAGGATGCGGCCAAAACCCTGCCGCGTCAGCGCCTTCAAAAACTGTTTCGGCACCATCTGGTCCGTGTCCACATTCACCTTATCGATGGGTTGAACCAGTCCGGTGTGTGTAATAAATGGCTTCATCTAAGAATCCCTTGGGTTTGAGATATGAATCCTGATTCTATTCAACGTGCGCAACGTCAAACTCGCGCACATCCACAAAGTGCCCCGCAATCGCCGCAGCCGCGGCCATCACCGGACTGACGAGATGTGTCCGGCTATCCCGCCCCTGCCGCCCTTCGAAATTGCGGTTCGACGTGCTTGCGCTGCGTTCCTGAGGTGGCAGCACGTCCGCATTCATCCCGATGCACATGCTGCAACCCGCATCGCGCCATTCAAAGCCCGCCTCAGAGAAAATCTTGTCCAATCCCTCTTTCTCTGCCTGCGCTTTGATTCCGCGCGAGCCTGGCACAATCAACGCCTGCTTGATGTTCTTGGCTACGTGCTTACCCGCCACCAGTTGTGCAGCCGCGCGCAAATCATCCAGCCGAGAATTCGTGCACGAACCAATGAACACGCGGTCCACCGGAATATCCACGATCGGCGTTCCCGGCTTCAATCCCATATACTTCAGCGCGCTCTCCGTAGCCTTTTGATCGTTCAAGTCCTTGAAGTCGTGCGGATCCGGCACGCGCCCGTTCACGCTCGTCACCATTCCCGGATTCGTGCCCCAGGTAACTTGCGGGCCAATCTCTTCCGCGCGTAGCTCCACCGTCATATCGAATTTTGCGCCATCGTCACTCTTAAGCAACTTCCAGCGTTCCACGGATTGCTGAAATTCCTTCCCACGCGGCACGAACGGCCGCCCTTCGAGATACGCGAACGTAGTTTCATCCGGCGCCACCATGCCGGCTCGCGCTCCGCCCTCAATGGTCATGTTGCAAACGGTCATGCGCCCATCCATCGAAAGATCGCGAATCGCCTGTCCGCCGTACTCCGCCACATGACCCGTTCCGCCGCCGATCCCGATCTTGCCAATGATCGCCAGAATAATGTCCTTCGCAGTGACGCCTTTGGGTCGCTTGCCATTCACCACGATGTGCAGCGTCTTCGATCTGCTCTGCACCAGGCACTGCGTCGCCAGCACGTGTTCCACCTCGCTGGTGCCAATGCCGAACGCCAGTGTGCCAAACGCACCGTGCGTGGAAGTGTGGCTGTCACCGCAAACAATGGTCTGACCCGGCTGCGTGATGCCTAATTCCGGACCGATAATATGCACGATGCCCTGATTCTTGCTGTGCATGTCGAAAAGGCGCACTCCGGTTTCCCGGCAATTCTGTTCCAGCGCCTCAAACTGCAGCTTGGCATCCTGGTCCACGATGGGAAGCAGCCGGTCCTTCGTTGGCACCGAATGATCCATCACCGCAAACGTAAGGTCGGGGCGGCGCACCTGGCGTCCCTCGGCCTTTAGTCCCGCAAACGCCTGCGGAGAAGTACCCTCATGAATCAGGTGACGATCGATATAAATCAGCGAAGGTTTGCCCGGCTCTTCGTAAACGACGTGGTTATTCCAGATTTTTTCGTAGAGGGTTTTCGGTGTCATGGTTTTGTCTCAATAGTCTAACATTCCCGAAATGAGGGGCAACCTTGCCGCTCCAATTCGCGGCTCACGCCGACGCCTTGGCCGCTCGATGATCCTCGCACAGGTCCACCAAATAATGCCGCACTCTCCGGTCATAAGAGGTCAACAGGTCCAGCGCCTCACCGGCGATCACGGCAGCCTCGCGATCCGGACCAGCGAAGCGATCGATCGCTTCCATCGAAGACCACAGCGTTTCCGCAATGAATTGCACTACCACGCCGTCGGACTGCGAAATGACGCGGGCCTCTAGGAATCCATCCACCGCCCGCAAGCTCGGCAGTACATTCTCATTGAAGTGCCGCAAGTAATCCGGAAATCGCACTTGCGTCGTTCGCGCCGACCAGAATCGCACGACCATTTCATGCATCTCCTCCAGTGTCACTTACACCGGATCTTGCCTCGCCTCCCACGACTACCGTCCAGGGCCGCACCTCCCAATGTTTCACGAGGCCGTTCTGAACATAGGGATCGTTCTGTGCAAAGGAGTGTGCCACTGCCGGGTCGTCACCGCGGAATATAATCAGCGCACCGTCGGCAGGCTCGGCCAAGGCTCCGGCCAACACCAGTTCACCCCGCCGGTTCGCCGCGTCCGCCAACTTCAGGTGTTCATTGCGATAAGGAGCGCGCCGCTCCACAAAATTATCCACTACATCATAGAAAAGCGCGTAGTAGGCCATCCGAATCCTCTCTCCTAAGACCCGCAATGGGCCAGCACGAAAATAGCGTACCACGGTGTTGGATTGGCCGGGCATCGCTCCCGTTGCCTGTCGGTGAAGAGAAGAATTCCTGTGATAGGCTAGCGCCAATCGGCCGCGCCACCAGGAAACTCCGGAGAGCACGAATGAAGAAGTTCTTCAAATTTCTCGGGTTGGTCTCGCTACTGTTAATCGTGGTGATTCTCGCCCGGACCATCCTGATTCCCTCGAAGCAGATCGGCCCGTTGCCTCATACCGGGGAAGGTGTGGACGCGCAAAAGGCCGCCCGTGATCTGTCTGGTGCAATACCCTACCGCACCATTTCGTGGGGCCCGGAAGGCACAGCAGGGGAGCGGCAAGCTACACAGGACGCGTTTGTGGCCTTCCACGCCTACCTCGAAAAAACCTTTCCGCAGGTGTACGCCAAACTCGATCACGAAGTGGTCGGCGCGAACAATCTTCTCTTCACCTGGAAGGGCAGCGACCCCTCGCTAAAAACCATCGTGTTACTCGGTCACCAGGACGTAGTTCCTATCGAAGAAGGTACCGAAAGCAAATGGACGCACCCACCCTTCTCCGGAGAAATTGCAGATGGCTTTATTTGGGGCCGCGGCACCCTCGACGACAAATTGGCCGTGGTCGGCCTTCTGGAAGCCGTGGACCTGCTGCTGTCTAAAGGCTTCCAGCCAAAACGCACCGTGATTCTCGCCTTCGGTCAGGATGAAGAGGTTGGCGGCTTGGAAGGCGCGGAGAAAATTGCGCAACTGCTCAAATCGCGTGGCATTCAGGCGGAGTTCGTCACCGATGAAGGCGGCTTCCTGTCGAAAGGCATGATGCCAGGTGTCAGCGCTCCTTTCGCCATGATCGGTACGTCAGAGAAAGGCTACCTGAGCCTTGAGCTTTCCGTGGAAACCGCTGGCGGGCACTCTTCCGTTCCCCCGAACACTTCCAGCATCGGCATCCTCAGCCGAGCCATTCACAAAATCGAAAGCCATCCCATGCCCGCCCATGTCCATGGACCCATTGGCGAATTCCTGGAATACGGTGGTGACAGCGCCAGTTTCCCAATGCGGGTGGTCTTCAAAAATATGTGGCTCTTCGGACCCGTCGTGCAGCACATTCTCGAATCTTCCCCCGACACCAACGCCACCCTTCGTACAACAACGGCCACAACCATCTTCCGCGCCGGCACCAAAGACAATGTCATGCCCAGTCGCGCCACCGCGATCATCAACTTCCGCCTGCTGCCCGGCGATACCATTGCCGGCGTGATCGAACACGTTCGCAAAGCAGTTAACGATCCGCGCGTGAAACTGGCCCCCATGGCCGGTGAGCCGCCGGCCGAACCATCTCCTCGCTCCAGCGTAGACTCGCCCAACTTCCAACTCATGCAGCAGACGCTGGCCCAGGTCTATCCCGAGGCCGTGGTCGCGCCCTTCGTCTTTGTCGCCGCAACAGACTCCAAGCACTATGTCCCGCTCACCAACGATATCTATCGCTTCTCACCTATCGTTATGGACTCGGAAGACGTCGCCCGCCTGCACAGCACCAACGAGCGTATCGGCGTAGACAATTTCGCCCGCTCGATTGAGTTTTTCTGCCAGTTAATCCGCAACGCTGCAGGCTGAGGTCCTGAACGGCATTTTGATTCTTTGATTCAGTGTTTCCCCCCGTAACCCACCCACCGTCATTCCGAACGAAGTCCGCGAAGTGAGGAATCTCTCTTCGATTTCAGCGCATGTTCCTTATGATCCGCTGATTTTCGGCGAAGGGTCATGCGTTCACTGATAAACCACCCAGTGTAGTGGACCCAGATGACACGCCAACGCCCCGCGTCAATTGCAACAAATCCTGCCGTAACGAACTATAAGCTTGCTACGCGTTCGTCAGATTCCCCGATTGCAGCGCAGAACCCAGCTCGCTAAACAATTGGCTGACTGCCGTCGAACCGCCGCCGTCACCGACGTGATGGTGATGATGTGTGCGCATGGCTTGGCTCTGCGTAGCCATGCTCTGGAAATCCTGCTGGATCGTGGAGTAGTCCTGCTGCGCGGCCGAAAGATCCCCCGACTGCAAATCCTGAGAAAGTCGGCTAAACGCCTGTGCGATGGGATTGCTGGTTTGCGATGTCGTGTTCTGAGTGCTTTTCGCAGAATTCTGCTGTTGCGTGAGGTAATTCAACAGGCCGCTCGCGGCTATGCTCAATACAGACATTAGATCTCCTCCCTTACTTTTCGGCACTTCGACTATAGTGCCGCTGTATTCTCGAAGGGGGAGGAGCAACTTGCGGGCCAACGTAGCGCGACGTCGCCGCTACAACCCTCACAATACGCAATGCTTAAGCAAACATCCCTAACCCTGCTCTGGGTGAATTCGCGTCCCTGGGAAAAACCTGCCTAGGTCAACTGGCCAATCTTGCCCGCCACGATGGTGTCGCCGCGCGACCGCAGGACCGTCATAATCTGATTATCATTCCGAGCGCAGCGAGGAACCTGCTGACTCCCGGCGCTCAAGACCGACACTTCGGCCGGCTCACCCGCCGGCAATCGAGGGCACCAGCAGCAGCTTGTCTCCATCCTTCAACGCCGAAGCCTCGCCGCCCAGGAACCGTATGTCCTCGTCGTTCAAATAAACATTAATGAACTGCCGGATCTGCCCCTCATCATCGCGCACGTGCCGCGAAAGGCCAGGGAAGCGCGTGACCAGTTCATTCAATGCCTCCGCCACCGTTGTCGCTCCGCTTTCCAGCTTCGGCGCTCCATCGGTGAAACGCCGGAAAGCGGTCGGGATCTCAATCGTAATCGCCATTTCTATTCTCCGGTTTCTGTAGATTCGATTTTAGCAAATTGCACCCAACCGCTAGTGCAATCACGCGTTTGAGCGCACTCGCACAGGCTCATCCAGTTGCTGCGCCAGCAGTGCCTCAAATGCTTCCAACTTCGGCGGGATTGCTTCCGTCGCCGGAAAATCCGCAGCAATGGCGTCGGTGGTCTTCAAACCGTTACCGGTGATGCACACCACGGTGGTTTCGTCCGGTCGAATCCGTCCTTGTTGAATCAGCTTGGCGGTCACGCCTGCGGTAACCCCGCCGGCAGTTTCCGCGAAGATGCCTTCCGTCTGTGCCAGCAGCTTGATGGCATCGATAATCTCGGGATCGGAGATGCACTCGGCCCAGCCGCCAGTTTCCGCGATCAGCCGCCGCGCATAGTGGCCATCCGCCGGATTGCCAATCGCCAGCGAACGCGCAATCGTGTTTGGCTTTTGCGGTTCCACACGAGAGAGCCCGCGCTTCACAGCATCGGCAATCGGCGAACATCCTGTCGCCTGAGCCCCGAAGAATTTCACATGCTTCGGTTCCACCCAGCCAAGGTGCGCCAGTTCGCAAAACGCTTTCGCGATTTTCCCGATTAACGATCCGCCGGCCATCGGCACCACCACGTTGTCCGGCAACTCCCACCCGAGTTGTTCGGCGATTTCATAGCCGTGGGTCTTGGATCCCTCGGCGTAGTACGGCCGCAAATTGACGTTCACCAGCCCCCATTGAAAACGGTCCGCGATCTGCGTGCACAACCGGTTCACATGGTCGTAGTTTCCGTCGATGCGAATAATCCGCGCGCCATAAACCGCGGTATTGAGAATCTTTGCTGGCTCAAGGTCGGCGGGAATGAAGACCGTCGTCTCAAAACCCTGCTGTGCCCCCTGCGCGGCAACCGCGTTCGCTAAATTGCCCGTCGAAGAACAGCCCACGGTCTTGAACCCGAAGCGGCGCGCTGCCGCCAACGCCGTAGCCACCACGCGGTCCTTAAAAGACAGGGTAGGGAAGCACACTGCGTCATTCTTGAAGTACAGATTCTTGATTCCCCACTCGCCGCTCAGTTTCTTGGATCGCACTAGCGGCGTGCCACCAACCGAGGCCGCCGGCGTGAATCCTTCCGGTAGCGGCAGCAACTCCGCGTACCGCCACATGTCGAATGCCCGGTGCGCCAATGCTTCGCGCTTTACAGCATGGCTCAGCGCTTCATAGTCGTAACTTACTTCCAGTGGCGAGAAGCACTCTTCGCAAAACGACTGCGGAGTGTTCGCATATTTCTTGCCGCATTCCCTGCACCTTAAGAAATAGACTTCCTTCATAAGTCACCTCGCGCTAGGTTCCGCCTAGGCCACCTGCCTGGGTCGGGGCCTATGTGTGAAATGACGTGACAATTGACTGAGGGCAGCGCGGAGGGGCACAATGAAAAACCCTCCGTGCCAAAAAGCTTGGAGGGTCTCAGAGGTAACTTCTGTGAACTCTACCAGCTCTTTAGCAGTTTTTTACGTGGAGCAAGTCGCCCTAAATCGCCACGTGATGCCGCTATCACGGCTAGTCCCTTTATGCTAGAACTCGAACTCGTTGTCAAGCCGAAAGTTAGCGGCAAAATACTGTAACAACAGTTTGCTAACTTTTTGCGTCAAAGGATAAGGTGCAGCAAAGCTTCCAGTGAGACCCGGCCAGATGGCCAGTTATCGTCGAGGCGCATCTTATTGTGAGAGGATCTCAGCCCTTTTCGGGGTGTTATACTCTCCGCAGGTGGACTGGGCCACGAAATAGACAGGAGCAATACAGATGGATCAAGTTAGAAACATGGTGGATTGGACGCGGCGGCGAAAGCTGATCGCGACCGTGTCGATTGCAGCTACCCTCGTCATCGGAATCTTCATCGGCACTCTCGTGAACGGTAAAGTTTCCGCGATGCGCGGCTTATCTTTTGCAGGAACCAGCGCTACGAGCCTGGCGCTGCCGGATCCTGTTCCGTCGTCCAACACCTTTTCCGGAATCGTCAATCGCGTCGAACCCGCCGTGGTCAATATCGCCACCACTCAGGTCATGGATCGCAAGGCCATGCGCCGTCATTCTCAGGGCGATCAGCCAGACGACCCCAGCGAGGATTTTTTCTTTCACTTTTTTGATCACCAACCCGGCGTCGGCGGAAAGGAGCCTCCTCAAACCGAACGCAGCCTCGGTTCTGGCGTGATTCTCGATAAGTCTGGCTACATCCTCACCAACAATCACGTCGTCGAACAGGCCAGCAAGATTCAGGTGCAGCTTAACGGCGACACCACCAAATACACCGCTAAGGTCATCGGCACCGATGAAGACACCGATCTTGCGGTCATCAAGATTGATGCCGGCAAAGAGCTACCCTTCGCCAAGCTCGGCAATTCCGACGGCGTTCAGGTAGGTGACTGGGTGCTCGCTATTGGCAGCCCCTTCGGCCTCAACGCCACCGTCACTGCCGGAATCATCAGCGCCAAAGATCGCGGCGGCATGGGCCGTCAGTTCCAGCGCTTCCTGCAGACCGACGCGGCCATCAATCCGGGCAATTCCGGTGGTCCGCTGGTCGATATGGCCGGACAAGTGATTGGCATCAACACCGCAATCTTGACCGGCAGTCGCGGCTACGAAGGTGTCGGCTTCGCTATGCCTTCTACCACCGCCATCAGCGTCTATGACCAGATCGTGAAGTCTGGCCGCGTCACACGTGGTTCCATCGGCGTCAGCTTCACGGAGGAGCGCGGCACCAACAAGATTACTCTGCAGTCTCTCGGGGCACCCTATGGCGTGGTGATTGAGGCCATCGAGCCCGGCAGCCCCGCGGAAAAGGCCGGACTGAAAGCCGGAGACGCAATTACTGCCATCAACGGCCAGCCCGTCAAAACCGGCAACGAACTCGTCAACCCCATCGCTTCCGCTCCTATCGGCAGCAAGGTCAAGATTTCCTACTATCGCGATAAACGGCTGCAGGAAACCACGGCCACCGTCGAAGACCGCACTCGGGTCTTCCCCAATGCTACTGGCCGCGTCAACAATTCCCCTGACGATTCCGCTCCCGCCGAATTCGGTCTCCGCGTGGAAAGCCTCACGCCCGACAAGGCGCAACACTTTGGCCTGGAAGGACAGCGGGGCGTGCTCGTCAGCGAAGTCGAGCCCACCAGCTTTGCCGATGATATCGGCTTCACACCTGGCGATGTCATCTCCGAAGTGAACGGTCAGTCCGTCACTTCTGTGGACGACTATCGCAAGGCGGTTAGCAGACTCAAGCCAGGAGAAAACGTCGTGTTCAAGGTCATGCGCCGCGGCGGACAGTCGGACCGCATCATGACCGTGTATCTCCCGGGCGTGGTTCCGGCGGACAGCAAGTAAACAGGCAAGCTCGTTTCACTATGCGTCAACTGCTCTGCAAGAGAAATCTTGGCGGACTACTTCTCGCGGCTCTGACGGCGGGCACACTCACTGTGCCTGCCGTCGGTGCGCAGAGCGCCTCCTCCCAGCAAAAAAAGCCTGTCCACAAGAGCCCTTCGGGCACCAGCACGACGCACACCGGCACAACGCATTCGAACAGCTCCACGGCCAACAAATCCACGCGGTCCACCAGTTCCAGAAGTTCCAATAAGAAGAAGAGCAGGAAGGTGAAGGGCCAGGCCGCGCCCACTCCCGAACGCATTGGCGAAATTCAAGAGGCCTTGGCGAAAAAGGGAGTCTTCGCAGGAACGCCCAGCGGCAAGTGGGATGATTCAACGGTCGGAGCGATGAAGAAGTTCCAGGCCTCGAACGGACTGGATCCTACCGGTAAGCTCGATGCTTTAACCCTTCAAAAACTTGGCCTCGGCTCAGAAACCGCGGGCGTTGCCCCTCCTACGCCTCCCCCGAATACCGCCAATCGCTTACGAAACTTGTCTTCTCTCCCTCCCGAACCTAGCAACTAGCCAAATCGTACGTGCGAGCGACGTCAGCGCAGTTTGTCACTGTAAACGAGGAATCAGCTATCCTCCGGACCTGCTCAAAAACCGGAATGCGCTTCCGTCGATGCACCATATTCAAAAATTGCGTTTGCCGGGACCGCTTCCTGACGATAAAATCTCCCTGTGTTTAGTGAACCCTCCAAGACGTTTCGCGCCTGTTGTCACAGTAAGTGTTGCGCGCAACTGTCTTCTGGTCTGGGGAGCTGAACTAGCAAAAGTTTAGCTGAGTCGAACTTCCAAACCCATCGCCAGAGTGTCTGGTCGATGGTTTTTTTGTTTTGTGTCGTGGGAGCATTCAACAAGACCTCGGCGCAACAATTCCTCTGGCTCTGCTGGCGTGCCAGAAAGCCGGGCCTAGGTTTTCGTTGCGTGCAGATGTGGCAAGGATCGCACCGTCGAGGCGGTCCTTGCCACTCGCAGCAGCTGCACCGCCAGGCTGGGAGCCATACGGCAGACCTGTCATCCCGAGCCTGTCTGCCGCAGGCAGCCGAAGCGAGGGATCTGCTTTTCCGCCGGTGTTCACGTGACGCGGTTGCAGTCAATGCGGTTTTCGTCAGGGCATGGCTTTCAGCCGTGCCGCAAGCGAGGAAAGCAGAGCGGCTTTAGCCGCTGAGGGCTCTTTCGTCGCTCACAAGACGGTGGCGCGGTCGCCAAGTGGTAAGGCATGGGTTTGCAAAACCCATATCGGCGGTTCGATTCCGCCTCGCGCCTCCAACCTCACCGTCTCTCTGGTATTCACCTAATCGCACTTATCCTGGCTGCCGCCGAGCTCAACAAAAAGAGGGGAGCCTTTCGGCTCCCCTTCGAGGAATGCGTGAATCGCTTTAGCTTACTGCAACGGTGAGCTGGCGTTCGTCGGCACAGTGCCGTCCAAAGAATACCGAATCACACCAGTCTCGTCGGAGTAGAAACCGCGCTGACCGGTCGTGCCGATACCTTGGGGAACTGCGCTAACTGTGTACACGTTGTTGATCGTGCCACCGCCGACGATCGCCCCCGCGCCAGCAAACGTATAACCAGACTTCTGGTTAGGCGCGACGCTCAACAGTGGGTCGATCAAACAGGCCAATGCAACCGTGCCGAGGTTCGGAGGAGCACAAGCTGCCGCGCTGCCGCCAAGATTCGCCAGGGTCGCTGGATAGCCCGTGTCGGGATACGAAGACGAATACGTCACCATCGCGGTGTTAATAGTGCGAACCGAGCCGACTGCCGAAGACTCATTCGCCGCCATACGGGAACGCATAAGGTTCGGAATTGCGATGGCCGCGATAATCAGAATGATCGCCACGACGATGAGCAACTCGATGAGAGAGAATCCCTTTTGCTTCTTCATGAAGTCTCCTTCATCCTTGTCAGGTCCTGGTAGTTCCAGCACACACCCTGGTTAAGGCAAGGAATATGCCAGCGCCCCTAAACTCTGAATCTGCGGGATATCTAATGTGATATCTATTGGTTACGACAGATCACCCCGCAGGCACGGCCGGCCGACCACGCGAGGCGAATTTCCTCTCCTTCCCCCTTTTTCCAAATGTTTTCCGCCTTTTTCCCTGACAAATTCTTTCACTTTGACAATTTGTGTCATCCCCCCAAAGGGATTGCCACGACACGACTCGTCCTGATTTCGAATCCGTACCTAGATGTATAATAGTAACCATGAAGCATAGCTGCTTGCCTTCTCGTAGTTTCGTTGCGATGTTGGATCTGTTTAGCCCTGGGACTTTGTGTTGGTTTGACGCCGCCGCGCGCAGGCCGCTAGACTCGATTCCTTTCAGGAGGAGCCATGGGCACGGCGGTATCCACGCGCGTTTTCAGGAATTTCATCAACGGAGAATGGGTAGCACCCAGCGACGGGAAGACCCACCTGAATCACAATCCTGCCAACACAGACGAAATTATCGGCGAGTTTCCCCTCTCCACCCAGGCCGACGTGGATGCTGCCGTGGCTGCAGCGCGCCAAGCGTACAAAACCTGGCGGCTCGTTCCCGCCCCGAAGCGCGCAGAAATTCTGTTTCGCGTCGCCGAACTGCTCGTCAAACGCAAGGAAGAATTCTCGCGTGATATGACGCGCGAAATGGGCAAGGTCCTCGCGGAGACGCGGGGCGACGTCCAGGAAGCCATCGACATGACCTACTACATGGCGGGCGAAGGCCGCCGTTTGTTCGGTCAGACCACGCCTTCGGAGCTTCCCAACAAATTTGCCATGACCGTGCGCCAACCCATCGGCGTTTGCGGCATGATCACGCCCTGGAATTTCCCTATGGCCATTCCTTCCTGGAAAATGATGCCCGCCTTGGTATGTGGCAACACCCTTGTTCTGAAGCCCGCGGAAGACACGCCGCTCTCTTCCTACCACCTTGTGGAAGCCATGGTCGACGCAGGCATTCCTCCCGGCGTTGTGAATCTCGTCAGTGGCGACGGGCCTGGTGCAGGCGCGCCTCTCTCCCATCACAAAGATGTCCCGGTCATCAGCTTCACAGGTTCCACCGCCACCGGCCGCATCATCGCCGAAATCTGTGCGCCCGATTTCAAGCACTGCAGTTTAGAAATGGGCGGCAAAAACATCATCCTCGTCATGGACGATGCCAACCTCGACTTGGCTGTCGACGGCGCGATTTGGGGTGGCTTCGGCACCACCGGCCAGCGTTGCACCGCCGCCAGCCGCATTGGCGTTCACAAGACCATCTATAAGGAATTTCTTGCTCGTCTCGTCACGCGCGCGCAAAAACTGAAAGTCGGCAACGGCCTCGACCCCTCCATCGATATGGGGCCGGTCATCAACGAGCGGCAACTGCAGACGGTAATGACTTACGTCGAGATCGGCAAGAACGAAGGCGCGAAGCTTCTGACCGGCGGACATCGTTTGGAGCAAGGCGAGCACGCCAGGGGATGGTTTTACGAACCCACCATTTTCGCCGACTGCGATCCCAAAATGCGCATCGCCCAAGAAGAAATCTTCGGCCCCGTCGTTTCCGTAGTCCCGGTCAACAGCCTGGAGCAGGGAATTGAAGTCGCCAACAGTGTGCCTTACGGATTATCCGCTTCGGTCTACACGCGAAATGTGAATTCCGCCTTCTCCGCCCTCCGCGACCTCTACACCGGTATCGTGTACATCAACGCTCCTACTATCGGCGCCGAAACCCATCTCCCCTTCGGCGGTACCAAACAAACCGGCAACGGCCACCGAGAAGCTGCCGTCGCCGCCATCGATTTCTTCACCGAATGGAAATCCATCTACATCGACTACTCCGACAAACTCCAGCGCGCCCAAATCGATAACAACTAGGCACCAAGTCATACAAAGCGCGCTACTTTATGACACACAATCTTAGCCGTGGGCGAGACCACAGTTTCCTCGAAATACCAGATTGTGATCCCTCGGGAGGCGCGCAAGGCCTTGGGCATCAAGCCGGGAGACAAACGTCTCGTTGTTCTTCGAGGCGGACATCTGATCACGCTTCCGAAACCGAAGTCATTCGCCGCGGCCCTTCGCGGCAGCGCTCGGATCCCTTACCCCGAAGACTATCTCCAAAAGGAGCGCGATAGCTGGAACTGGTTGAGTTTTGGTCGATCTCCTTTGACGCCGCTTGACAGGCTTCCTAGAATAGAGGTAGCACCCGCTGAGGAGTGCTGCTATGCGCTACCCAGCTCTCCAAGAACGCCGCAACCGTCAGGTCCTGGCGGACATCGTTCGCACCTACATCGAAACCGGCGAGCCGGTTTCCTCACGCGCTATTTCCAAGCGTTATGAGGAGCCCCTCAGCACCGCGACCATCCGGGGAGTGATGGCTGACCTCGAGGACGGCGGCTACCTGTATCAACCTCACACTTCGGCCGGACGCGTCCCCACCGCAGCCGCCTATCGTTTCTTCGCGCAAGAAATTGCCTCGCAAGCCACATTAAGCGTCGAAGATCGCGACTGGATCAACCGGGAAATGGCCAGCGGCTCCAGCGCCGCAGAGTTCACCGAACGCGCGGGCCATGTCTTGGCCGAAGTTTCCAGGGGTCTCGGCATTGTTGTTTCTCCTCCCTTGCGCAAAGCGGTCTTGGAACACGCCCGCATGTGGCTCATTCCCGATGGTCGCGTGGTCGTCGTGCTCATTTCCCCCGGCGGCAATACCCGCGACAAGGTGCTTCGTCCCCCCAGGCTCTTCACTCAGGAGGAACTCGACGCCACCGCCGATTTCCTCAATCAGCATTACACTGGCTGGACGCTCGAAGCGATTCGCACCGACCTCTTGCAGAAACTGGCGAACGAGCGCGAGCGCTACGAGACCATCGCGCGCAGCGCCCTGACTCTCTGTGATCCCGCCATCCTCGGGGGAAATCCGCAGTCGCAGATTTACGTCGAGGGCACTGCCCAGATTGTTACCGCCCCCGAATTTGCCGATCAGGCGCAGCTTGGCGAGTTACTCGCCGCCATCGAGGAAAAGCATCGCCTCATCACCGTTTTAAATTCCTGCATCGAAACACCGGAGCCGGTATTTGTTCAGATCGGCGTTAAGGAATTCTCGCAATCCGGAGAAAATATTGCGCTCATCAGCGCCCCCTACTCGACTCACGACCAGGGGCAAGGCTCACTCGGCGTGCTCGGTCCCACCCGCATGCACTACGAACGTGCCATGACTGCTGTGGCCTATGTCGCCCAGCTTTTTAGCGAAGCTTTAAGTAAAATTGATTAGATACTCTAGAATTGAGGAAGCATTCATGAAGGACCCTGAATTCGAAATCAAGCTCCCGGCTAACGAAGGCACGGACGAAAAGCCCCCGCTCGAAGACAGTTCGCGCGACGACGCTGAAGCAAAAAAGCTAGCCGCCGAACTCGAAGACATGCGCCAGACCCTGGTTCGTCACCAGGCGGACTTTGCCAATTACCGCAAGCGCGCCGAGAAGGACAACCGCGAAGCCGGCCAGCGCGCCACTGCCCGCGTCATCGAGCAATTGATTCCCATCGTGGACGGCTTCGAGCATGCCCTCGCGGCGCATCGCGAAGCCGAATATGACAGCTATCGCAAAGGCTTCGAGCTCATCCACAAGCAACTCCTCGACAATCTTGCTCGTCTTGGAGCCGAACGCATCGACCCACAAGGGCAGCCCTTCGATCCTCATCTCCACCAGGCTGTCGATCGCGTCGAAACCAAAGAGCATCCCGACAACACGGTTTTGGAGGTCTATCAGCCCGGCTACGTCTACCACGGCCGCGTTCTTCGTCCTGCCATGGTCCGCGTAGCCGTTCATCCCAGCACTGCATCAAATAAGTTCTCCAACTGACCATGACCAGATCCCAGCAACGTGATTTTTACGAAGTTCTGAGCATCTCCAAAACCGCCACACTCGAGGAGATCAAATCCTCTTATCGCAAGGCGGCCATGCAGTGGCATCCCGATCGCAACCCCGAAAATAAAGAGGAAGCCGAGATCCGCTTCCGCGAATGCACCGAGGCCTACAGTGTCCTCAGTGATCCGCAGAAGCGCCAGATTTATGACACTTACGGCCATGCCGGGCTCGCTCGCGCCGGCGGCCAGTCCGATTTCAACGAAACCATCTTCCAGGATTTCCACGACATCTTCGGCGATTTCTTCGGCTTCGAGGATCTCTTCGGCGGTGGCGGTCGACGCCGTGGCGGCGGTCGTGGTCGCGTTCAGCGTGGCGCCGATCTTCGCTACGACATGACGCTCACCTTCGAAGAAGCTTCCATGGGCGTGAACACCAAGATTCGCGTCCCCCGCCAGGAATATTGCGAATCCTGTAACGGCACTGGCGCGAAAAAGGGAACTGGTGTTGTCGCCTGCCAAACCTGCGGTGGCCGTGGCCAACTCGTCTACCAACAGGGATTCTTCACCATCAACCGCACTTGCCCCGCGTGTCAGGGCGCCGGACAAATCGTCAAGGAACACTGCCCCGATTGCCGCGGCCAGGGGCGCGTCGATCGCGAGCGTACCATCGAACTCCGTATTCCTCCCGGTGTGGATACCGGCACGCGCCTGCGCGTTCAAGGTGAAGGCGAGCCCGGCCCGAACGGCGGTCCTGCCGGCGACCTCTACGTCGTGCTCGAGGTCAAAGATCATGCTTTCTTCGAACGCCGTGGAGCCGATCTTTACTGCACCATCCCTCTCAGCGTGGCGCAAGCAGCGCTCGGCACAGAACTCCAGGTTCCCGGCCTGAGCGGCGAGGAACGCCTGAAAATTCCCGAGGGCACCCAGAGCGGTGCGGTCTTCCGCGTTAAGGGCAAGGGATTGTCCGATCCTCACGGCGGCGGCCGCGGCGATCTTTACTATCACGTTCGCGTCATCACGCCCACCAAGCTCACCAAAGGACAGCGCAAGCTTCTCGAGCAACTACACACCACACTGAAGGTCGACAACAAGCCTGCCGAGCGCGGCTCCTCTCTCTTCGACAAAGTGAAAGACATCTTCGGCTAATTTGGAATGCGGGGGGCTTGCCGCGGCTTTTGCGGCAGCAGCGTTCAAAGAAGAACTCTCATTCTCATGCACTGTGCCCCTGGCACTTCAGCACCCCGAGGTACGCGCTCCACACCCCAACGGCCTCCCGGTACTGGTGAGCCATAAGCCTTGAGATTTGGTGCAGGTGAGTCAAGTCGTGAACTACCCAAGCCGCCAGGAGCTCTGACAAAGTAACCACTCCGAGGGCTGGATGCCGTCCACGTTTCTCAAGATCCTCTTGTCGCAGATTCAGTTTGCGCAGTTCGTCCAGGCTTTCTGACCGCAAACGAGCAAACTCATCCAAGAGCTGTTCCATCGACTTGCCTTTGCTTTCTCGGACATGTCCCTGCCGATCAAACGGGTCGAACGCTCGAGCCTCGCCAAATTGCAGAATGATCTTCGCTCGCGGTATCCAATCTGTGCGTTCGCCGTGAATCAGGTGGCCGACAATATCGAACGCGCTCCAGGTCTTTTCACCTTCATTTGCCAATATCCACTCGTCCGGTAGACTGCGCAGAAGCGCATTGAATGCACCCGGCGTTCGCGTCAGTACAAGTGTTGTGTGTTCCAAGCTTTGTTTCATCACGCCCCTCAATTCTCAGACATCGAGCCAGACTTGGTGATGGCCCGCTGTCCCACCAAAGTATGCCTGGGTACCTAGCCTACAAATCCACCTCGCGTCTCGGCATTTCGTGCCAAGATAATCACTCATGCGCCGCCGTTTCTTCGTCGAGCACTTCGAGAATCAACATGCCTCCATGCAAGGCGAGCCCGCGCACCATCTCGGCCGCGTCCTTCGCGCGCAACCCGGTCAGCTTTACGAACTTAGTGATGGCACCTCCGTCTGGTTGGGACGCATCGAAACCGTGACCCGCGACCAAGTCGACTTTGCCCTCATCGAACAGCTACCTGGCTACATCCCCCAGCTCAAAACCACGTTGCTTCTTTCCATCGTCAAGTTCGACGCGTTCGAATGGGCTCTCGAAAAAGCCACTGAACTCGACGTGAACCGCATCGTTCCCCTCGCCGCCGCGCGAAGTGAAAAGGCGCTTCTCACTGCCGCCATAAAGCGCTCCGAACGCTGGAAGAAAATCCTCCTTGAATCTTCCCAGCAGTGCCGTCGTGTCCAGTTGCCCATCCTGGAGCCGCTCACGAAGCCCGAGACTGCCTTCGCGTCAACCAACGCCGATCCCAGTACGCGTATCCTTCTGTCAGAATCCCCCGAAGCAAAACCACTTCGCGAGGTTCTCTTCGGTGTACACGATTCCGCCGCCATCCTAGCCATCGGGCCCGAAGGCGGCTGGACCGACTCCGAATTCGCCGCTGCCCGCTCCTCCTCTTTCCGCGAAGCCTCCCTGGGGAAACTCGTTCTCCGCACGGAAACCGCGGTAGTCGCCTCGCTCGCCGCTCTAAACTTTGCGGTCTCAATGGATTGAGGAGTATCCGAACGCATCGTTATTCCGTCTAACCAAAAGCTCACTTAAGACTGTGACCCGACGCTTCTCGACCCAAACAACATTTAAGCGTGAAGCTTGAATCCAATGAGATGTGCCGGGCCCGCGCGCCGTCGCTTCTTAATTCGCGACTGGCCTAAAATCTGGACGCCGTGTTATAAATAAAAGGCAGTACGAGATGCTAACACCTGACGAGAACAACATCCCCTCTCCACAAGGCGACACTTCCACCGCCACTCCCACTGCTTTGCCAGCAGCTCTTATTCCGTCCGTTGCAGCCGATTCTTCCCCCACTCCCTCGCATCAACTTCTCCGCCACGAAATTCGAGTTTGGACCCGCGATCTCCTCATCGCTATCGGCCTTGCTCTCGTCATCATTGTCTTCCTCTACCAGCCGGTAAAGGTCGAAGGCACCAGCATGGCCCCGCTCCTCTCCGATCAGGAGCGCATCTTCATCAACAAGTTTGTTTATCGTTTTGAGCCCATCGATCGTGGCGACGTTGTCGTGTTCTGGTATCCCCTCGACCGATCCAAATCCTTCATCAAGCGCGTCATCGCTCTTCCCGGTGAAACCGTCGAAATTCGCCGCGGCATCGTTTACGTCAACGGCCACGAGATTGCCGAGCCTTACGTGCCGCCGCAGTACGCCGACGTCAGCGACTACGCCCTTCAGAGAGTTCCGCGGGGCAGCTACTTCGTCATGGGCGACCACCGCATCAGCTCCAATGATTCGCGCGTCTTCGGACCGGTCTCCAGCCAGTTCATCTACGGTCGCGCTGTGTTCGCCTATTGGCCCGTGGACCACTTCGGTTCCTTGTCCACAACCGAGGCCAATGAGAAATGACGTTTGACGGAGGATCCACTGACGGACGTTCAGCACAGACCTGCCATACTCGCGCTCGAAGACGGGCGCATATTCAACGGCCGCGCAGCCGGCGCTATCACACGCCGCGGCGGCGAAGTTGTTTTTAATACTAGCCTCACCGGATATCAGGAAGTTTTCACCGACCCCAGCTATGCCGGGCAAATCGTCTGCCTCACCTATCCTCACATCGGCAACGTCGGCGCCAATCTGGATGACGAGGAGGCTTCTCACCCGTACATCGAATCCCTTATCGTCCGCGAGTTTTCCCAGATTGCCTCCAACTACCGTTCCACCGAAAGCGCCCAGCTTTATCTCAATCGCCATAAGATTCCCGTCATCTGGGACATCGACACGCGCGCGCTCGTCCTCCACATCCGTAAAGTCGGTGCTCTCCGCGGCATGGTATCCACGGATGGCACCCCCGCCGATCAACTTGTCTTCGAAGCCAAGCAGCTTCCACTGATGGCTGGCCAGGAATTAGCCAGCCGCGTCTCGTGCGCAAAAGCCTACGACTGGCAGAAAGGCTCCATCGAGCTGGCCACTTCGCCTTGGGCCGAACAGATGGGCGAATCCGGCGCCGGAAACGACGTCCGCAAATTCAAGGTCGTGGCTTACGATTACGGCATCAAGCAGAACATCCTTCGCCTGCTCGTCGATCATCACTGTGAAGTGACCGTTATTCCAGCGAACACCTCGGCCGAAGATGTCTTGGCCTTTCACCCTGACGGTGTGTTCCTTTCCAACGGTCCGGGAGACCCGGAGCCGGTTACCTACGCCCATGAAAGTATCCGTAAGCTTGCCGGCCGCGTCCCTATTTTCGGCATCTGCCTGGGCCACCAACTCTGCGGCATTGCCCTCGGCGGAAAAACCTTCAAACTAAAATTCGGCCATCACGGCTCCAATCATCCGGTGAAAAACCTTCTCACCAATCAGGTGGAAATCACCGCGCAGAATCACGGCTTCTGCGTCGACCCGGAATCGCTGCCCTCCAGCGATGTCGAAGTTACGC
>DATERF010000110.1:0-3782 GCA_035271845.1 Candidatus Acidiferrum sp.
TCTTCGATTTCCCGAAAAAGTCCCAGGTGCAGCTCCCGGACCTCAAAAAGCTATTCGAGGAGATTGATGCCAACCAAAAGCAGATCGACAAAATCAATGAGAACTACGCGGGAACGAATGTCGAGGAAGAGACGGAATTCGACAAGACCGGGAAGGTCACCAAGACAGAAGTGAAGGAGTACACCTTTTTCTACCTGAATGGCGACGAAATCTCGACGCCGGTGAAGAAAGACGGAAAACCGCTGAGCGACGAAGAGCAGAAGAAGGAAAACGAAAAGACGCAGAAGCGCATTGAAGAGATTCAAAAGAACGAAAAGAAGAAGGAAGCGAAAGAAGAAAAAGCCAAAGAGGAAGGGAAAGAGGCGAAGAAAGACGATGACCCCGGGATCGAAGCTTTCCTGCGCGTCTCCCAGTTCGTGAACCCGCGCAGGGAGCGCTTCCGCGGCCAGGACGTCCTGGTGTTCGATTTTGAGCCCAATCCCGAGTACAAGCCCAAAAACATGGAAGAGCGAGTGGTGAAGGAACTCGCCGGTGTCGTTTGGGTGGACGAAAAGGCGCACGATGTGGCCCGCCTGGAGGCTTATTTTGTGGGCGACGTGAAAATTGGCGGAGGGTTGCTGGTCAATCTGCAGAAGGGAACGAGTTTTGTGTTCGAGCAGGCTTACCTGAACAACGAAGTGTGGCTGCCGACTTATGTGGAGGCGCACGTAGGGGTGCGGGTGCTGCTGGTGAAGTGCATCAAGGTGAATGTGGTGAACCGGTATTCCGACTACAAACGATTCAACGTAGAGACACTGAGCACGATCAACAAACCGAAAGAACCCATCGAGACAGAATCGAAACCATGATGGAGCACACCCGCCCAAAACCTGTCATTTCGACCGGAGGGACGGCGCTTTCTTGCCCTGAGCCCCGAAGGGTTGCCGTCCCGGAGCGGAGAAATCTTTCTTCAACTTCGGATTTCAGGTTAATTTCTTCGACAAGCCTGCCCGTTTTTCATTCCACATAGGAACTTCACTTAACAGGGCTCCCGCTCAGATGGCCGGCGTGTGGTTAAGGACTTCGCGGACTTTCTCCACGAGCACGGCGGGAGAAAAAGGCTTTTGGAGAAACGCCAGGCCCTTTTCAAGCATGCCGCCGCTGGTGATGACATTTTCGGTGTAGCCAGACATGAACAGCACGCGGATGCCGGGGCGGTGGGGAGTGATCCGGGATGCCAGTTCCCGGCCGCTGGTACCGGGCATGACCACATCCGTCAGAAGCAGGTGAATCTCGTGGGCATAACTGACGGCGAGTTGTTCGGCGTGCTGCGGATTGCGCGCGGGAATGACGTCGTAGCCGTTTTCGGCCAGAACCGTATGGATCAGGTTGCGGACCTCCTCTTCATCTTCAACGAGGAGGATGGTCTCCGCACCGTGCCTGGAGAGGACTCGCGGTTGCGCAGCGTCGGCCTCCTCGACAGGGCCATCGACACGGGGCAGGTAGACCTTAAAGGTGCTGCCCTTGCCAGGTTCGCTGTACACCCATATGTAACCGCCGCTCTGTTTGATGATGCCGTAAACGGTGGAGAGACCCAAACCGGTGCCACGGCCACTTTCCTTTGTAGTGTAGAAAGGCTCAAAGATGTGCGCGATGGTCCGGCGATCCATGCCCACACCGGTATCGGAAACCGCGAGCATGACGTAGCGGCCGGGCTTCATACTGACATGGTTTTCGGCGTAACCCGCATCGAGATCGGCGTTAGCAGTCTCCACAACCAGGCGGCCGCCATTGGGCATGGCGTCGCGGGCGTTTACCACCAGATTCATGATGACCTGCTCGATTTGCGCGGGGTCAGCCTTCACTTTGCCGACGTTTTCCGGGACGTGCGTGACCATCTCGACGTTGTCGTCCATCAGCCGGCGCAAAAGCTTATCCAGATTGAGTACGACGCCGTTGAGGTCGATGGTTTTTGGTTGCAGCACCTGGCGGCGGCTGAAAGCGAGCAACTGACGCACGAGACCTGCGGCGCGGCTCGCGGCGTTTTCGATGCGTTCGATATCGGAGCGAATTTCTGGCGCCACCGTCGGACGGCTGAGCGCCAGTTCGGTGTATCCGGTGATGATTGTCAGGAGGTTGTTGAAGTCATGAGCAATCCCGCCGGCGAGACGGCCGACCGCCTCCATTTTGCGCGATTGCTGGAGTTGCGTTTCCAACTGCTTGCGCTCCGTGATGTCAACGATGATACCTTCCATGACCGGGTGGGAATTGCTGCCCTGCACGACGACGGCGGTGTTGTTGAGCCAGACTTCGCGGCCGTCCTTGCGCTTGATCCGGAATTCCGCCTGAAAGGGTATGCCGCTTTTGCTGGCTTCTTCAGCCGCGGCAACGGTCGGCAAATCATCCGGATGAATCAATTGAGACCAGCGCTGCGAAATGTTCAGCCACTCTTCGGGCGTGTAGCCGAGAATGGCCTCCACTTGAGGACTGACGTAAAACCACTTTCCGTCAATTCCGATTTCCGCGATATAGGTGATGGCGTTGACCTGCTCGACGAGCATCTTGTATTTGGCTTCGGCTTCGGCGCGAGCTTTCTCGGCTTCCGCGCGCTGCGATAGGTCGCGACACACGCACGTGATGCCGCCGTCGGGCATGGCGCCGATGTTCATCTCGACGGGAAGCTCGGTGCCGTCAGGTCGGTGCAGCAGTATTTGAGAAGACCATTTGCTCGCCTGGGCCAGAGAGCGCCGAATCTCTGGTTCCAGGTGGTCCATGTCCAGAAAAGCGTAAACGATGCGCCACGGCTGGCCGATGATGCTCTCCGGACTTGCAAAGCCCAGCATGCGAGCGAAGGAAGAGTTCGCGTAAACGTGCAGCCCCTTCTCATTCAGAATGCCCATGCCATCGGCGGAGGAGTCCATGGCCAAGGTCTGACGGCGGACGGTTTCGGCATTTTTCTGCTGGCGATATTGGGAGAGGGCGATGCGCAAGGCGTAACACGCAAAAGAGAGGCCCAGGAGAATGAAGCGGATGAGTCTCCAGCCGGGGGCCAGTTGCGATGCCAAAAACAGAATGACGAGAGGAAGAAGGGCAAACATGCCGTTGGTAAACAGGATTTCCGGGAGGGACTTTGCGGGCAACCGGCGGCGCGAACCGGGCGACTCGATCGGCTGCCAGGTGGCGGCCCAAAACGCACCAGAGAGCATGGGTATCGTCCAAGCGAGGTCATACCAACTGCCCGTCGGGGTCTGCTGGGTAACCTGCAATTCGTCTGCGATGAGCGCCCCGAAGGAATAGATCAGAGCATAAAGCGCTAGTCCCCCGAAGAGCTTGCGGACTTGCGTTGAGACCCCGCGCCGCCACTGTAAAACGGCGAGCAGAATAATGCCTGCGTCAACCCAGGCGACGACGGTCAGTTCACGCACCAGCGCATCGCGGCCGCCGAGATTCAGCGCCGGCAGATAATACATCCCGAAATAAATCAGGAAGAAGAGAATGCCGATCTGGACGAAGTCGAGCGCCTCTTCAAGCTCCACACGTGCGTGGGTCTTTTCCTGGTTTAGGAATATGGCCATCACAAAGAACATGCCGTGCGAATCGAACAGGAAACGAATCATGGAGCCTTGTGGCGGTTCCGCATGCAGAAAAACTTCGTAATAGGTCCAGCCCAGGTCCGCGATACCCCACATGCCCATGCCAAAGGCCATCAGGGTCCAAAAAGAATGGCTGAAGCCTGGGAGTTTGCGTGCGGCCCGGAAACACATGGTGGCCGCGAGAAAGCTGGAGAAGATCTGAAGGATGTT
>DATERF010000111.1:0-3767 GCA_035271845.1 Candidatus Acidiferrum sp.
GATGATGCAGCCACTCGGATTACTGGGATTGCTGTACGGACAGGGGATGTTTGGTCCTGTCGGATTCGAGCCAGGAATGTACGGCATGTGAAATTGCATCCCAGCCGGCACCGTCAAGGTATACTCGTAATCCGCGCTAGCAGCTCCACAAGTTCCCGCACCCATGATCGTATTTATGTCCAAACACGTCTGCGTATTCCCGTAGTTCAAGTCGTGTATAGCGAGCAGATGGTGCGCTTGCGTGCCTACGTAGGCGACGCGCAGCAGCATATCGGAAGTCAATTGCCGCTCGATTGTGAAATTGTACTGTTCCGCATATTGCGTCCGCAGATGCGGCTGGAATTCTCCGTAGAGCAGAAGCGGCCGGAACAGCGACCAGTCGACACAGCCGGCAGGCCCACCGGAATAGGAGCACGGAGTTGTCGGCGTCTGGTTGATGATGGCTCCCCCGTTGTTCGGCGATAGCACCCCGTTCTGCCCCCAATACGGAGTGTTGAAGAGCGGGCTCGAGAGCAACGAGCTGACACCGAACGGCGGCTCGGCGCTGAATTGCTCCATCACCAATTGTTCCATGGGGTTATAGAAAATTCCGTAGCCGCCGCGGATCGTGGATTTCCCCGGGCCTCCGGTAATCTTCGCCAAGGGGCCCTCGCTCCAACTGGGGCTGTAGGCCAAGCCAAATCTTGGCGCAAAGGCCTTGTAATAAGTCGCAGTCAACCCGCCCGGAACACCCTTATCGCCAGGGAAAACCAGGCCCAGCGGGAAATACGCATAGTTCGCTGATGTTTCGCCGCAGTCTGAAGTTGCGCCTGGCGCGCCCAGCGTTTGAGCGCTTGCAGGCGACAAATAGCATGGGTACTGGCTCGTAGCCTGTCCCGGCCGGAACGTTTGCAGGCGGTTCCCGCTGTCCACGTAGGGTGTGTTCAGCTCCCACCGAAAGCCGTAATTCAACGTGAGATTAGGCTTGATCTTCCAACTATCCTGCGCGAACAAATAGAGGCCGTAGTTCGTCAAGTCCTCCGCTTGCGCCGCGCCTTGCGAATAGGAATACGGCACACCTAGGAAATAGTTGGGATAGGCGTCGCTGGAAGAAACGGAGTTCAACGCTCCGCTGCCTTGGATCGTAAAGAACCCGTTGATGTCGTAATACAGGAATTGGTTGAATTTCTGATCGCGAAAGTCTCCGCCGAATTTCAGGCTGTGCTTCCCCAGCACCTTGCTGTAATTGTCTGAAAACTGGTACGTATTCCCCGTCTGCGGCAGTTCCCCCTCGTAGTTGTTCCCGATTGTAAATCCGCCGAGCACCTCCACGAACGGTACGCCCTCGCGGCCCGGAACGTTCGTGTTGATGCCCGCCGCGGAATTAGCGGGATCGGCAAAGCAATTCGCCGCCGGAACAAGGGATCCGCAGGCGTCATGCAAACTGGAAAGTATGTTCAGAGGGTGATTCAGGTTTCCTTGGCCTTCCCGGAAGTAATTGAACCGCAACTCATTTACCGCCGTCGAGCCTATCGTGGAAGTCTCGCTGATGTTCAACTGTTGAATCCGCGTCTTGAACAGCGCCCCAAATCCCGGAACGTCCGCTCCGGACGCCTGGAAGTCGGAAAAGGGATCCGTGTGGTCATCGTCATCGAAATAATAGTAGGCGGTAAAGTGCTGCGTGGCCGTGAAGTTGTGATCGAACCGCAGCGTGAACTGATCTTCGCGCTCTTTCTTGTCCGGCGCATAGGACACCGTTCCTGTCCCGTATGGCTGTACATAGTTCTTATAGAGGGCCATGGCCGTGGGATCAAAACACGCCGTCGGGATAATGCCGTTCGGGAAAATCGAGTCATAACTAACCGGCTGTGCCGCGGGCGAACCAGCCGGCAAACTCGCCAGCGTCGCGAGTGCCGCCGCTCCGGGCGAAGCAGCGATCGCGCTCGAACAGCCAGTGCGCCCCTCCAACTGCTGCGCAAAGGCAGGAGTCGTTACGTCTCCCCCGAGCGTCTGCGTCCCACGCGCCGAAAAGTCCCCATTGGCTTCCTCTGCTGTTGGCAGGACAACTTGCCCGGAAGAAATGCCCTGACGCAGGCGGTCCCCCTCGTACGATGCAAACAAAAAACTCTTATCCTTCTTGATGGGACCGCCCAGCGTCGCGCCAAACTGATTTTGCTTGTAGTCGGGTACCGTGGAGTCAAAAAAGCCCTTGGTGTTCAGCACCTTGTTCCGAAAAAATTCGTAGAAATCACCGTGTACGGAGTTGGTTCCGGATTTCGTGACCACGTTGACCACCGAACCCGAGTTGCGCCCATACTCCGCGTCGAAGGTGTTCGTCAGTACCCGGAATTCCTCGATCGCATCCGGCGACGGCTGGATGGCTGGTCCGTTCACGAAAATATCGTTGCCGTCTCCGCCGTTCACCATGTAGTTGTTCGACCGCCCGCGGCCGCCATTCACCGATACAACCCCGGCGCCGCTGCTGCCGTAAAACAGGTCAGCGCCCAACTGCGACTGCACGCCCGGCTGCAACTGCAGCATCTGATAGGTATTGCGCGAATTGAGAGGGAGTTCGCGCACGGACTGGTCGGTCATCACGGCGCCCAGTTGTGTCGACGTGGTGTCAATCACCGGCGGCGCGCCCGTGACTTCGACCGTGTCCACGTTCGAGCCGACCTGCAGCGTAATGTCGACCGTGGCAATCTCGTTCAAAACCAGAACGATGCCCTTGCGGGCATACTTCTTGAATCCTTGTTGATTTACATCCACTTCGTAGCTGCCAACCGGCACTTCGAGGAAGAGGTAAGCACCGGTGGCGGAAGTCTGCACTTCACGCGGAACATTCGTGCCTTCGTTGATCAAGATCACCTTGGCGCCGACGATCGCGCCGCCGATCTGATCCGTGACCGTGCCGCGGATGCGCCCGCCCGTGCTCTGCGCGCTCGCATAGGGTGCTGCCGGCAGGATCACCATGGAAAAGAGGACCGCGAGCAAAATACTCCGGCAACAGATAGGCTTCACTTGCGCCACGCGCGATCTGTCATTCATTTAAAATCGCTCCTAATTTCACGAGAACTGCAATCGAATTTTTGCGATTCTTCGTGGTTGCTAGCGGCCCGGGAACCTTACTATAATCCAGCAAACTTAGAGAAAGCTGGGAGCCGTGTCAAGCAGAAAGAATTTCTCCAAGCTATCGGAATCTTCGGCCGGACCAAGGCTCCTGCGCATCTCGGAGGTCGCGCGGCGGTTGAGGATTTCTTCCTCGGCGTTGCGCTCCTGGGAAGCGCTGGGGCTCATCACCCCGCAACGCACCAAGAGCCACTATCGCATGTACACGGAATCCGATGTGCGCCTGTTGCAGCGCGCCATCTTCCTGCGCCGGGCCCGCGGCCTCAATCCTCCCGCCATCGTCCACGTCCTCAAAAAACAAGGCCGGGTCAACAGCCCCGTGGACGCGCCGCAACTCCCCGGCCAGCGATTCCGCCGTTTACGCGTGCGCCGCGGGCTTTCGCTCGCGCAAGTGGCCCGCGCCACCGGCGTCTCCGTTGGTTTCCTGAGCGCGCTGGAACGCGGCCAGATGCACTCCTCGGTTGCCACGCTGCGCCGCATCGCGCGCTTTTATAGAGCCAACATTATGTCGCTGTTTGATACCAACGGCGAGACCCAGCACCTCGTTCGTCCCGAGCACCGTAAAATCCTCGAAACCTCTCCCGGCGTTCGCATGGAACTCCTGGCCTGGGGCAACACCGCGATGGAGCCTTACCTCTTCCGCATCAAACCCGGCGCGG
>DATERF010000112.1:0-2125 GCA_035271845.1 Candidatus Acidiferrum sp.
GGTGATTTCGGTGATCATCCAGGCGAGTTTTTCCTGAACAAGCTGGTGGGAGGCGATGGGCTTGTTGGCAAACTGCTTGCGCGTCTTGGCGTATTGCAGCGCGGTGTCGTAGCAGGCCATGGCGGCGCCCAGCGCTCCCCAACCGATGCCGAAGCGCGCCTGGTTCAGGCAACTCAGCGGGCCGCGCAGCCCGGTGACGCCGGGTAGGAGATTCGCTTCGGGAATTTCGCAATCGGAGAAGGAGAGGCCGGAGGTGACGGAAGCGCGCAACGACCATTTGCCGTGCACATCCCACGCCTTGAAACCCGGCGCGCCTTTCTCGACGAGGAAGCCGCGAACTTTTTCGTCTTCGCATTTCGCCCAGACGACGGACACGTCGGCGAGGGAGCCGTTAGTGATCCACATCTTTTCGCCGTTGAGAACGTACTTGCCGCCTTTCTTGACGGCGCGTGTAAGCATCCCGCCGGGATTGGAGCCGAATTGCGGCTCGGTGAGACCGAAACAGCCGATGGCTTTGCCTTCCTGGAGCAGCGGCAGCCATTTGTCCTTCTGAGCGTCGCTCCCGTAGGAGTGGATCGGGTACATCACCAGGCCGGTTTGGACGGAGACGAAACTGCGCAAGCCGGAATCACCGCGCTCGAGTTCCTGGTTCATCAGGCCGTACGCGACATTGGACATTTCTGCACAGCCGTAGCCCTGCAGGTTCGCGCCGAAAAAGCCAAGCTCGCCCAGTTGCGGTACAAGCTGCATCGGGAAGGTGGCTTCGCGGCTGTGTTTTTCGATGATGGGGAGAATCTCGTTGTCCACGAATTGGCGGGCGGTCTGGCGAACGAGCTTTTCTTCGTCGTTGAGCAGAGAATCGAATTCGATGAAGTCGACACCGGGGAATGAAGGCATGCGAGGCTCCGAGGAGCCAGAGTAGCAAAGGGTAAAGGGTGCGGCAAGGAAGGGAGGAAGGAGGCAGTGGCCAGTTTGCGATCGCGCACTGCGAGATAGAAGCGAATCAACAGCAAAGGCTAAAGACGAAAGGTTTCGGATCGCCACGATTCAAGTTGGATTCCACAACAATAGGTTTGAATTCAGGCTAAGGACCGCAAGATGGTTCTGCTTCTAATTCCGCATCGATTTCAGGGCTTCGCTGTCCCGCGTGGGGTGGTTTGTTGGCTGCCACGCTGAAGGACGCGTATGTGCTTCACCAGCCCTTGGATCTGCTCCTCGGTCATCCCAATATGCAGGAATGCGTGAGGATATTCCTTGTGCTGGGTGCCATGAGCGATGGAATTGTAAATGTCTGTATCACTCATTTCCACGACGCGTTTCGATCGAAGGTCAGGTACATCGAGTTTCGATGTCACGGTGGTATGCCCGCTTCCGTCCTTGGCATGACAGTTCGCGCACTTCTGTGCGTACAAGGCCACCGAATCTTGGGCAAGGGCGGTGTTCCCGCCCATCATGAAACCTACGAACCAGAGGACAATGGCAAACCGTATCATATTCGGCGCTGACACTCCTTTCGGGTTTCGGTTACGCGTAACAATTCTCTATTAACATTAATCTAGAATTCCCAAGTTGAAAATGTCGCTTGGTCATAGATGCCCAGAAGGTGAACACAATTCCAGATGAGTTTCTTCGACCAGATGCCGACCTGGGATGCTCTACTGAAAACGATATGAGAAGAATACCGCAGTAATGTGGAGCGCTCTCATCCAGTAATGGGCGGATGGCGCCCGTTTTGTGGAGATTTGAGGTGTGGCGGTTCACAAGGAGTTTGAATTTGGAGGATTGCAGTGGCGTCGCGCGCCATGTCCGTACATCACAGTCATTTTCCACACTTTCGGAGTAGCATCGCACCCAGTTTTTTGTTGGGAGGTGAGCGATGTACCGCAGGGAATTGTTCCGTGGCGTGGCATTAGTGGGAGCTGGATTGGCCTTTCCTCGCGCAGCAGACTCGGCCACCGCCGAAGAAACTCCCGAGGCCCACAGCAGAATCAAGAAGGCCGCTGCGGCGGCGCTGGCCATGGAACGCCGTGACTGGGAACAGGGCATCCTGGCGCAAGCTTTCCTGGAGACCGGTGATGACGAGAACGTCGTTCTGCTCACCAAGGCCGCGATTGTGCAGCGTGTC
>DATERF010000113.1:0-8173 GCA_035271845.1 Candidatus Acidiferrum sp.
GGTCCACTGTTCGTCCCACCAGTACGGCATCGCCAGGACGCCGCGATTGACCATGCCAAACCAGAATTGCCTCCACAGGTCCACATCAATCTTCATCCAATCGCGGTAGTTGCGGATTTCCTGCGGGTACAGCATCAGCGCACCGTTGACCCCTGCCTGGGCCACATACGCCTTCAGGCCGGTTTTCTTCAGAATGGCCCGGTAGCCCTCCGCCAGTTTCTTGCTGAGTTTATTCACGTGGGCATAGTTTTCGCGGGTGAGAACTTCGCGGAAGGTCGCCAGACCCGCGGCCATCGCGAAGCGGTTCGTGTTGAACGTGCCGCCGTGGAAAACCTTGTGCTGGACGATCAGATCCATCACCTGACGGCCCGCGCCAAACGCCGCCAGCGGAACGCCGCCGCCAATCGACTTCGCCAGCGCGATGATGTCGGGCTTCACGCCAAAGTATTCGCTGGCACCGCCCCAACAGAGCTTCGCGCCGGTCTTCACTTCATCGAAGATCAGCAGCGCGCCATTTTTGTTGCAGATTTCGCGCAGTCCTTCCAGGAAGCCAGGCTGCGGCATGCATATGCCGACGTTCATCATGATCGGCTCCAGAATGATGGCCGCGATCTGGCCGGGAAACTGCTTGAAGCGGTTTTCCACGCTGGGCAGATTGTTGAACGTGGCAACCGTCACGTTGTCGAGAACCGGCTTGATCACACCCAACCCGCCGGGGACGGAATTCGGCGCATTGATGTCGCCGAAGTCCTCTTCCTTCGGCTTCACGCTAACGAGCACGGTGTCGTGCAGGCCGTGGTAGCCGCCCTCAAACCGCAGGATTATGTTGCGGCTCGTAGCGGCGCGGGCGATGCGGCAAGCATGCATGGTTGCTTCCGTGCCGCTGGAGCCGAAGCGCACCATCTCGACGGGATAGCGCGCGCAAATTTCCTCGGCCAGTTCGGCTTCCATGCCGTGGGGCATGCCGAAAGTTGTGCCGTGCTGTAGCGCCCACTGGATAGCCTTGACCACCGCCGGATGCCCGTGCCCGGCCATCAGGGTGCCGAAGCACAGGTTGTGGTCGAGATATTCGTTTCCGTCGATGTCTACGATTTTGCTGCCGTGACCTTCGGCGACGAAGATCGGGTAGGGATCGTAGGCGCGGTAGTTGCTCGCCACGCCCAGGGGGATGCGCTTCTGCGCTTTCTTGTGAGCTTCCGCGGATTTGGGCGTGCGCTTCTCGTAAAGAGCGAGTTCCTTCTGTAGTGCTTCTTGCATTTGCGTACTCCATCCAGGCTGGCCCTCCTAGGGGTCACCTGTGGCAGGTCTGTTCCCTGCGGTCAGTTTCAGCGAGGTAAACTACGAGGTTCGTGGGACGCGCTGCGAACCCATTTTACGCCATCCTATGTGTTGTAAGCCACGCGCAGGAGCGGTTCCGAGCGGCTTCGCAATCTCGTTGGCGCACGAAAACGCCCCGGCCACCCCGAGCGCGCTTTCTGCTCGTTCCAAGCCAACCCGGTTCTCTTAGAACATCACCTTCAATGCAAGCTGCATGACGCGGGGATCACGCGTCTTCAGGACCTGTCCGAACGTCGAATCGCTGAAATTCCCGTCAGGATTCGTGAATTCCGTGTGATTCCAGGCGTTGTAGAACTCCGCGCGAAATTCTGTGGTCCAGCGTTCGTTAAGCGGAGTTCTCTTGGCGATCACCAGGTCCGTATTGCTCAGCGCTGGGCCGCAGCACATCGAATGCGGCAGATTGCCGAACGTACCCGGGGCCGGATCGCCAATATTAGTGGTGTCGAACCAGAAGTTTCCATTTGGGGTGCTACCGCTTGTCTTGGGATTCAAGAAGTGCACCGCCCCAGTGGCGTAAGGCGTGTTCGCGTCTTCAAAAAAGTAACTACTCTGGAGCTCCGCATCGTCTTGCGTTTGCATGCGAATCGGGAAACCGCTTTGGTAGGTGATAATGGCGGATAGCTGCCAGCCATTGGCGACCTTTCCGGCGAATCCTTCTTTCTTTGGTATGGGTAGCTCCCAAACCGGGCTGAACACGAATCGGTTCTTTGCATCCAAGAGCGATAAGCCGCGCGTCGCCCGGGGATTGATCGGGTTGAGTTCGTTTTCGAACGACGCCCCCTGGTCAATCGCCTTGCTGAACGTGTACGAAGCCTGGAACAGCAATCCGTGCGAAAAGTTCTTTTCCAGCGAGATTTGCAGGCCGTTGTAATTTGAGTTGGCTACCGTGTCTTCCGCGAAGATATTGCTGAAGAGCGGCACCCCATCGGCCGGGCATCCCGACCCGGTGTACGGATTGCAGTTGGGTGAAGAATAAGGGCGCAAGCCGACGAGGGTGACTGGAGTCCCAGTCCCAGCCGCGCCGACAATCGTGCACGCCGCGGGAGCGTTGGGGTTGGCGTAAGGACAGGGAATGTTTGGCCCTGTCGGATTCGGGCCGGGAATGTACGGCATGTGGAACGTCATCCCAGCCGGTACCGTGAAGGAGTATGGCGTGTCGGAATAGAATGCCACACAGCTTTGTCCAGGAATATTGTTGATGTCGAGACAAGTCTGTGTATTGCCGTAGTTCAGGTCGTGAATCGCGAGCAGACGGTGCGCCTGCGTGCCCACATAGGCGACGCGCAACAGCATGTCCGAAGTCAATTGCCGTTCGATCGTGAAGTTGTACTGTTCCGCATATTGCGAACGCAGATGCGGCTGGAATTCTCCGTATAGCAAAACCGGCCGGAACTGCGACCAGTCCACACACCCTTTGGGCCCGGCGGGATCAAAGCAAGGCGTATTAGGAGTCTGCTGGATGATCGCTCCCCCGTTGTTTGGTGATTGCACGCCGTTCTGTCCCAAAAACGGGGTGTTGAAGAGCGGGCTCGAGAGCGACGCGCTTATACCGAAGGGCGGTTCGGCGCTGAACTGCTCCATCACCAATTGCTCGATGGGGTTATAGAAAATCCCATAGCCGCCGCGGATCGTCGACTTCCCCGGGCCGCCGGTAATCTTCGCCAAGGGGCCCTCGGTCCAACTCGGGCTGTAAGCCAAGCCGATTCTCGGCGCTATCGCCTTGTAATACGTCGACGTTAACCCCTGCGGAACTCCCTTATCGCCGGGGAAGACCAGGCCCGTCGGGAAGTAAGCATAGTTGGCTGATGTCGGGCCGCAGTCCCCCGCCGTTGTCCCCAGTGTCTGCGCGCTCGAAGCGGACAACCAGCAAGGATACAGCGTCGTGTCCTGGCCCGGCCGGAATGTTTGCAGGCGGTTCCCGCTATCCACGTACGGTGTGTTCAGTTCCCACCGCAGACCGTAGTTCAGCGTGAAGTTGGGCTTGATTTTCCAACTGTCCTGCGCGAATAAATAGAGGCCGTAGTTCGTCAGATTCTCCGCCTGAGCCGCGCCTTGCGAATACGTTGTCGGGACCCCCAGAAAGTAATCGGGATAGGCGTCGGCGGAAAGTGAAGAGGGATCCAACGAATTCGCCGACCCGCCGTTCTGGAATGTAAAGTCTCCGTTGATGTCGTAGTAGAGGAATTGATTGAATTTCTGCAGGCGCAAATCCCCCCCGAATTTCAGGCTGTGCTTTCCCATCACCTTGCTGAAATTGTCCGAAAACTGGTACGTATTTCCCCTCTGCGGTAGCTCTCCTTCGAAGTTGTTGCCGATTACAAATCCGCCGAGCACCTGCACGAACGGCACGCCCTCCCGGCCTGGAATGTTTGTGGTGATCCCTAACGCTGGAGTGGCGGGATCGGCGAAACAATTCGCCGCCGACACAAGGGTTCCGCAGGCATCATGCAGGCTGGGAAGTAAGTTCAAAGGGTGATTCAAATTTGCCTGACCTTCGCGGAAGTAATTGAACCGCAACTCGTTCACCGCCGTCGAGCCCAGCGTAGAAGTCTCGCTCACGTTCAACTGCTGAACCCGCGTCTTGAACAGTGCTCCAAAGCCTGGAACGTTGGCCCCAGCCGCCTGAAAGTTGGAAAAGGGATCCGTGCGGTCGTCGTCATCGAAATAGTAATACGCAGTGAAGTGCTGAGTGGTCGAGAAGTTGTGGTCGAAGCGCAACGTGAATTGATCTTCGCGATCCTTACGGTCCGGCGCATAGGACACTGTCCCCGTCCCGGCCGGCGCCACGTAGTTCTGATAAAGGGCCAAAGCCGTGGGATCAAAACACGCCGTGGGCACGATACCATTCGAGAAAATCGAGTCGTACGGAACCGGTTGTATCAGTGGCGAACCCTCCGGCAAACTCGCCAGCGTCGCGAGTGCTGCCGCTCCCGGAGAAGCAGCGATAGCATTCGAGCAGCCAGGGCGGCCAGGTTGGCTAGGTTGGCCTGGTATGCCGATCAAAGCCTGCGCAAACGTTGGGTTTGTGACCGCTCCCGTAAACGGACCCTCCGCCGAAAAGTTTCCCCCGGCCTCCGCTGCGGTGGGCAAAAACACCTGCCCGGATGAGATGCCCTGGCGCAGGCGGTTCCCTTCATACGATCCAAATAGAAAAGTCTTATCTTTCCTGATGGGGCCGCCCAGCGTCGCGCCAAACTGATTTTGCTTGTAGTCCGGTACCGTGGAGTCAAAAAAGCCCTTGGTGTTCAGCACCTTGTTCCGGAAAAACTCGTAGAAATCACCGTGTATGGAGTTCGTTCCAGATTTGGTGACCACGTTAACCACCGAACCCGAGTTGCGCCCATACTCCGCGTCGAAGGTGTTCGTCAGAACCCGGAATTCCTCGATCGCATCCGGGGACGGCTGGATGGCTGGCCCGTTCACGAAAATATCGTTGCCGTCTCCACCGTTCACCATGTAGTTGTTCGATCGGCCCCGGCCGCCATTCACGGATACAACCCCGGCGTTGCTGCTGCCGTAAAACAGGTCCGCGCCCAACTGCGACTGCACACCCGGCTGCAACTGCAGCATCTGATAGGTATTACGTGAATTGAGCGGGAGTTCGCGCACGGACTGGTCGGTCATCACGGCCCCAAGTTGCGTCGTCGTGGTGTCAATGACTGGCGGCGCACCGGTCACTTCGACCGTGTCAACCGTCGAGCCGACCTGCAGGGTGATGTCGACCGTGGCAATCTCGTTCAGAACAAGAACGATTCCTTTGCGGGCAGACTTCTTGAAGCCTTGTTGGTTTACATCCACCTCGTACGTGCCAACCGGCACTTCCAAGAAAAGGTAATCACCAGTGGCCGAGGTCTGCACTTCGCGCGCGGCATTCGTGGCCTCGTTGATCAAGGTCACTTTGGCGCCGACAATTGCGCCTCCGCTTTCATCCGTCACCGTTCCGCGGATGCGGCCGCCCGTGCTCTGCGCGTTCGCATGCAGTGCTGCCAGCAGGAACATCATCGAAGACAGGAGCGCGACAAAAATACTCCGGCAACAGACAGACTTCACTTGCGCAAGGCGCGATGCTTGATTCATCTAGAATCACCCCTAAATTTCACGATAACCGCAATCCATTTTTTGCGATTCTTCGTGGTTGCTAGCGGCCCGGAAACCTTACTATAATCCCGCAAACTTAGAGAAAGCTGAGACCTGTGTCAAGCAGAAAGAATTTCTCCAAGCCATCGGATTCTTTGGGTGGGCCGAGCCTCCTGCGCATCTCGGACGTCGCGCGCCGGTTGCGAATTTCTTCTTCGGCGTTGCGCTCCTGGGAAGCGCTGGGTCTTATTACCCCACGGCGCACCAAGAGCCGCTATCGCATGTACACGGAATCCGATGTGCGCTTGTTGCAGCGAGCCATCTTCCTGCGCCGGGTTCGCGGCCTCAATCCTCCCGCCATCGTCCACGTCCTCAAAAAACAGGGCCTGGTCGGCGGCCCTGTCGACGCGCCACAACTGCCCGGCCAGCGTTTCAGGCGTTTGCGCGTGCACCGCGGGCTTTCGCTCGCGCAAGTGGCCCGCTCCACCGGCGTCTCGGTTGGCTTTCTCAGCGCGCTCGAACGAGGCCAGATGCACTGCTCGGTAGCCACGCTGCGGCGCATCGCGCGCTTTTACAAAACCAGTATCATGTCGTTGGTTGATACTAACGGCGAGACCCAGCACCTCGTTCGCCCCGAGCACCGTAAAATCCTCGAATCCTCTCCCGGCGTCCGCATGGAACTTCTCGCTTGGGGCAATACTGCCATGGAGCCGCACCTCTTCCGCATCAAACCCGGCGGAGGCAGCGGCGAATCATACGCCCACGAGGGCGAGGAATTTCTCCACGTCCTGCGCGGCGAATTCGAGATCTGGCTGAACAAGCAAGAACACTACGTTCTCAAAGCCGGCGACAGCCTCTATTTCCAGAGTTCCACGGCCCATCGTTGGAAGAACTCGGGGCGCTCCGAAACCTGGGTCTTGTGGGTGAATACGCCACCGACGTTCTAAGTTTTGCTGTTTTCGCGAGGCGGCTGTACTCTTGCCGCCCGCGCGTTGAGGTGCAGATGCAAGCCGGCCGCGTGTATCGTGCAGTCTTTCTTCTTTGCTTTGCTCTGGGACTTTCTTCGTGCATCCTCGCGCAGCAATCCGCTCGCATCGCTCCCGCGGACATCCTGATCGTGCACGCAAAGGTGTACACGCTGGACGCAAACAAACCGTGGGCGCAGAGCATCGCTATTCGCAGAGGCAAGATCGTTGCTGTCGGCACCGATGAGGAAGTTGCGCGCTATCGCGGCATCGGCACAAAACTGATCGACGCAGGCGGCAAACTCGTTCTTCCCGGTTTCACCGACTGCCACATTCATTTTCTGGATGGATCCATTAGTCTGGGCCGAGTCAATCTCGAAGGTGCCACCGATCCTGCCGACATCCAAAATCGTCTCCGCGCCTATGCCGCTCAACACCCCGGCGAGGACTGGATCCTTGGCCGTGGATGGAACTATGCGATGTTCGGTGCGGACGGACTCCCACACAAGGAATATCTCGATGAACTCTTTCCCGACCGCCCCGTGTTCCTTGAGGGCTATGACGGGCACACCTACTGGGCAAACTCCAAAGCCCTCGCGCTGGCGGTCATCACCAAAGAGACGCCCAATCCGCCAAACGGCATCATCGTCCGGGACGCAAAGTCCGGCGAAGCAACAGGCGCGTTGGAGGAAGCCGCGCAAACGCTCGTCGACAAGGTTATTCCAAAACTCACGGAAGTCGAGAAGCTCAGCGCGTTACGTGCCGGCATGAAGTGGGCCAATCAGAATGGCATCACTCGCGTCCACAGCGCCGGCGGCGATTTCGAGGAACTCGATCTCTTCAATGAACTGCGCTCCGAAGGCCAGCTTTCCGTGCGGTTCTACATTGCCTATTTTTTGAACCCGCCGGAGCTTCGCTCGCAGGACCTCGAGGCCATCGAACAGGCCCGCAAAAAATACCACGACGATTGGATCGACACGAATGCGGTGAAATTCATGTTGGACGGCGTCGTCGAATCCCACACCGCCGCTTTCCTGGAACCCTACTCGGACGATCCTTCCATAAGAGGCGCGCTTTTCTGGGATCCGGAGAAATACAAAGCCGCCGTCGCCGCGCTGGACAAGCGCGGGTTGCAGCTTTTCACTCACGCTATCGGCGACTATGCCATCCGCACGGCTCTCGACGCCTACGAACTCGCTAAAACCCAGAACCACACCAAAGATCGCCGCCCTCGAGTCGAACACATCGAAGACATCAGCGCCGCAGACATTCCGCGCTTCGGCAAGCTCGGCGTGATTGCCAGCATGCAGCCGCTTCATGCTTATCCCGACGCGGATACTCTGGACGTCTGGGCGCGTAATGTCGGCGCGGAGCGCGCTAGCCGCGCGTGGGTCTGGAAGAGCATTCTGGAAAGTGGCGGGCACTTTTGTTTCGGCAGCGATTGGCCGGTGGTCACGCTGAACCCATGGGAAGGCGTGCAAACAGCAGTAACGCGGCAAACCAGCGAAGGAAAGCCCGTTGGCGGTTTTGTTCCTTCGCAACGGATCAGCGTCGCGCAAGCCGTGAATGGTTATACGCTCGGAGCCGCTTACGCTGGGCATCGCGAGAAGACTGAGGGTTCGATTGAAGTGGGCAAAGTTGCGGACGTCATTATCGTGAGCAAAAACATTTTTGAGATCGATCCGCACAGAATCGGCGATACGAAAGTCACAACGACAATCGTCGGAGGCAAAATCGTGTATGAAGCCGACTCCGAGTAGTTTGCGACTGTGCCAATTCCTCCTCTGGGCCTA
>DATERF010000114.1:0-4854 GCA_035271845.1 Candidatus Acidiferrum sp.
GAGCGACGGCGAACCCGGCACCCAAACGCTTTGGCTCGGGTTGCAATACCTTGAGCCACTCACCGCAATGTGGAAACTCCTCACGCATAGGGCGCACTCACCCCCGGTGTCCAGCCGAAGATATGGGTAACGATCAGCCCCCAAAGGGGAGAGGGCTAGAAATACGTACCCCTCAGCTTCCAGCCTTCAACCATTAGCCTTTAACTTTGAACCCTCAACCGTCGACCTTCGACTCTTGACTTCTCGACTTCTTGACTCCTCGACTCCCCTAGTACTTCCTCTCCTTAGGTTCAAACTTCGTAATGGTCACGGGCTTATATTGGAATTCGATTCCCTTTTCACTCTTATAGGCTAGCGTGTGTTTCAACCAGTTGGCATCGTCGCGTTTCGGGAAATCCTCGCGGAAGTGGGCGCCGCGGCTCTCCTCGCGGACCAGTGCGCTTTCTACCAGAACCTCCGCAAGGTCCAGCAAGCCGCCCAGCTCGATCACTTCCAGCAGTTCGGTATTGTAGCGCGCGCTCTGGTCTTCTATTTTCACTTGCCGATAGCGCTGGCGGAGTTCGCGCAGTTTCTCGCGCATGGCCGTCAGGCCGCTGGCCTCGCGAAAGACGGAGGCTTTGTCCATCATTTCGTCCTGGAGCGCATCCCGGATGTCGGCAGCGCGCTCCTTGCCGCGGGAATTCTTCAGCCCGCTGACGAGCGCCTTGGCCGGCTCTTCGGCCTCGGGGGACAAGGGCACCCAGTTGTTCTCCTCGATGAACTTTGCCGCGTGCCGTCCGCCGCGCCGGCCAAAGACCAGAATATCCACCAGCGAGTTGGTTCCCAATCGGTTTGCCCCGTGCACGGAAACGCACGCCACTTCACCCGCCGCGTAGAAGCCGGGCAATGGCGTGTTCTTCTCGTCGACGACCACGCGCGCGTTTGTATCAGTGGGGATTCCCCCCATGGCGTAGTGCGCGGTTGGCTGAATAGGCACTAGTTCCTCGAGCGGTTCGAGACCCAGGTAAGTGCGCACGAACTCACTAATATCCGGCAGCTTCCTGTCCAGCACTTCTTTTCCGAGGTGCGTCAGGTCAAGGTGGACGTAGTTCTTCCCGTCGATGCCGCGTCCCTCGCGGATTTCCTGGTAAATGGCGCGCGACGTCATGTCGCGCGGAGCCAGATCCTTGAGCGTAGGAGCGTAACGCTCCATGAAGCGTTCGCCGGAGCGGTTCCGAAGGATGGCGCCTTCGCCGCGCGCCGCCTCGCTCAGCAGAATGCCCATCTTGTAAATGCCTGTCGGATGGAACTGGAAGAATTCCATGTCCTCGAGCGGGATCCCGCGCCGGTAGGCCACGGCCATGCCGTCACCGGTCAAGGAATGGGCATTCGAGGTTACGCGGAATATCTTGCCGCAGCCTCCGGTGGCAAACAAAACGGCTTTGGCGTGGAAGGTGTGAAGTTCGCCGCTGGCCAGGCACATCGCCACCACTCCCGCGCAGCGCCCCTGTTCGATCAGCAGGTCCAGGACGTGATACTCATCGTAGAAATGCACTTGGTTCTTGATGCACTGCTGGTAACAGGTCTGGAGAATCATGTGCCCGGTGCGGTCCGCGGCGTAACAGGACCGGCGCACGGCCGCCTTGCCGTATTCCTTGGTATGCCCGCCGAAAGGCCGCTGCGCGATCTTGCCTTCCGGCGTGCGGCTGAAGGGCAAACCCCAGTGCTCCAAGTCGTAAACGGTTTCAATGGCCTCGCGGCAGAGGATCTCCGCTGCGTCCTGGTCAACGAGGTAGTCGCCGCCCTTGACTGTGTCGAACATGTGCCATTCCCAGTGGTCTTCTTCCAAGTTTCCCAGCGCCGCTCCAATGCCGCCCTGGGCCGTCCCCGTGTGCGACCGCGTGGGATATAGCTTACTCAGAACTGCCACATGCCCGTGCCCCGCCAGTTGCAACGCCGCCATCAGGCCCGCGCCTCCAGCTCCCACAATCACTGCATCGTAGCGTTGCATTGGATCAGTAGTCAGTTCTCAGTTATCAGTTCTCAGTCAAGAAACGAAATCTGACTGCGGATAACCGATCCCTTCTTCCTTCCTGTTGGCAGTCACCGGTTTTCAGTTCTCAGTCAAAAACCGAGTCCACAGTCGAGAGTCGAGAGTTCAACGTCGAACCTTCGGGCTACCTTCCACTCTTGACTCTCGACTCTTGACTCTCGACTTTCCTACGGCTGGAAGGTCAAAATCGTAAGCGACCCCAGGGCAAGAAGAATGAACCCGAAAACATACAGGGAAGCCATGGTGGCCACCTGCCAGCCCTTGGATTGCACATAATCTCCGACCAGCGTCCGGATGCCGTTCAGCCCATGGATGAGAGCGAGCCAAAGCATCACCAAGTCGTACGTCCTCCAGAAGGGCGTAGCATAACGGCGCGCCACAAATTGAAAATCGATATTATCTACATTGTGGATAATATGCATGATCAACAAGTGCCCTAATGCCAGAAAAAGCAACGCCACCCCTGACACGCGCATGAACATCCAGGCATAAAGCTCCAGCCCGCTTTCCGGTCTTGGTCTGCCCGCTCCGTTCATCGGCTGCCCCCTACTTGAATACCGCGCTTAGCATGTAGATCGCCGTAGGAATGAAGATCACAACGAATACGATACCCACCGCGTAAACCAGCTTGCGATGGATGACGGTCACTTGCGGCCAGAAATCAATAATGCAGATCCGCAGGCCATTCAAAGCATGATAGACGACCGCTCCGACCAGAATGATTTCGCCCACGCGAAAGGGGGGATAACGGTAAAGGAAAAGCAGTTTATTGAAAACCGCAGGCCCCCAACCCACTAAAGCGATGTCCGCGATATGGACCAAAAGGAATAGGAAGACGCACACCCCGGTCAGCCGGTGCAGAATCCAGGACCATTGTCCCGGGCCTCCCCGATAGGTCAGATAATCCCGGAATTTGACCATGTTCTTGCTTTTGTCTACAGGCATAGCCCCACAAACTCCATTTTACAGGAGCAATGTGTCATATTTCAAACCGCTTTGGAAATACGTCTGATGGCATTTGGGGGAAGTTGATTTTTCGTGCAGGCCTGTGAAGGCTGTCATTCCCGCGAAAGCGGGAATCCAGTGAGACGTTAGGAGCGACTCCTACGAGTAACCGTACTGAAGAATCTCTGCAAGCGGGAGCGAGAACACGGGCAGCATCTCAGGTTCCTCAAACGTATGGCCCGCGCCTGCACTGCGGACTTCCGGCTCGAGCTTGCCGGGAACGTAACGGTAGGCGAGGCGTGGAGACCCAATTCTGCGCCATCACACTTTGGAGTGAATGGCGCGGACGGCGGGCATGCCGTCGGGCTCAGTGACGACTTCAATGTCGCGGAAGATATTGGGACTTTCTTGCTTGAGGACGCGGCAAACTTCCACGGCCAAGAGGCGGATTTCAGTGTCGGCGTGTGGGCTACCACGAAGTTCCAAAAAGTGCCGCCAGGAGCGGCTGTTGCCGGTGACGAAGATTTTGGTTTCACAGGCGTTGGGAAGGATGGAACGTGCCGCCTGACGAGCCCACTTGCGGCGGTCGCGCGGGGCCATCTCCGGGTGCTTCTGCTGAACGTATTGGGCGGTAGCGTCCGCTAGCTCGACGTAGGCCTTGCGGAGCGTTTCGATGGTCTGCTGCCATTTCTGGCGCAACTCTTCGCTTTCCTGGTAAAGCGGGGGGACCACGTAGCGGGCGTCGCTCTCGTCCACGTACCGCTGTGAGAGCTGTGAATAGCCAAAACCTGCCCGGTGGCGGACCAACTCGTGGGTCAGAGCGCGGCTCACGCCGGTAATCAGCAGGCACCAGACGGCGTGCTCGAGCACGCTGCCGTGTTTTGAACTCAGGATGTTCTCGAGGTATTCCTGGTTGGATTTCCGCCCTTTGCCGAAAGACATGTAACAGGTGCGCCCGGCGACTTCGATAAGCACCTCGGCAGCGGCTTGCGCGTCGGTGGTGAACGCCAAGCCTTCGTCCTGGAGAAAACGCGCCAACTCCTCGGGCACCACGGTCTGGCGGCCCACGACGTAAACTTTTGGTTTGGTGATATAAGGATCAGGCATCGGGTGTCAGGTTTCAGATGCCCTAAGACATCCGTCGAGGTGACTGGAACCAGGCGTTACGCCATCTGAAACCTGACGCCTGGCGCCTCGTTTCCTACTTGCTGGGCGCCGGCGATTTCCCCTCGCTGAGCACCGCAGCGGCCTTCTTGAAGTCCGCATACTTGCGCTGGAAGCGCTCGACGCGGCCCGCGCTGTCCAGTATCTTCTGTTTCCCGGTGAAGAAGGGATGGCAATGGGAACAGATTTCCAGGTGCAACACGTCGCTCTTATAGGTGGAGCGCGTCTTGAAGGTGTTTCCGCACGCACACGCTACGGTCACTGCGTGATAATTGGGGTGAATAGCCTTCTTCATGGAACTCCTTGAGTGCTAACGCACAAACAGTGATTATAGCTGTCTTAGCCCCAAGTTTCAATCCAAAACGTGAGAGTTGTCAGTGGTCAGTCGTCAGTTGTCCCGCCGCGGCGGGTCAGCCGTCAGGTTTCAGCTATCAGCAAACGACCAAGGCGACCGGCGGCAAGCAGACCGCTGACGCCTGATTAACTGACCCGCCGCGGCGGGACACCCGACACCTGACACCTATTCGTAACGTAGCGCCACCATGGGATTGACCCTCGTGGCCCGGCGGGCCGGAACGAGGCAGGCCGCGAGCGCGACGGCAGCCATCAGGAGCGCCGCCAGAATGTAAGTCGCGAGATCAGTGGCGCGCACGGCGTAGAGAATGCTGGTGAGGTAACGGGAAAGGGCCCAGGCCCCTAACAATCCCACGGCC
>DATERF010000115.1:0-3682 GCA_035271845.1 Candidatus Acidiferrum sp.
ACAAACCGTGATCCTGTTGCTCGACAACTACGATTCGTTTACCTACAACCTGGCGCAATACCTGGGCGAGCTAGGATGCCAGGTGGAGGTCCACCGCAATGACCGGATTTCCGTGGAACAGATCGCGGGGCGGAAGCCGGAGCGGATCGTGATATCCCCGGGCCCATGTACTCCGCAGGAGGCGGGCATTTCCGTCGAATTGATTCAGAAGCTGGGCGGAAAGATTCCAATCCTGGGCGTGTGCCTGGGGCACCAGGCGATCGGGGCAGCCTACGGCGGCAAGGTCATCCGCGCGCCAAAACTGTTTCATGGCAAAACGAGCGAGATCCAGCACGACGGCAAGGGTATTTTTCATAAGCTGCCGAATCCGTTCACGGCCACGCGTTACCATTCGCTGATTGTGGAACGCAAATCGCTGCCCCGGGAATTGACGGTCACGGCCGAAACGAGCGACGGGATCATCATGGGCCTCAGCCACCGGCGGTACAAGGTGGCCGGCGTGCAGTTCCACCCCGAGTCCGTGCTCACGCAAGCGGGGAAGCAACTCCTGCAAAATTTCCTCGCGCTCTAGCAGGCTACGGAAAAAGTGGCTTGATTCGTCATTCCGAGCGAAGCGAGGAGTCTCTTCTTGGCTGAAACCCAAGAAAAGAGGGATTCCTCACTCCGCAGACTCCGTTCCGAATGACGAATTCGAGGTTTTTGAGCAAGGTGTTTTGGTTGAGATCCTTCGGGCCGCAAACGGCGCGGCCCTCAGGATGACAACGTATCCCAGTGTTTGAAAAACCGACGAAGTTGTGCTTCGTGAAAAATGCGGACTAGTAACGCGTAGGTAACTCACGAATGAAAAGAGAATAGAGATATTACAGGATAAAGTATATTGAAGAATTAGTTAAAATAGCGTATGGTGGCCTCCAGCGGGCAGTCCCTCCGGTTCACCCGGCTTCGGAGGTGCTTCATGTTTCCATCGCGCGGTCGCGTGGTTCTTCTTCTATGTGTTTCTCTCTGTTTGTTTCCATCCCTTTGCGGCGGGGGCTCCAAAGCTCCCTTGGGAATATTGACGCAGGCTTATGACGCGCACCTGAACGAGGCAGCCGCCTTTCCCGGACTATCCGTGTTTGAAGGGGAAGATGTCTCGACGGAGGCCGAAGGCCGGCTGGGAGTGCGTGTGGGCCGAGTGACGGTCTTGCTGGCAGGGTCCAGCGGGGCAACGCTGCATGGAATAGACAATGGCGCCCATGTGGATCTCACTGCCGGAACGGTCTCCTTTAGTTCGCCGGAAAACGGAATCGTGGAAATTCACGCCGAGGAAGCGTTCCTGCGTCCGGAAAAGAACCAATTGACACAGGCAGAAGTCACGATCCTCGCACGGGGCGTGCTCCAGATTCGCGCCCGGCGAGGGGATCTCGCCTTCCGATACCGCGAGGAATTTCAGGTGCTACCGGAAGGCGCAACGTACCGGATTTATCTCGATTCTCCGGCAGAGCCACAAGGCGCTGCGAGTTTGGAAGCGCAAAAATCCACCCGGTTGCGAAAGGTTTCGTATTTTGTTGTGGGAACCGCGGGTGCGGGGCTGACGGCGTGGGGAATCTACGAATTCACACACTCCAGCATTGGCATCGAGAGCCCTACGAAGCCTTAAAAAACAAACACACCCGCCAAGGCTCATGCTGTTGCCTGATTTCAAGCGTCGTGGCTGGTGTTCACAAAGGTTTTGAGCTGTTGCAACTTGGCGAGAGCCGCTGCCGAATCGATGGCCCGAGCGGCCAACTCCGCGCCGGAGCGGAAATCTCCGGCGATGCCTGCGACGACGAGAGCGGCTGCCGCGTTCACAACCACGACGTCGCGCGGGGCGCCAAGGTGTCCCTCGAAAATCCGACGGATGAGATCGGCATTTTCGTGAGGAGTCCCGCCACGGAGCGCTTCAAGGGGCGCCCGCGCGACACCAAACTCCTCGGGAGTGACGATGAAACTCCGGATGCGGCCATCGCGCACTTCCGTGATAGATGTCTCCCCAGCAAGCGAAATTTCATCCAGCCCGCTGCCATGAACCACGAAGGCGCGTTTCACACCAAGTTCCAACAGAGTCGCGGCTACCAGATCGAGGGCTTCCTGGGCAAAAACCCCCAGCACCTGCCTGTCCACTCCGGCCGGGTTCGTAAGTGGTCCCAATAAATTGAAGACGGTGCGCTTGCCGATCAGCTTGCGCGCGGGCACGGCATGACGAGCGGCCGCATGAGCCACCGGCGCGAACAGGAAACCGATGCCGACTTCGCGAATGGCGCGGCCCGCGTGGCGCATGGGTACGTCAATGCGGATGCCTAGGGCTTCCAGGACGTCGGCGGAGCCGCTGCGCGAACTGGTCGAGCGGTTCCCATGCTTGGCGACGCGCGCGCCGGCAGCCGCGGCCACGAATGCCGCCGCCGTGGAAATATTGAAAGTCCCGCTGGCATCGCCGCCGGTGCCACAGGTGTCCACCAGATTTTCCGGGCGTGACTCTCCGGGCGCGAAGACGGGCGCGGCGTGGCGGCGCATGGTGCTGGCAAAGCCCGCCAATTCGGCGACGCTGACAGGGCGCAGGTTCAAAGCAGTCAGAAGGCGAACAATGGCAGGGGTTTCCACGTGGCCAGAGAGGAGGTCCTCCATGATGGATTCTGCTTCGGCGCGCGTGAGGGTGGCGCCGGCTTCCGCTTTCTCGATCAATGCCGAGCTGTTGGTCATGTCGTTCTCAAGGGTAATACAGAAGTGGGTCAGCTTCCGATTGGCGATTTATCGAGAGTCGACTGCAAAGTAGCCAAGAAAGTGGATGATTCGAAGAGTACGCCTGCTTCATTGATGACAAGGACGTTGTGATTTGCTTCAGGCAGGCGCAACGACGACCGCTCCATTCGTCTCCTCAATTTTGAAGTGGATTGCCGGAAAGTCATTCACTTCCCTTGCCTGGTTTCGGCGACGGTGCCGACTCAGGTTGGCGCACAAGCTTCAATCCTGGACCCAAGTCTTTATTCGTGTCTTGATTTTCGAGTTTCCACAAGCGTGCCTCATTTGGCCCTGTAAGTTCCATCCGGAGCTTGACGTTCGGAATGAGTTCAGTGCACCCGTGGCATTTGTGACGCTGGACTTCAAACGTTAGAGTTCTACCCTCCACAAGTGGCGCCAGCAGCGGCGTGGGAGCTTCGCCAGCCACATGCCACGGTTCATCGGCGTTACTGCGTTCTTGATAATAAAAAACAATGGTTCCGCTGATGTTTCCGCCCTTCGCCTCAATCTTGAGATCGATTCCCGGGAGGTCATTCATTTTCCCTTCCCAGGTTCCAGCGAAAGAAGAGTTCGTGGGAACTTCTGCCGGAGACTGCGCGACAGCGGAAGATGGCTCGATTAGCAGTGTGGCACCAGCTGCCAGTGCAGCGATGAACGATACCCAGCAAGCTCTCATTCCGCCCCCCTGCATTTTTGCTTCGTCCGATTTTACCCCGTCTTTGCGATCCGCCGTCAACTCCTGGGAAACCGGATACCCGGAAACAGTGTGATTACCAGACCCTCAAAACGGGCAACAAAACGGCTGCCTTGCCCCGAACCTCGCGTCTCAAGTAAACTTGAATGTTTTGCGAGACCTCAAATACTAACACCTGTGCACTGCACCATGGTCGCACAGCACGGCGACCGCGTCACGGTTGCGTAAAAG
>DATERF010000116.1:0-66124 GCA_035271845.1 Candidatus Acidiferrum sp.
GAAGCGCGCATGGTCTTGACGAGTTCGTAAGGAGCCACCGCATCGTTTAACGTTTCCGACTGGATGGTGTAGATGCTCGCGGGGATCTCAGTGGTGGTCACCTTGGCGGACATGAATGCCAATAGTTTGGCCATGGTGATGATGTCACGCACCATCGGAATGTTGTGCAGGATGACCGGTTCAGGCGTCAGAAGCGCGGCGGCCATCAGCGGGAGCGCAGAGTTTTTTGCTCCCGCGATTTGCACGGTGCCGTGGAGAGGTTTGCCTCCGCAAATGCGAAATTTGTCCATTTTTGTTTGCCGGCCTACTCGCCTAGGGCGCGCCGCAGATCGCCACCGGCGGCTTCCAACGTTTTTCGCGCACGCTCGGCGGTGATTCGGCGTTTAAGCATAATTAACGCCACGCGCAGGTTGTGTTTGCTTTGGCGCAGTGCCTGTTCCGCCTCAGACACGCTCTTGCCGGTTGCCTCCATGAGAATCCGCTTGGCCCTGTCCCTAAGCTTACGGTTTGTCTTGGTGAGATCGATCATCAGGTTCTGGTAGGCATGACCGAGTCGTACCATCGTGGCTGTTGAAAGCATGTTCAGGACCATCTTCTGCGCAGTTCCGGCTTTCAGCCGAGTGGAGCCGGTGAGGACTTCTGGGCCCACATCGGGGGCGATGGCGATCAGCGCGGTTTTGGCCAGGGACGATTTGCGGTTTGCGGTAACTGCAATAGTCAGCGCACCGCGGCGTTTGGCGTAGGCGATGGCGGAAAGGACGTAGGGAGTGGTACCACTGGCGGCAAGCCCGACGACGGAATCATTTTTCGTAAGACGAATTTGTCTTAAATCACGGCGGGCATTCGCCTTGCTATCCTCGGCCCCCTCAACAGGCTCGGTGACCGCTTTCCTGCCACCGGCGATTAGCGCGCGCACAAGTTGTGGCGAGGTGCCAAAGGTCGGAGGACATTCCGAAGCGTCGAGGACACCGAGCCGCCCGCTGGTTCCCGCGCCGACATAAATCAAGCGGCCTCCGAGCTTCATGCGGCTCACGATGGCGTCCACGGCCCGGGCAATTGCTGGAATTTCATGTGCAACAGCGGCCGGCACTTTTTGGTCTTCGCGGCTCATCAACACCACGATCTCTTTTGACGACATGTGATCGAGGTTTTTCGAAGCTTGATTTCGCTGTTCTGTGCGTCGCTTGTCTGTGCTACGGCGTGGCTTGTTCGAGGAGGGCATCCTGGAATTATAACTGCGGCCCGCCAGGGTTAGGAAATACTCGGCAAATAGGGCAACTCTCGCAGAAGCAAATCCTCCCGTGGCAAATAGCTGTGGTAGAACTAGGTTAGGTTCACCGCACAAGCAGAACGAAGCGACGGAACGTAAATTCATGGACGTTCTTAGAAGACTGTTCGAACAACATTTCCACTTGCCCGTGGAGCACATCCAGCCACTCCAGGGCGAGCTTGGTGCGTCGGGTCGCAATATTCTTCGTCTCTCCACGGGGAAAACTACCGCCATCGGCATCCTTTACGGCGTTCGCGAGGAAAATATCGCGTTCCTGTCTTTTTCCCGGCACTTTCGGAAGTGTGGATTGCCCGTGCCAGAGATCTATGCGGAAGCTTTGGATGAGGGCGCGTATCTCGAAGAGGACCTGGGCGACACGACGCTGTTTGAGTTCCTGTCCAAAAACCGCTCAGGGGAAAAGATCGCGCCGGAAGTGATCGAGGCTTACCGGAAAGTGGTTGCCGTGCTGCCGCGCTTTCAAGTGAGTGGCGGGCGTGATCTGGACTACACCGTCTGTTATCCGCGACACAGTTTCGATCGCCAGTCGATTACGTGGGACTTGAACTATTTTAAGTATTACTTCCTACGGCTGGCGGCGATTCCATTTAGTGAGCAAGCCCTGGAAGATGATTTTGGGCGACTGACCGATTTTCTATTGACAGCTCCGAGCGACTACTTTCTTTATCGCGATTTCCAGTCGCGGAACATCATGTTGCGTAATGGCAAGCCTTATTTCGTCGACTATCAGGGTGGGCGCAAAGGCGCCTTGCAGTATGACATTGCTTCGCTTTTGTACGATGGCAAAGCTGATCTGCCGCCGGCAGTACGAAAGGAACTGCTGGATGATTATCTTGATGCGCTTGAGAGCTATATCGACCTGGATCGCGAAACATTCCTCCGCCATTACTACCCTTATGTTTACGTGCGCATCCTACAAGCTTTGGGGGCGTACGGCTTTCGAGGATTTTACGAGCGAAAGGCACATTTCCTGCAGAGCGTACCCTACGCGCTGAAAAACTTGCGCTGGCTGCTTCACAACGTGAAATTGCCGATTGAACTACCTACGCTAACGGATGCGTTTCAGAGCATGTTGGCCTCCGAAAAGCTACTCGCTATTGCGTCTGACGCACAAAATCTGATTGTCAGGGTCTTCAGTTTTTCCTTTCACCGTGGTTTTCCCAAGGACGAGACCGGAAACGGCGGTGGGTTTGTGTTCGATGGGCGGAGCTTGCCGAATCCGGGCCGGGAAGAGCAATTCAAAACTCTGACGGGGAAAGATGCGCCGGTAAAGGAGTACCTGAACCAGCAAGAGAGCGTGCACCAATTTTTGGCCAGCGTATTTTCGTTGGTCGACGGGACCATCGGCAATTATCAGCAGCGCGGGTTCAAGAATCTGATGGTGTCGTTTGGCTGCACGGGCGGGCAGCACCGCTCAGTGTACCTGGCGGAGCAATTGGCGAAACGATTGCGCGGCAGGAGCGGGGTTGAGGTTGAGTTGCGGCATCTCGGATTGGAACAGTTGGAGCAGATGGCGCAATGAAGGCCATGGTGCTCGCGGCCGGATTGGGCACGCGCCTGCGACCATTGACGGATCACCGCCCGAAGGCTCTGGTGGAAGTCGGCGGCCGTGCGCTGTTGGAGATTACGCTCACCCGATTGCGGAGCTTTGGCGTTCGTGAAGTGATCATCAACGTGCATCACTTTGCCAACGCGATTTTGGCCTTCCTGAAGTCCAACGATAACTTCGGCATGAGGATCGAGATCTCCCGGGAAGAAGTTTTACTGGATACGGGCGGGGGATTGAAGAAGGCAGGCTGGTTTTTCCTGGAGGACGGCGATCAGAAGGATGAACCATTCCTTCTGCATAACGTGGATGTGATCAGCACGATTGATTTTAATGAGATGGTCGAGGAGCACAAGCAAAAGCGGGCCCTTGCCACTCTTGCGGTGCAACAGCGCGAGACGTCACGCTACCTGCTGTTCAACCAACAGTTACGGCTCTGCGGTCGGCGAATTGTGCGGCAGCAAAAGGATGAGATCGTGCGGAGGGCGGACAACCTGGAAGCCTTGGCGTTCACCGGAATCCATGTGATCTCTCCTCGATTGTTGACACTGATGAAAGAAGACGGGGCGTTTTCGATCATCGACCTATATTTGCGACTGGCTGGCCACGGAGAAAATATTCATGGTTTTTCCGCCGATGGTTACTACTGGCGCGATCTCGGCAGACTTGACCAATTGCAACAGGCCGCCGACGATTATGAGAGCGAACTGTTTACCTGAATTTGCCGCTTCAGCAAATCAGTGAATCACTTCTGTGCCGAAACCTAGAGCTTTCATGATTGCATCGTGGACCGCAGGACGCACCTGGGCGATCTTCATATTTTCGCGCGTTGGGTTCACACGATTCGTCAACAGCACGACGAATAGCTGGCGATCCGGATCGATCCAGATGGTTGTGCCCGTAAAGCCAGTGTGACCATAGCTGTGGACCGAGAAGTAGTGGCCGCTGGAGCTGCCTTCCGTGGGCACGACCCAGCCGAGCGTACGAGTATTCTGTGCGAGAGGCTGAGGCGCGGTGAATTCCGCAATCGTGGCGCGCTTCAGAATACGATTGTGCGCGTAGACGCCGCCGTTCAGAAGCATTTGACAAAATGCAGCAAGATCCGGTGAAGCGCTGAACACTCCTGCGTGGCCAGAGACGCCGCCGATCGCATAGGCGTTTTCGTCGTGAACTTCACCCTGCACGAGCCGGTGGCGGAGCTGGTTGTCCACCTCTGTTGGCGCAATCTCGGGCCAGAGTTTTTTCGGCGGGTTGTACATCGAATCCTTCATTCCAAGAGGCTGGAAGAGATATTCATTGGCCAGCTGATCGAGCGGCTTGCCAGTCAGGCGCTGAATGATTTCCGCCATGAGAATGATGCCGAGGTCGGAATAAACTACTTTCGTGCCAGGTTCATACTCCAATGGCTCCACAAAAATTCTGCTCAAAGTATCTTCCTTGCCCTTCGATGTTCGCCAATATTCTTTGAAGGGAGGAAGACCTGAAGTGTGAGTCATCAGGTTGCGCACGGTGACTTTGTGCCGCCATTCAGGTTGCGGACCACTTGCCCACTCTGGCAAATAGCGCTCGATCGGAGCATCTAGATCCAGAGGAGAAGGAAAATCGCCTTCGACCAACTTCTCAACCAGAGTGGTAGTAACAACGACTTTGGTGAGCGAGGCGAGGTCATACATGGTGTCAATCTTGGTTGACGGCGAATCCTTGTCGTAGCTCAGATGGCCGAATGCGTGATACGACACTTTTCCTCGGTAGCCGACCGCTAGAGTGGCCCCCGGAAACGCTTTATCCGCGATGGCGTTTTCGATCACCGTGAACGCAGGTTGCAATTGCGCTTCGCCCCGCACATCCATGGGCTGAAGTTTCATGGGATCGCCGGGTAATTCGATGCCGAAGCCGGCTTTCAGATCAACGCCGGGGATGGTGACCGGCAGATGACCGCGGATCGGAATTTCGCCAAACAGGGCGCGGGCCATGGAGATTTGAGCCACGTCGCTGATACCAAACGCAGAAAGCCATGTCTCTGCTTGAGGAAAGCGTTCGATAAGATAGGGACTGCCGAAGCCGAGGGTGATTACCGGCTTGCCGGATTTGTAGATTTCGTCGATGAGCGGAATCTGATCGGCGGGAACATCGATGTCGCCTTTGCGATCGCTGACGCGAACGAACAGGGCAAGGATGACTACGTCGTAAGAGTCGGCTGGCGGCAATTTCAGCGTATCGGCGTGAACAAATTTAGTGTCGGCTCGCAGGGCAACGAGCGAATCAAAACGCGCACGAAGTTGTGGTTCCAGATCTTCGCCGGGATACGCTTCGGGATCGGAGTATAAATTGACGAGCAACCCACGCGTCGGCTTGGTGCCGTCAAGAGGCAGAAGGTGTTGTTTGTCGCGAAGCAGGGTGACGCCGCGGTCAGAGATTTCTTGCGCTGTCTCCTGCCAAGCGGTCTTACCGAATTTTTCGTTCAGTGCGGCAATGTCCACCAAGCGGTTCTGGTTGAGCCCGAGGCGCGCCTTCGCTTGCAGCAGGCGGCGGATAGAGGCGTCGATCCTGTCCTGCGGGATGCGGCCGGATTTTGCCGCGGCTAGAACGGCCTGGTAGGCCGCGTCGGGAACCGGGGGCATGAGCAGTGCATCAGCACCAGCAAGAAAAGCACGAACGGCGGCTTCGCCAGGAGCATAGCGCACCGTGATTCCACCCATGTCCAGAGCATCGGTGATGACCAGTCCCTGGAAGCCGAGTTGTTTGCGTAGCAGACCGGTCAGGATGTTTGTAGATAGAGTGGCCGGTGTGCTGGGGTCCGGCTCAAACGCGGGCACATTGAGGTGCCCCGTCATGATGCTGCCCACTCCCGCCGCAATAGCCGCGCGAAAGGGAATGAGTTCGAGATGCTCCAGGCGGTCACGGTCAGCCTTAATGGTGGGTAGATCAATGTGCGAATCGGTGGCGGTGTCGCCATGGCCAGGGAAATGTTTTGCGGTAGCCAGCGCACCGTTTTCTTCCACGCCCCGGATGAATTCGCTTACAAACTCAGAGACGCGCCTGGGATCTTCCCCAAACGAACGGGTATTGATGATCGGATTGCCGGGATTGTTGTTCACATCGCTGACCGGCGCGTAGACCCATTGCACGCCAACGGCGCGCGCTTCCAGCGCGGTGATTTTGCCCATGGTGTAAGCGTCTTTGGGATTTCCCGCAGCGGCAAGAGCCATGGCCGTGGGAAAAGAGGTGCCTTCATCCTGGCGCATGGCGGTGCCGCGCTCATAGTCAGCGCCAATCAACAGAGGAACCTTGGATTTGGATTGCAACTGATTCGCGAGCACGGCGGTCGGGTAAGCCTGATCCTTGATGATGCCAAGCGGCGAGCCATGCGTGATAGTGATGAAGCCACCAACGTGCAAGTCGTTGATATCGTGCATCATCTGCGCGTAAGTCTCGGAATCCGTGGGTGTGAAGCTGCCGTGATAGGTGGTGAACAGCAGTTGACCGACTTTTTCCTCGAGGCTCATCCGGTGAAGCGAGTCTTCGACCCAACTGTTTTGTGCGGGAGTAAGCGGCGTTAGCGGCGAAGTCGATTGAGCTTCCGCTGCGGTGGCGACGCTTGTCGAGGATTTCTTTGGGCGAGAATGGCTGCGAGCTTTGGCGGTCATAATCGAAAGAAGCAAGACGGGCAGAAGCAAAACTGCGGCGTAGCGCCTGTTCATTTTTGAAGGTTCCCCTGGCCGCTCGCCCTGCGCCTTGACTGTATATAGCACGCGCACTCACTGCTCACAATAAACGTGCGAACGGTACGTTCCAGAATATCATTGGGAACTATGAAACCGCTGACGAGTTTGGGCAGGGATGGAAGAAGCCTGTTGTGGACGATGATGACGCTGGCGTTGGCGTTGGGTTGTGTGTTGGCTGCTGGTTTATCTTCGGAGGCGGCCGCAGCACAGAAGCGCAACGCGTCGACCAGAGGTCGCGTTGGACGAGTGCAGCCAGGACTGGATGTGCTGGAAGCGGAGAAGTTTGCGCTCTTGCGCGGTAAACGCATTGGACTCATCACCAATCACACCGGTTTGGATTTTCAAGGTAAAACCACGATCGAGCTTCTGGCAAATGCGCCGAACGTGCAGTTGGTGGCGCTGTTCAGTCCGGAGCATGGAATTGCCGGGCACGCGGACGAGAAGGTGTCTTCGTCCAAAGATCCCTCGACCGGTTTGCCGGTTTTCAGCCTGTATGGGGAGCATTTGCGGCCGACCGACGAGATGCTCCAGGGTATCGACGCGCTGGTGTTTGACGTACAGGACGCGGGCGTGCGCTTCTATACGTACACCACAACAATGGGTTACTGCATGGAAGAAGCGGCGAAGCGTGGGATCCCCTTCTATGTGCTGGACCGGCCCAACCCCATCAACGGAGAAATTGTGGAGGGCCCGATGCTCGATCCTGACAAGACAGGATTCGTGGCGTATTTTCCGCTACCGGTCAGGTATGCGTTGACGATCGGCGAGTTGGCGCAGTTGTTCAACAAGGAGAAGAACATCAATTGCGACCTGCACGTAATCCCGATGAAGAACTGGCATCGCAATTATTTCTTTGAGAGCACCGGTATTCGCTGGATCCCGCCTTCACCCAATCTGCGCACGTTGAAAGGAGCAATTCTGTATCCAGGGCTGGAGATTCTTCAGAACGCTGGTGTTTCGGTGGGCCGGGGAACGGAAGCGCCGTTCGAAGAGTTTGGAGCACCGTGGATGAATGGCGAGGAAGTGGCGGAGGTTTTGAACGGACGGAATCTGGCTGGAGTTCGTTTTGTGAATCAGCCGTACATTCCGGTGAGCGGGTTGTATGCCGGGCAACACTGCGGAGGCGTGGGTATTCGCGTGACGGATCGAGGCGCTGTGCGCTCCATACGTGTGGGGCTGGAGATCGCGGAACTGCTGCAAAAGAAATATCCAGACCATTTTGACGTGACCAAGACCATCGTTCTGCTGGGGAACGACGCGACCGTGGAGCAATTGAAGGCGGGCACGCCGCCCGAGCAGATCATCGCAAGCTGGGCCGCCGATCTGGCGGCCTTCGATCAAATGCGTCGCAAGTATTTCCTCTACAAGTAAGACGGTGTGAGCTTTTCGAGTACTATTGAAATCGTGCTTCTTATATAAGAACGTTACATGTAAGAGGCTACGTTATGATACGCACGGAATTAAAACGGGGAACGGCAGAGCTGGCGGTGCTCAGCGTCCTGCAGGAAGGGCCGCTGCATGGCTACGAAATCGGGCGGCGGATCGAAGTGCAGTCCAAAGGGACGCTGCGCTATACACTCGCGGCGCTGTATCCGTATACCGGATGGAGCATCGTGGGTGGTTGCGCGGCGATTGGGAGACGGGGGCCAGCGGAAAGCGTCGGCGGTGCTACCGCCTGTTGCCGCGCGGGCGAAAAATGTTGAAACCGATGCGCGCGGAGTGGGCGGATTTGTTTCGCGCGCTGCGGCGCGTGGCCAAGGTGACGCATGCGTGACTGGCACGCGTTCGTACAGGAACGCCTCGGTTCGCTCCATGGAGTTCAGAGAGAGCGAGAGCAGATTACCAGTGAATTGGCTGGGCATCTCGAAGAGTATTACGAGGTGTTGCGATCTAAAGGGCTGGCGGAGGAGGCGGCCTTAGCGCGGACCTGCGCGCAGGCCGGGGATTGGGAAATATTGCGCCGAGGAATAGTCTTGGCCAAGGAGGAAGGAATCATGCAGGAGCGCGTGTGGCAAATCTGGATTCCAAGTTTGGTAACACTCGTCTCGTCGACGGTTGTATTGTCGGGCCTCATTGGAACGGGCACACGGCCGATCATTTGGCATCCGGAGGAGCCGCGAGGAGTGATCCTGTATATTCCCTGGCTGCTGCTTTTACCATTGATCGGGGCGGTTGGTGGGTATCTCTCCCGTCGCGCGCAGGGAAGCGGTTGGCAGGTGTACGTTGCGGGTTTATTTCCAGCGTTGGCAATGGGATTGGTTATGATGCTGATATTCCCGTTCGCGTTCGTGATTAATCCCCAAGTTGCACCGCAGTTCAAATTCATCTCGCTAATGGCTATGGTTGTCAGTTGGGTGGTTCTACCGGGGATTGCGCTATGCATCGGAGTCGCGTTGCAAGGGCTGCGGAAGAGTCAGGCGGGATAAAGGCGGATCCCAAGAGCGAACCTGAAGACTGGCCGCCGGGGAATCAAACCAGAGGTTCTACGTAAGGGTTTGTGCTAGAGTCCGGGGATGCGTATTGTGTCCCTTCTGCCCTCGGCGACCGAAACCCTGTTTGCGTTGGGGTTTGACGACGAGATCGTCGGGGTCAGCCACGAATGCGATTTTCCTTCCAAGGCCAAGACAAAGACGTGCGTGGTGCGATCGCGCCTGCCAAGAGATTTGAGTCCTGCGGAAACGGACCGTTTGGTGAGGCAGCATGTGGAGCGCGGGGAATCGATCTACGCGGTGGATCGGGACCTGCTTGAGGCCCTCGCGCCGGACCTGATTATTACCCAGGACCTGTGCCACGTTTGCGCTGCGACTCCCGACGAGTTGGCGGCGGCGCTGGCCCAGATTTCCAAACCTCCTGAGGTGCTGAGCCTCGATCCACTCGATCTGGGCGACGTGTGGCGCGACATCTTGTGGATTGGCGAAACAACGGGACGGCGAGAACGGGCCCAGGCTTTTGTAGAGAAGATTGGCGCCCGGCTGGCGGAGATTGATGAGGAAGTGGCGCAGGTGAGGCATCGTCCGCGCGTGGTTTTGCTGGAATGGCTGGATCCTTTTTACGTCGGCGGGCATTGGGTTCCAGAAATGATTGCGCATGCGGGTGGGATCAATGCTCTAGGCCGGGCGAAGGCGCCTTCGTATCGCGTTACGTTGGAGGAAATTGTCGCTGCCTCGCCAGAAGTTTTGTTCATTGGTCCATGCGGTTACAACGCGGAGCAAGCGCGCAAGGAATATCTGTCGATGAAGTTCCCGGAAGCTTGGCAAAGCATTCCGGCGGTGCGGGATGGGCGCGTGTTTGCGCTGGATGCAAATGGGGTTGTGTCGCGCCCGGCGGGGCGGCTGGTTACCGGCATTGAAGCCATGGCCAAGGCGATGCACCCGGGGTTGAAGGTGCGCAAAAAGGTGGAATCGGCGCTGCTGCCTGTCAGCGAGTCCGCGCGCAACAGCCGATCGGCGGGCGCCGGAGCACTGGGGACTTGAGTCTTAACGTTTCGCAACTTCATCGAACTGCACAACCTATGCGTGCGCTTTCCGGCGACCAGTAAATCATGACCGGCTTCCCAATGACTTGGTCCGGCGTGACCGACCCAAACTGCGCGATGCGGCTATCGAAGCTATTGTTAACATTATCTCCGATGACGAAGATCTCGCCGGCTGGTACCGTAGTGGCGGGGAACGAAACAGAGCCACTGTCTCGAATTGCTTCTGAAGCTAGCAGAGGTTTCGCGCAAACCTCAGGCGGTTGCCAAGGCTGGCCATTGACCAGAATCGTGTTACCCGGGCCTGGGGCGACGACATCGCCTCGTATACCAATGATGCGCTTGATGTAATTCACCTGATCAGGCCCATGCGGAAATACGATTACGTCCCCCCTTTTGGGGACATACGGTTTCCCAAATTGCATTTGAACAAGAACTCGCTCTCCTTTGCAGATGCTTGGGCAGAACGAGCTTGAAGGCACCACGAAGGCATGCAAGGTCCAGATGGGATAACGGTAGACAAACTGGTACGCGAATAGAGCCGCGAGGAGGACCCCAACCGAAACCATCAGGTAAATCCAAATCCTGTATTTCGACGAAGAGTCGGTCATTTTGAAATTGACTCCTTTGGGGCCGGAGGATCGAAGCTCTGTTGTTGCCGGGTCCAGTATCGGTAAAAGGGAAGGCCCGCGAGAATCAGGAAGAGGCCGATGGTGGAGCGTCCCGGGCGCACGAGCCATAGATTTGTGGTCAGGACGAGCGCGCCGAGTACGAACAGGCCTGGCACCCAGGGATAACCCCAGCAGCGGTAGGGCCGTTCGAGATTGGGTTCGGTCTTGCGCAACCGAAACAGTGCTACCACCGCCAGTCCATAAAAAATCCAACCGGCAAAAATGAACAGATTGGTCAGTTCTTCAAACGTCCCAGTGAGGGCCATAACGCTGGCGAGTACACCTTGGAAAATCAAGGCACGGCCGGGCGTGCGATATTTGGGGTGAATGCCGTCGGCAACTTTGAAGAAAATGCGGTCACGGGCCATGGCGTAGGGGACACGCGCTCCACTGAGGATCGAAGAATTCATGGATCCGAGGGCGGAAATGGCCATGGCCAGCGTAATCCAAAAGGCCGCTCCGTGGCCGATGACGCGTTCCACTACGTCGGAGGCAACGTGCTGGGAGTGCGCGACGCTGTCAAAGGGCAGCACCTTCAGGCATGCCGCACTGAACAGCAAATACATCAGCGCGACGAAAGAAACGCCTCCAACGAGCGCACGCGGAAAATTGCGCTGCGGATCTTTGACTTCGGAGCCGACGAGGTTCAAATCTTCCCATCCATCGTAGGCCCACAGGGCTGCGGCCAAGGCTGCGAGAAACGCAGTCAGCAAGCCGGTGCTTGCAGAAGTGGGCCAGACGGGGTCTGGAGGATGGATACCCGTATTCGGAAGAAGAAACGCTATCCCGATGATCAGCCCGACGCTGAGCACTTTAATGCTCGTCAAGAAGACTTGAACCTCCCCACCCAAACGCACTCCGAGATAATTGATACCCGTCATCAGGAATAGCCAGAAAACCGCGAGAGGCTGGGCCCAGGTGAAAACGAAATCATAGCGGGGAATCCAGGTGGTCAGTCCCGGGATGGCAATGTGCACCGTGAAGAGCGGCGCGGCCACGGCCGGCAAGAAGAAGCTGAGGAAACGCATCATTCCCGCGGCAATCGAGGCCGTGGATGAGGGCCGCCCGACGATGGAATGCATCCAACCAAACAAAAAGCCCCATACGGGGCTGAATCCCCGGCGAAGATAAGCGTATTCACCACCAGCTTCGGGAATTGCGGCACCAAGTTCGGCAAACGCCAGTGCGCCGAAGATGGAGAGGATAGCGCCCACGATCCACGCGGCAAAGACGATCGATACGAAACGTCCTTCGCGCGCCATTTCCGCGGGCTTAAGGAAGATGCCGGTGCCCACCATGGTGCCGACGACGATGGCCGCCGACGCCCACGGTCCCAGGCCGCGCACAAGCTCCAGACGCTTTTCGCTCATACGCCTCCGCGCAGATTCATGGGCAACGAGTGTAGACCACCGTGCAGCACATAAGTCTCAAGAAGCCGCGCGCGGCTCAGGAAAAACGCGGCTCACGAGCGCTCCCACTGCAAAGGTGACGCAAGAACCGACTAAAACGTACCAGGTATACGCCACTGGAGTGGCACGATACACGGTCAGAACCGCAGCAAGGCCCGCGAACATCCCCGCCAGCGAACCCTTGGAATTTGCACGCGAGTCGAGGGTGCCGAGCAAGAACAGACCCAACAAGCTGCCAAAGGGTAGGGAAGCGATGGCTAAACCAGTTTCCAACAATGAGTGCTGCCACCGGACCAGGCCAAAGAAGATCAACACCACGCCCCAAACCAGGGTCATGCGTCGTGAGATTTTCAGAAATTTTGCGGGGTCGGTGGGCCGGCCGCGCAATGCGTTCAGGTCCATGACACTGGAAGCAGCAAGAGAATTCAGCGAGCCGGAGGCGTTGGACATGGCAACAGCAAGAATCGATGCCAGAAGCAGGCCAGCTAATCCCGTCGGCATTTCGCGAACCAGGAAAAGAGGCAAGATGCGATCGGTACGGTCACCGGCGGCCAGCAGAGGCGTATGCTGCGCAAACACAAAAAGCAGCACGCCAACGAGGAGAAAAACGATGAATTGGAAAAGCACGATGAATCCACTGGCCAAGATGGCGCGACGGCTGTCGGCCTGACTGCGCGCGGCGAGAAGCCGCTGCACAATGGTCTGATCTGTGCCGTGAGTGGCCATGGTTAGGAACGCGCCGCCGATCAGCCCGGACCAAAAAGTATACGTAGTGACCAGGTTCCAACTGAAATCGAGGAACTGCAGTTTGTTGCCATTAAGGGCTGCCACTTGAGTGACCTCCGTCCAGCCGCCAGGAATCCTGTGCAGGAGAAGTCCCAGTGTGACCAAGCTTCCAGTGAGATAGAGCAGGAATTGCGCCACGTCGGTCCAGATGACAGCCTTCATGCCCCCTTCGAACGTGTAGAGAATCGTCAGCGCGATCACGATAAACACGGCCAAACGCTCCGAAGTTCCTAAAGCTACGCTGACAACGAGCGCGATCGCAGAGACGCGCACACCTTCCGCCAGGGTGCGCGTGCCAAGAAACGTCAGGGCGGCCACAGCGCGCATTTTTGTGCCGAAGCGTTTTTCGATCAGCGCGTAGGCGGTAAGGAATTCGCCCCGAAAGTAGCCCGGCAGGAACAAAAGAGAAATAAGGAAGCGGCCAACAATGTAGCCGAAAACGAGTTGCAGAAACGTGAGGTTAGTGGCGTAGGCAATTGCAGGTGTGCCGATGATGGTGAGCGTCGAAGTTTCCGTGGCCACGATGGACAAGGCTAGCGCCCACCAGGGAGTGCTGCGGCCGCCAAGGAAATAATCATTTACGGTGTGTTGTTGTTGGCGAAAGCGAAGCCCGAGGAGCGTAACACCCAGCAAATATGCGATGACGATGATCAGGTCGAGCGGATGGATGCGCATCAAGCTCCGGCTTCGCAAAGTTGCGAGCTGCCGCGGCGAAGCGAATCGAGGATAGTGTCGGAAGCAAAGACCGTCAAGCAGCTACAACGTCGAATTTTCTGAGATCAGAGGTGGTTTCAGCATCCCGGTTCGTGGCACTACGCGGAAAGCCCCTGCCTCGCGTATGCTTTGGGTATGCGATTCGTTCTCGGTTTTGATGGTGGCGGCACAAAAACAGAATGCGTGTTGATGGACGAGGCGGGACTGGTACGCGCGGAGGCAAGAGGCGGCCCGTCGAATCCGATGCGCGTGGGATTCGGCGGCGCGCTGGCGGCGGTTTGCGAGGCGGGGCGAGCTGCCATGCAGAATGCGAAGCTCTCCCCGGGCGACATCAGCGGGATTTGCGCCGGACTGGCCGGTGCGGCACAGCCGGAATCCCAACGAAAGATGAAGAAGCTTCTGGCTGAAGAGTTCCCTGGCCAAATGGTGCATGTGTGCACGGACCTGGACTTAACGCTCGAAGCTACGGGCGAGGCCCGCGCCATCGTGTTGCTCGCGGGTACCGGTTCGGCCGCGGTGGGCCGCGACTCGAGCGGTCAAGTGATTCGCGTTGGTGGGCATGGTCCGTTACTTGGAGATGAAGGCAGCGCATATGACGTCGGTCGCCGTGCAGCAATCGCGGCGCTGCGCGCATCCGATCGTGGCATGGCAGATTCGCCTCTTGCCGCACGAATACTGCGTGAGTTACGTGCCTCGGATTGGGAGGACCTGCAGTTGCGCGTCTACCGCGTGCCGGACGAAGTGTTCCCCAGAATATTCCCGGTGGTAACCGCCGCCGCGGATGACGGCGACACTGAAGCGCGGGCGCTGTTGCAGGACGCCGCAGCCGATCTTGCCGACCTGGTGGCGGATCTGAAGGAACGATTGCAACTGAACGACGAGAAGTTTTTGCTGGTGAAGAGTGGCGGAATGGTCGGGCGGTCTGCGTATTTCGACAAGCTGCTCGATGAACGTCTGCGCCTGGCTGCGCCTAAAGCGGAGTTCGGCGCGCTGGTAGTGACCGCTGCCCAGGCCGCCGCGCGGCTTGCTCTTCGACTTCTTTTGGCCCCTGCCGAAGAAGGGACATAAGGTGGTGGAGTTCGAAAGTGAAGCTACGCGCGCGCGTGTCGCCAGTGGGGACGAGCTCAATGCCCTGATTTACCATGCTGCGCCCTCCGTTCTACTGGCCTTGTTGGACAATCCCGCCTTTGACGAAACCAAGCTCACACTGCTGCTGTCGCGGAAGGATCTTCCTGCGGAGATTCTCGAAGAGATCGGAAGGCGCAAAGCACTTCTAAAAAGCTATGCCGTGAAGAAGAGCCTCCTGCTGCATCCGCGCACGCCTCGCCTCATTGGATTGCGGCTGCTGAAGGAACTCTATCTGATGGATTTGGTGCAGTTTACGCTTTCGCCTACAGTTTCCGCGGAACTGAAGCGCTACGCCGAAGAACAGATCGTTGCGCGATTACCGCAAATGCCCTTGGGGCAAAAGATCACGCTGGCACGGCGCGGACCGAGCCGCGTGGCCGGAGCATTGGTGGCGGATGGCCACGCGCAGGTGATGCCGGTCGCCCTGGAAAACCCATACCTGACGGAAGCCCAAGTGTTGAAGGCGCTGGCCCGCGAAAAGGTGCCAGTGGTCGTCATTCAGGCCTTAACGAACCACCGCAAATGGTCGCAGAGTTATAACGTGCGGCTGGCCATCGTACGGAATGCTTCCACGCCCATTTCGATTGTTCTGGGCTTTCTGCCATACCTGACAGTGAATGATTTGCGCGTGTTGGCGGAACCGGGAATTGTTGCCGAAAATCTTCGGAAATATCTTTTGGCGGAAGTGCGAAGACGCATGATCGCTTCGCAGAAACACGCGGAGTACCACCTGGCCGGCGACCAACCGTCATCGCCGCAGCCGGAGCACGATCCAGGCCCCGAGAAAAAACAGGACCGCGGAGAAGGAGAACGCCGCCCGCACGGAAACCGCCGACCACAGGAAACCGACGGCGAGGCTTGAGAGGAAATCGCCAACGGCATTGACGGCGGCAAGAGTCCCGAAGGCCATGCCGTGCTGTTCCTTGGGAATTAATTCCGCCGCGAGAGAATCTTCCAGCGCTTCTTCGGTCCCGACATAGAGGCCCGCAAGAATGAAGATCACCGCGAGGAGCCACAGATGGTGCGCCGACATGGTTAGTAGAATGGCGGTGACTCCAGCGAGAGCGTAGCCCGCAGCCAGAACGACTTTGCGATGCGGCACGTGGTCGCTGATCCAGCCACTCAGATAAGCGGAACCGGCGTAGAAAACGTTGTGCAGTGTGTACAGGCCCACGGCGAAGCTTGCCGCGCGTGCCATACCCTGTGCGGGAGCAAGCATGCGTGTAGCATAGAGAATCAGCAGCGTGTGAGAAAAATCTCCAGAACCGAATACGCCGACACCCAACAAAAATCGCCGGAAGCTGCCGGGAAGCGCACGCAAGCCAGTGACGAAGGATTGTTTTTTCCTTGCTTCGAATGGGCGTTCGCGCACCAGAACCCAGAAACTGGCTACCGCGATCATCCCTGGAAGAAGCGTCCACAAGAAAACAGCGCGGTAGTTGTGGTTTGTAACTTCCAGCAGCCAGAGAGCAGTTAGCGGGCCTACGATCGCTCCAATCGTGTCCATCAGCCGTTCGAGGCCGAAAGCGCGACCATAAGCCGATGGCGGCACGTCCGCCGCTAGCAGCGCTTTCTTGGCAGGCGACCGCACTCCGCGGCTCAGCCGGGCGGCGGCGCGTCCGAGCAACACGTGGTACGCCTGAGTTGCGAAAGCGAATGAGGCGGTAGCTAATGCGGTAAACGCATAGCCGAACACGGCAAGAGGTTTCCGGCGCTTTAATTGGTCAGTGTAATGACCAGCGCCAAGTTTCGTGAAACTGGAAAGTCCGTCGGCAATCCCTTCGATGGCCCCAAGCCAGGCTGGCCCTGCGCCAATCGCGGCTAGGAATGCGGGCAGAACAGCAGTGGCGATCTCGTGGCTCCAATCGCTGAACAGGCTGGTTAGGCCCACGCCCAGGACCGTGCGCGTGAGCCATGTTTCGCTTTGTGCAGATTCGCTCATCAGGAAGAAGTTTGCAGTCGACAGTTTACAGGCAACCGTTCTTGGCGACGCAAATAGATTAAGTGTCTTCGACTGCGCCCGCGGTTATTTTTTTGCGGCGCGATACAGGATGACGCGCACTTTTTCCAAGGTGATCAGGCCGCCATCCACCATTTCGTCCAGCCGCGGCAGAATCTGGTCGATGCGCTCTTGGGTTTCGATGACTTCAACGATGATTGGCAGATCCTGAGAGAGTCGCAACAGTTTGTCGGTGTGATAGACACTCGAACCGCCATAGCCGCCTACGCCGCGCAACACCGTCGCGCCGCAAAAGCCTTCCTTGCGAAGGATTCCCACGATGGCTTCATGCAAAGGTTTGCCGTGCCACTTGTCGGATTCACCGATGTGGATGCGCATCAGCGTGCGCTCGCCTTCAAATTTCTCGTGTGTCATAAGGACTCCTAGAAGCGGTTGGCCAGGCGAATCCCGGCCACGGAGAGCAGCAGGCCTAAAACAACACTGGCGGCAACGTAGGTGCATGCGCGGAGCCATTCGCCAACTTCGAACATCTTAGCGGTTTCCCAGCCAAAGCTGGAAAATGTGGTGTAGCCGCCGAAGAAGCCGACGGCGATGGCCATGCGCCATTCCGGTGGCACCACGATGCGATTCAGCGTGAGCTGTCCAATCAGGCCGAGAAAGAAGCAGCCGGTCAGATTGATGAGCAGGGTCCCGTAAGGGAAGGTGCTCCCCATTTTGATTTGAACAATTCCCTGCAGGCCGTACCGCGCCAACGTTCCGATGGCGCCGAACAGTGCGATCAGCAAAAAACGCAAAGTGTCTCCAATCCGGCTCCGGCGCAAAGTATAAAAAAACTCCTGGTGCCGCGCGGCAGCCAGGAGTCATCAGCCTCAGCAGTGATCGCTGAGGCGGTTATGGCGAACTCCATCGCCATTGAATTCTCTGCAAGCTTATCGTGCTGGCCGTGTATCGTGCAACGCGTCTCATCCAGAAAGTACTTACTCGCTTTTTTCTATTCGGACTTGGGCTTGATGTCGGCAGCTTTGCTGACCAATGTGATTTTTTCCAGGTGACCCTTGCTTTCGCTGACGACAAGGTCGGCGGCGATTTTGTCGCCTGACTGCAAATTCTCAATCTGCTTCGAATCGGCCACAGAGTATTGCATGGTCATCGCCGGCATCAGGCCCGGAATTTCTCCATGTTTCACGATAATCAGCCCTTTTGGCGCGTCCACGGAAATCACTTCGGCTTGCAGAGGATAGTGTTTCTCTGGTACGGATTGGCAACCGGCTACGATGCCGGCCGTCGCCAAGCTTACGAGCAAGACCAATCGCTTCATGGGTTGTCCTCAATAGTGAAAACGGTAGCGGACTTCGGCGTAGATTTGCCGCGGCTCGTTGTAGTGAAACCCCCCGAACGTCAGACTGTTGTCCAGGAGGACGCTGCGATTCCCCACATTCAACGCAGTCACGGAAATACTATACTTCTCTCCGAAGCTCTTCCCGAGAGCAAGATCGAATGTGGTGTGCCCAGGCAGATAGCTCCCGGGATATTGCGCGTCGGGGTTTCCGTTGGTGAAACCCGAGCCGTAATACATGTTGAACGATGCGAACGATTGCCAGGGTAGGTTGGCATTGAAGCCCAGGTTCAGCGTGTTTCTTTGGTCGTGGTCAACGGGGGCGTACCCCGGCGGAGGTTCGCATCCCGGCGGTGCGGGAGTGGGGCAAATCAAGCCACCGGTGAAGGGACCCTCTGCCTGCGCGATTTGATTCGCGTAGGCCAGATGGAACTGACCACGGTGCCAGAGACGGGGAGACCGCAAAGTGAGTTCCCAGGTTTGAATTAGAGCCTGGTACCAGGTGAGGGGCCAGAAGAGATTTGATTCCCCGATATTGCTGTGATCCAGCCAGTTCTGCGCCTTGGTCTGAAAATGATCGGCATCAAGTGCCCAGCCGCGAAAAGGAATGGTTATGCCGAACTGGTACTCTTCATCCCGTTCGCCGTGCAAGGGGGCGAACGTCAGATTCTGACTATTAGCCAAACCGAGCAGCGGGCCTGTAGCGGTCAAGAGCGGAGGTGGCTGGTAAAAATGGCCATAAAAGGCGTGTAACACCCAGTTCAGACGAGGGACTTTTGCGGCAATGCCCAAGCGGGGGTCGACCTCATTTTCCACGATGTCCGCGGTAAAGTGCGATTGACGAGAGCCGGCGATGAACGTCAACCATGAAGTGGGCTTGAACTTGTCGCTGACAAAGAGTTCCTCGAGTCCTCCCGTGACCGAAGCCGAAGAAGCCGGAAAGTTCTGGCTGCCGTCTGTGAACACGTTACTGAAGTAGTTGTTCTGGGTCTGCCCGAAACCATATACGCCGACCTGAATCTCGTTTCTCTTCACGGTTGCGTTCAGGCTGGCCTGTAAGCCTCCGTAGTTGGAAGTCTGGTCCGCGTTTGTGATGACGGGATAATCGGTATCCGCGCCTTGGTAATTCGCGCGGTTGTAGTGATAAAAAGGGGAAATCGTCAGCAGCAGGTTTGGATTGAACGTGTGGATCCAGGAGAAGGCGACGTAGCCAGTGGTTTCATGCTGGCCGTCACGAAGTTGACTCGTGTTATAGACCTGGTTCCCAGGCGAATTTGGATCTGGATCGTAGGGAATCTGGTAGTAGTCCTGGCGCAAAGACGTGACCAGACGAATTTGGTTCTGGGCATTGGGGTTGAAGATGAAGGAGGCGAATCCCCCGTAACCGTTTTCCGCATCGTGAAAAACTTGTCCAATCGGGGTTTGCAGGCCGTAGTTGCTGCGATTGCCGTTTAGGCTTGCGTAGTAGGCAAAACGCTCGGTGTGACCGCCGAGATTAATTTGGGCGTTGGTCTGATACCAATTCCCAAAACTGAGCACGAGTTCCGCCTGGTCGTCCCGCTCGAAGCCCGTGCGTGGCACCAGGTTGAAGATTCCGTAGGTACGGTCTCCGTACTCGGATTCGTAACTGCCCCGTTGAATTTCGAGGTAGTCGATGTCCTTCGGGTCAATTTGAGGGCCGAGGTTAGTGGCGATATTGGTATTTGGGATGGGCACTCCGTCGATCAGCCAGTCGACCTGGTGGCCTCCACGCATGTGCAACATATCGTGGGTCACATAGGCGGCTGGCACGTAATCGGTGATCATGGCGAGGCTGTTGGAGCGGTCGGCGCCCGGACTCTGTGCGATGTCCGCGCGGTTCACGAGCGTCGTGGGCGTCACGGAATCGATGTTTTCGACTTCGCCGGGTGGCGCAGCAACGACGGTGGTGGTCTGATTTACCGTGGTGATTTTGAGTTGAAAGTGGAGAGTAGGGGAGGACCCCGAAATCACGGTGACGGCTTGCTGCTCGTCGGCAAAGCCGCTCTTTGTGACCGACACGAAATAATCTCCCAGAGGTACGGTTGTGAATGAGAACGTGCCATCCTGGTCCGATTGCACGGACTCGGTCCACTCGGAAGTCGCTGACTTGATCTTTACTGAAGCGTTGGCCACCGGCCTGTGCTGCGGGTCGTGCACTACGCCACGGACCGTCCCGAACACGGTGGCGAGCGCCAAGCCTGCAGAAAGCGCGGCGATCGCCAGATAAAGCAGAATCCTGTAAAACACTTAATCCTCCTGTAAGGCGGCGGCAAAGGCGCCGCGGCGGATGCGATGATCCGCGCAGATCTGAAATTGGCAGAGTAGCTGCGATTAGGAGGGAAGCAATCGAGGAGGGAGATCGGGCGGCTTAGTTGCCGGAAGAATTTCGCGTTTCGCGCCAGGCACGACCGGAATTACAAAGTCAGGTGACCGCGAGAGTAGCAGAGCCGGCGGCAAAACAAACACTATGGCAGCGACCAAGGAGGGCGATTCGCTTCTGCAGCAGGACATGGAGCATTGGTCAATGTCACTTCCACCGCGGTGCTCGCAGGTTATAGGCGAGTGCCGAGACGTGGCTGGCTCAGAGTCATAGATGTGCTTTGTGTGTCCCCGCGCTGCGCACATTCCCCCGTCACAACAGCTCATTCTCGTTGACTGCCATGCCGCCGCCCACACCGGAGACCAAAGCAACATTAGCGCAGTCAGGCACACCCAAGCGCCAGTTTTTCTTCCCGGAGCGATAGGAAATCGGCGCGATTCACTCATGTGGTGCAGACGAAATTCTACACCAGCTGGCGCTACCTTCGCCAGAACCTTCGAGGATTGGCCGCATCGTGCCCCGCCAATTTGGCTATGCCACATGTCACGCTGGTTTCTTGACTTGGCTGGCAGCCCCGTCGCACACTGAATCCATGGCCCACATTTATTTGTTGTTTGCGTTTGCCAAGGATGAAGAAAAGGCACAGCAGGCTCGCCACAAATTAGAAACATGGAAGCAAGCGTTTCGTTTGGACAAGAAACTCCTTTACAAATTGGAGCGCACGGAAGCGGCCGGCACTGAAGGTGAAGCAAAACCAGCCAAGGCGGAGAAGGCGGAGGGGAAAAGTAAAGCCGCAGTCAAGGAACAGGAATCAGCCACGCCGGCCTCCAACGAGGACATCAGGCTCCTGGTGCGACTGGGTTTTTCGGGCCATGAAAAGCTATCCGAAGAACGTTGGTTGCAGCGCATCCCCTCGGAGGAGCCTTTTCGTGATGCTTCACCGGTGGTGGTCAAGCCGGGGGAGGATGAGTTTGAAGCTACAGAAAAACAGTTTGAGGAGCTGGACTAGTACTTCCGTTTTTGCGAAAGTACAGGGAAGTCCTGTTCTCCCACCGGAACCGGCTCCGGTATAATTCAGGTTCGCGGCCCGGATTCACTCCCATTTCTCGGATGAGGTCAGACTGAATGGCAGTGCAAACTCGCGTGAAGACGGCTAAGGCAGAATCGCAGAAATACCAAGGTCTCGACCGCGACACCTTGCTCCGTTTGTACCGCACCATGTATCTCTCCCGGCGGCTGGACGACCGCGAGATCCAACTCAAGCGCCAAAATAAGATCTACTTTCAGATTTCGAGTGCCGGCCACGAGGCGGTCACGGCGGCTGCGGGATTGCTTCTACGTCCCGGAGTGGACTGGGTCTACCCTTATTACCGCGATCGGGCGTTGTGTTTGATGCTGGGCGTGACCCCGCTGGAGGCTCTTCTTCAGGCCGTCGGCGCCAAAGATGATCCTAGTTCTGGCGGACGGCAGATGCCCTCCCATTGGGGTCACGCGAAATGGAATATCGTCAGCAAGTCTTCCTGCACCGGGACGCAATTTGTCCAAGCCGTAGGCGCGGCGGAGGCGACACTTTATTACGAGCACCATCCCAAAGCGCTGGCAGAGGCAAAGGAAGCACCGTTGGGCCAATTTGTGAACCACGAGCCCGAAGAAATTGTGTACGTGTCCTCTGGCGACGGGGCTACCAGCGAGGGCGAATTCTGGGAATCGTTAAACGTAGCATGCGCGAAAAAGCTCCCCATGTTCTATTTGGTGGAGGACAACGGCTACGCGATTTCCGTTCCCATCGAAGTGCAAACCGCTGGCGCCAGCATTTCGCGGCTGGTGAAAGGCTTCCCCGGGTTGCACGTGGCTGAATGCGATGGCACGGATCCGCTGGAAAGCTACGCGACTTGTAAGGAGGCAATCCGGTATGTGCGCGAGCGCCGCGGTCCCGCGCTGGTGCATGCGCATGTAACGCGGCCGTATTCGCACTCGTTGTCGGATGACGAAAAGCTGTACAAGACGCCGGAAGAACGCGAAGCGGAAGCACGCCGCGATCCACTCTCAAAGTTTTCTTTGTTCCTCGTTCGTGAAGGCCTGATGGACCAGAAAGAAATCGAGACGCTGGAAGGCGAGGTCGATCGTGAAGTGCGGGATGCCGCGGACCAGGCCTTGGCGGCTGAGCCACCGGAAGTTTCCTCCATCCACACCAATGTTTATTCGCCGGACATCGACGCCACCTCGCCGGTATTCGCAACGCAGCCACAACCGCACGGTACCCCGAAGACCATGGTGGAAATGGTAGCTACAACGCTTTTCGACGAAATGGGTCGCGACGAACGAATCACCGTGTTCGGTGAGGATGTGGCCGATGCCAGCCGCGAAGAGAATCTCCGCGAGGTAAAAGGAAAAGGCGGCGTTTTCAAGGCGACCGCTGGATTGCAGCGCAAATATGGCGCGGATCGCGTGTTCAACACTCCTTTGGCGGAGGCCAGTATCGTCGGACGCGCAATCGGAATGGCCACGCGTGGGCTGAAACCGGTGGCGGAAATTCAGTTCTTCGACTACATCTGGCCGGCCATGATGCAGATTCGCGACGAACTTTGCGTGATGCGCTGGCGTTCGAATGGAGTGTTCAAATCCCCCGCGGTGCTGCGCGTGGCGATCGGCGGCTATCTCACGGGCGGCGCGGTGTATCACAGCCAGAGCGGCGAATCGATCTTTACGCATTGTCCCGGGCTCCGCGTGGTTATGCCTTCCACGGCGCTGGACGTCGCTGGACTGTTGCGAACCGCCATACGCTGCGACGATCCCGTGATGTTCCTCGAGCACAAGCATCTTTACCGTCAGCCTTACAATCGCTCGGAATACCCAGGTGCTGATTTTACGATTCCGTTCGGCAAGGCACGAGTTGTCAGGGAAGGCAATCAGGTCAGCATCATCACCTATGGTGCCGTTGTGCACCGCGCAGAAGTGGCCGCGGCTGCGCTTGAACGCGACGGCTTGTCCGTCGAAATCATCGATCTGCGCTCCCTCTCTCCTTATGATTGGGAAGCAATCGCCGCGACCGTGCGCAAAACCCACCGCGTGATCGTGGCTTATGAAGATATGATGAGCTGGGGATATGGCTCGGAAATCGCGGCGCGTATCGCAGAAGAACTCTTCGAAGAACTGGATGCACCGGTGAAGCGCGTTGCCGCCCAGGACACGTTCTGCGCTTACCAGCCAAAGCTCGAGGACGCGATTCTGCCGCAAACCGACGACATCACCGCGGCGGTCCACCGTCTCCTCGAATACTGATGGCTTTCGTAAAACGACCTTTGAGTCCAGATTTATGGCGGACTGCTATGTTGCGGCTGGAAAAGGGTCAGAATTATGCGGATGAGGGTATGCGGCCTTTCCTCAGAAACTTTTCTGTTCCTTCTTTCGTACATCCGTTTAGAATCCAATAGGACGTGATTTGCGGAGGTGCTTCGATGCTCTGTCCGAACTGCCAGAAGGAAATCGCAGACGGTTCGAAGTTTTGTTACAACTGTGGCGCCCAAGTTGCTCCCGGTGCGCCCGCGCCAACTCCTGTTGCACCACCACCGGCAAAGCGCCTGGTGCGCTCAAGCACGGACAAGAAAATCGGAGGCGTTTGCGCCGGTCTTGCAGACTATTTCGATCTGGACCCAACCATCGTGCGCGTCGTTTGGTTGCTGGCGATTTTCTTGGGCGGAACTGGTTTTCTGTTGTATCTCATACTGTGGATTGCGCTGCCGCTGGCGCCGACGGTTTCGCCCGTGACCGTGCCAACCACCACCGCGCGAGTCTGATCCGCCAGACGCTATTCTCTGGTGCTTTTGGCCGTGCGACGCCTCTTGCCGTCTTCTCCGAAGACGAGATGATCCGTCGAAACCAAGCCCGCTCCGATTGTTGCCAGGACGAAACACCCTGCGGCCAGAGCCAACGGGAATTCGTAGTCCTTCACAGCGAGAAGCCCGTGCGCGCTATGGACCTTCCAAATCGCCACACCCATCTCAATGGTCAGCAGCAGAGCGGCAGGGCGCGTAAACAGCCCCAGAAACAGCAAAACCGCGCCAAAGCACTCCAACACACCCGCGACGGACAGAAAATAGCCGGGAAGCCCGTGAGAAACGAAGAACTCGCGCATGAGGTCGGTAGGGTGTACCAATTTTGGGTAGCCGTGGACCAGAAAAACTAGCCCTAAGACGATCCGCAACTCCAACAAGGCCAGCGGTTCCAAGCTCTTCATGAATTTCATTGGTGGACTCCCTCAGTCACCTTACGTTTGATTTTATTGTGATTCCAGTTATACGCGAGTGTCCTGTGTCACGTCGGACAAAGTCGGGAATCGGTTACAATCTCTTGAATTGCATCCGAGGTCCTTATGAAACCTATTCGCACCATTGGAATCGTGAACGGCGGAGGCGATGCGCCCGGCCTGAATCCTGTGATCCGCGCCATCGTCCGCGCTGCAATCAATGAGCACGGCATGCGCGTTGTCGGCATTCGTAATGGCTTCGACGGCCTGATCTGGCCCGAAGGGGCCAAAGAGATGACCGAGGAAACCGTTAGCGGCATCCTTCCGCGCGGCGGAACTATCTTAGGCACCACGAATCGCGGCAACCCGTTCGCGTACAAGTCCACAGAAAATGGGAAAGAAGTCGTCCATGACTACTCTTCGCTGTGCATGGACAACGCGCGGCGGCTCGGCATCGATGCCATGATCGTGATCGGCGGAGATGGCACCCAGCACATCGCTCGTGATTTTTTCCGTAAAGGCGCCAACATCGTGGGAGTACCGAAGACCATCGACAACGATCTGGATGCCACGGAGGTTACGTTCGGCTTTGACACCGCCTTGGTGATCGCTACGGAAGCGATCGACCGCCTGCACACCACGGCGGAGAGCCATCATCGAGTGATGCTCATCGAGGTGATGGGCCGCGATGCAGGCTGGATCGCGCTGCATTCGGGAATTGCTGGAGGGGCGCATATCATTCTGATTCCGGAGATTCCTTTCACTTGTGAAGCTGTGTGCGATGCCATTCGTGCCCGCGAACTCCGCGGGAAGCATTTCAGTTTGATCGTGGTGGCGGAAGGCGTAAAGCTGCCCGCGACCGACTCCAACGGCAAGCAAATACCGCCCGCCCATCCTGGGGAGGTCGCCAGTACTATCGGCTTTATCCTTCGTGAAATCCTACAGAAAGAGGTTCGCGTCACGGTGCTGGGCCACGTGCAGCGAGGCGGCTCTCCCACGCCGTTTGACCGTATACTTGGTACGCGCTTCGGAGTTGCCGCTACCGACTTGGTTGCGAAACAGCAATTTGGTCGTATGGTATGCCTGAAAGCTGGCAAAATGGAGTCGGTGTCACTCGACGAAGCCCTTGAAAAGATGAAGTACATCGACCCCAGCAGCGAAATCGTGCACGCCGCGCGTGCCGTTGGAGCCACCTTCGGGGACTCTGCATGAAGCGAAAACTGCTGGTCGCCGTGCCACTGTTATGCTTGGTGGCACTGGTGGCCTGGTTCTTCCGGCCCAAACACGAAACCGTAGGATCCGCCTACATCAGCGAGCGAAGCGTTACGCTGTTCAGCAGCATGGCTCAGGTTCGCGAGCAGGTTGGCGTCCTGTACTACGGCGAACACGTGGACGTTCTGGCGCACCGGAACGACTATGCCAAGGTGCGCACCGCCGCAGGCACCGAGGGATGGGTCGATGGCCGGTACCTGATGGATCCCGCGCTGTGGCAGCGCAGCGAGAAACTCCTCGAGCAGTCCAAGGCCATGACGGTGCAAGGCCATGGCCGCACCAAGACCACAACGAATCTTCGCATCGCGCCGGGGAGGACCGAGCCGCGTCTGTATCAGTTCGGACGTGCTACCGAGGTGGAGATTCTTGGGCGCACCGTAGCCGATTGGGTTCAAGTCACGGATGAAAAAGAGGCTGCGGAAGGCGAAGTCAACAAGAAGGAAGATTGGTATTTGGTGCGCGGAATTGCCACCCGGCCGCCTGGCGAGGGCGCCATTCGAAATTCCGCGATCATGACCACGACACAGCCAGGCGATCAAACGATTCCGATTGCGGGTTGGGTAGTGGCCCGATTTATTTCGCTCGACCTGCCGGATCCCGTGCGGGACGGGACCAGCGCCGCCAATGTGCGCACGGTTGCGTGGTTTGAATTGAATCGAGTGACGGACGACAATGGCGACCATCCGCAATACCTGGTTGCCGGTACCCGCAGCCCTGAAGGCCAGCCCTGCGACTTCACCACGCTGCGTGTGTATACGTGGAACCCCAAGAAATCCCGCTACGAAACGGCCTATATCGAAAACGATCTTTGTGGCGCCTTGCCCGTCCTGATCGCCAAAGGTCCCAAGGGTGAGCCGGAGTTCCGCTTCCATCAAATGGATGGAGCCAAGGAAGAACGGGTCTATCATTTAGTTCAAACAGTCGTGCGGCGTATCCGCGAAGAATCCTCCAGGGGTTCCGCGGGCACGCGAAATGCAGCCCGGGGTAAACATTGAAGAATCGCTTGGGGTAGTGTTCTCGCCATGAAAAAGATCATTCTTGCGATGGTGCTGTGCATCACGGGATTCGTGGCATTGCGCGCGCAGAAACCCGCCAGCCCCAGTGCATTCTTTCCCCTGAACGTGGGGACCTATTGGGTCTACAAGGGCACAGTCCGTTGGGACGACCCCGAAAGCGAGAAGCCGGGCAGCGCGGACGTTACGTGGAAGATGACGGTGGATCGCGTGATTCGAAAGCAGGGCATTGTTGCAGCGGTGGTAACTGGCTTTCCCGCGGATCTGGATTGGTCGGCGGGAACAACCGAGCCGAAGCCCTGGTTGTTTATCGAAGACGAAAAGCACAGGGTATTCTTCGAGAATCTCGGACCAGAGTTTGACTTATCGAAACTGAATGGCGACGACCATGTGTTCGATAAGTTTATGGTCGATGACAATCTCTTTTTCCAATGGCCGGTGAGCGAAGGCGCGAAATTCTGCGATGAGCAAGCAAAAAAGCGTGAAGACGGAAACTATTGCTGGAATGTCGCGGAGACCACTAAGAAGAAGCTCCAAGGCGTGAGCGGCGCGCCACCGGACGAGCAGTTCATATTTCGTATGGAATATTCGACTCTTCCCGACGATCAGAAAATCGAACTGGTGCAAGGAGTGGGCGTGCTGGGTTACCACTATCATCACCACGGGACGGTGGCGGATACGGAGTTGCAGCTTGTGGAATTTCACCCCGCACCAGAAAGCACCGATGTTCAAGGACACAACCCATGACGCTGCACATCAATGAAGCGGAAGTGCGCCAACTCCTGACCATGCCGATGGCCATCGCGGCTGTCGAGGACATTTCGCGCAAGCAAGCCGAGGGCAGCGTAGTTGTGCACCCACGCCGCCGCTTTGAGTTGCCGGAACATGGCTATTTCCACTACATGGCCGCGCTCGACAGTGCGGCGGGCTACGTAGGCATGAAGCAATACACTTACGTAAAAGGGAAGCTTTGCTTTCTTGTGCCACTCTATTCGGCGACCACCGGCGAATTGCTCGCCCTGATTGAGGCCGACTACATGGGCCAATTGCGCACCGGTGCCGCTTCCGGCGTGGCCACCAAATATCTGGCACGAAAACTAGCGAAGGTGGCCGGCATCTTGGGAACGGGCGGCCAGGCGCGCACACAACTTGAAGCAATTCATAGCGTGCGTATGCTCGAGTCGGTGTTCGTTTACGGGCGCGATGCGCAGCGCAGAAACCATTTCAGTGAGGAAATGTCCGAACGCCTGGGGATTAATGTTTACCCTGTGGAGTCTGCCGCGGCTGCCGTGCGCAGCGCGGAAATCATCTGCACGGCCACCACTTCCTCCCATCCAGTGCTTCATGGTGAGGACCTGGCTCAGGGTGTTCACATCAATGCCATCGGGGCTAATCACGCCCATAAACAGGAGTTGGACGAAGCCGCGGTCGCGAAAGCCAACCTGATCTTTGTGGATTCCCTGGCACAATCCCAGCAGGAAGCCGGAGACTTGATTATCCCATTCAGTAAACAGCCCCAGCGGTGGACCAGCGTTCGCGAATTATCGGATTTGGTTGCCGGGAAAACGCCAGGCCGCGCTAACGACGCCCAAATTACGCTCTTCAAATCGAATGGGATTGCCGCCTGGGACTTGGCGGTCGCCGAGAAAGTCTATGCCCTCGCCAAGGAAAAGGGACTCGGACGAGAGCTACCGCTATATACGCAAGCTCCCTGAGCCTTCCAAATGATCCGCCGCCTCCTCAGTCGCCTAATTTCCGCCGCAGTCCTTGCCGTTCTTCTCGGTGCGGTTGTGCACTTCGATTATGTCCGTTGGAATAGGCGTGGCCGCGAAGCCTTTCTCAAATATCAAGATCACCGCTATGACACCAGCATGGCCACTCCAAGGACATTCCTCAAGACTCTGGGACAGGGCCTGTCAGTCATTATCCTCATCATTGGTTTGTATGAGGGCATGTCGCTGACATTTTCGATGCTCCTGAGGGATTTCCTCCCTGGTCGCCCGATGGGCCCGCAGAAGGAAGGTTCTTGACAGGAAAAGGGCGGGCACATAAAGTTGTTGAACGAACGTTCGAGAACGCCATGGACACCTCGCGCCCCACTCCCCGCGACTCGGAAGGTAAACTCCAGCACATCCTCCGGCATTCGGCCCAGATCTTCGCTGAGCGAGGCTTCGAAGGCGCCTCCGTTCGAGATATTAGTCGCGCCACAGGCGTGTCCCTTTCTGGACTTTACTACTACTTCGAAAGCAAACAGAAACTCCTGTATCTGATTCAAAGTACGTCGTTTACTTACATTCTCGAGCAGCTCCAAGCACGTCTTCGTCTCGTCCATGAGCCGGAATCTCGCTTGCGGCTGCTGGTTCAGAACCATATTGAGTATTTTCTTTCGCACCCAAACGAAATGAGGGTCCTATGGCATGAGGAGGACGCATTAGACCCGCCTTATTCGGGTCAGGTTGACGCGATCAAGCGGCGCTATTACGCCTTGGCTCGTCAGATCTTCGATGGGCTGGCTGCGGAAGGCATGGTCGAAGGCCTCAGCCCTCGCATCGCCGTCCTGAGCCTCTTCGGGATGATGAACTGGGTCTATAAATGGCATAACCCCAAGGTTGACCCCAACGCCGAAGAGCTGACGGACGCCATCGTGTGCATATTTCTTCATGGTATTAGGAAGCCAGGGGCGGAAGAGCGCGCACTATCCACGGCGGGCTCGCCTGCCATCAATTCGGATTGAGCGCCGCAGGGAACTGACAAAATTCTGATCGATAGACGAGGAGAGTAGCGCATGGCAACCAGCAGCATAGCGACAAAAGAGCTCGTGAAATACCGCGTGGAAGAAGGTGTAGCGATCTTCGAGATGGATGATCCGCCGGCCAACACCTACACCTACGGGATGATGCAGCAGCTCGATGCAGCCATTCTGAATGCGCGCATGGATGAATCCGTCCATGTCATTGTGATCCGGGGTGGTGGCGAGAAGTTCTTTTCCGCTGGCGCGAGCATCCCGATGCTGGCGAAGGTTGATCCGCAATTCAAATACTACTTCTGTCTGCATGCCAACGAAACGCTCTGTCGGCTGGAGCAGACACCGAAGCTGGTGATCGCGGCTCTGAATGGCCACACGGTTGGGGGCGGCCTGGAAATTGCTTTGGCCTGCGACATCCGCATTGCGAAAAAAGAGGGCGGGAAGATCGGCCTGCCTGAAGTTAACCTCGGTGTCTTGCCTGGTACCGGCGGTACGCAGCGATTTGCCCGCGCCGTTGGCCGGGCGCACGCCATTGAACTGATGGCCACTGGCCGTACTTTCAGCTTTGAAGAGGCCTTAGAGATGGGCCTGATCCATTACATCTATGAAAAAGAATCCTACTGGGAGGACGTGATAGCCTACGCCAGGCAGTTCTGTCCCCCCAACAAAGCTTCGCGCGCTGTGGGACGCATTAAGCGCTCCGTAGTCACCGGAATGGAGATACCATTTGCCGAAGCTCTTGGGCTTGAGCGTGAATTGCAGCAGCTCCTGTTTACGAGTGAAGACGCCAAGGAAGGCTTGGCGGCCTACGTCGAAAAACGCGCAGCGAACTTCAAAGGGAAGTAAACTCCTGACGGTGGTGATTTGCTGCTAAGGTCTAATATCGAGTCGCGCGAATGAAAACGCTGCCGGACTACCTTCGAAAAGGAATGAAGCTCATCATCGTGGGCTGTAACCCCACGGAGTCTTCGGTGCGAGCAGGCCACTATTACGCGGGCCGTAATAATCTGTTCTGGCCAACCCTGTTTGAGAGCGGCGTGGTGCCGGAACCGTTTGATTATCCTGACGACCGGCGAATCATCGAATTTGGCATTGGCCTGACGGACCTGGTGAAGCGCCCGACCAAAGGAGTTGAGGAACTGAAGCGTGAGGACTTCGCCGAGGGACGCATCGTGCTCTCCCAGAAACTGGAGGAATTTGGTCCTCGCGTTGTGGCCTTCAACGGCAAGATGACCTACGAACAGTTTGCTCAGCGCAAATGCAAGTTCGGCCTGCAAAAGGAATTGCTGTATGGCGCCCAAGTCTACGTTTTGCCATCCACGAATTCGCAGCATGCGCCAGGTCATGCGGATCGCTTGAAATTCTTTCGTGGACTGGCTCGTCTCGTGGAGAAAGCAACGAAAGCCAAAGAGGCGCAGCGGGTCTAAGCACCCTCAAACGAAAGGAAGAGAGCAACATGAGTCAAGCTAGCCATTCCGCGGCCGCGGCGCCGGTTCTTTTGGAATCGCGAGCGGGGTCCATTTTAACTTTAGAGATGAACCGGCCGGACCGTCTCAATGCGCTCGACAACTCCTTGTCGACCGCGCTCAATGAGACGCTAACGCGGATTGCCGCGGATCATACGGTGCATGTTGTGATTCTGACGGGCGCGGGTCGTGCCTTTTGTGCGGGCGGTGATCTGGCTGTGATAGGCAAAGGCCGCGCGAGCGGAAGCGAGTCGGAACTTGCACCTATCCTGCGCTCGGGTATGCAAGCAGTCCTAAAAATGCGCACTATGCCACAACCGGTAATTGCTGCTGTGAACGGTCCAGCCGCTGGTGCTGGAATGAATCTGGCGCTTGCGGCGGATATTCGCGTCGCGGTCGAAGAAGCGGTGTTTGGACAGAATTTCTCGAAGGTTGGTCTCTTTCCAGATTACGGTGGCACATACTTCTTGCCGCAACTCGTAGGCCCTGGGAAAGCCGCGGAATTGTTCTATACGGGAGACATGATCGATGCCAAGACCGCCCTGCGCCTCGGCATCCTGAATCATGTTTATGCCGTGGATCGTTTTCAAGCGGAGGTCCAGAGTCTGGCCGCAAAAATCGCCACCGGGCCACAAGTAGCTATTCGCGCGGTGAAACAAGCGATTTTCGCGCGCGATAGGGAAGCCCTCACCGAAGCCCTCGAAAGAGAAGTCGAACACCAGCTCAAATGTTTCCATTCGCATGATTGCATGGAGGGGATTCGTGCGTTTCTCGAAAAACGTCCGCCGAGTTTTCGCGGGCATTAGTAGAGGAACGCTACCTGCTGTGCCGCGCGGCACGTCTACGCGGCAGAAATTTCGCTCCCAGGAGGTTGCAGTATGCCGGCAACTCGCTTATCCACGTTTGATGATTGGGTCGATCTGTTCAGGGTGTGGCAGAAAGATATTGGGGTAGCGTACCCCGAAATTACCAACTACCAGTTTGAGGCCAAGTTTGGCCCCACGCGTTCGAATGAGATTGAATTCGGCGCCTACAAGGGCCGCCCCAAATGGGAAAAAGTGATGCAGATTCCGGATCAGCGCATGCGTGATGCCTTGCTGAACCTGATCGTCTATCAAGGCGACACAGAATTTGCCTCCGTAGAGCAGCAGCGCCGTTTGTTCGAAACCTCCCCCAGCGAACATGACCGGCAATCTCTCTGCCGCGTGGTGACCGAAGAAATGCGCCATGGCTGGCAGATGTGCTACCTGCTGATGAATCACTTCGGCTATAGCGGCCGCGTGGAGGCGCAGAAAATGCTGGAGCGCCGCGCCTTCGATCAGAAGCGATTGCTTGGTGCCTTCAACCAGGACGTCAACAATTGGCTGGACTTTTTCGTGTACACGGACTTTGTCGATCGCGACGGAAAATACCAGCTCACCATGTTGAGTTTTTCCGGATTTGCGCCACTGGCGCAGTCCATGATTCCCATGCTCAAGGAAGAATCTTTCCACCTTGGCACCGGGCAGGACGGTATCAAGCGCATCGTCAAAGCCGGCGTAATTCCGCAGCAAATCATCCAGAAGTACATCAACAAATGGATTCCGGTGAGCCTGGATTTATTCGGTGTGGACCGTTCCAGTTCCGCGCATTGGTTTTATGTGTGGGGTCTGAAGGGACGCTACGACGAACCCACGGCACAGGCCGAAGCGAACCTGGAGCGCATGAACGAACATAGCCGGGAGCTCTACCGCCAGGAATGCGTGAAGCTGGTGGAGATGATCAACAGGAATGTCCCGGCGGGTCAACCAAAGCTTTATGTTCCCGACGTGAAGTTCAAGCGTCACATCGGTGAGTACGCGCATAAGCCTTATAGTGTCACGGGCGAATTGCTGGGCGAGAAGGCCTTCGAGGAGCACCTGAAGGAAATGCTTCCCCAAGCCGAGGATCTCGCACTGGTTAATGAAATTCAGTTCGTCGAGAAACAGTGGATTTCGCCCAAGGGTTCCATTCAGTAATCGTCGATGGAAATAGGGTTTCGAACCACGGCCTAGGCCCAATAAGTAAGCACTCAAAAGGGCGAGCACATGGCAAAACGTAGCGCAGGCAAGCTCGCTGGTCTGATACTTGGTTGTCTGGTCGTTGCAGTTATGCTGTTCATGATGGTCGCGGTTCTCAGCGGTCTGTTGTCCAACGAGCAGTGATAGGCAGGGAAGATCCTGTAGCGGCCGCTTTCGGTAGACGGGCGTTTTTCGTTTTCAATGTCCACACTGCTACGACGCTTTGTTATCTGAGGGAACGCAATGAACGATCTTGAAATCTTGCCGCGCGATGTGAAACAACGACTGGACCGCGGCGAAAAGCTCCTGCTTGTGGATGTGCGCGAGCCACACGAACACGCGCTCTGCCAGATCGAGGGTGCAGTGCTAATCCCCATGGGCACGATTCCCGCGAATCTTCAGAAACTGGACACCGATGAAGACGTAATCTGTTTTTGTCACCATGGTATGCGCAGCATGGACGTTGCTAATTGGCTCCGCGCCCAGGGCATAAATTCCGCCAAGTCCATGGCTGGCGGCATCGATCGCTGGTCTGTTGAAATCGATCCCAAGGTTCCCCGATACTGACTCCATGAATTGAGAGAAGAAAATGGCCACGCGTAAAATCACGTTCTATCAAAAGCCCACATGTACAACCTGCCGCAAAGCGAAAGCTCTTTTGCAGGCCCTTAAAATCGATTTTATATCGCGCGATCTGGCCAAAGAGCGCCTCAGTGAATCCGAATTGGATCAACTGATCGGAAGCCGTGACTATAAGGGCTTTCTCAATACCCGCAACGAGCTATATCGCACACGCAATATGGCTGAACACCCACCCACTCGCCCGGAAACACTGAAACTCATGGCCAAAGAGCCTAACCTGATTCGTCGGCCTCTTCTCATTTCCGGCTCCCAAAGTATTATCGGCTTCGATGAGGCGGCTTACCGCAAATTAGCCAGCTAATATTTCCCCGGTCAGGAGAATTACGTGGAAGTGAAAACCATCGCCGTCATCGGCGCGGGCACCATGGGCCGCGGCATTGCCTACGCCGCTGCGATTGGCGGATTCCAGACAATTCTCGAGGACGTGAATGATTCCGTCCTGGCGAAGGCAATCGCCTGGGTCCACGACGCTTTTGAAGAAGGCGTCAAGCGCGGCAAGGTGGAACCAGCTGTCCGCGATGCAGCAATGGTGCGCATTACCACCTGTGGCGCAGTCGAGGAAGCCATTCGCGATGCCGAGCTCATCATCGAAGCCGTGCCCGAAGAACTGGAAATGAAGCTTCAGGTTTTTACTCTCATCGATAGGCTTGCCAAGCCCAACGCCATTCTCGCCAGCAATACTTCCTCACTCTCCATTAGCGATTTCACGGGCACGGTTGCTGGCCGGGAGCGCTGCATTGGAATGCATTTCTTCAATCCCGTGCCCAAAATGCGCCTCGTGGAGATCGTCCGCACCGCGCAAACTTCCGACGAAACCGTAGCGACCTGTGTTGCGGTTGCGCACAGAATGCACAAGGAAACTGTCATAGTGAACGAGGCTCCCGGCTTCATTACCTCACGGATTAACGCCCTGATCGGGAACGAAGCATTTGCCATGCTCGAAGCGGGTGTCGCCTCAGCGGCCGACATCGACAAGGCTGTCAAGCTGGGGCTGAATCATCCGATGGGTCCCTTCGAAATGGTGGATCTCGTGGGGCTCGATGTTCGGCTGAAGATTCTGGAATACCTGCACGGGATGCTTGGCGAAAAATTTCGGCCCAACCCGCTGCTCACGCAATACGTTCAGGAAGGCCGCTTAGGACGCAAAACGGGCCGTGGCGTGTATGATTACACTCATCACGACCCGCACCACGGAAAATCCTAGTCCGCTCCGGCCGGAAAGCGAATCATGAAATCTCTCAGCGAACGCATTGTCATTCAGCAAGGTGACATCACGGACATGGACGTTGACGCCATCGTGAATGCCGCCAACAACGACCTAATGCTTGGTGCCGGCGTGGCGGGTGCGATCCTTCGCAAGGGCGGAGATTCCATCCAAAAGGAGTGCAACGAAATCGGCAGCATTCCTATTGGCTATGCTGCGATCACCGGCGCAGGAAAGCTCAAAGCTCGCTTCGTCATTCACGCTGCAAGCATGGGACTGGGCGATGCGCGCACAACCGCAAAATCGCTTCGCACTTCGACGGCGCACTCTCTGCGCCTGGCAGCCGAGCGCAAGCTGAAAAGCCTTGCGTTTCCCGCCGTCGGAACAGGCGTTTCTGGCTTCCCCATGGATGAATGCGCCCAAATCATGCTTTCGGAAGCCGTGCAGCATCTCAAAGGTGACACCTCGCTCGAAACGGTTTATTTCGTCCTATTCGACGGGCCCGCTCGCGACACATTCCAGCGCACTTGGGACAAGCTGCAAAAGGATCTTGCGGCCGGAGTTGCCGGCGCGTGACCCCACTCGCCGCGCTGCTGGCCGAGCGCATCCGTCGGTTCGGCCCCATGACCTTCGCGGAATATATGCGCGAATGCCTGTACCACCCGGTGCACGGCTACTATAGTCAGCCCGAAGCGCGCCGATTCGCGGATTATTACACCAGCGTCGATGTCCATCCGATTTTTGGCCGCTTGCTGGCTCGTCAGTTTGCGCAAATGTGGGAGCAACTCGGACGCCCTTGCGATTTTCAGCTCGTGGAAGTTGCTGCGGGCACCGGCCGGCTCGCCACCCACATTCTGGATTTTGCCCAAGCAAAGCTGCCGGAATTTTATCAAGCACTTCACTATGCTGCAGTGGAAAGATCACCGGCGCGTTGCGACCAACTGGCTGCCCGCCTTTCTTCGCACACCGGCCGAGGACGCTGCCAATCCACCATGGAAATACCAGCAAAGATTCCCGTTGGCTGCGTTTTTTCGAATGAGCTTCTGGACGCGCTCCCGGTTCATCGCGTTATTCAGCAAGATGGTACGCTTAAGGAAATTTTTGTTGCCAGCGATGGCGCGACATTTTCCGAACTGCGGATGCCTCTCTCCACTTGTGCTATCGCCGAATATTTTGCCGCACAAGGAATTACCTTACTCGAGGGCCAGCACGCCGAAGTGGCGCTTGAAGCGTGCGACTGGATCGGTGAGATTGGCCGCCGCCTCGAGCGTGGTTTGGTTCTCACGATTGACTATGGCCACGAAGCGCCTCATCTCTTTGATGCCCGTCACATGGCCGGCACCGTCCTTGCCTATGTCAACCACCGCACCAGTGAAGATTTCTATTTGGCTCCAGGCCAGCAGGACCTCACAGCTCACGTGAATTTCACCGCGCTGCGCGTTTGGGGAGAGCGTTCAGGCCTCGCTACACTCGGACTGGTCTCGCAAACCGCGTTTTTGCTCGCTCTGGGCCAAGGAAATGAGTTTGCGGACTTATACGACGGGGGCATGGACGAAACCGCGCGTGTCCGCGCACGCCTCCAGCTCAAAACCCTGATTCTCCCCGAAGGCATGGGCGAACGCTTCCAGGTTCTGCTTCAACAGAAGGGCGCAGATCCGGTGGAACTGACGGGCCTTAAGGCCTTCTAGGTTGGTTTCTTTTCAACCCTACGCGGCTTGTTCCGCAATTACCCTCCCATCGCTGTTTTTGAGATAATTTCTTCCATGAAAATGGCCATTCGTTTTTTTGCTTCAGTGAGCTTGGCAGTCCTGATCTCAATCACTCCGCTAATTGCCCAAACGCCCGCCGCCAAGCCCGCGCCGCTGCAGGTTCCCGAACTGAAATTCGAACGATATAAACTCGACAACGGCCTCGAGGTGATTCTTTCCGAAGATCACCGGCTCCCTCTCGTCGCTGTCGATCTTTGGTATCACGTCGGTGCTGCCAACGAGACCGCAGGCCACACCGGTTTCGCCCACCTCTTCGAGCACATGATGTTCGAAGGGTCTGAACACGTCCCGGGCAGTTCTCACGCGCATTATCTCGAATCCGCCGGCGCCTCCGATTTCAACGGCACGACTAGCTTTGATCGCACCAACTACTTCGAGACACTGCCCTCGAATCAACTCGAACTTGCGCTATGGCTGGAGTCTGACCGCATGGGCTATCTCCCGGACAAGCTGGACCAGGCCAATCTCTCAAACCAACAGGACGTGGTGCGCAACGAGCGCCGGCAGACTTACGAAAATGCGCCCTATGGTATCGCTCAGGAAGCGGTCTACCACCAACTCTTCCCCAAGGACCACCCTTATTACCCCATGGTGATTGGTTCGCACGCGGATATTCAGGCCGCCAAACTGGAAGATGTCCGCAATTTCTTCAAGCTGTACTATGCCCCGAACAATGCCAGTCTGACTATCGTCGGCGATTTCGATCCCGCCAAGGTCAAGCAGTTGGTCGAGAAATATTTTGGGCCACTGAAACCTGGTCCGGACGTGCCCCGCGTGAAGGTCGTCACTCCCGCGATCACAGCCGAGCGCCGCAATGTGGTTCCGGATAATATTCAACTCCCTCGCGTCTATCTCGCCTGGTTGACGTCACCGATCTTCAAGCCGGGCGACGCGGAGGCGGATATCGCCGCCAATACTTTGGGAGGAGGAAAATCCAGTCGTCTGTACAAGAAACTAGTCTACGAAAAACAACTTGCGTTGGACGTGGAGGCCGACCAGCAATCTCTGACGCTGGACTCCGTGTTTCAGATCACGGCGACCGCACGTCCGGGCGTGAAGCCTGAAGATTTGGAAAAGGCGATCAACGAGGAACTCGAATCGTTTCGCGCTTCCGGTCCGACCGCCGAAGAAATGCAACGCGCAAGAAACGGGATAGAGACTCGCACCATTTCCGGTCTCGAGATTCTTAATGGGGTTGCTGATCTGCTCAGCAGCTACAATCACTATCTCGGCACACCGGACTTTCTGGCCGCCGATATCGCGCGTTACGAGAATGCAACGCCGGAAGCTGTGCAACTGTTTGCTAAGACCCAGTTGAACCCCAATCAACGGGTTGTCGTTTACGCCGTACCTGGCAAACAGGATCTTGGGCCGGACGTGCCCACGCCCAAGGCGGAAGCCAAAGGCACCGCGCAGGCGGGTGGAGAACCCGTGAACGCCGATGCCCTCTGGCGCGAAAAGCCACCCGCGGCGGGGCCTGCTGTCACCCTGCATCTTCCCATTCCGGAGCAATTCAAGCTTTCGAACGGATTGACGGTCCTTTACAACGAGCGCCCGGGTCTGCCGCTGGTTGCCGCCAGCCTGGTGTTCCGCCGCGGCAGCGGTGCTAATCCGATCGATGATCCGGGCCTGGCCAGCTTCACAGCGCGCATGCTCCAGCAAGGGAGCAACACGCGTTCAGCCTTGCAGATTGCCGATCGTGCCGCCGATCTCGGCACCACCATTGAAACCCGTGCTTCACTGGATTCCTCGCGCATCGGTACAGAATCGTTGACGCGAAACTTTCCGGATCTACTGGAATTGCTGTCGAACGTAGTTCTTCATCCGGCTTTTCCGCAGGCGGAAATCGACCGCGTGCGCTCTGAACGCCTGGCGGCCCTGGTGCAGGAAAAAGACGATCCGTTTTCCGTCGCCTCACGGGTTTCTTCCGCAGCGCTGTACGGGCCGAAATATACCTACGGCTATCCGGACATTGGCACCGGGGAATCGTTGAAGTCCGTCAATCGCGATCAACTCTTGCACTTCTGGCAGCAGAACTATTTGCCCAGTGACGCTGCGCTCATCGTCACCGGCAATATGAAGCTGGCAGAACTCAAGCCGCTCCTGGAAAAGCAGTTCGCGGAGTGGAAAGGTGGCACTGCTCCCCCGCTCAATATGGGCACGCCGCAAGCCTCGGATGCCAAGCTCATCCTGGTGGATCGGCCCGGCGCTCCACAAACGACACTTCTCTTCTTCTCCCCAGGGCCTGCTCGTTCGACTCCAGATTATCCGCAACTGGAAGTCATGAATGCCGAGCTTGGAGGGCTTTTCTCCAGCCGCATCAACATGAACCTCCGTGAAGCGCACGGCTACACCTACGGAGCCGGTTCTGCCTTTAGTTATCACGTTGCGCCGGGACCGTTCATCGTGTATTCCGACGTGCGCACCGACACGACCGCCCCCGCTACTACCGAGGTGTTTAAAGAGTTGCGCCGCATGCGCGACACGCTCATGACTCCCGAGGAACTCAAGTCGGCAAAGGATTCCATTGCGCAGGCGCTGCCCGCCCGATTCGAACATGCCGCGGAGACTGTGGGCGCATTTGCGGAGATCTATGTCTATGATCTTCCGCTGGACTACTATTCCCAGCTTCCTGGCCGGCTCTACGCCGTCACTGCGGAACAGGCACAAGCGGCGGCACAGAAATACATCCAACCGGATAAGATCGCCGTTCTAGCAGTTGGCGACCGCTCTCAGATCGAGGCGGGAATGAAACAATTGAATCTGGGTAAAATGGAAATCCGCGATACGGATGGCAAACTGGTTCCTTAACATTGGCCGAGAGGCACACCTCCGCAGCTAGTTTTCTTGCAACTTCTTCAGCATTGCGGTGGCATTGTTGTTTTTGGGATTCAGCTCCAGCGATTTCTTGTAGTTCTGGATCGCCAGTTCCTTATCACCGTTAGCTATATAGGCCTCGCCCAGACTGTCGTAGACGTTCGAGGATTGTGGATGCAATTCTACGTTTAGCTGAAAAATCCGGATGGCTTCCGGCAACTTCTTCGCCGACAGCAATTGATATCCCGTCGAATTAACGGAGTCCTCGGAAATGTCACCGCGCATCAGAGGCGGCCGAAATGCCTCGATTGCGGCGCTTGCACCTTTTTCTCGAGCAGCTTTGGCGAACTGCATGGCGGGTGAGTCATAACTGTCGTATTTGATCCAGCGCAAGGCTGGCTGCTCGCCCCCAATCGCGGTATTCAGGAGCTCGCGCAGTATCGAAAGCCCGTTCTCCCCATCCATGAACAGCACCACGCCGATTTTCTGTTTTGGATAGGCCACCACATAACACTTGAATTGTCCATTGTCGCCCCAGTGCCACAGCGATTCCCCTTGCGCCGTCTCTTGTATGCCCACGCCCAGGCCCCAAAACACGCTCTTCGAAACCTCCTTTGGTACACGCTCTGTGCAATTGGTACACTCCGGGTCCACGGCAATCTGCGGCCTTTCCATTTCCCGAAGCGTCTTTGGCTTCAAACCGGTTCCGTTTAGCACCGCTTCCACGAACGATGCGTAATCCCCAGCAGTTGTATGCAGACTCGATGCCGCATTCGCTTCTTTCGGCTTGAACTTCTCGCCAGACTGTCCAGCCCCGTCGTGGGGCATGGCCGTGCGCACGTCGAAATCTGGCCGCCGGACATAGCTGCTGCTCGTCATGCCGAGCGGAACGAAGACTGCCTCCGTCATGTACTCGTTCAACGGTTTGCCAGTGATCTGCTCCACCACTTTCTGCAGGTACACGAACCCTTCGCCCGAGTAGCTGAAGCGTTCCCCCGGCGTGAAGTGAATGGTCAGCGCGTTTTCATTGCCTCTCCAGTTCCGAAGGCCCGTCCTGTGGCTCAACACATAGCGCGCCGTGATCTGATCCAGCCGTGTGTCGCCCTCAATGTACGGCTTGGGCAAATACTTGGAGAGGGGCGCGTCCAGGTCGAGCTTCCCCGCATCTACGAGTTTGAGCACTCCGTAGGCAAATACAGGCTTGCTTAGTGAAGCAGCCTCAAAAATAGTTTCGCTGTCGACAGGCTGTGCTGCTTTTGCGTCTTTAACGCCAAAAGCATGCACCCAAAAGGTCTTGCCATCGCGAATCAAGGCGACGGAAAGACCTGGTACAGTACCGTCCTTCAACAATTCCGGCACTTCCTTTTGTAGTGACGCAATAGTTTCTTGGTCGGGTTTCCGCAGCGGCCGCGGTTTTCCATCCGAGGGAGTGTCGGCCTGTAAGCGGCATGGAACGAATATCATCGCTAGCGAAATGATCGCCGAAGCCCATCTTCGCCATCTATTCATCTTTCGCCCCTCTTGCCCTTAGACGACAGTGCAACTGCCAGTCACGGGACACACCAATCCCCTCTGCGGTTCATAATCACTACTACGCATTGGAAAGGAATTAGTTCCAGCCCTTATGGGCTTGGTTTCTTGAGTACCGGCTTGTCGCCAGAACTGGGTTCGGGGATGTCGGCCTGTTTGCCGGTCTTCGCAGGTTCCGGAGCGCTACTGGTCGTCGGGCTACTGACCGCCACGGTTGCACCTTCGGTGAAAGGCTTCTTGATCAACGCTTCCACATATTGCTGTGCACCACCTGTATTGTCGTTGGTCTGCCGCGCTTTGTCGTACTCGTGCAGCGCTCGTTCACGTTGGCCCAGCAGGTCGAAAATCTTTCCCAGATAAATGTGACTCCAGACTTCGGTCCATTTCTCTGAAGGCTCTGGAACTGTCGCCAAGGCTTCGCGGAACGCATTTGCCGACGCCTGGTAATTCTTCTGATAGAAAAACGCCTCGCCCATTCGGAAATTCGCCAAAGAACGGTTGGGCTGAATGCTCAGGGCCTTCTGATACTGCAGCACGGCATCGTAATACTTGCCGACCTCCGCCAATTCTTCACCCCGCGCAATGGCCGCCCGTGCGCGCAGTCCCGGCGTACTTTTCAGGATCGTATTGTTAGGATCGACGTGAATCCCGCCCGGCTTTGGTCTGCCGAAGGTCTCCACCATGAATTCCGATTCTGTTCCCGCCACGTCCAGCGTTTTAGTCTCTGGATTTCCCTCTGTATCGATGCGGATCTGCACTGGCATGCTGAACGTGTCGATCGGCTGTTTCACTTTGCCCAATACGCGGAATCCCTTCCGTGTGCGGTAGACGACATACTCCACCGTGAATTCAGGAATGCCCGTGGAGTTCAGCCATTGTGTAAAAAAGCCTTGAAGGTTCGGAGGCGCGGTTCCCGGCTTGACGCTGGCATTCGCCTGGGCAATCGCCATGTTCTCAAAGTCCGCGATAGTGGCCGTTTTGCCTTGGTATTTGGCATAGAACTGATGAAGCAGCGTTTTGAACGCGGCGTCTCCCATTTGCGCTCTCAGCATGTGAAACAGCATTGCTCCTTTGTTCATCACTACGGAGCGGTACTCCGGCGAGTAGGGCGTCAGCCGTGCGGATTGTGCCACGGGCGCAGAATTGTCGAACATCAACGCGCCCACGGCAAACTCGTCGATGGCGCGCAGGCCTGCTTCTTTCCCAATGGCTTGTTCGGCGTAAAGTTCTTCGGAATAACGCGCCAGTCCGTCGCTGATCCACACGTCCGCGGTGCTGGCGGGTAAAACTTGGCTCCCCCACCATTGCGAAGCCACCAACCGGCTCAATGTGCGGTCGCTCGATTTTGGATCCCAGATACGGTGCGACAGCATCACCACGCCAGGTCCCGCAAAATCCCGCAGAGTGCCGTCGGGCAACTGCACCACGGTCATATCCGGCTGCGGCAACTCGCCAAACATATCGGAGAAGATCACTTCCTGGTGCGCTATATCGTTCGCAAACTCCTGCGCCTTTCCGGACTGGGCCGGAGGAGCGTATACCGCCACGTCAATCCCTTCCGCCTGTTTCGGATTTAGTTGCAGCGGCCCGATGACAAACGACCCATAGGGCTCGGGCTTTTCTCCGTGAAACGTGTACATCAAGCGCTTGCCCTCCGCCGGTGAGCGCATCGGCATAGGCTGGGGTGAGTCCGCTCTTCCGGTTCCGACGGCCGCCACAGTGTCTGGAACATTCAACTTGAATGTTGCGCTGTAACGGTTGGAAGGATAATTCGTCAACGGGAACCACCGCGCCGGCAAAAGCAAATATGACCAGTCCTTGGTGATAGAGGCCACCTGCACACTGGGTACCGGGCTATTCTCCATGTTTGCGAGCAACCCGCCGTAGCTGAACGTCAGCGTTACTGCCTGCCCGACGGCTACAGGGCTGGGAAGCGTGACCAGCAGGTACAAAGGGTTCCCGCCTTCCCGCTGAAACGGCAACGTTTTTCCGTCAGCCCCTTTCACTTCCCGCACTTCCAGGTTTTCGTGCAGTTCCACCCGCAAATTCTGCGACACTTCCTGCGCGCGAAATTCTACCTTCGCCACCGCGTTTATTCCTTGCGCCACCGTGTCCACATAGGCCGATACCTCATATTTGTCTGCCAGGAAACTCGGCACTGCTTGCGCCGGGGCCTGCGGCACTTGCGGCTCTTGCACTTGGCCGTGTGCCGCAGCCCCGAAAATTGCACACAAAAGCAGTACGACCGGCGCGTGTCGGGCCCAGGTCCTTTGGCGAAGCGTCATCGATGTCCTTTCAGGTTCGTTCACGGGAAACCTTATATAGGATAACAAGGGCTCAAGAAGCGTTGCCAGCGCTTGTCTCCATTAATGCCGCGATGCAGTCCGCCGCGCGTTCCACCGCTCCCGGAGGGCCCAGCCGTTTCCTCACTTCAGCCAATCCCGTTCTCATCGTTCTTCTTGTATTTGGATCCTGCAAAAGCTGCAGTATTTCAGCTGACACCTGGTCCGGGGTGAAATCGTTCTGAACCAGTTCCGGCACCACCTTTTTCTCCGCAATCAGATTGACCATCGCAAAATACGGCGTCCGCACCAGGGCCTTCGCCAATGTTGCCGTAAGCGGGGATACGCGATAGACCACCACCATGGGTGCGTCCAGCAGCGCTGCTTCCACTGTGGCTGTCCCGCTCGACACAATGGACGCGTCGGCTGACGCCAGCGCGTTGTAGGTTTCTCCTTCGACCACGCACGGTTTCAGCGTTGCTGGCCAACCCGTTTTTAGCAGCGGCACGTCGCGTGGGTGAGCTGCGGCTACGACAAACTGCACCGGCGTCTTTGCGTGGATCCGCGCACACGCCTCCTGTAACACCGGCAAATGGTGCGCCAACTCGGCGTTTCGGCTTCCCGGGAGCACCGTCACCACCGGCCGCCCCGGTACCAGCGCATGCGCTTCACAAAACTGCTTGCGGTCTTTCGTTGCTTTTACCTCGCCCACCAGAGGATGACCGATGAATTCCGTGGAAACCCCCGCGTTACTGAAGAAATCTTTCTCAAATGCAAAAATGCAAAGGGCTTTTTCGAAGCGCCGGCGGATCAGGTTCACCCGCCAAGGCCGCCACGCCCAGAATTGGGGGCAAATGTAGTAGACGTTGCGGATCCCCTTCGGTTGCAGCTTTCTTGCCAGTCGCAGGTGAAACCCCGGGAAATCGGTCAGGATTGCCAATGCCGGCTTGCGCCTCTCGGCCTCAGCAACGATGCGGTCCATCGCCTTCACCAGCGAAGGTAGATGCTTCAGGATTTCGGTGATGCCGACGACGGCCACTTCCTCGTAGTTCGTCACAATTTCTACGCCCGCGGCCTGCATTTGCGGTCCGCCCATGCCAAAAATCTGCACGTTCATGCGCGCTTTTAGTGCGGACGCGAGGTGCGCCGCGTACATGTCGCCGGAAGCTTCACCAGCAGAGAGAAGTAGAGGAATGGGCGGCATCGAAAGTGAGCTGTTTAGTCGTTTGCGGGCAAAGGAGCCGGTAAGGCCGTAGAACCTTCCACCGGATGGATACCGTTGCCGTTGTGCAATTCCTGCTCTTTATATTGCAATTGATACAGCCGGAAATAAATGCCGCGCTGCGCCAGCAGCTCCTGGTGCGCGCCCTGTTCGCGTAAGCGGCCTTTATGAAACACCAGGATTTGATCGGCGTGCTGAATGGTGCTCAGCCGGTGAGCGATCACGAGCGCCGTTCGGCCAGACAACAGGCGGCCCAAAGCCTCACGAATCAACAACTCGGTTTTCGTATCGACGCTGGAAGTGGCTTCATCGAGAATCAAGAATCGCGGGTTGTGTGCCAGCGCTCGCGCGAAACTGATCAATTGGCGCTGTCCAACCGAAAGAGTGGAACCTCGCTCATTCACTTCTGTCGCTACGGCCTCGGGCAGCGACCGGACGTAATCGCCGAGGCCCACTTCATCCAGGGCACGCTCAACAACCTGGCGAGTGATTCCCGGCGTGCCTAAGCGCACGTTGCTCTCAATCGTTCCCGAAAACAGAAACGGATCCTGCAAGACGATTCCAAATTGCCGCCGCAGATCCTGCAGATCAAGTAATCGGATATCAATTCCGTCAAGGAGGATTTGCCCACGTTGAATGTCGTAGAAGCGCAATAGCAGCGAGATCAGCGTGGTCTTTCCCGCTCCAGTGTGCCCGACGATCGCAAATGTCTGTCCCGGCGAAATACGGAAGGAAACGTCGCGCAGTACCCAATCCTCGTCGGCAGGCTCCGCCACATTCTTATAACTGAACCAGACATTCCGAAACTCAATCTCGCCCCGGGGCGCAACCAGTTTTTTCGCATTGGGATTCGAATCGATGCTAATTGGTTCGTCCAGCAGCTTGAAAATACGCTCGGATGCTGCCATCGCCGATTGCAGAATGTTGAATTTCTCGCTCAGGTCCTGGATGGGGCGGAAGAATCGCTGGGCGTACATGGTAAACGCCGTTAGGACGCCCAGTGATAGCGTGCTGTGCAGGATGCGATTTCCCCCCGCCCAATAAATCAATGCAATCGTTGCGAAACTCAAGAATTCCACCGCCGGGTAAAACAACGCATAAGCCAGGATGGCGTCCCGCCAAGCGAGCATGTTGTCTTTGTTCCGTCTGGAGAATTCCTCGCGGGCTTTGCGCTCACGATTGAAGAGCTGCACTACGCTCATTCCGGAAATGTACTCCTGCAGAAAGGCGTTAATGCGGGCAATCGCCGTGCGGATTTTCCGGTTGGCGTCACGCACGTATTTCCGGAACACCAGGGTCACCACAAAAATGAATGGCAAAACTGCCAAGGCGTCCAGGGCCAGCCGGGCGTCGATGGTAAACAGCAAAATGGCCATGACCGCCAGCAGGAAAAAATCATTGATCATGGTCACCACGCCCGCGGCGAACAGATCGTTCAGGGCATCCACGTCGGTGGTGACCCGGGTCATCAGCCGGCCTACGGGATTGCGGTCAAAGTAGCTCATCGGCAGCCGTTGCAGGCGTCCGAAAATTTCCGCGCGCATGTCGTACATCGTCTGCTGACCGACGCGCTGCATAATGCGGATTTGAATGTACTGCGCCAGAAAATCAAACATGATCACCAGCAACCAGACCGCGCTGATCAGGAGCAGCCCGTGCTTTGCGACCGTCAGGCCGATGCCATGCGCCGCGCCCGGCGTCAGGTATTTGTCGATGGCCCATCCAAACAGGGCTGGCGGCGCCAACTCCAGTGGCGTGACCACCGCTACCAGCGCCAACGCGAAGATCACCCGCCATTTGTACGGCCGCATATACGCCAGCAGCCGCTTCATCAGGCGTGAGTCATACGCCTTGCCCAGTGCCTCTTCTTCGTGGATATTGCTCATGCCCGTTCGAGCTCTTCTTCCAGCAACTGCTTCTGGTACAGATCGGCGTAGTACCCGCCGCGTGCCAGCAATTCTTCATGTGTCCCTGATTCGATAATTTCGCCATCCTTTACCACGACGATTTGGTCGGCGTCCCGGACCGTCGAGGTGCGGTGCGCGATGAGAATCGTGGTGCGGTCGCGCATCACCCCGCGTAGCCGCCCAAGGATTTTCTCTTCCGTCTGCGTATCTACTGCGGAAAGGGAATCGTCCAGGATCAAAATGCGCGGGTCGCGAATCACTGCGCGAGCAATCGCGGACCTTTGTTTTTGTCCGCCGGATAAAGTAATTCCTCGTTCGCCGACCATGGTCTTGTAGCGATCCGCGAACCCTTCGATGTCCGCGTGCAGATTGGCGATTTGCGCCGCTTGTAGAATCTGCGGCTCCTCGTGTTGTTCCAGGCCGAACGCGATATTCTCGCCGACGGTCTCGCTGAAAAGATAAGTGTCCTGCGGAACGTAACCAATCGACCGTCTCAGCGTCTCCAGTGGCCACTCCCGGATGGGGCGCCCGTCAATCAGAATCTGGCCCTCCGGAGCTTCCCACAGCCGCGCAATCAGCGCCGCCAACGTGGTTTTCCCACTGCCCGTGGGCCCCACGACGGCAACCGTTGTTCCAGGAGGAATCTTCAAACTGACATTCCGCAATACCGGACGAGATTCCACGCCAGGGCCATTTGAGCTGTTGTTCCCATTGCCTGAAATTGCGGTTGGGTAGGTAAATGTCAGGTTGCGAAATTCGATTTCGCCATTGATGTGCGTGCCTTTCGGAATCTTCGCATAGCGGTCATCGATTTGTGGTTTGGCTGCCAGGATGTAGTTCAGGCGTCCCATTGAGGCGGCACCGCGCTGAAAGATATTGGTCACCCAGCCTAGGGCAATCATGGGCCAGACCAGAAAGCCGAGGTAGGTATTAAAGGTGATCAGCGAGCCCAACGACATCTGCCCATTCAGAAAACGATAGCCGCCCTGCCACAGGACGATCAGGAAGGTCGTTCCTATCATCGCCTGCAACGACGGCATGAACATGCTCCAGGTGCGAATCAGCCGTACGTTCTTTGCCACATAATCGCGATTGGGCTCGTCGAATCCTTTTATTTCCGCCTCTTCCTGCGTGTACGCGCGAATTACCCGCACCCCAGAAAGGTTCTCCTGCACCTTCGCCGACAGAGTGGCCAGGGCTGCCTGAATGGTCTCGTACAACTCATGGATCACTTTTCCGAAGTACCACACCACTACGGCTACGATGGGGGCCGGCAGCAGCACCCACAACGTCAGTGATTTCGACAAAACCAGCATCACGGAGATCGACAACACCATGGTCACGATCGTGGTGCCGCTGTACATGATTCCCGGTCCCAGCACCATGCGCACCGAGTTCAGGTCGTTCGTCGCGCGGGACATGAGTTCGCCTGTCCGGTTGCGCACGTAAAACTCAGGTTCCATCACCAGCAACCGGTCCAACAGGTCGTTGCGAATGTCAAATTCAATGTCGCGGGAAATGCCAATGAGAATCCAGCGGGTGGCGAAAGACATGATGCCCTTCAGGGCGATGCACGCGATCAGGATGAGGCAATAAATCCCCAAGGTCCGCCCGCTGTGCGGCTGGTAGTAGGGCACCAGATTGGAGAGCCAATTCAATGGTGCAACGTCGTTGGCGCCGTGCATCGCGCGTTCGAAGGGACGTTGGCTACCCGCCAATGTGTCGGTGATGATGCCCGTGGTCAGCGGAACGATATTGCCAATGAGCCCCATCAATGCCAGGGTCAGCAAACCAATAGCGATAGCACCTTTATACCTTCCGAGGTACGGCAGCAACCCTTTCAGGTTATTGCCTGCGGAAACCTTTGGGGCCTTGTTCTTGGCATTCCCTTCGGGCCGTGTTGTTGCCGGCCCGGTCATCTCAGTGCGGACCTCGGACTCCCGATCGACGGCGACTCATTCAGAAAATGTTCGTAGGAGAGATCCATGGATTGGTAGCGTTTCGTCGCCGGGTTCCATTTCACCGCAATCGGCAGCGTTTTTTCGTTGCTGCCTTGTTTCACCGGAGTGAAATACAGCGACATGCCTTTTTCCGGGCTGTTTTCATACTGCAGTTTCCATCCGGTCACCGCTTGTAACGGGGTCATCGCCAGGTACCCTTTCTGGTTCTTCAGGTACTCATCGGCGCGAAACAGTTCGCTCCACTTTCCGTTCTCATTTTCTGCAATCACCGCGCGAGTCACCACCGTGCCTGCCACCGTGCTCTTGGGCGTATTAGGTACGACGTTGGCCGCCAGCATTTGTTTCGTCCCTGTCTTGGCCAAATCGCCGTAGAGCAACACCTGCGCGTCGCTCCCCAGCAAGGCTGCAGCGGCATCCTGAAATTCCTCGGGGACGGCGGGTTCGGCGGGCTTCTTCTCGGCTTCGGCGGCTGGTTTGGGCGCTTCAGAACTACAACCTACTAGAATCAGGCTGCAGCCAAGGGCTGCCGCACACAACCAGCGCGGTAATAGTAGATGTACGGAGGAGCGAATCATTCAGGTCCTTTCCAAAATAGACGCACTGCAGCGCAGGCCGAGACCGCATCACAAACTGGGAGCTGCCAAGGTGATCTCTACCACCCTGCCGGGCTGCCCGTCCTTCTCCCGGGTGCACAGCACTTCCATTACCTGGGGCACATCCGGTCCGGCCCAGTCAAACGCGTAATACCATAATTCTAACGGCTGGCCGTCTCTCGTGCTAGGACTCTTCGAATCCGGAGGGCCGTAGAGTTGCATTACCTTTGTCGCGAAGTCTCCTATTCGCAGACCGTGCCCGGTCTTCCAGCGGCTTGCCGCGACGGGGTGGCAGTCGACGCTAACCCCTTGCTGTTCACTCTCTGTCGCCCGCATTACTTGGATTCTGCCAGCATGGTCCAATTCAACGCTGAAAGACTGCCTGTTGCACACATCCTGCCAAACTAGCTGTCTGTCCCCATCGTCTTTTGCTTTTGATCTTCCGTAGAGCTGAGTCGCCCGACTGCCTAAATCTCGACCCGGTCGAAGGTCCCCCAAGGTCAGTTCGTTCGCCCGTTGGGCTGCCGCCTTCTTCGCCACCGACTTTTGCGCCATCTGTGCGCTTGCGAGGCTGGCAATTAAGAACCATCCCCAAAGCGCCCGCCTCAGAAAGCAGCCGCTACCCATTCGAGCTAATCTATTACCTCTGCGCAAGGATTGCATCCAGCCGCGCCTCAAGATTATCCTCTCCCTCGCTCCACAATTCGCTCCGTTCCACGGGCAAGGCTGCCTCCACGCTCTCCACCCAGCCAAACAGTTTTTGGATGTTTTCGCGAGTTTTCTGGTGATATTGCTTGAGGTTCTCGGGGTTCGCCATCCAATTCCGAAAGGTCTTCTCTGTCGGATGGTCGGAACTCTCGAAAGGATTCTTGGCTGCTCCAGGGGCGAGCAGCCCCGCGTGTCCGGTGAAGAAGTGCTCAAACCCAAGGTCGGCGTGGAAATGGCCCTCGGTGGCGGCGACGCCGTCGTCATACGCCTTCCCGTGGCAAGTGAGCACCAATGGTTCCGGCCCGAGCTTCCACACCAGCCGTTCCATGTCGAAGCTCCACAAATCCCATCGCGCTTGGACGATATAGGCTGTATCGTCGTTGATTTGCTGTGCCGCTAGCGCCGCAACCTCTGCCGCGCCGAACGTGCCTTGCTTCAAGTCCCACTCGTCTACAGGGATTTCCGCGGCATCGACTGCCTGCACGGTTAGTTGCTGAAAGTTTCCTTTGCCCTCCGAAAGCGGAGCGCTCGTCAGGAATCGCGCAAATTCCGCGATCATCGTTTGCCCGGAAAAATCGCGCGTCCACACGCGCATGTATGCTCGGTTCGCCATGGTTGGACTTCAAAAGTATACAAGCGAGGTGGGCCTGCCGACTAACCCGGAATCCTCTTCACACTCACACCGTCCTTCCGAGCGATGCGAGGAATCCCTGCAGAATTCGTTCCGAACCACGAATCACTTCACCAAGCTGCCGAGGAGGTACTACGACTTCGGTGGCGCGGGCTTATCAAATCCCATAGCGATCTGTTGCAGACGCTCACGCAGGGTCTCGCCGAACTGCGCAAATACCTCGGCGGTCGCTTCCCGCAAACGTTCTTCCGCCGTCGAGGCAATCTTAGCAATCACGTCTCGCGATTGATGATCCAGGGTCGCCACGGTTGCCACCATCCAGGAGTTTGAGATATTTTCCAGCCGCGCCCGGTACTGCTCGGCGCCTTCGTTGCTCAGCTTCCCCAGCGCTCCTTGCATCTCCGTCATATTCGCTTCGTTCATCTTCTTCCACGAATCCCACAGCGCCGAAAAACCTGTATCCACCTTCTGGCGCGCATCCACAACCCCTCTGCCAACCGCTTCGTTCATTTCCACCTGGAAACGCCGCAGGAACTCCTCCTGCTGCGCGCTTAGCTTGTTGCTGAACTCCATCCGAGCGATATCCATCCGCTCTTTCGATTCCTCTACCGAGCGGTTCGCCAGTTCCGTGAACCCTTCCAATTCCTGCCGCGCATTGCGCTGGATTTCGTCAGTAAACGCCGCCGATGTGGTGTCCGCCGCCTCGGCAAACAACATGCGCACCCGCTTGAACGATTCATCGACCGCTTCTTCCATTTGTTGCCGTGTCTGCCCCACGAAGCTGCGGCTGGTGCTGTTCAGCTCGTTTGCGAACACCCCGGAAATCTCCCCCGCCTTATCTCGCAGTTGCTTTGCGGAATCTTCCACCAACTTTTCCGTCAAATTCTGCAGTTGCGTCTGGGTCTTTTTCTCGTACCACTCAGCGGTTTTGTACAGTTCCTCCACCGACTGGTGCTTCACATCAGCTGCTTTATTCTCCAGATCTTCCAGGTGGCGCGAAGTAATCGTTTGGGAGGATTCATTCAGCAACTGTTCCACGGTGCCGAGGTTCTCACGGAAACGCGCCAGCGATTCCGCGAAGGCGTCGTCCGCTGAGTTGCGGATGCGATCCTGTTGCATGGTCATCGCGGCATCCAACAAAGACCGTCCGCCTGCCAGCCGGTGCACCGCCTCTTCGGTCTGTTGAATATGTGGCGCCACCAGGGACTGGATCTGCTGGTCGAACTTCTCCAGCGATTCGCTGTTGGCTGCTTCGAAACTGTTCCGGATTCGCGCATGAATTTCTTCAAAAAGCGTTTCTGACCGGCGGTGCAATTCATTACGATGCAGACTCAGCACATCGTCCAGTTGCGATTGAAATTCGGCCACCGCTTGATGTTGCACGGTCTCGATGCGAGCCGGGAGCTGTTCGAGGCGTTCCGTCGCCTCTTTCACCTGTGCTAGGCTCGCCTCGAGCCGCTTTGCCTGAACTTCCAGCGATTCCTTTACGGCATTGCTCTGCTTGGACCCTTCCTCTTCGACTTCCTTGCGCAGTTCTTGCGCGTGTTGCTTCAGCTTCTCTGCGGCCTTCTCCTGTGCCGCATTCAACCCCTGTTCCAGTTGCTCTTGCCAGCGGAATTGTGCCGCCTGCACTTCTTGCGTCAGGTGTTCACGTAAGGCGTTCTGTGCTTCGTTCTGCGTGGCGACCGCCTGTTGCTGCATATCCTTGATCGCCGCGTTCAGAGTCTCGCGATACGACCCTGCCGACTCTTCTCGTTGGCGCGCCACTTCCAACGCATTGTTGACGATCGCTTCCAGCCGTGCGGAGACCTGAGTCTCAGCCAATTCCGCCTGAGTTCGTAACTTTGCGGCTGCTTCGTCGGCCTGGGCGCACAGCGTTTGCAAAGCCTCCTGAGCGCCGGAGAGCTGCTTTTCGTGTTGCTCGCGTTGAGTTGCACCTTCTCTTGCCAGTTGGGCTGTCAACTGGTGCGTCAATTGTTCAAGCTGTGGCGCCAGCCATCGGGGCAATTCGTTCTTCAGCGCTTCCGCTGCGGCAGCCTGCGCGGTGCGGGCGCGCGTTTCTGTTTCTTCTTGAATGGTTCCAACCGCGTGGGCGGTCTCTCTCGCCACGTCTTCGCGGAAGGTCGCAAACTTCTGTTCCCATTGCTCGAAGGCTACTCGGCGCTCTGCGTTAACTGCTTGCACGGCCGCTTCCCGCGCCGCTGCATGAATCTGTTGCCGCGCCTCAGCAAGCAGTCTCGCGACTTGCCGGGCCAATTGCATGGAAGCGTCCGTCGCACTGGCCGGAGCAGGGAACACCCGGATGTTGTCCGGGGTTGCTACGCCAGGTTCGATTTCCTCGATAGGTAACGGAGTCTCCGCCGGTGTTGGCGGCAATGGCGAACCGCTCAGATCCGCAGGGGCCACGGCGTTGGGCAAAAATGGAGTCCCTTCTGGAAACGCGAACCAATCTTCGGGTGGAAATCCAATCCCCCATACATTTCCGGGCGCTTCCAGCTCCAAAGCCACCTGAAACAGCTGGCGCACTGTACGTGGCCGTTGGATCCACGCCACCTTGCCCCGCACCCGTCTCGGTGCGTGCCCGGGCTCAGCGTGCGGCACTTCCAGATTCACCCACATGTTTTTCAGGACGTAATGCTTCGATTGGTAGCGGCAGCCGTGGCAGTTAATGATCAAAGTCGACGTGCGTTCGGCGAACGGCCGCCCTAACGCGTCCACGCCCGTCACCACCAGTGGCACCGCCTGCACGATGCGCGTGCTACGTCTCTTACGCAGTTCCGTGCCTGCGTTCACAGCACCTTCGGTCGACATATCGGCACTCTCGTCCGCCAAGTCGGGGCTCTCTTCGTCGTTCTGCATCGTCGCCGTACCTTAGCTATGTGGCCTGTCAGTTCTGCGCCTCTACGATTTTTTCAGAGGCATGCCCTCAGGGCTCTGACCGCGATGTGTTCCGGTCAGGAACGACCACAGTTCCTTGGCGACCCACACTGGCCCGACCAGCAAATAGACTGGTCCTTGAAAAAACGCCGGTTTGTTCCCCTCGATCCTGTGACCGAGGAACAGCAGTATCCAGCCTCCAATGAAACAGGCCGCTCCTGCTCTCCAATGCAGCAGCACCAGAAGGATAATTCCCGCGAAAATAAGCGGGATTCCGACCCCGTGCAGCAGCTTGTTCCACCCGGAACTATGTTCGTGGTCATACTGACTCATGTAGTGCGCTAATCCCGGCAAAGCGCACCTCCTACCCCAGCCCCTGCGGGGAACTGGCTACGATTGGCGGGGACGTCCACCGTGGAACTGGACTTTAACCTGATTCCCAGCTTTTGCCTAGAGAGACAATCATTCTGTACGTACTAGCTCTTCTGGCCCACGGGTCCTATCCTCTGCTTGGCTGCAAAAAAGCTCCGAAATCTGCTCTGGGACAGTTCTTACGCGATTTTTTATGGCCGTTCACCGAGGCATCGCGCCTTCCGCCGGACTGTATTCCACTACAATTCCCGCCGGCCCTCCATGGCCTTCAGCATGGTGACCTCGTCCGCATATTCCAGATCCGCGCCCACGGGGATGCCCACGCCTATCCGTGTCACGCGAACGCCCAGCGGCTTCAGCAACTTCGAAAGGTATACGGCGGTTGCTTCGCCTTCCGCCGTAGGGTTCGTGGCGATTATGATTTCCTCCACGCCTCCGCCCTTCAATCGCTCGATCAGGCTCTTGATGTTCAACTGTTCGGGGCCACGCCCTTGCAGTGGCGAAAGCGATCCGCCCAGCACGTGATACATCCCGCTGTAGGTACGAGTTTTTTCGATGGCCAGGATGTTGTGCGGCTCTTCCACTACACAGATTGTTCGTTTATTCCGGGTCGGCCCAACGCAATAGAGACACGGATCCGTATCCGTAATGTTGTGGCATGTCGAACAAGTGCGAATCTTTTCCTTCGCGTCACGAATGGCGTCTGCCAGCCCCAACGCGTCCTCGGCAGGTATGCGCAACAGATGGAACGCCAGTCTTTGCGCGGTTTTTTGCCCGATTCCAGGCAGATGTTTCAGTTCATCGATCAGTCGTTCCACAGGTGCAGCAAAATCAGGCATGTTCCTTGTGTAGCACAAGCCCACTCAAGGACGCAAACTACACAATTTTGACTCTGAGGAAATTTTTTCTTTGTTTGTGGCGTGCTTCTGGTCGGATATTTTGCTGACGCTTAAAACAATCCGGGAATCTTCAAACCGGACAGGCCGGGCAGTCCGCCAGCCAGGCTCTTCATCTGATTCGCCAGCTCGTCATCGACCCGGCGCGACGCTTCATTTACTGCCGCGCGAAACAGGTCCTGCAGCATTTCCTGATCCTTGCTCGCAAAAACATCGGGCTCGATCTTCACATCCAACACTTGCTTCTGGCCGTTCATCTTCACGGTGACCATGCCACCGCCGGCGGAGGCTTCGACCGCAACGGAATTCACTTGCCGCTGCAGGTCTTCTTGAACCTGCCGTAGCCGCGAGAGCATTTGCTGGAGAGCGCTGACTTCCATGTTCATTTCATGCCTCCCGTTTGCCTACTCGCCTGTGCGCCGTCGCACTTCTGAAATTCTTCCGCCAAATCTTTGCAGCATCGATTTCACCATCGGATCGTTCTCAAACTGCGCGCGCATTTCCTGTGTGCTCGCCGTGCGTGATGCATTCGCATCATTTCCCGCACCGCTTTCAAGCTTAGCACAGACGCGCACCGTGCGCCCCAGTACCTTGTTCGAAGAAGCACGGATCTTCTCTAATGTTTCTCTCCCTTCGATCAATCCCGCGAACGCGCTCTCTTCCGCTGGAAAATAAATCCGCAATTCGCTGCCTTCGAGTTCCCACCGCGACGCGTGCTCCAATAATTCTCCGATGAATTTTTGTTGCGCCTGAATCGCGGACTTAATTTCCGTGACTTGCTCCGCGCTCAACCCGGTTGCCATCACCTGAACCTTTGTCACTTCGTTGGAAGCCGTGACGCTTTCCTCGGGCTTCCTCGCCGGAGCAACGGCCGCCGCAGAACCTCCTGCGCCAAACGCCGTTGCCGTTGGTTCGCTCTTGTAGGGACCGCCTTCCGACGCGGTCCGCTCCATGCTCCGTGGTCCTGCATCCGCTGTAGCTTTTACCGCAATTGTCGGTGACACAGACCCGCTCGAACTCTGGGCAGAGGCTGTCGCCGTCCGGGAAGAGAATTGCGCCGTTGGTGCACCGGACGCAGCGCTTCTCGGCGCTGAGCCGCCTCCCGCCCTTCCACTCACGCCATTGCCAAGTTCCGATAGCAATTCTTCCAACGGAGCCAGCCGCGCCGCATTCACCAGCCGCAACAATCCCATTTCCAGATGCACGCGCGGATCCATCTCGCGCCGAACCTCATTATCCGTTTGCAGCAGGATCTGGAAATAGCGCGTCAAATCCTCTTCGGTGAAAAGCGCCGCAGCCTTTGCCAGTCCGGGCCGCTGCTCCGGTGTAGCTGCAATCAAGTCCGAATCCGCGCCGCACACTCGCGCAATCAACAGGTTCCGCATATGCCGGATGGCTTCGCGGCAGAAGTGCTGCAGATTCCGCCCTTCCCTCTGGAACCTGTGCACCAATCCCAGTGCACGCTCCGCCGACCGCTCGGCAATCGCTTCCACAAGTTCCTGCAACGCGTCTTCTGGCACCACGCCCAGCAGTTCGCGCACTTCCTTATCCTTAATATCGTCGCCGCAATATGCCCGCGCCTGTTCCAGCAGAGACAGCGCGTCGCGCATGCTGCCTTCCGCCATCCGCGCAATTACGCTTAGCGCCCCATCATCGATCTTCAGTTTTTCTTCTTTGGCGATGTACTTCAGCCGGTCGGTGATCTCCAGGAACGTCAGTGCGCGAAAATGGAAATGCTGCGAGCGCGACCGGATCGTATCTTCTAAGTCCTCCGGCTGCGTCGTGGCCATGACGAAAATCACGCGGTCCGGCGGCTCCTCCAGAGTCTTCAGCAGCGCATTCGAAGCTTCGCCGGTCAGCATGTGCGCTTCGTCCAGGATCACTACTTTGTGCCGCGCCGCCGCCGGTGCGTAACGCACCATCTCCCGCAACTCGCGAATCTGGTCGATGCCGCGATTCGAAGCCGCGTCAATCTCAATCACATCCAGCGAAGTTCCTGCCGCGATTTCCTTGCAAGAGTCGCACTCTCCGCAAGGCTCCGGCGTTGGCCCATGGACGCAGTTCAGCGCTTTCGCCAGGATCCGCGCCGCCGTGGTTTTTCCCACGCCGCGCGCCCCGGAAAAGATGTACGCGTGCGCCACGCGATTATTCTCGATCGCGTTCTTCAAAGTCTCCGTTACGTGGGTTTGTCCAACAAGGTCCGCAAACGTCTGCGGCCGCCATTTCCGCGCGATCACTTGGTAGGTCATACGTGTCGGGTGCCCCACCCTTTGTGAGTTTTGCAAAGGGTGGGTTCATTTTCGGCGCCCGCCAAGGAAAAGTCAAAATTATATCGCCCACGCTGCTGACGGCTCATTCCATAGGGAAGCTACGACACACCAACCAACCGCCGTAAGTTCTGTGGAAAATCACCGGCCTATGACACGGAATTACTTCTGTGTGGTTATCATCGAGCAATTCCCACCCTTTTGGTAGCTCAACTCGATTCGCGAGCCCAATGCTGCTGTAATCCACTTCATAAGCATCGCCTGTCTCGCTAGCAGCCACTCCCTTGTAATGGAACGATTCGGTGCCCGGTTCGTAGTGGCTGAAGTAGAACGCCCGTTTCTCTTGGAATGCTTGAAGGCTGCAAGCAGAAACAATCTTTGATTGTACCTCGCCCCTACCGCAATCGATCGCTCCTGAGGAGCCTTTCATTGCCAGAGTCTCTAACGTCCGAGTGATTCTCTCGCGTGAAGGATCACGTTTTCCGGGTGCGACATGCACAAGCATTTTCGCATCTTCCAAGTAAATCGTCCCATGCCCATATGCAGTATATCTAAGCTCAGGCGTACCGACTGCGACATGGAGATTATTGAGAGCGAATAGGCCATCCGCCAAGATTTCCCCTAAACGGTCCCCATAAATAGTACAGCGATTCGTGTTTGACTGCGCATCAACCGAACAATCGATGAAGGTGTTATCAACCCAAACCGCCGAGGAGGGCACATTGGCGGGACGGCGATGGACATCCCTACAACCTATCAGCGACGCAATAACGCAAAGGGCGATCAGTCCGGTCGAACTGGCGCGCATGTTCTTTAGACACCTACGCGGTTCAAGTTGTTCCATGATTAGCGGGAAGAGCGCTCGGAGGGACCCATAACTGCTTAAAGCTGTCTTCGATTCGAGGAACTTCGGAGTCTCCGCGGCACACTTGGCTTACCCGGTACCGTTGCTCCCTTCCGGGCCTGGCGGGGTTCGCGGGACCTCGTTGCACGGAGCCCGAAGTTCCACGTCTCAGCAGTCGCGGTTCACGACTGCAAACAAAAGTCTAACACAGCGCATCGGACCGCTCCACTCGTTGGACTCTGCAGCAATAAAGTGAATGTCAGTCCGAACGTAGTGAGAAATCTGCTTCTTCTTTCTCCAACCTGCGCACCCCTTGCCTTGCTTAACTAAGCACATTCGCTCTTGCGCTTGTCCTTTTCCTTCGCCTCTGTCCTAAACTTAGCTGCGGTTGGAGTTCCTCCCCAACCGCCTTGCTCTGTCCGCAACAGCCGCAAGGTCCGCGCGCCAGCGCTCAGTCCCTATCCACCGGGACCAAAACCCCACGTCACGGGGCATCGCTGCACGATTGTGCAAGCAGGAGGAAGTTCATGAAAGCAGTTCTTTCGCTCGTTCTCGTTTTCGCCCTCGTGTGCACGGCCACGCCGCCCACCTACGCTGAGCCGCGTCAAGTCTTACAGGGCACCGAAGTCCATCTCACGCTTCTTACTCCCATCAGTTCTTCTCATTCCAAGGAGGGCGATCCATTTGTAGCCGTCCTCGCACAGCCGGTTGCATTCGACAGCCGCATCATTCTTCCCGCTGGAACTCGCGTGAACGGCGTCATCGGCACCATTCAGCCAGCCAAAGCCTTTTCGATTTTCCGCGGTCAGGCGTACATGAACCTGAACTTCAAAACGATTGAAGTTGACAGCCGCCTGATCCCGATTCAAATGAGCATCCTGGCGATCGGGCAACCGCGCATCGATTCCTATAGCAAGCCGCGCAAGGACATGAAGATCACTGAAGGGGAAATCCTGCAAGAGAAGCATGACTTCAAGGGTGACGCCATCGGCATGGCCGTGGGTGGTGGCGGAGGCTCACTCATTGGACTGATTTTTAGTAACGTGGGCCGTGGCATCGGTCTCGGTTTTGCCGCCGGCGCAGTCTATGTCGTTGCTCGCAAAGGCAAGGAAATTGACCTGCCCGTAAACAGCGGCATGCTCACGCGTCTGGATAGCACCATCAGCGTACCGTTCGTCTCCGCCAGCACTGCTCCTGATGCAGTGGCAACTCCCAGCGCCCAGTAAACAACACCCACACCTTCACTCCTCCGCCGCCCGGTCCAGCTTCTGGCCGGGCGGTTTTGTCTTCCGCGATTCCGCAAACCCGCACATTCGTCATTCCGAACGGAGTCTTCGTAGTGAGGAATCTCTCCGCTGCTTGCTCTGGCTGAAATCGAAAGAGGGATTCCTCGCCGCGCTCGGAATGACGGGGAAGTATCTTTGTGCACCTCGGGAGGTTCGGGCGCCGATGGTACCTTGGGGGGTAGAGTTTCGGCGCCCGCTGGGGGGTTCTGGCAGGCTCTCTTGCAGTAGGTTCCTTGGGGAGATTTCCGCTCGAATTCCCGCGCCCTACTGCTCAAAACCCGAACGCGTGAAACCCGGGCTTCGTCCTAACGTCAACTCCTACCGTGCAGGCGGCCTGCCACTCTTCCAACCGTAAATTCGCTGCAAACACGCGCTTTACTCGCTAATGTCCGAGCCATTGTTGCATCACGCTGGCGAACCGGTCCACTTCGGCACAGCACCTCTGCCGATTGCGCCTTCCGCCCAACTTGTTTCTCTTTCATCCACTTTTTTCATTCATTCCATTCATTTTTCTTTTCCGTTTTCCACCGATTTCCATTTGACCCTTGCCAGAGTGGCGCGATACTTTAACTATCGAAAGGCCCGGCATGCCGCTTCCGCATTTGCCACACCAAATTTCCACCAAAATTCTTCGAGGAGATTCATGTCGACTGAATTGCGTAATTTTCTAGCCCTCCCCTATGACGAGCTCGAAGAGCTCAATCTGAAAGCGAAAGAGCAACGCAACAAAAGAACTCCCATCCACAAGATTCAGGAAGAACGCCTGAAGTACCTCACCGACGAAAAGCGCATTAAAGCAATTACGGTCCTCTTCAGCGACCTCGAGGGCCGTTTGCACATGCTTGATTACGACAAAAAATTCCTGATCAAGAGCTGGGACAATCTCACCTTCGATGGCTCATCCATCCGCGGTTTTACCGCCCAGCGGGAAAGCGATCTTCGCCTGGGCATGGATTGGGCTTCCTTCTACTGGGCGCCCGCCGACATTTTCGGCAACGGCAAAGTCCTCGTTTTCGGCGAGGTCATCGACAAAGACGGTTCGCCCTACAGCGGCGACATTCGCGGAGTCCTGAAAGGCTACGCCGAAGGCTTGTACAAGAAGGAAGGCTACACGCTCAACGCCGCCAACGAAATCGAGGGCTTTCTCTTCAAAGGTGCCGACGCCGAACGCCATTACCATGAAACTCGGCAGTTCGAGTATGTAAACACCGGCGGCTACTACCATTCACTCCCCGGCGATCCGCTGCGTGGTTTTATCGACACGGCCGCGGAAGTGCAACGCGCCATGGGTTTCCAGAACGAAAAGGATCACCCGGAAGTGGCGCCCTCGCAGTTCGAAATTAACTATGGATACGGCGAAGTGGTTGCCGCCGCCGACCAGATCCAGCTTTACAAATTGATCTGCCGCCAAGTGGCCAACAAAATGGGTCTCACCGCGTGCTTCCTGCCAAAACCGGTCGTCGGCGTCAATGGCAGCGGCATGCACACCAACGTGTCCATCTCCAAGGACGGCAAGAACCTCTTCTGGGATCCCAAGGGCGAAGAGAAGCTCAGCAAGTTCGGCTGGTCCTTCGTGGATCGCATCCTGACCCACGGCAATGACATCTGCCTGATTCTGAATCCCAGCGTGAATGCTTTCCGCCGCCTCGACCCGCACTTTGAGGCCCCCAACCAGATCAAGGCTTCTCCGGTGGATCGCGGTTCGATGATCCGCATTCCCATCGGCAACGAAAAGAGCATGCGCGTCGAAGTTCGTTCCGTGGCGCCCGATGCCAACCCGTATCTCACTTTGTATTCCATCTTCAAAACCGGCATTGATGGCGACACCGCCAAAATCAAGAATCTGCGCCAGGCCGAACGCTACTTGCCGGACAACATCTATACCGCCCTCGAGAACTTCCAGAAGGCAGAGTGGACTACCAAGTTGCTCGGCGAGGACGTCAAGAGCCGCTACGCCGACTTGAAGAAAGCTTCCGCGGACCGCTGCGCCCGCGACCTCGGCACCTTCGTCAAACCACCGGAAGTCCAGTATCACCACGAGGTCTACAACCAGTTCCTCTGGAACATGTTCTAGACCGCCTCCATTAACTCTGGCCATACTTTCGGCCTTGGCCGGCAGGATTAACGGAGGCGCACCGACATGCCCCTGCAACCAACAAGCTTGGGGTGGCGTATAACCCCAATTGTGATCGGCCTGTGTTCGGTCGGTGCGGTTTAGAGTCGTCTGTTGCAGCGAACCGAGGGAGTTTCCAATTGCCCCGACCGGACTTTTCCAAAAGGGAGCAGATGCCATACACGGACATCATCCCAGGTAAACGGGGTGGCAAACCCTGCATCCGGGGACGATGTGCTGGAATATCTCGCCAGCGGGATGACCGCCGAGATTTTGCAAGAATTCCCCTATCTCACGGGGCAAGATATTCGTGCATGTCTCGCGTATGCTGCTGATCGGGAGCGCAAACTGGAAATTTCGAACGCGTGAAGCTGCTCTTTGATGAAAACCTGGCTCCTCACCTGCCCGGAGTCTTAGTGGATGCGTATCCGGGTTCGCTCCATGTTCACAACTGCGGATTCGGCATCGCCGACGATTCCGCCATTTGGCTGTATGCCAAGGACCATGGCGTCACGATCGTCTCGCGCAGCCAGACGAGCTTGGCCAGGTGTAGTTTGTCGTACCGGTGGAATCGATTTTGCTGGTGGTGTTGCCATTGGAGTCGTACGTGTAGGTGCTGGAAGGACGAGAGCTTAATTCGTTCACAGGATTAGATCTTGACGCCCCAAAACCCGGCGTCCGGTTCCATGAGAGCGATGCCAACATCCCATGCTTCATGGCCGCGCCACACCACTTCCCCTTGGGCGCTTTTGCCATTTTCCGGCAGCACCAGCCGCACCTTGCGGCGAAGCGGGAGATCGGCGCCAACGACGGCCATGCAACCCGAGTGGCTGACATCAACCGTCACGGCGTTCGCGCACCGGCGCTTTTCGCCTTCTTCCCATTCCAGCAGAAAGCGCAGACTGGCCACCGCGCGCTTGTGCGAGCGCATTTTCGCCCAACGTTCTTCGAATTGCTGGGAAAGTGTCGTGCCTGTTTCCATAGTCGGAGCGGACATAAGAACCTCACACGGGGAGGATGACTACCAGAGGAAGGGCCAAGGGCTAAAATAGTCCCGTGACCGAGGGCTGTCAATGGTACTGCAAACAAAAAATGACCGAATGTTCATGAACGGCGCTCACGGTTTCGGACGTGGCCTGGCGGGCTCACGGAGACGCATGAGCAGCCGGTGCAAATGAGGTGCGTCCTGGGTCGTAATCGAACTGATCTTCATTCCCAGGCCGCGCCCGGTGGTGGTGTGCTTCACTACCGCTTCGGCGCGAATCTGCCCTTCCTGTACCAAAAAATGTAGGTTCAACAGATCGCCTTCACGCTTGCGCGCGCGCGTCTCGATGAACAGCCCGGAAGGACTCAGGTCTTTGACGCGAGAGATATCACGGCCTACCGCAGACTCCCAGTAGACCCAAACATCGTTGTAAATGTCGGTGGATACCGGAATGCGGGAAGTCCGCCTGCGGGAGGGGCCGGTTGTGACTTGCATCGTGCTCACCGTCTTCACCCACGACCGCATGAAGTCTTCAGAATGACTTGCCAGAAGCCATTCAGGGACAGGGGAATCGATTTTTGCAAACACATCGGTTGTAAGTCAACTGTTAGATTCGTGTAGTCCGCAAATTTGACGAGAGCGTAACCGAGAAGCAATTACGCGGGTGGGCAACGGGCGGGAGAGACTGCCAAGCCTCATCACGTTGGTTTTGACGCGGTCCCACGCCAAAAGATAGTTGCAGAGACCGTGTTAAAGAGAGAGAATTTTCGGCAATGGCCCGGTTGTCCCCCGGCCAATCCACAGACTGTGAGTGTGAGTGGATGCGATGGAGTGGTTCAGCCTTCGGGCCCTTGTGCGAATGCCACAGAGCAATTCTCTGCGCAATCGCGTTCATCCTGATTTGTGGAGCACCGGCACGCGGTCAGGACGTGGCGGAAGCTGCCAGGCAAGAGAAAGCGCGAAAGGCCGCCGAACAAAAATCGCCCCGGCATGTTTACACCGAAGAAGACCTGCAGAAGCAAGTCATTCTCACTACGGAAGATCAAGCGCGAGTCGAAGCGCGAAAGCGCCAGCAGCCCGTCACGCCCGGTGCCGAAAATGCCAAACAGTTACCAAATGACGGCCAGCCATCGACGGAATCCCTCGGCGAAATTGCACGGCGTTATCGCCAGCAAAAAGCGGAACACCAGGACGAATTAGCGACGAAAAAGAAATTCACGCCGTTTTCGTACCAGGTTTCTGGCGATTCGCTGGCCGAACCACGAGTGGAAACGGCCCCTCTCAACGGATCGGGCATGGGCATGGCCCCGTACTCGCGAACCAATCCACCCGTCCCGAATCTCGCGCCTCGATCGTCTCCGCATGTCAACACTCCGCACAAACGCCTTTCTCCCTTTCAACCCAGGCTTTTCAGCGAGCTACCGGTTGCTCCGCCGGCTGACCTTGCTGCGCTACCACCTGCGCCGGTTCGGCCGCCAAGTGTGGCAACCCGGGTGGAGCGACGGACTGCTCCGGCAACGTTAGCCAAAGGGATGCGCCGCATTGAGGTTCAACAAGGGCAGAGTTGGTGGAAGTTAGCCCAAATGTATTTGGGAAGCGGTGCGCGGTGGCCGGAGTTGAGAAATCTGAACGCAAATGCCGGTGGCCCACCGGAATTGCTGGAACTGGGAAGCATTGTCGTTGTTCCGGAAGTGGCGAAGGCGCCACAGCGCTCAACCCGTGGAGCCATCAAAGTGCAGAAGGGCGATTCGCTATGGTCTTTGGCTCAAACTTACTTGGGTCGGGGCGACGCCTGGGGCTGTCTCGCAAGCCTCAATCCTCAGATCGTCGACTACATGCATCTGGCTGTTGGCACGCCAGTCCAGTTGCCCGAAGGGGATGCGCTCAGCTCCTGCTGCGCCGACGAGCTCAAGAAGAAATAGTTCGCCGACCTCACCGGTTGCTCTCTCAGGGATCCCGCAAGCAGAAACCAATGAGACCTCTGTGCCGCTGTGATGTGACCGTGCAAACCATCGGCATTGCTGCTTAAACCACTTCCTCCAAGTGCGAGCGGCCCGACCATTTCTCGATTGTCGCCAACACTCACTGACCCTTTTGGCGAACAAAAGGCAGCATACCGACAAGTGCAAAAAGTGCTAACTGGCGGATAACAGCAGACTTAGCTGAGTTCGTTTTGTAATTTTCGGTTCTTGACCCGCATGGCACTCAATTGAATGCACTCCCACCGCGTTTCTTACCCCACAGCATTTTCTTCAGACGTCCAAATTCAGTGCTCGCCCAGTCCGCCTCTTTATTTGACCAGGGTTTTTTCCTAACTTGCCTTTTTTTCCGTGGAGGGTCTGATCAGTGAATCAACAGGGAAGCTTCTGCCCGCAAACAGCAGATGTTGAATGAACAGATCAAATTCGTCTCTTTATTCTCCTTTCCCTGCCTTCGTCCGAGTGGTACGGGGAGTCTTGTGACTCCAAAGTTCGGTTATGGTTGCCTCGATATAGTTCGTGACCGATCTCTTTTCCTTTCTCGCTTCCTCTATGAGCCGACGTTTGAATTCGACAGATACCCGCAAATTTAGCGTCTCAGTCTTGAGCATTTGACCCTCAGGCAAGTCTGAGCGCGATGCTAGCGAAGGAGATTCAGTGCGTCAAGTACCGGCTCCGCCAGAAAATCGCCTTGACATGTAACGCATTATGCGTTACATTAGCGGTACAAAGGAGAAGCTCTATGAAGGGAAACTTCGACCTCTTAGCGCGGAGAAACGCGAAGCTTGCTAAAGGAAAATGGATCGATGAGTTGGGAAAGCAACATTTACAAAGCCTGAAGTCTCTTACCGAAGACTACGGGTTCTCAGTTGCACTGGGCGATTTGCTCCTGCTTGGGGGCAAATGGTACGTAACACACGCCGGCCTTCTGAGGCTGGCAGCGCGCAGTCGCTGCCGTGGCATTCAAGTCGAACAGGTTCGCGATTTCTGTGATCCGCTTGCTGGCCGGTGGGTCTTCAAGGCTTCCGTCTACAAATCTCCCAGATCGAAACGGTTCGTCGGCTATGGTGACGCCGATCCCTCAAACGTCTCTCCAATGGTCCGAGGCGCCGAGTTGCGCATCGCCGAAACTCGCGCGGTCAATCGCGCCCTGCGCAAGGCTTATGGCATCGGCCTCTGCTCGGTCGAAGAGTTAGGTGCGTTCTCGAGCGCGCCCAGACCGTCTGCTGTGTCCTCTCCGTCGAACGGGCATCCTTCCTCCAATGGAAATTCCATCGGTCAACCGCGACTCCGGGATCAGCTCTGCCTCTTAATCCGCCAGTACAACCTCGATGCCAATCTCGTGAAGGCCTACGCAGCAGACTTCTGCGGTACGCAAACTCTCAGCGGTGCCAGCCGTGAATTGGTCGAGTCCTTTATCTCCCATCTTGCTGCAGCTGCAAAACAGAACAGGGATGCTCTGGTCTGCAAACTCAACTCCTACGCTCAACCAACTGTGGAGGCAAGATCATGAGGCGACACATTCCCGGTTTGCATTCGGGCCAACAGGATTTGGTCAGCAATCTTGACGGACTCTTCCTTGTTCGGGTTGAGCGGGCCTCCTATCGCTGGCATCCCCAGAAGCCCTTCTTCGCCCTTCGCTTCGGTATCCTGGAGCCCACCTCCCATGAAGCACTTTCCTTCTCGGGGCGCCTCTACTGCACTGAACGCGCGCTTTGGAAACTCCGCTGGTTCCTGCACGACTTCGGTTACGATACCGAGCTCCTTACTCGAGATCAGGTCGATGAAAAGGCGCTCCTGAATCTTCGCGGTGTCGTCCGCACCAGTTTTACCAGCCTCAACGGGCATTCTTACCAGAACCTCGACGCCTTTGCCCCAGTAGCAGAGTGGGAGGCACTATCCTGCACCTCGCCTCACGAAGAGGCGCGGGAGTGTAGCCAAGATGAACTATAGCTACACCCAGATCGCCCAGTATCTCCGGTGCCCTCGCAGCTATCGCCATCGCTACCTCGACGGCTGGCGCGAAAAGGAAACACGGGCCGCGATGATCTTCGGCCGCTGCTTTGAAAAGGCGCTTGAGT
>DATERF010000117.1:0-29687 GCA_035271845.1 Candidatus Acidiferrum sp.
TCCGAGTACTTCTCCAGCAGGTGATCCTTCACCATGTCCACGAAATAGGGAGCCTCATTCCCGGTCACCGACGCTCGCGCCAGCTTTAAGGGAACTCGCTTGGCGTCTTGCACATCGGCTTCCGTCACGAACTTGTTCTCCACCATCTGTGTTAGCACGCGGTCCCGCGCCTGCACCGCCCGCTCCGGGTGACGGTCCGCTACCGAATAGTAGTTAGGCGCGCGGATCAGGCCCGCAAGGAACGCGCATTCCGGTAGCGTCAGTTGCCGTAAATCCTTTCCGAAGTACGCCACACTGGCCTCGGCAAATCCGCGAATCCCGAAACTCCCCCGGTTACCCAAATACACTTCGTTCGCATACATCTCGAAAATTCGCTGTTTGCTGAACCTCTGCTCCAGCTCAAACGAGAGCATTGCTTCCGCCAGCTTTCGCTTCCAGGTTCGGTCTGTGGACAGGAAGTACGTCCGCGCCACCTGCATCGTAATGGTGCTCGCGCCCTGCATATGCTGGCTGTGGCGAATATCCGCCCAAGCTGCGCCGAAGATTCGAATAAAGTCAAAGCCCGGATGTTCGAAGAATCGCTTGTCCTCGGCGGACAGAATGGCCTGCACCAGCACCGGCGGCAGATCTTCATATCGCACCGGGCGCCGTTTCTCCCGGGCGCTATCAAACAGGTTCGTGATTAGCTCCGGCTCAATCTCCGCTGTGCCCATGTCCGGCCCGCCATCTAGCGGCCGGATCGCCTTGATGGTTCGGCCATTGAAGTGAACGGCGATATCGTTGGTGCCGCCAAAATAGGAAAGCTTGGACGGCTTGATCTCCACCACGCTTCCATCAACGGTATATTCCCCCAGGGAATTCTCGTCCGCCTCAGGCCGATATCCCGAGCGCTGTAGGTACGTCACCAGTTCATCCACGCCCCACGTCTGCCCGTCTGAAATTCGTGCCGGTGATGAAAAAATCTGTGTTGTGTTCTGAAGAATGTGGCCGGATAACCGCGCATCGATCATCCGGGAGTACTTAACGTAAAAAAAGGTGAAGATCCCGGCGCTCACAAGTACACAGAGTGCCACGAACCCCAGCAGGCTCAATCCCCAGACGGACGTCCAGAAACCTTTTTGAAGACGAAATCGCAAAGCGGTCCCCCAGAGCTGGCCAGTCTCTATTGTCTCGCACTATAGGAGTGGAACAAAATCGGGCCCTTCGACAAGGCGCCTGGGAGTGACCCATGGCCGAAAACGGCGGCGGTAGGCCCTACTTCATGTAATCGCGGCCCTCGGACACGGGCGAAAAATTCAGGTCGGTCTTATAGAATCCCAAATCGACAGGAACGGAGTAGCTCACGCTGATTTCAATCCCATGGTTCGTGCTCGCCACCTTCACGTCATCGCGCTTGGCCGGGATGTCCAAATCCTGAATCGTGTGGAAGATATTGTCCTTGATCTGCTCTTCCGTGTAGTGGTTGACCACCGCGAATTTGGCCTGTTCCGTCATTTTGTCTTTCAGTTGATAATCCGCCACGTAGGAAGGCACGATTTTCACGGCCACAAACACCGCCACAATCAGGAACGCGAAATAGAGCAGCGCCTTCAATCTTCCTTCGCCTCTTTGATTATGACGTAATGATTCCAGTTTCCGGTTCACGAAACCATACCTCACAAGCCGATGCCGGCATGATCCCAGCTGGCTGAGATTCTTTGACCAATAAAGTTACGCTAGCACCGACTCCATCACCTGTCGAGCATTGCCGTGCTCGCGTGTTCTTCTAGGGTAACGTCCCGGGACGCGCAAGCGGCTCGGTCATCAAGGCTTAATAGGCGCGCGCGAATATCGCTCGGTCTTTAGCCGGCTTCTTGCAGTAAATGCACGCTCCTGCGTTGCTGCTTCCCTCACGCCCCAGCACCGCGGCTTGGTCCAGCGGAATGCAGCGCATCGTGGCGCGCGTTTCTTCCTTGATCTTCTCCTCGCACTCGCTGCTGCCGCACCAATAAGCGTATGCAAACCCGGTTTCTACAGCTTTCTTGAACCCGTCGTAATCCTTGGCTTCATGCGTATTCGCCCGCCGGAATGCCAAGGCTTTATCGAACATGGATTGATGAATCTCGACGAGCAGCTTTTCGATGGTGCCCGCCAGATCCGCCAGTGGCGCGCTCACTTTTCCTTCCCGGCCTGGCTTATCGCGCCGCGCCAGCATCGCCGCTTGCTTGGCCACGTCCTTGGGGCCAAGTTCCACCCGCACAGGCACCCCTCGCATCTCCCAATCGTTGAATTTCCAGCCGGGACTGAACCCTTCGCGCTCGTCTAAAGTCACCCGCAGGTCTGCCTTGATTAGTTGCGCCTTCAACTCCTTGGCGGTTTTCAGCACGCTCGCCTTCTCCTCGTCTGTCTTGTAAATGGGCACAATAACCACTTGCGTGGGCGCCAAGCGCGGCGGCATCACGAGTCCTTGATCGTCCCCGTGCACCATGATGATCGCACCAATCACGCGGGTCGAAAGTCCCCAGGAGGTCGTCCAACAGTGTTGCAGCACACCGGTCTGATCCAAATACTTCACCTCAAACGCTTGGGCAAAGTTCTGTCCCAGGAAATGCGATGTGCAGAACTGCAATGCCTTTTGGTCTCCCATCATCGCCTCGAGGGAGTAGGTTGTGTCCGCCCCAGCGAATTTTTCCGCTTCGGATTTGCACCCTGGAATTACAGGAATCGCCGCTTCATTCACCGCAAAATCCGTATACACGTCCAGCATCTGCCGCGTTTCGTCGACAGCCTCTTCGCGCGTGGCGTGCGCCGTATGCCCCTCCTGCCAGTAAAACTCCAGCGTACGCAGAAACAACTTCGTTCGCAGTTCCCACCGCACCACGCTGTTCCACTGGTTCATCAGCACCGGCAAATCCCGGTAAGACTGAATCCACTTCGACCACATGTGCCCGATGATCGTTTCCGAAGTCGGTCGCACGATTAGCGGCTCAGCAAGCTCTTCCCCGCCCCCGATGGTCACCACCGCCAGTTCCGGCGAAAACCCTTCCACATGGTGCTTCTCTTTTTCAATGAAGCTCTTCGGAATGAGCAACGGAAACGCCACATTCTGGTGCCCGGTCGCTTTAAATCGCCGATCCAGCGCCCCCTGAATGTTCTCCCACAGCGCCCAACCGTACGGCCGCACAATCATGCACCCACGCACCGGCGCGTAGTCCGCCAGTTGTGCCTTCAATACCAGCTGGTTGTACCACTCCGAAAAATCCTCTGCCCTCGTCGGTAGCTTCTCGTCAGCCATGCGTCTCCCTGTCCATTTCCCCAAGCATTAGCCAAGCATTCGAGCGTAGCGGACACCTTCTCCCACTGTCAACGTGAGCTCCAACCAGGTTGTGTGATGTGCATCGGCCTAAAATCAATTGACGCCCGCAGCCGTACCTTTTCGCAGAAGCGGAGGCTCTTAATCTGTGGGAGATAGGTGAGCGACTTTTTACGACCTAAGGAAGCTCTAGACTGAACCGCTACCAATTTCCCACTCGTCGCTTCGAGGTGCGAACCCCGCGGTCCCTTGCCGGGAAGAGACTCGACGCGGAATCCGGCGATCCAGTCCTTCCCGCACCAGTGTCTTAATCACTGCTTGACGGCTGATGTTTAGTTCTTCGGCAGCATCATCCAGTTCTGCAAGCATTGGTGCCGTGAAATCCACATTGACTCTCTGGATTGGATAAACCATCCGCAAGCGGTTTGTGAAAAAACGGCTGATATCCTGGCCCCGACTCGCCATACGCGCTAACGTTCGGCGCCGATCGGCTTCCGTTTCTCATTTATTTTCTTCATTGTGAACTATGCCAGCGAAACTAGCTTCTTTCGACATGCAGGATGCAACAGCACTCGCTGCAGGGGCGAATACGCCTATATCGAACTACCCAGAAACCACTCCCAATCCGAATCCTTCGCATTTGTCCGAATCACCAGTTCCGGCTCGCGCATCGCCACCCGGCTATACGGCGCAACCGAGTGTGTCAGCCACACATTTCCGCCAATGATGCTGTGATGCCCAATCCGCGTGTCCCCGCCAATGATCGTCGCTCCGGCATAAATCGTCACATGATCCTCAATGTCCGGATGTCGCTTGTTCGCCAACCCCCGCACCAATTCCCCGCCCGTATCCCGCCGCGCCGTAGGGTTAAACGCCCCCAGAGTCACTCCGTGATACAGGGTGACGTTCTTTCCGATGGTAGCGGTTTCCCCAATCACCACGCCCGTTCCATGGTCGATAAAAAAGGATTCATCGATGGTGGCGCCCGGATGGATGTCGATGCCCGTGCGACTGTGTGCGATCTCCGTCATCATCCTGGGCATGTACGGAACCTTCATCCGATACAGTTCGTGTGCCAGCCGCTGCACAGTGATGGCTTCCACTCCCGGGTAGCTCAACAGAATCTCTTCGTAACCGCTCGCAGCTGGATCATTCTTCATGGCCGCTTGCAGATCCAGGGCCAGCAGTTGCGCGAGTCTCGGCAATTTCTCGCGCAAGGTCTGCACCACATCTGCCGCGCTTTCCGAGAGGTTGGAAGGGATCGGTTTCCCGCAGCAATTCAGATCAAAACGCATGGCGTAGACAATCTGCTCCGCCAACTGCAGATCCAGTTGCGCCAAAAATCCCTTCGCGTCGTCACTCCGCACTTCTTCGGCGGTGTAGTACAAGGGAAAAAGTCCATCCAGATAGGTCCGGCAAAGCGACGCGACCTCATCCTTCGAGGGCAGCCGGTATTCCCACATGGAGGCGTCGGCCAAACGAGCTTCCAGTGCCAACCGGAATTCCTTTGCGAGGGCGCGCAAATCATCTTCAGGTGTAGTCATGGGCTTCATAATTCTTGTGACGCTCCACACCGGGACAGAAGCCTTGAGAGCTGAGCTTCCGTCCCGGAGTGTTTTGCGTTCGGTTGTGGCTCTCTATCCAATTCCTTCAAACAGAATCGTGGATAGATATCGTTCGCCGGCATCTGGCAACACCGCTACGATCATTTTGCCCGCGAACTCCGGCAGTTTCGCCAAGCGCACGGCGACAGCCGCCGCCGCGCCGCAGGAAATGCCGCTGAGGATGCCTTCTTCGCGCGCCAACCGCCGCGCCATTTCCACGGACTCCTCATTGCTCACCAGTTCCACTCGGTCCACCATTCCAAGGTCCAGGTTTTTCGGCACGAAACCTCCGCCGATTCCCTGGATCTTATGCGGACTTGGTGTCAGCGGCTCACCGGCAAGGGTCTGTTTGATCACCGGGCTGACTGTCGGTTCGACAGCCACCGAGGTGATCTTCTTCCCCTTCGCATTCTTGATGTAGCGGCTGACTCCCGTGAGTGTTCCTCCCGTGCCGACGCCACTGACCAGCACGTCAACCTGTCCATCCGTGTCGTTCCAGATTTCCGGACCCGTTGTCTTCTCATGAATCTCGGGGTTCGCGGGATTGTCAAACTGCTGCGGCAGGAAATAGTGTTGCTTGTCCGATTCGTGGATTTCCGTCGCTTTTTTTATCGCGCCCTTCATGCCTTCCGGGCCTGGCGTGAGCACCAACTTCGCGCCGAAGGCCGCCAGCACGCGCCGTCTCTCCAGCGACATCGTTTCCGGCATGGTTAGCGTGATCGCGTACCCGCGCGCCGCCGCAACATAGGCCAGCGCGATGCCAGTGTTACCGCTGGTCGGCTCCACAATCTCAATGCCCTGCTTCAGCACGCCGCGCTTTTCCGCATCCCAAATCATCGCAGCCCCGATACGACACTTCACCGAGTACGCAGGATTTCTCCCCTCGATCTTCGCGAGCACCGTCGCTTTCGCGCCATCGGTCACGCGGTTCAGTTTGATCAGAGGGGTTCTTCCAATGCTTAACGAATTGTCTGCGTATATGTTTGCCATGACTCATCCTCAATGAAGTGAATTTGCTGTATCGGGACAGCCCTCCAAGTATAGACTTCCTTCGACGAAAATTTGCCAACCGGAAACCCAAAATCTTGAATCTGGCGCATTTCCTCCCTTGATAAGCAGATGCATCAGATTGCGGTCGGTTGCACACTCCGATAGAATCGCCATTTACAGCGGAATCACGAATCGGATTGGCAGACCAGTCAGGAGCAGCAATGACCACGGAAGCAAACGAAAGAATGAAGCGGCATCTGGACACCGTCGACCCTCAGATTGAGGCTTTGCTGGGCGAGGAAGCCCACCGGCAAGCCACCGGCCTCGAGCTCATCCCCTCCGAAAATCTCGTGTCTGAAGCGGTCTTGGAAGCCATGGGTTCCATCTTCACCAACAAATATGCCGAGGGCTATCCCGGCAGGCGTTATTACGGCGGCTGCGAATTTGCCGACAAGGTCGAACAACTAGCCATCGATCGCGCCAAGGAATTATTTGGCGCCGACCATGCCAACGTCCAGGCACACTCCGGCACTTCCGCCAACGTGGCGGTTTACATGTCCACGCTGCAGCCCGGCGACACCGTGCTGGGCATGGCCCTCGCGCACGGTGGCCACCTCACGCACGGACACCCATTGAATTTTTCCGGGCGCATGTACAAGTTCGTTGAATATCACGTCCGCCAAGACACCGAGCAGATCGATTACAGCGAAATTGAACAACTTGCGCATTCGCACAAACCCAAAATGATTGTTGCCGGCGCCAGTGCATATTCCCGCATCATCGATTTCGCCCGTATCGCCGCGATTGCCAAGTCCGTCGATGCCCTCTTCTTCGTCGATATGGCTCACATTGCGGGACTCGTCGCCGCTGGCGTCCACCCCAGCCCCGTTCCTCACGCGGATATCGTCTCCACCACCACCCACAAAACTCTTCGCGGACCTCGCGGCGGACTCGTGTTGTGCCGTTCTGCCTATGCCAAGGAACTCGACAAGCTCACTTTCCCCGGCACCCAGGGTGGTCCCCTCGTACACACCATCGCCGCCAAAGCGGTCTGCTTGAAGGAAGCCATGGAGCCCTCTTTCAAGGATTACCAAAAGCAGGTGGCCGCAAACGCCAAGGCCATGGCCGCCGCCATCGCCAGCAAGGGCTTTCGCATCGTCACCGGTGGGACGGACAATCACCTGTTCCTCATCGAAGTCCACTCCCGCGGCATCACTGGCAGCGACGCCGAAAAGGCTCTCGATCGCGCCGGCATCACCGTCAACAAAAACTCCATCCCCTTCGATCCCCTGCCTCCCATGAAAGCCGGTGGAATCCGCCTCGGCAGCCCCTCGGTCACCACCCGCGGAATGAAGGAACCGGAAATGCAACTGATCGGCGCTTGGGTCGCGGAGATTCTTCTCCACGTCGGCGATGCTGCCGTCGAACAAAAAGTCCGTCAGCAGGTCGCGGAACTGGCTGGGCGATTCCCCATTTACGAATCGCGTCTCCGGCCTGCCAGGGTCCACGCTCGCGCTTAGCCAAAAACTTTTTTTCGCCCCCACAAGAAGATGTAGACTATCTCCCGCGCGGGGCACTCCCCTACCTTGGGGAACGTCGACATATGCAGACAAAAAAAAGGAAACTGCCTGGCATTGTCCAGGCCACTGCCGATTTTGAACATTGGGCCTCCCGCCATGTTGATCTCATTCGCTCCGATGTAAATCTTAAGCATCGCCTCATGGCTCAGGCGCCTTTTCCGTTTTTCCGCGCCACCTTTTACCGCTGGGCGCAGTGGTGGCCGATTATTTGCCCTGACCTCGCCCGCGCTCCCCAAGTTCTTGCCGTGGGCGATTTACATATAGAAAATTTCGGTACCTGGCGTGACATCGAAGGCCGCTTGATTTGGGGCGTCAACGACTTCGACGAAGCCTGGCCTGCCGCCTACACTGTCGACCTGGTTCGCTTGGTTACCAGCGCCTATCTCGCCATCCAGGAAGAGCATCTCTCGCTCTCTCGAAAAATTGCCGTCCAAGCCGTCGAAGAAGGCTACCGGGACGCCATCGCAAAGCACGGCGGACCTTTTATCCTCGCCGAGCACCACCGGTGGCTTCGTCTGATTGCCCTCAACAAACTCCGTGATCCCGTAATCTTCTGGAAGAAGATTCTCGCCTGCCCTAAATATAAGGGCGAGTTGCCTAAGGACGTCTGGAAACTAGTTCGCAGCTCCATGCCCGTCCGCACTCTGAATTACGAGCTGCGATCCCGCATCGCTGGCTTGGGCAGCTTAGGTCATCCTCGCGTTCTCTCCTTAGCCACCTGGGACGGCGCTCACGTCGTTCGCGAAGCAAAACAACTCACGCCTTCCGCGTGGATCTGGGCGCGCCAGTTGCATGCTTCCAACGTGCTGAGCCGGAAGCTCATCGAAAGTGCCGTACGTATTCGCGATCCCCATGTGCACTTTGCCGCCCACTGGATCGTTCGACGCTTGGCCCCGGATTGCAGCCACATCGAAATCCAGTCTCTTCCCGAAGACCGCGATGAAGAAAAGCTCGCCTATTACATGGGCTGGGAAACAGCCAACATTCACCTCGGCACACCAAACGCCATCCCCGCCATCAAACGTGACCTGGCCCGCCGTAAAGGCCGCTGGCTCCACAAAGCCTCCAAAGCCATGCTCAAAGTCACGCTCGATGATTGGAAAGTCTGGCGCCGCAAATGGCCCCGAAACGCCGGTGCAAAATGATCTCGTGCATCGCGCTCACTCTCGCGCAACGTGCAAAAATTCCCTAGAACGCCAAGCCGTTGGCCGAAGACTGTCCCTCTGGTCAGTAGATTCCCCACTCCAGAACTCGTAGCTTAACTTGTAACCGAGACATGCGAACTCCTGCAGCAGCGGCGCGTGTTTGAATACTCTTCACGCTGATTTCTTTTCCTGCCGCCGCACGCCGCAATCCCAGGAGTTCCCAGCTTCCCGGTGTGGTCCTCGAGTCTAAATGAGGTGGAATCGATGATGGATACGGAAGCCTTCCGTGAGTTTAAGACCGGCTTGACCTTCCTGCGCGACAACTATGCTAATCGGGCCTTCGAACACATCAAGCGCGCCGCTGACATGGAAAAAAACAATCCTTATTACATGTCCTACCTCGGCGTTGCTCTCGCTCGCACCCAGCAACGATGGGCTGACGCGGAACGCCTGTGCGACACTGCCGTCCGCATGAAGCGCAATCAGGCTCAGCTTTATTTGAATCTCGCCGAAGTCTACATGGCCGCCGGCCGCAAGGAAGACGCCCGCGAAGCTCTGATCGCCGGGATGAAATATGCCCGACGCGACATTCGCTTGAACATCGCTATGGCCAAGCTCACTCCCCGGCGCTCACCTGTCTTTACTTTCCTGGAACGTCGCCATCCCCTGAACCGCCATCTGGGTATGCTGCGCCATAAAACGCTTCAGGCGTTCGGCCGTAGTTGAGCCTCTTCGATTTTCCCCAACCCCCCAAACGCAAAAAGGGCGGGTGGCCTCGTGCCATCCGCCTTTTTTGTTTTTCCCTTTGTTTTTGCATGTTCTTGACGCTGGTATACGTCTGGTATACGCAGAAAATAAATCTGGCCATCTCTGGAGTCGCCTTGCAGCGCGTGTGTGCGCCATGTCCTATCTATATATCCGATCCTGCACTAAGTTGTTGTTTGGCCAGAGTTACTAACCGGACACATCCCTACTAACACTTTGCAGTGGTAGACTCAAGCCATGAGCGAAGATAAACCCAATTCGAACGAACCAACTCCGGAACAGAAACCCACCGTTAGCGTTGCGCCTGTCGAGGCCGACGCGGAGAAGCCAAAGAGTTTTATTATCGATATAACCGCCGACTATGTGGGCAAGGCTCTGATCTTCACTGGCGCGGAAAACCAGGATTAACAGCAGAAGTCCGCCTACCGCCCATGCGAGTACTATGAGCGACTTGTACGGAAAGCGTTAAACAGGCCCGAACGGGATTTCGAGTCCCTGCCACCCTCTTGTTACTTTTGCCAATTACATCTTCCTAATCATTCTCGGACTATAAACGCGTACTTCGACGGAGGAGATAATGAACATCTGTTCGCGCTTTCATGGGCGTTTACTTTATACCTTGCTGTTCACCTTATTTTTTAGTACGGGTTCCTTACTCGCTGCCGACCACGTCAGCGGACAGGTCACTATTGGCGGAGCACCCGTCACTAAGGCGATCGTAACATTGTGGGAAGCCAGCTCAAGTACACCCAAGAAATTGTCGGAAACAAAAACAAACGATGACGGGAAGTTTGAGGTTCGCGGATCTGCCCATTCTGACTCAATTCTGTACTTGGTCACAACCGGTGGCGCAGTAAAAGGCAAGAGCGATAGCCCAGCTTTGGTTCTGTTGCTCGTGTTGGGCAACAAACCGCCAGAAAAAGTTGTCGTCAACGAACTTACGACCGTTGCTTCTGCTTTTACAGCGGCTCGATTCATCAGCGGCGATGGAATCTCCGGGAACCCGCTCGGACTTCGTATCGCTACGGGGAATGTGCCGAACTTCGTTGACCTCTCGACAGGTGGGTGGGGCAAAGTATTGCTTGACCCACTCAACAGCTCAATGACCACCACGATCGCCACCTTGGACACGCTCGGCTCACTCATCGATGCCTTCGCCACCGTGGCGAACGACGACTGGCGCACACGTTTCCTCAAGGCCGCCACTCCGACCGAGGGAACGACGCCCAAGAATACGCTGGAGGCGATGGCCGGAATCGCACGCGAGCCGTGGGCCGCCCCCAAGGAACTCTATGGATTGTTTGACGAAGCTTATCCGCTCCCTGCCCCCGACGCCCGGCGCAGTGCGCCATTCGCGCCGTATCTGGTTTACGCTCCGGACGACTTCGCGCTTTCCCTCTGTTTTTCGGGCGGCGGCGATTATGCCAATGGCCGGTTCATGTTTGACTCGGAGGGCAACCTCTGGAGCGGTATGAATTGGATGCCCGGCTCGCAATCCGGCGTGAACAAAAGCACTGGTGGTGGCGTCGGTAAGTTCAGTCCCAACGGAACTGCGCTCTCGCCTCCGATCACTGGCTTCACCGGTATGGGCATCGACGGCGTCGGCTGGGGCACTGCCGTAGCCAACGACAAAGTTTGGATCACCAGTTTCAACGGCAAGATCCTTGTGTTGAATTTCGACGGATCTCCAGCCGCCAAGGAGAGCGACCTCCCGTTCAAGGAAAAATTCCTCGGACTGATGGGCGTCGGTATCGCGGCCAACGGCGATGTCTGGATTGCCGATGGCTCTGACAATCAGCTGCTGTACTTCCCCGGAGGAAAGGTCAAGGACGGCCGCATCGTCAAGGTCGCGGGACTGAAATCGCCCTTCGACATTGTCATTGACTCCCAAAACCGTGTCTGGGTCGCCAACTCCTCGTCAGACACAGTTGTGCGATTCCCGGCAAACGATCCGACCAAGGTGGAAACCTTCCGCGCCGGAATTGGTGTTCGCGCTCTCGCTCTGGACTCGAAGGAAAATGTTTGGGTAGTGAGCAACATGGATTTGAAAACACCTCAGCCGGTGCTTCCCGATGGTATATCAATCATGGAGCAGTTTAAGCTCATCACTGCTGCGATGTTCAAGTACGTTACGGGACCACCGGCGAGGCCGACAGGGGCCGTGAACATGATCCGTCCGGATGGAACCCAACCCGCACCGATGGGATTCACTGGCGAAGCGATAAACATTCCATGGGGATTGAACATTGACGGCAATGATGACGTTTGGGTTGGCAACATGTGGGCACGCTCGGTAACGCTCATGGCTGGCGACAACACCAAAGGGCATCCCACCGGGACGAAGACCGGTGATGTGCTCCACATGTTCCAGAGTGGTAGCATTCAGATGGTCACCGACGTTTCTATTGATCCAGCCGGAAATGTCTGGGTTGCCAACAACTGGAACAGCCTTGAAGCGGCTGCATCCCCAAACCCAACCCGTTCCACATCGACCTGGGGCGGCGGATCGGGCTTCACTGTCATCTACGGAGCAGCTGCTCCCGTGAAGCCACCACGCATCGGCAAAGTGCGAACGTTCTAATAAATCCGCTAGCAAACATAAAAACGCGTTATTCCTAAACGGGGTAGCGCGTTTTTTTTGGCTATTTAGCGTACAGCGGGGCCAACTCCCGGTTTGTCGTAATCGGAAAGGTGGCTACTAGTACCTGTGAAACAATAAGGCGTGCTCCCCCGCATCCAGCCGATGCACCTCACCCGCGTCGGCACAGCCTTCGATGATCCCGAGTACATCTTTGAACTGAAGCACGACGGCTTCCGCGCAATCGCCTACATCGACGCTGGCGAATGCAAACTGATCTCACGAAATCTCAACCGCTTCAAATCGTTCGAGTCCCTGAAGAAACCTCTCGACAAACTGCCTGTGCAGAACGCGATTCTCGACGGCGAGATCGTGTGCCTCGATTCGCACGGCGTCAGTCAATTCAATCAACTGTTCTCGCGCCGAGCCGCGCTTCAAAAAATCCTGAGCTTTCCATTAAGATTTCATAACCCTAAGAGCCAAATCACTCCGAATAGCCCGTAAGTCACTCAACGAGAAGTAAAAAGACCCAGTGTCACGGGAATGTTCCGGCATTTCATACTATGATATGACAACCCACCGACCGACTGGCCTGTCGCTCCGCCCGGCCCCGGGATGTTTGCCCATTTCTATGGAGGAACCATGTTCACCGCGACCGCTGATTTGCTTCTCCCCAGCACCACCACCGGTTCGTTTCCTCGCCCACGCTGGTTTGACGTCTGCATGTGGGGGCGCCCGCTCGATACCTGCATGCAGGACATTCGTTTCCGCGAAAAGTTTCAGGACGCCTTGGCCGTGGTCATCAGCGACCAGGAACGCGCCGGTCTCGATATCCTTTCCCACGGTGACTTCCACGTCGATGAAGATCTCGCGGGTCGTGCCTGGCACCACTATCCCCTTCAGCGGTGGGCTGGTTTTCAAGGCGACTACTTGCAACCACAAGAAACCACTGCCCCGTGGCTGCACTATCCTCCGGGCACTCTCCTCAACGAGATCTACACCGGATGGCGCTGGCCCCACGTGGTAGACAAAATCGAACATCGCCCCCTCGACTACCCAAAAGTTTGGCGCATCGCCCAGGGAAAAACCCGCAAGCCTCTTAAGTTCGGTACCTGTTGCTCGCAGGTTATGGCGCTCTTCTTGGACATCCACACCCCGAAATACAACGATAAGCGGCAGGTCATTTGGGACATGGCGGAGGCCATGAACAAGGAGTTGTTGTTACTGCGCGCCGCAGGCTGCCGGTGCATTCAGATCGAAGAGCCCACCTTTCATTTCATGGCCAACACCTACGGCAAGGACCACGAAGAAGTGAAGTTCATGGTTGACGCCTTCAACCGCGAGGTTCAAGGCCTGGACGACGTGGAATTGTGGATTCACACCTGCTGGGGTAATCCCAACATGCAGCGCGTGATGGAGAACACCAGCTACGCAAACTCCATCGAGATTTACTTGGAGCGCTGCCGCGGCGACGTCTGGACCTTGGAGATGAAAGACCGCAACCAGGCGGACCTCGAACTCTTCGCGCCGTTTAAACACGATCTCAAGAAGAAAATCTGTATCGGCGCCGTTAGTCACCGCGTCCTTCAGGCCGATCGCCCAGAAGACGTGGCTGCTGAGATCCGCAAGGCGTTGAAGCACATTCCCGTGGAAAAACTAATTATTTCCAACGACTGCGGCTTCGGACGTCAGGGATGCAATCGAGAAATTGCCTTCTACAAAGCGAGCGCGCTAGCCCAAGGTTGCAATATCATACGCCGCGAACTCGGCCTTCCAACCACTTACATCCCTGCCGCCGATCCGAGGCTACAAATCGACGTGGTTCCCGGCCGGTAGGATTTGCCAGCACATCGCTGGTGCAACATCTGACATTTGCTGGATAACTGCGGACGTGCGCGCGATGGAGAGCAGTCATCTCCAAGAGTGCATTGCTATTAGTTGTTGAGGGTTACTTGCGTTGCCCGTAGAAGTTGTTGCCGTACCCACCCTGCAAACCCATCTCCATCAAAATCTTGAACCCGATTCCATACAATCCATTCGGCAAATGGTCGCGGCGAACCACTTCCGCCAGGTATTCCCGTGTCATCGCTGCGGGCTCCTTCGAGTACGGCATGGACACAAAAAGCCGCATCCCAATTTCGTAGCCGGTTTCGCTCGACTGAAAATACACTCCCGAACGAGAAACGCTCAGCGAGCCACGGATGTCATCGAAGGGATCGCGCTCCGGATCGGAAGGCCGGATGCGCATCAACTGGTTGATCTTGCACCGCCGGCTGGAGCGCCGTTCAGTGTGCGACGGACGTGCCGGGCTTGCCCCCGGCGTTGAAGTTGGTTTACCCATAAAATCGAGAGCCGACGCCATTACCTTTCACCTCTCCCAAACAGACTATCTCTGTTATGGAAGAAGGATAATTGCGCGATTTCATAAAACCTATAGCGGGACCGTACTCGGCGGAAAGTAGGCCTTCTGCAACTAATCGTAGTACGAAAGTACCGTCACTACAATTCCCCAACTGCGGAAATCCTCAGAATCGTCGCCCCTGAGATGACTTCCCCGCCCTTTTTGTGCCATTCTCTTCCCTGCTTTACTCGGACAAGCCACTTATGCCCAAGCGATTCAAGGATTTGACCGAACGAGAGATTCTTGCCCTGGCCATCTCCAGCGAAGAAGAAGATGGCCGCATCTACGGTGAGTTTGCCGACGCCTTGCGTGAGTCCTACCCGAGCACCGCGGAGATGTTTGAAGAAATGCGCGCCGAGGAAGCTGTCCACCGCGACCGCCTGCTCGCCATGTTTCGCCAGCGTTTCGGCGACCACATTCCGCCCATCCGTCGCGACGATGTTCGCGGATTTCTGGAGCGCCGTCCGGTCTGGATGATGCGCCCTCTTGGCGTGAAAGTGGCTCGCCGCCAGGCCGAGATCATGGAGATGGAGGCCAGCCGCTTTTATATGCGCGCGGCTGGCCGCACCACCGATGTTCCCATGCGCGAACTCCTGAACATGCTCGCCGATGAAGAAAGAAAGCACACGCGCGCGGCCAGCGAGTATGAAGAGAAGCATCTGACGGACAAGGCCAGATCCGATGAAGAAGAATCGCACAAGCGCCTCTTCGTTCTGCAATTCGTGCAGCCGGGCTTAGCCGGATTGATGGACGGCTCCGTTTCCACCCTGGCTCCTCTTTTTGCTGCTGCCTTCGCCACCCACAAAAGCTGGGACGCCTTCCTGGTCGGCATGGCCGCCAGCCTCGGCGCCGGGATTTCCATGGGTTTTGCCGAATCGCTTTCCGATGACGGCTCGCTCACAGGCCGCGGCTCTCCCTGGATTCGTGGCGTCGTCACCGGCCTGATGACCACCGCCGGCGGCCTCGGCCACACTCTTCCCTTTCTGATTTCCGATTTTCGTCTCGCGACCGGCATCGCCGTCATTGTCGTTGCCATCGAACTCGGCGTCATCAGCTACATCCGCCACCGGTATATGGATACTCCCTTCCTCCAAGCCGCATTCCAGGTCATCGTCGGCGGCGTCCTTGTCTTCCTGACCGGCTGGCTCATCGGCAGCTCGTAATCAAACTGCTTTCGCCCTTTCCATAGCTATCGGCCAAAAATAATTTGCAGCTATACACCGTATACTATACACTGTATAGGTGAGTCCCAATGACACTGCCGGCCGCATCGCTCAAGTCGCCCTCGCTATCCTCGAAAAGGAAGGCCCCGAGGCCGTCAGCATGCGTCGTGTCGCCCACGCCGTCGGCATTACCCCCATGGCCATCTACCACCATTTCCCCAGCCGCGAGGCCCTGCTGACAACCATCACCGATCGCGAATTTGCAAAACTCCTCTCCCATATCCAATCCCATCCCCTGCGCGGTTCAGTCGAAGCGCGTCTCATCGCCGTGATGGAAGGGTATGTCGATTACGCCTTCGCGCAACCCCGTGTTTTCGATTACGTTTTCTCTCGCGCCCGTCCCGGCGCCCGCCAGTTCCCTAAGGATTTCCGTGCACGCCGCTCCCCGACGCTGAATCCAATTGCAGACATGCTCGCGGCAGAAATGCAGGAAGGGCATTTGAAGAAGGATGATGTCTGGGAAGTGGCTTTTGCACTCTGGGCTCACGTTCATGGCTACGTCATGCTCTATCGCGGTGGCCGCATCGCTCTCTCCGAAAAAGAATTTCGCAAGCTGTTACATCGCTCCCTGAGGAGATTTCTGTATGGACTCAAAGCCTAGCAGTGGTTTTCTGGCCGCTCCCTGTCTCGCTTTCGCCGCGGCGCTGTTTTTCCTTGGAACTGGGCTGGCGCCCGTCTGGACCTTCACCTGGCTCGCCGCGATTCCCCTGCTCTGGATCGCCTCGCGCGTCACCGCTAGGCAAGCCTTCTTTGTCGCGGCTTCAGTGTACGCACTCGGCGGCCTGAATGAATGGAGCTACTCTCGCGCCGTCCTGCCGACCTGGCTGGTCGCAACGATCCTGCTGAGCTCCGCCTGCGTCTTTGCTCTCGGCGTGCTGCTGTTTCGCTACTGTATTCTCCGCGGAAGAATCTGGCAGGCAGCCCTCGTTTTTCCAGCATTCTGGGTGAGTGTCGAATTCGCGGTGGCTATGCTTTCCGTTCACGGCACTTTCGGCAATCTGAGTTATTCCCAGATGAATTTTCTGCCCATCCTGCAAATCGCTTCCGTCACTGGCATTTGGGGCATCAGCTTCTGCATTCTTCTCTTTGCATCCACAATTGCTGCCCTGCTCCATCCGGGCCCAGCGTCGGTAAAAATTCCGCTAGCTGTTGGCGCCGCTGTTTTTCTCGTATGCGTTTTCGCATTCGGATTCTGGCGCCTTGCTGCCACGCCGAAAAATTCTCCCGCCGTTAAGGTCGCTCTCATCGCTTCTGATTCTCCAGAGAACATCAATGCGGACACGCCGGCTGGCGCTCAGTTGATTTTCCAACGCTACGCGGATCAGATGAAACCCTTAGTCGCCCAGGGTGTACATCTCTTCGTCCTGCCGGAGCATAGTGGACCCATTACCGACGCGTCACAGGCGAATGCAGATGCCTTCTTCAGCCAACTCGCAAAGGAAACCGGCGCGTACATCGCCATCGGCATCGATCGCATCACGCCGACCGTTGCCTGGAATCAACAACGTCTCTATTCGCCCCAGGACGGGCTAGTCGCTTCCTACAACAAGCACCACTTACTTCCCCACTGGGAAGATCGATTTGCCCCCGACGTTAAGCGGGCTGTCGTAACAGAACCATCCGGCAAATGGGGCCTCGAAATCTGCAAGGACATGGACTTCCCCCAGTTGAGCCGCCAATATTCTCAAGATGGAGTGGGCTTGTTAATCGTTCCTGCGTGGGATTTCGTCGACGACGGCTGGCTCCATGGTCGCATGGCGATCCTTCGCGGTGTAGAAAGTGGCTTCAGCATCGCCCGCTCTGCCAAGCTTGGCATCCTCACCGCCACCGACGATCGTGGCCGTGTTCTCGCTGAACGCAACACCGTGGGCCCGTCATTCGCCACCGCCATCGCTGTTATCCCCGTTCGTCACGACGCAACCCTCTACTCGCGGCTCGGCAACTGGTTCGCTTGGCTTTGCGTTTTCCTTCTCTTGCTGGCTCTCCTCACCACCGTGAAGCCTCCCTCCCTGTAGGGACCGCCTTCTGAGGCGGTCCGCTCTCAACGACTACCACCATTAACATTTAAATCTCGCATCCACTTCATCACAAATTTCATTTCTTCTCTTTACAAGAACCTTATGACTCGTCCCCTACCATGCCTGCATAGGGGAAACAGTTATCGTGATATCGCTCCATCACAAGATCTCCACTGCAACTCTCTCCTGCTTAATCTTGATTTCGCTGTTTTTCTTGCCGGGAACTGCTCCGTCGGCACGCGCCCAAGCCGGAGACTCGTCCGCTTTTCCTGTCGACACAACTGCCGCACCCGATCCTCCAGTTCAAAAAACGGTATCCGACTCGGATGGATTTTTCCATCGCTTCGCCAAGGCCTATCTCGACGACTGGAGAGGCACCGCCGCCGATCCTGATATGCCCCGCCGTGGTTATCCGGCGCCAGTTTCTTCGCCGCCTTTTCCCTTCTCCGACTGGCCCTACGGTGGTTCACCGGTCATCGGCGCGCCAGACACTAGTGGTGGCCCTCTCATGTCTGCTATCTACTCCGGAGAACATGGAAAAGCTTGGGAGAACAGCCGCATCAAAATCTATGGCTGGATAAACACCGGCTTCAACCTCAGTACTTCCAACAAGCAATACGGTAACGCTCCCGCCTCGTACTACATTCAGCCAAATTCCGTGCAATTGGATCAGATGGCCCTCTATGTCGAGCGCTTGCCAGACACGGTGCAAAACGACCACTTTGACTGGGGTCTCCGCCTCACCCAGCTCTATGGTCTCGACTACCGCTTTACCACGGCCAAGGGCTATTTCAGCCAGCAACTTCTCACCAATAACAACAAATACGGCTACGACCCTGTGATGGCTTACGTCGATTTGTACTGGGGGCAGATTGCCGCAGGAATGAACATCCGCATAGGCCGTTACATTTCGCTTCCCGATATCGAAGCGCAACTCGCCCCGGACAACTACACCTACAGCCATTCCATCCTCTATACCTTTGACGCGTACACGCAAACCGGCATCAACATCACCACCAAACTGAACAATCACTGGATGGTGCAGGTCGGTTTCTCATCTGGCAACGACGTCGCACCATGGCTCGGCGAACCGAATGCCAAACCCACTTTCAACGCCTGCGTCGGTTACACCTGGAGAGAAGGTGGCGACAATCTCTACGTCTGCGATAATTCCACCAATTCCGGCAAATACGCTTACAACAACCTTCAGGCCTATTACGCCACCTGGTATCACAAAATCAACTCGTCCTGGCACACCGATACGGAAAGCTGGTACATGTGGGAAAAGAACGTTCCTAACGTCGACAATCCTGCCGCTGCGCCCCTGTTTATCACCGGCGCGAACGGTGCCGTCTGCGATTCCCCGCAGGAGCTAAATTGTTACGCCCCGGAATGGGCGATCGTGAACTACTTGGTCAAGCAGTTTTCCACGAAAGACTACCTCACCATCCGCAATGAATACTTTAACGACATCAAGGGGCAGCGCACGGGCTTTAAGACTCAATATTCAGAACACTTGATCGGTTGGGGACATTGGATTGGCACGACCGTACTCATCCGGCCGGAGTTGCGCTTCGAGCGCTCCTACGACGCCCCCGCCTACAACGGCGGCACCAAAAAGAACCAGTTGGTTTTCGCCAGCGATGTCATTTTTCATTTCTAGCTCTCCATGTAGCGGGTGCCGCACACGCCGCAGCGCCTTTGTAGGGACCGCCTTCTGAGGCGGTCCGTCGCCACCACGTTCGATCAGTTAGTCGCTATGTGCAGGCGCGTGCCTCGGTACCGGCCCTCGCTGAAAGGTTCGCTTCAGCAAGCTTTGGAACCGATCCATGTAGATGTACACCACCGGCGTTGTGAACAGGGTCAACATTTGGCTTAGGATCAGCCCTCCGACAATCGCCACGCCCAGTGGCCTACGAATCTCCGAGCCAACACCCGTCCCCAGCGCCAACGGCATCGCTCCCAGCAGCGCGGCCATCGTGGTCATCATGATCGGCCGGAATCGCAGCAGGCACGCCTTGTAGATCGCTTCGTCCGGCAATTTCTCTTCCTCGCGCTCGGTCTGCACCGCGAAGTCGATCATCAAAATCGCATTCTTCTTTACGATCCCGATCAACAAAATAATTCCAATCAGCGCGATGATGCTCAGATCCATGTGAAACAGTTGCAGCGCAAGCAGCGCACCGATTCCTGCCGATGGAATCGTGGAGAGAATCGTAATCGGGTGGATGTAGCTCTCGTACAAAATGCCCAGAACAATGTACACCGCCGCCAGCGCCGTCAGGATCAGAATCAATTGGTTCGTCAGCGAATCGCGGAACGCTTGCGCCGTGCCCTGGAAGGATGCGTGCACCGTATTCGGCACACCTAGCGCATAGCGCGCTTCTTCCACGTGCTGCACTGCCGGTCCTAGTGACGCCCCCGCCGCCAGATTGAACGAAATCGTGATGGCAGGGAAAATCCCCTGGTGATTCACGGAGAGCGCCGTGTTGGAGTGCTCGTAATGCGAAAACGCGCTCAACGGGACCAACTTGCCCGTGTTCGACGGTACGTAGATGTTCTTCAACCCCTCGGGGCTCTGCTGAAATTCGGGGGCTACTTCCATCACCACATGGTATTGATTTAACCCTTTGTAGATGTTGGACACCTGCCGCTGCCCGAATGCGTCGCCCAGCGCGTTGTCGATGTCCTGCAACGAAACTCCCAACCGCCCGGCCGTGTCCCGGTCGACGGCCAGGTACGTTTGCAGTCCCCGGTTCTGCTCATCGGAGTTGATATCCCGCAACTCCGGAATTTGCCTCATCCGATCCATGATGATCGGCGCCCAGTGGTACAGATCTTCCAGGTTGTCCGCCTGGAGCGTGTACTGGTATTGCGCGCCGCCGAATCGGCCCCCCACGCTCACGTCTTGTACCGATTGCAAGAATAGCGAAGCGCCCGCAATCGCTGAGGTCTTCTGGCGCAGCCGGTCAATCACGTGGTCTGCATCCATCTTGCGTTCCGCCAGCGGCTTCAACTGCGCAAACATGCGCGCGGTACTGGTTCCGTTCCCGCCACCGGTAAACGAAGTAACCGTGTCAACCGCCGGGTCCGCTTTCACGATGTCTGTAAAGGCGCGCATCTTCTTGGACATCTCCACAAACGAGGTGTCTTGGTCCGCTTGGATGAATCCATTAATGCGCCCCGTATCCTGCTGCGGGAAGAACCCCTTATTCACATGCTTGAACATGAATACGCTCAGCCCTGCTGTAAAGATCGTGACGCACAGGATCAAGAACTGGTGCCGCAACACCCAGCGCAACATCACGTCGTATCCGTGGAGCATGTGGTTGAATCCGCCCTCGGATAGCCGGTAGAAAAATCCGTGTTTCTTGTCGAGATCGTGCTTCAGGAATCTCGCGCACATCATCGGCGTGGCCGTCAGCGACACGAACAAGGACACCACGATCGCCGCGCTCAACGTTACCGCGAACTCCCGGAACAGCCGCCCCACCAACCCGCTCATCAGCAAAATAGGTATAAACACCGCGACCAGCGACGCGCTCATCGACAGCACGGTAAACCCGATCTCGCTGGCTCCCTTCATCGCCGCCGCGTATGCAGGCAATCCGTTTTCCATGTGCCGCGCAATGTTTTCGATCACCACAATCGCATCGTCCACCACAAATCCCGTGGAAATCGTCAGTGCCATCAACGACAAATTGTCCAGTGAGTAGCCGCACAGATACATGATTCCTAACGTCCCGACAAGCGACAACGGAACCGCCACGCTGGGAATCACCGTTGCCCAGTAGTTCCGCAGGAACGCGAAAACCACCAACACCACAAGAACGATGGAGATTCCCATGGCTCGTTCCACGTCGTGGACGGACGCACGGATCACCACCGTCCGGTCCATCATTACGTTCAGGTTCAATGCCGGCGAAATCGATGCTCGTAGCCACGGCAACGTCGCCTTCACCCGGTCGGCCGTGTCGATCATGTTCGCGCCCGGCTGCCGGAAGATCGCCAGGATCACTCCGCGCTTTCCCCCAAACAGTCCCAGGTTCCGAATATCTTCGACGGAATCGCTTACCTTAGCGATATCCCCGAGCCGCACAGGGGCGCCTGCGTGGCCGGCTACAATCAGCGGTTCGTACTCGTAGGCCTTGAACAGTTGGTCGGTGTCGGAAAGTGACCATGCGCGATCCGCATTTGAGATCGACCCCTTTGCTAAGTTGGAGTTGGCCGACTGCAGCGCCTTCCGCACCGTCTCCAAGCTGATCCCGTAGCTGTTCAACTGTTGGGGATTCACCTGAACGCGCACCGCCGGCTTCGACGAACCCCACGTAAATACCTGTCCCACGCCCTGAATTTGTGCGATTTTCTGCGCCAATATCGAGTCGGCCGCATCATAAATCTGGCCGATCGGCAGGGTGTCCGAAGTCAACGACAAGAAAAGGACTGGAGAATCAGCTGTGTTGACCTTGCGATACGACGGCTGCGAGGGCAAATCCGCAGGCAACTGGCTGCGCGCCGCATTGATGGCGGCTTCCACGTCGCGCGCAGCCGCATTAATGTCCCGATTGAGATCAAACTGCAGCGCAATGCCCGTGTTCCCCAGCGTTGAACTCGAGGTCATCTGGGTGATTCCGGCGATCCGTCCAAACTGCCGTTCCAGCGGCGTTGCGACTGCTGACGCCATCGTCTCGGGACTGGCCCCCGGCAAGGAAGCGCCCACGCCGATTGTAGGAAGGTCCACCTGCGGCAGCGGTGCCACCGGCAGAAATCGAAACGCAATTACGCCCGACAGGAAAATCGCGATGGTCACCAGTGAAGTCGCCACTGGTCTGCGGATAAACGGCGCGGAGAAATTGGACTGAAAATTCATCCCTAGTCTCCGGTGGCCAGTTCCTCAGCGGGATTGTGAATCCCGAGGTTCAAACGTCGCGCTATCCAGTCAAACGCCAGATAGACAACCGGCGTCGTATACAGCGTCAGCAATTGGCTCAGAATCAATCCGCCCACGATGGTGATTCCCAAGGGGCGGCGCAATTCCGAACCAACTCCATGCCCCAGCGCCAGCGGCAAGCCACCCAATAGCGCCGCCATCGTCGTCATCATGATTGGCCGGAATCGCAATAGGCACGCCTCATAAATCGCATCCAGCGGACTCTTCCCTTCCTTACGTTCCGCCTCCAGCGCAAAGTCGATCATCATAATTGCGTTTTTCTTCACAATGCCGATCAACAGGATGATGCCAATCAACGAGATGATGCTGAAATCCGTGCGGCACAACAACAACGCCAGAATTGCTCCGACTCCCGCAGACGGCAGCGTCGACAAAATCGTGATCGGGTGGATGTAGCTCTCGTACAGAACCCCAAGGACGATGTACACCGTCACGACCGCCGCCAGAATCAACAACGGCTCGTTGCTGATCGACCGCAAAAACGCCGCCGCGGTTCCCTGGAACGTTGCCTGGATGCTGGGCGGCAATCCAATTTCTTTTCGTGCCTTCTCGATGGCATCCGTTGCTTCTCCCAACGAACCGTGTGGCGCCAGGTTGAACGAAATCGTAACCACTGGAAATTGGCCCTGGTGATTGATTGCCAGTGGCGTCGTTCCCGACTCCAACCGAGTAAATGCACTTAACGGGATTTGCGGTCCATTCGCGGAATGCACGTAAATATTCTTCAACGCATCCGGGTTCTGCTGGAAACTCGGATCCACTTCCAGCACCACGTGGTACTGGTTAAGCTGCGTAAAAATCGTCGACACCTGCCGCTGTCCGAAGGCGTCGTACAGCGTATTGTCGATGTCAGCGGGAAACACTCCCAACCGCGAGGCCGTATCCCGGTCGATCGTCAGTGTCGCCATCAGCCCATCATTCAACTGGTCTGTCGCCACGTCCCGCAGTTCCGGCAACGTTTTCAGCTTGGCCACAAATTTCGGGGTCCAGTACGCCAACTCCTTCGGGTCCACATCCTCCAGCGAATACTGGAACTGCGTCCGCGACACACGGTCCTCCACCGTCAGGTCTTGCACTGGCTGCATGTATAGCGTGATGCCATTCACTTTTTCGAGTTCCGGTTGCAGCCGCCGAATCACCTCCGACGCGCTGATCTTCCTCTGCTCCAGCGGCTTCAAGTTGATCTGGATGCGCCCGCTATTCATCGTCGTGTTTGTACCGTCTATGCCGATGAACGACGACAGGCTCTCTACCGCCCGGTCCTTCAGGATCACGTCCGCCAAGGATCGCTGTCGCGCCGCCATCGCTTGGAACGACACGTTTTGCGGCGCCTCGGATACGCCCAGAATCACTCCCGTATCCTGCACCGGGAAAAACCCTTTCGGTACGTAAATGTACAAAAGGATCGTCCCCACCAGCGTTCCCAGCGTCACCAGCAATGTAATCGCTCGGTAGCGCAACACCACCTGCAGCGTCCGGCCATAGAACGCAATCACGTCCTGGAATACTTTTTCCGACTTACGGTAGAACCATGTCTGCTGCGATTCTGGCTGGTGTTTCAGCAATTTCGCGCACATCATCGGCGTCAGCGTCAGCGACACAATCGCGGACACCAGAATCGTCACCGCCAGCGTCACCGCGAATTCCCGGAACAGCCGCCCCACGATATCCCCCATGAACAGCAACGGGATCAACACTGCGATCAGCGACACTGTCAACGACACGATTGTGAAACCAATCTGCTCCGAGCCCTTCAGCGCCGCCTGCAACGGCGAGTCTCCTTGCTCGATGTACCGGCTGATGTTCTCGATCATCACGATCGCGTCATCCACCACGAATCCGGTGGAAATCGTCAACGCCATCAGCGACAAATTGTTCAGCGAGTATCCCAGCAGGTACATCACGCCGAACGTGCCCACAATCGACAGTGGCACCGCGAAGCTCGGAATAATCGTCGCGCGCACGCTGCGCAAAAACAGGAAAATCACCATGACCACCAGCCCGATGGTCAGCAGCAGCGTGAATTTCACGTCTTCCACCGACGCCCGGATTGTCGTCGTGCGGTCCGTCAGAATCTCCACGTGCACCGACGCCGGCAACGCCGCCTGTAATTGCGGAAGAATCTTCTTCACGCGGTCCACTACGCTGATGATGTTTGCCCCCGGCTGCCGTTGAATATTCAGGATGACCGCAGGCCGCTGGTTCGCCCACGCCGCTTGCCGCACGTTTTCCGTGCCATCGGTCGCCACGGCCACGTCAGACAACCGCACCGGCGCGCCGTTGCGATACGCGATGATGATCGGGCTGTACCCCGAACTGGAAAGCAGTTGATCGTTCGCTCCAATCGTAAATGCCTGGTGCTGCCCATCAAACGTGCCCTTGGCCTGATCGACGTTCGCGTTCCCCAGCGCCGTCCGCAAATCTTCCAGGCTTAATCCGTACGAAGCCAACGCAGTCGGATTTGCCTGCACCCGCACAGCCGGGCGTTGCCCGCCGCTGATGCTCACCAAGCCAACTCCCGACAACTGAGAAATTTTCTGCGCCAGCGTGGTGTCGGCCAAGTCTTCTACTTTTTGCAACGGCAGAGTGTCGGAAGTTAGTGCTAGGGTCAGAATCGGAGCGTCGGCGGGATTAATCTTGCTGTAAATCGGCGGATTCGGCAGGTCCTTCGGCAGAAGTTGCGACGCGCTGTTGATTTCCGCCTGTACTTCCTGTTCCGCCACGTCGATATTCAGATCCAGATTGAATTGCAGCGTGATCACCGAGCAGCCAAACGAACTCGTCGACGTCATCTGCAACAGTCCGGGAATCTGCCCGAAGTTTCGTTCCAGCGGTGAAGTCACCGACGACGCCATCACGTCCGGACTTCCCCCGGGATAAAACGTCGTTACTTGAATTGTGGGGTAATCGACTTGTGGCAATGCGGACACCGGTAACTGCAGGTAGGCCACGTACCCAACCAACAGCACTCCCACCATCAACAATGTGGTGGCGACCGGCCGCAAAATGAACGGCCGTGAAGGATTCATCGAGCAGGTCCTCCGGTCGGAGCCCCGGGCGTCGATCCATCCGGCAGAAATGAACTCTGTGTGGAGCTGCCTCCGCCCGTCCGTTGCGTGCGTGGATCCACCACCGTGCCGTCCTTCAATTTATCTTGGCCATCCACCACCACAACTTCGCCGTCGCCCAATCCCGTCGAGATTCCCGCCAGATTCCCTGTCGTCTCCGCCACCTTTACATTTTTCACGGACACCGCATTCTTGGAATCCACCGCGAACACATAGGTACTGCCTTGCGGGCCCCGCAGAATTGCGGTCGTCGGCACCAGCACAACATTCTTCTTCGTATCCACCAGCAGGTGTACGTTCACGAACTGGTTCGGAAACAGCTCATTCTTCGCATTGTCAAAAACGGCTTTTAACTTGTACGTACCCGTTGTCGTATCGATTTGGTTGTCGATCGTCAATAGTTTCCCGCTCGCGATTTTGTCGCTATTGTCCCGGTCGTACGCTTCCACCTCGAGTTGTCTGCCTGTGCGCATCTTGGCAACCACCTCGGGCAGTTGATCCTGCGGCAAGCTGAACAGCACCGCGATCGGCTGCAGCTGCGTAATCACCAGCAGCCCATTCGTATCCGAGGCGTGCACGATGTTTCCCATGTCCACCAGCCGTAGTCCCACTCTTCCACTGATCGGCGCGGTAATGTGCGAATAGGTGATCTGCAACTTGGCATTGTCGATGGTCGCCTCGTCCGCCTTGATAGCGCCTTCGTACGTGCCCACCTGCGCCTGCTGGGTATCCAATTGCTGCTTCGGAATCACTCCCTCCTTGAACAGCAACTGGTAGCGCTCATAGTCAACCTGCATATCCTTCAACTGCGCCTGGTCTTTCGCCAGTTGCCCTTGCGCCTGTTCTAGTTGCACTTGGTACGGTCGGGGATCGATTTCGATCAGGGCATCACCCTCTTTTACATTCTGGCCTTCTGTGAAATTAATCTTTACAATCTGCCCGTCCACCCGGCTTCTCACCGTCACGGTGTTAAACGCGGTCACCGTCCCCAGCCCGTTGAAGTACACCGGCAGGTCCCCGCGATGTGCTGTCGCTACCACCACCGGCACCGCCATATTCGATGGCTGCCCGCCATTTCCAGGATTGTTGCCTGCGGCCTCGGCAGCCGCACTGCTCCCTTGACCGCCGCGCGAGCGCAAATACCACCAGCCGCCGGCCACGATTGCCACTACCAAAAGCCAAATCCACCAATGGCTGCGGGACGAGCTAGCCCGAGCCGAATCTCTTATAGGAATACCGGTTCTGTCGGGCACACCGACCTCGTCAATTTGGGCCATTCGGAATTAACTCCTCTAGTATCCAGTCCTGATCTGCTGCCGCTGAGCGCGCGGCGAAGGATCTTCTGGGAGCCTGGCGGGCACTTACACTCATAGTGTAGCGCTTGACGCGCGGAAAGGCTCTTTTATACATGGACGTCCCAAACGCCGAATTGGTTACGCAATCCACGTATTCTCTGCCCCTTTCTTCCATCCTCGTCCGGTAAATCCACCGTGCACAATTTCTGCACCCGTCGTAAACTAACGCCTGTCTTATCCGCATGATCCAGTATGTGTGTGCGCCATCTCAGTTGAGGAGAAAATAGCATGCTCAGGGGCGTCCTGTTGGGGATTTTGATCGGTATTTTGCTGATCGTCGTCGGCACTTATTTTTATTTCGCTGGCGGTCACGCTCCTGTCGCCACCAAAGGCCCGGAAATGCCCTTCGAGCACCGGCTCGCTCACATGGCCCAGGACGCCTACCTCGCCAAGCTCCCGCATCTACCGTCGCCTGTCTCTGAAGATGAAACCAATTTCCTTGCCGGCGCCAAAGTCTACAAAGAGCATTGCGCCGTCTGTCACGGACTTCCCGGCGAACCTAAGACGGCTATCGCCGACGGGATGTTTCCCCCTCCCCCGCAATTATTTCGCGGTACCGGCGTTACCGACGATGAAGCTTGGGAAACATATTGGAAGGTTTCCGGCGGCATCCGCATGACCGGCATGCCCGCTTTCAACGATCACCTGGGCGAAACCAAGATGTGGCAGGTCAGCGTGCTCGTAAAAAACGCCGACAAAATTTCTCCCGCCGTCAAAGCCGAACTAACCAGCACGCCGGCGCCAGCCACCATCGCCACCCCAACTCCAGCCCTGCCTCAAGCCGCTCCCCCCACCGCCATTCCGCCAGCCCCGACGGCGGCGACTCCGCCAGCCCACAACTAGCGCCCGGTAGATAACGGCGGTCTTAGGGGTCGGAGCTTCAGCTCCTACATTATGGCTAAAGCGAACTGGGCTCCGGCCCCTGAGGACACTCTTCTCCACGTCCATTTGTGAGACGTCTGTTGATCTTTGCAGGCCCAGACTCAACGGTTAGCCCCGCGTCCCCGCCAACTTGTCCGCTCTGCGCAACTCCGGAAACATCCACGCCCACAACAGCGTCACCAGGATCGTCCCCACTCCTCCTAACACCACCGCGGGCACCGTCCCCAGCCACTGCGCCGCCAATCCGGACTCGAATTCTCCCAACTCATTCGACGCCCCAATAAAAATCATGTCCACGGCATTCACCCGGCCTCTCATCTCATCGGGCGTCTCGATCTGAATCAACACTCCGCGCACCACCACGCTAACCATATCCGCCGCGCCCACAAAAAACAGCGAGATCAGCGAAAGCGGCAGGCTGCGCGAAAATCCAAACACCATCGTGAATACGCCGAACCCGCCCACGCACCACAACATCGTCGCGCCGGCTCGCCTGCGTATCGGCTTGTAGGCGATCAGCAGCGCCATGACCCCCGCCCCAATTCCCGGCGCGCTTCGCAGCAACCCCAATCCCCACGGCCCCGTGTGCAAGATCTCTTTCGCATACACTGGAAGCAGCGCTACTGCGCCTCCCAGCAACACCGCGAACAAGTCCAGGGAGATCGACCCCAGCACTAACTTGTGCGTCCAGATATAGCGGAATCCCACGAACACCGTTTTCAGCGAGAATGGTTCGCGCCGTCTCGGCGGACTCTGCGTCTGAATTTTCAAGGTGACCAGTACGGAAACCGCGCCAGCAATCAATGCCACGGCATACACCAGCGCGGGACCTCGCGAAAACGCGTACAGCAATCCACCTAGCGCCGGGCCCAAGATTGTCGCGCCTTGAAAAATTCCCGAATTCCAAGCCACCGCGCTTTGAAATTGTTCTTCCGGCACCAGTTGAGGGAGCAACGCCCGGCTCGTTGGCATACTGAAGCTGCGCACCACGCCCACCAGAAACAAAATCGCAAAAATCGGCGCCACCGTTTCCGCGCGATGCAGCACTTCAAACCGCAACGTCACTGCCAGCAGCAGCGCCGAAGAAAGTCCGTACCCCGCGTAACAAACCGTCAGCAGTTTGCGCCGGTCAAACCGATCTGCCGCATGACCCGCCAGCAAAAACAGAAACACTCCCGGCAGAAACTGCACCAAACCCGTCAATCCCAGGTCCAGCGGCCGCTTGGTGATCTCATACACCTGCCAGCCCACGGCCACGGACTGCATCTCCGTGCAAAACACAATACAAAATCGCGCAATCTGGTAGAGCCGAAAACCCGCAAATTGGAAAGCGGCCGTTCCCGTACCCAGCCGTTGCTCAGTGGTTGCCATTCCCAATTAGCATGCCACAACATTTCTCCGTTCAATGTCGGCGGGCCGACCGCACGAGTGGTGAGGACCTCCTTTGCAGAAAGACTTGAAAACAAAGGGAGAATCGGAAGAATGTCGGCGCGCCGACCAAATTTGGTTAGTTATATTAATAGTAATCATCGCCACCCCACCCCCTGTTTTGCATAAGTACTTCGACTTAGCGGTAAACGGCGCGTATGTGCGGGAATGATTAGAGTTGCGGGGATCATGCGCCGGGACCCGTCGGGGAGGAGGGTACCCCCACCCCCGTGTTTATCGTATCAAGGGGAAACAAAGGACTTAGGCAGCTTTGTTGACATCCTCGACACTGGCGGTGTTTTTCTGGAGCGACAGACGAGCGGCGATGATGTTCTCTAAGGAGGCAGGAGGTGCGATGCCAGAGATCGGACTCCTGCCCTTTGCACGCGTGGCTTTGGAAGTGGCCC
>DATERF010000118.1:0-122448 GCA_035271845.1 Candidatus Acidiferrum sp.
TGATGGCCTCTTCTCCAGCGACGCGGTCCGAGCCATCCCGTTGAGCCTGAACCTCCGGGGCTGAAGCCCAGCGCTCCGGACTTTTTTCCGGCACCGCTGAAGCCGCGCCCTCTCTAAAAACCAGTACCGAGATTCGGAGAAGCAGCGGGAGTAGTAGTGCCGCTCCAACAGCTTGGCCAGCTTTCTGCGCCGGAAAGTTGCAGCGATCCACTTGGTGAGTCATCTGTTCCACCGGTGCGAATCGTTGGAACGGCACTAGCCGCTTCCCCGAAAAGCGTGGATTACGGCCGCTTGGCCGCCTTGCGCTGTGCAGCGGCGGTCGCAACCGGCGCCGGATCGTCGGAACCATCCGAAGAATCCGCGCCGTTGGAATTGCTGTTTCCACTCTGGAAGGCAGAGCGCATCACATCGGAGGCAAAGAAATTCTTGCCATCCATCGGCACCATCATGATCTGGAGCTTGTCTGACAGGCGTTCGGCAATGATCTTCTGAATCAGCATGGGATTTTGCTTTAGAACTGTGGCTTCGAACTTCATCCGCTCGGCATCGGCGGCGGCAGTGACGCGGATGCGATTGGCCTCAGCGTCGGAAAGATTTTTTTGCCGTTCGACTTCGGCCTTGCTGTCGATAATTTTTGCCTGGGCGGCGGCTTCGGCATTCTGCAACGTGGCTTCCTTGCGGGCTTGGGCTTCGAGCTTGGTTTGTTCGATCTGCTTTTGCTTCAAGGGCAAGGTGTACTGCATGGCATCGGATTCGGCCTTGGCCTGAAGGACGCGGACCTGTGCCTGCGCTTCAGCTTGTTTCACATCCCGGGCTTTCTGAGCATCCGCCTCCAGTTCGGCGATCTTGACTTCTTTAAGCTTGATCTCCTGTTCGGTGCCGAGACGCTCGTTCTCCTGTTCCTTCAGAAGGAGGCCTTCAAGACCCTTGGCATAATCGGCAGGAAGTTGAATGTCGCGGAGGAGCACTTCGCGGACGAGGATGCCGTCACTTGCCAGGCGAGTTTTGATGGCATCGGCGGCCTGGCTGCGCAATTCTTCGCGCTTCACCGCGAAAATTTCGCGGGTCACATAATTCGGCGCAAGCTGGCGGTAGATGGAAGAAACCACGGGGCCGACGACCTGTTCGTTGACGGGCTGCGGAAGATTCTGGTGAATGGTGCTGAGGCGAGAGGGATCGAGACGGTAGCGGACGGTGACGGCAAGGCCGAGGTTAAGCCCTTCGCGAGCCTGCACGGTGAGCACTTCGCCAGCTGGTTTGGCATCGGCTCTGGCGGCAGTGGAGTAGACCTGCTCGCGTGTGTCGTAGAGAACCATGCTATCGATGAGAGGGGTTTGCAGGTGCACGCCGGGATATAAGGTACCGGGGCGAATTCCGGAGAGCTGGCTGACGCGAATGCCGGCGAAGCCGTCGGGAACCACGGTGATGCTGAGGGCCAGGAGCACCGGTAGGATTCCCGCGAGAGCTAACTTCTGCGCGAGAGCCCAACGCACGGGGCCAAAAGGGCGCGGCTGGATGGCCGCAGTTCCCTCCCCGGAGGATTGCTCCAACAGCCAACGCAAACGAGCTGCAACATAAACGTCGTACGCAACAATTGCCGCAGCGCTACCGAACAGGCCAACGCCGAGGATCATGAGCAAGAACTTCAAAGCGAGCATGGTGTCTTCCTTTCTCTCCTAATTCCCGGTGTGGCTGCCGCTGCGTGACCACCGCCGCGGCATGCGTGAGCCGGGAAATCCTTGTGGTTAGTCAGCGGGCCTTTACATAGGCGCGTGCTGCCATCCGAGTGCCGTGTTCGATGGCAGTCGGAGCGATCCGCCGCGACGCGGTAGCCGGCTGCATTAACGCGACAGTGGCACGGAGAAGGAGCGCCTGCAGGGCGAGAGCGGCAAAGAGGGCGATGATTGTGGTGATCGCGATTGCGGCAAAACTGAGGAATGCGTCCATGTGTGTTCTCCCTGTCGAACCTTCGTAGTGGGGAATGGCATACGCGGGACCACTTCTATAACGCTGAAAATAAACTTGTTAGATTACGCGCGCGACGTGAAATCGTGGCGGCACAGACACGTCGTGTTTGCCGGGACGCAGTGCGAAGCATCATTAATCATGGTCGGAGGAAGGCGGCGTGGGTTTTGACCTTGCGGGGTTCGGAGGTAGTCTAAGAGACAGCAGAACGTGAGGCGGATTTTCATGTCGCAAACACAAGGGATTCGCATTGGACGAATCCTCGGCATTCCGATCTACCTGGATTTCAGCTGGATCTTGATCTTCGGACTGGTGACGCTGTCACTGGCCTTGCAGTTCACCAAAGAGTTTTCGCAATGGAGCACGGCGGAACACTGGGCCGTGGGAATCGCGACGAGCTTGCTCTTTTTTGGTTCGGTGGTATTCCACGAACTGGCGCATAGCGCGGTGGCGCAGCATTACAAGATCAAGGTGCTTTCCATCACGCTGTTCCTGTTTGGCGGATTGGCGCGGATTGGCCGCGAACCAACCAAGGCGATCCAGGAATTTAATATTGCGATCGCCGGCCCGCTGGCGAGCGGGTTTCTGGCAATGCTGTTTTACGGGCTGGAATTGACGTTTCCGAGGTCCGAAATGCTTGGTGCCGTGGTGAAGCCGCTGGCACTGTCGAACGGGATGCTGGCGGGGTTTAATTTGCTGCCCGGGTTCCCGTTGGACGGCGGACGCATCTTCCGTGCCATCATTTGGGGCGTCACCAAGGATTTTGCGCGCGCCACGCGGATGGCGGTGACCAGCGGGAAGTTGATCGCCTACGTAATGATTGGATTGGGCATCTTTTCCGCGTTCGCCGGAGGCCAGGGCGGCGCCATCGTCGAGTATATCGGGCGTTGGGGCGGCATCTGGCTGGCATTTATCGGATGGTTTTTATTGAGCGCGGCGCAGGCCAGCATGAGCCAGTTGACGATTCGGGAGACACTGACGGGCTTGTGCGCAGAGGACGTCATGAGCCACGAGGTGCCGACGGTCCCCGGAAACCTGAGCCTGGAAGAATACAGTGGCGAAGTGCTGCGGACGGGCCGCCGGATTCATATTGTGACCATGGATGACCGGCTGGTTGGGTTGATGAATGTAGCGGCGTTGAATCAAGTGCCGCGGGATGAATGGTCGATGAACTCGGTGCAGGCGGTGATGGTGCCGAGAGATAAGATTTTGTGGGCGGCGCCGGAAGAGCCGTTACAGCGACTGCTGGAGCGCTTGATGGGCGCGGACGTGAATCAAATGCCGGTGGTGCGGCACAGCGAAGATGGAGCGGCGCATATTGTCGGCATGGTGACGCGGGACGCCATTCTTCGAGTGATCCAGACGCGCAGTGAACTAAGCGCGGCGCTGAGCAGCCGGTAGCGGGCATGGTGGTGCGGTTTGTTGGTAGGTTGAACCTCAAAAGCGGCAGCACGGCTGCCGCACTCCAAAGCTAGCTTGTGCTGGCTAAGTCCTCCACGGACTCGTGGGGAGATTCCTCGTGTTTTGGGCGAATCGCCGTTACCCGGAAGGCGCCCTTGCGCACATCGAGCGCGACTTTGGAGAATCCCGCGGCGTTCAGGCGTGGAAAGACGGAGCTGGGAACCACCGGCGTGAATGTGCTGCGAATGTGACCGACGCGGTGAAACCAACTGTCAGGTATCTCGAAGGCGACGAAAACGCCACCAGGGCGCAGCACGCGAAAAGCTTCGACAAACATTTGATCCTGGAGCTGAGTCGATTTGAGGTGATGTAGAACGAGGATGGCGAGGACGGAAGAGAAGGTTTGACAGGCAAAGGGCAAATGCGCCGCGTCGCCCCGGACAGCGAAAGCAGCGGCACCACCGTTTTGCGACTTCAATTTAACACTTGATTTGTGATCGTACTCCAGAGAAGTGACGCTCGCGACCCGTGTTTTTAGATACGGGGTTGCAGCACCATAACCTGCACCGAGTTCCAGAAGGTGATCGCCGAGGCGAGTGCCGGAGAGAACCCACGGAAGCAACCGATGGCGAGTGAGGTAGCGCCATAAGCACGAAGAACAGATTAAATGTTCGGCGGCATTCATGAGTGGGGACGGATTGAAGATTAGTGTAGCGCAGGAGAGGAGAAAGCAGGAGAGCTGGAAAGAAATAGGAGTTGACGCGATAAATCTATATATGTAGATTTACAGTATGGGTCTTCGACTTCGTATCTCAAAACAGACACTCGCGGTGCTGGATGCGCTGCTAGTCCATCCCACGCAGTGGCACCATGGCTATGCTCTTAGCCAACAGACCGGGCTCGCTTCCGGAACGCTTTACCCCATCTTGATGCGCCTGGAGAAATCGGGTTGGCTGGAAACACGGTGGGAGGAATCGGCCGTCCCCGGACGCCCACCTCGGCATTCTTACCGCTTGGGAAGCGATGGACGGGAATGGGCACGGGAAGAGCTAATGGCAGCGCAGGAAAGCAACTTCTGGAAGCCCGTACAGAGCAAGGTATGACCACACAAATTCCCCGGTCGTCGGTCCTCGCGCGTTTCGCCCTAAACTCGCTGGAATTGGCGGTGCGTCTCTGGCCAAAGAACTCGCGCCACTGGGGCAAGGCGCTGCTTGCGGAGATGGGAGAAATAACGGAGCCCGGCGCTGCCTTGACCTGGGCCACGGGAGGCATCTTTCTGTTCTTTCGCGTTCTACTCGCTCACTTATTCGATTGGATGAAACTTCCAGCAGGCGCCAGGCTCTCCAACGCATCTCAGCCCGTCGGAGGCAATGGTCCCCTATTTCCGAAACATTCGCGGATGGTGACCGCTGTCATGCTTCTGGCCACGGCTGTTTTGTTTTTTCTACCGGCCGGGCGAGAAGCGAGAACCACGGTCAGCGCGAGTTGGAGAGAGATGGGAGACTCGCCGAGTGATCGACGGGAACTCGAAAAGCTGGCTGCACAGGCAGAAAGCGAGCATGACGCCCGCGGGCTTGCGTTTGTTGCGCTCAGCTATCCTGATCCGCAAAGAGCGTCACAATTGGCAGAGCGTGCGGTAGCGCTGGACCCAAGACTAGTGTGGATCTATGCCAGCAGCTTCGGTCGTCCCGAAGCGGCGGTGATGAAGCAAGGTTGGTTGGACCGTCTGAAAAGTTCCGACCCGGACAATGCGTTCGTTTATCTGGTGGGTGCACAAACCGAAGGGGAGCCCCGGATTGAGCGGACGATTGTAGCGCATAGCGCCAGGGAAGAAGCGCTCCGTGACGTGTTGACGGGCGATCAGCAATGGCTGAAGGAAATGGATCAGGCTTTCCGCGCGCCACGCTATGACAGTTATTCGAAACAGCGGGGGGAGTTAATTCGCGAAGGTTGGCGAAAAACACCCAATCTCTCCCCGACGCTGGCGGTCTACGGTCTCGTTATGCATCGTCTTCCCGATCTTTTCGAGATCAAGACGTACGCGGACCTTCGAATTCGTGAAGCGCTCGAAGCCGGCGGTACCGGGAAAGTGCCGCAAGCCGAGCAAATTCTGGGAGAGGTCCTGGCGTTTGGAAAACGGATGAGCGAAGGAGGTGGGACGGACGCTGATCGACTGATCGGGTTTGAGGTAGTGCGACAGGATTTAATGGGCTTGAGCAAGCTGTACACCGACGTTGGTCGTAGAAACGATGCGAAAAATGTGGAGGCTCAACTGCAGGAAGTGGAGTTGAGCACAAAGAAGTTGACGCACACCCATCCGGGATTTCAGGCCGACGCTTGGAGGCGCTACGAGAAGAAGGCAGTAGTGGTGCATACTGCTGCGGGCACGGCCCTCCTTCTGGCACTAGTGACCTTGCTCAGTTTGCTGCTCCTGGAAGTGGGCGCCGCATTCTCGTGGCGGAAAGTCCGGATGGGAAGACGGCTAGCTTGCTATGTCGCAGACTATGGCCCGGCGTTGCTGTTGGTCGTGAGCGTGATTTTTCTTTTCAGTTTCCAAACCTTCGCTAGCGTGTTGGAACAATATCGTTCGGCAAACCAGACGAACATCGAGGCAGTGGACTTCGTCTGGAAATTGAGCCTGCTGCAGAGGATGAATCCGCTGTCCTACTTGGATAAGCCTGACAGTCGATACATTGCGTGGCTGGTTCTGACGATTGCGCTGGCAATTACGGCCTTGGCCGTGCTGGTGCGAGGCCTCTTGAGACACAAGACGGCTCATGCAACGACGCCCTAATGCAAGAGGGGACGAAGACGGATGCTGCAGGCGAGGAACGGCCCGCTTCAGAAAGTGAGCCCGACAAAAACGTCGGCCGGTGGGGCTACACGAGGACATTCTTGCGAGATGTTGCAACCGCAAAAGCGGCGGCGAGCCGCGCACTCCAAGGTCATCCGTTGACTAAGGTCATCATGTGCTCCGGGTAGCGTTGGCCGGAGGCGGCGCCCTTTGGGGCTACTTCTTCCAGGCGGCGCAAATCGTCGGAGGACAATTTCACGTCTAAAGCCGCGACGTTTTCTTCCAGGTACTTGCGGCGCTTGGTGCCGGGAATGGGGATGATGTCTTCGCCTTGGGCCAGTAGCCACGCGAGAGCCAATTGCCCCGGCGTGCAGTTCTTTTCCTTGGCCAACTGTTCCACACGCGCCACAAGATCCAAATTCTTCTGGAAATTGTCGCCCTGGAAGCGCGGGGAGAGGCGTCGGTAATCGTCGGCAGCCAGATCGTCAAACTTTTTGATTTGCCCGGTGAGGAAGCCGCGACCGAGGGGGCTATAGGCCACGAAGGCAATGCCCAATTCCCGCGTCGTGTGAATCACTTCATCCTCGGGATCACGCGTCCACAGGGAATATTCCGTCTGCAACGCAGCAATCGGATGAACGGCATGGGCGCGACGGATTGTGGACGGAGCGGCTTCGGAGAGTCCAAGGAAGCGGACTTTGCCCTCACGCACGAGTTGGGCCATGGCGCCGACGGTGTCCTCAATGGGAGTTTTGGGATCGACGCGATGCTGGTAATAGAGGTCAATCGTGTCCACGCCGAGACGCTTCAGGCTGGCTTCGCAAGAAGACCGCACATACTCGGGCTTGCCGCTCACACCGCGAACATCGGGTTTGCTGCGGTCTCGTACGATAGCGAATTTGGTGGCAAGAAAAACTTTGTCCCGCCGGTCGTGAATAGCTTTACCAACTAGAATTTCGTTGTCGCCATAGCCGTAAACGTCAGCGGTATCGAGGAAATTGATGCCGAGTTCGATGGCGCGATGAATTGTGGCAATGGATTCCGCATCATTGCGCGCGCCGTAGAATTCCGACATGCCCATGCAGCCCAGGCCCATGGCGGAGACCTGCGGTCCTGTTTTGCCCAAGCGTCGCTGTGGTTGCATAGCATCACCTCAGAGAGAGTCTACGCGCATAGGATGTGTACGCAAAAGGTGTGGATACATTGATGGAAGAGGCCAGGCCATCGGACGCGGTGCGAGTTCCACCGAGGGCCGAACAGTTCAGTCGCGGCCGTTCCGCCTTTTGTTGTTTAAGCCTGTGGGTCCTGAGGTGGGTGGTCCAGATACTTAATCAGCAGGACTTCGTTTCCTTTGTCGTTGTAGATCAAATCATCCACAAGTTTCTTGGACATCAGAATGCCAAATCCGCCGGGCCGCATGCCCCGGTCTTCCCGTTCCTGCATGTGGAGAAAAGGTTGGTCGGGTGGGTTGCTGAGAGCGGAGTGTTTGAGTTCCTCAAGGGAGAATCCGTTGCCGGGATCCTTCACTTTGCACAGAACCACGCGACGCGTGCGCACATAAGAGACCTCCACATGTTTCGTGGGGTCGAATTTTCCGCCATGTTCCATGGCATTTAGAAGAATTTCACGGAAAGCGCTGGCCACCTCTTCGGTTTCTGCATCGGGCAGATCGGAAGCTTCACGGAAGAATTGAATGAGCCGGTTGGCGGCAACCACATCGCAGCGCACGCACAGCCGTATCCAGTTGGGCGTGGCAGAAAGAATTTCAATGCCGTCATCCCAGAAAGGTTCGTTCATGGCGATGCGGATCATTTCCGTGAATTTTTCGGTGGAGAAGGGGCGGGAAAAATAACTGAAGGCATGCGCACGAATCGAATTCAGGACATCTCCCGGAGTGAACTCGTCGGTGAGAATGATTAGTCGCGTATGCGGGCGGACGAGGCGCAGGCGGCGCAGCAGTTCTATGTCCTCCTGGCCTGACGTCCGCTCACCCGTGATGATCAAGTCGTACGGGCGTTGCCGCGCCTGCTCCAGCGCATCCTGGTTGTCCTTGGCGTGATGTACATCCCACTCATCGTGGTCAAACAGGTTGCTAAGAAGTTGGTTGATTTCTGGGCTGGAATCAACGATGAGAGCTTGATGATGCTCGATTTCGCGAGGGACGGACAGAGAGCCAGTAGCCATGGGACCTCCCAGACGTCCCTTCCCAGGCGGCGGGGCGAGAAATACGATTAGCCAGCATGCCGGAAATAAGGAGAACGCGCAAGAGGCGCGCCCGTTCCGTTAGCCCAGTTCGCTGGTCATCAGGAAGAGCGGCTTCATTTCAAAGCTCTGGTAGACCGGACGAAGCCGTTCGGTGCTGTAGTGCTCCTTAACGTTGATGACCTTCTTGGTTGCCGTTACGGTATCAATGGGCATGTTGTCGTAGCGGCCATTTTTCAGCACGACCAGCCGGCCATGAATGCGGTTGAGAAGCAGATCCAGCGCCAGGTTGCCGTAAGCCATGGGAACAATGGAGTCGATCGCGTCGGGATCGCCGCAACGGACCAGATAGCCGAGTTTCTGGTTGATGCACTCAATTCGCTTGCCATGGTTGAATTTGGCGGAGAGTTCCGTGAGTTCTTCGGACACCAGGTCGCCGATGCCACCCAACTTCTTGTGCCCGAAGGCATCCGCGGAACCGTTTTGAAAGACCATTTCGCCACCTTCGAACATGGCCCCTTCCGAGACTAGCACGATGGAATAGCGGCTGGGATTGCGATTGCGATCATGCACAAGGAGTTCGGTGAGTTGCTCGATATTGAACTTATGTTCCGGAATGACGCAGCGGTTGGCCGCGCCTGCCATCGTCGGCAGCATGGCTGTAAAACCGGCGTAGCGGCCGAAGACTTCCAAAACCATGAAACGCTCGTGAGAGCCGGCGGAAGTTCGCAGCGAATTGGTCATCTGAATGGTGCGGGTGATGCAGGTGCTGAAGCCGATGCAGTAATCAGTGCCGGGTACGTCGTTGTCCATGGTCTTGGGGATAGCGACAACCCGTACACCCTCCTGATACAGGCGCACGCCGTAGCTGAGCGTGTCATCGCCGCCGATGGGAATCATGTATTCGATGCCCAGCCAGGCGAGATTCTTGAGAACCTCCGGCGTGAGATCGTTCTTCTCGGCGTTGTACTCCGCTTTCAGATGGTCCGGGACGCTGTTCTTACTGACGCGCCCAGGATTGGTGCGCGAAGAGTGAAGAAACGTGCCGCCGGTGCGGCCCGCGCGATTCACCACGTCTTCGGTGAGCCGCTGAAAGTTGTTCGAATTGTCGTGTTTTTCGTCGCGAACAATATCGACCAGCCCGCCCCACCCGCGCCGTATGCCGATCACTTCATACCCTTCGCGGAGCGCGCGGAACGTGACCGCGCGAATGGCGGGGTTCAACCCGGGAACGTCTCCGCCGCCTGTGAGAATGCCAATTACGCCCTTCTTTACATTGATGTTAGCCATGGTGCAAGACTCGCTTTTACGTGGAGTAACAAACAAATGATTATGCGGCCTAGGGCGCAAATTAGGAAGTGCAGGAATCACAAATCGAAAATAGCGTGCCCAAGGATTACGTATTAAGTATTAAGAGTCCTGGCCTAAACCGTTCCAGAGGGCGGATGGACTACTGGTGGCGCAGCGCGACCATGGGGTCGACGCGCGAAGCCCGGCGAGCCGGTAGATAGCAGGCAATCAGCGCGACAATAAAGAGCAGAATCACTACAGCCGCGAAGGTCAAGGGGTCCATCGGCCGGACACCAAAGAGCAAGCTCTCGAGATATCGCGTCAGCCCGAATCCGGCTCCTAAGCCGAACACTGCTCCCACGATCACCAGAATAATTCCCTGCCTTACCACGAGCCCCACCACGTTCAGTTGTTGCGCACCCAGAGCTACGCGGATGCCGATCTCGCGCGTTCTACGCGTGACTTCGTAGGACAACAAGCCATATAGACCAATGCAGGTAAGCAGCAAAGCAAGCAATCCGAAAAAGCTGGATAGCCGCGCGATGATGCGTTCCTGGATCATCAACTGTTCGATTCGCTCGGACTGGGTACGAACATCAAAGAGCGGGAGATTGCTATCTACGTGGTTAGCAATGTCGCGGACGACCGGGATAAGAGAATTCGGCTCCACTGCTGTACGCAATTCGAAATGCGCACCTCCATTGGTGAGCGGCTGATACATGGCAGGGTCAATTTCGTGGCGTAGGCTGTCGTATTTTGTGTTTCTCGCAACACCAATGATCTGATAGCCGGCCGATTTTGGCCCCGGACTTGGCTCTTCGCCCTCCGAGTCATCGAGGTGTTGGCCTAAGGGGTTTTGTTTTTCAAAATACTTCTTCGCGAAGGCTTCGTTAACAATGATGGGAATTGGGGCCGCGGTCGCGGGGGTTCGGAGATCGGTGTAGCTTGCTGCGCCTGACCCAGACCGCTTCGCGGAATCTTCTGCTGCCTTTTCCTTTGCCCTCGTTGATGAGGCACTCGCAATATCGGCGCTGGTGAATGCGCGTCCGTCGAGCAGGGGAATGTGCATCGTCGAAAAAAATTCGGGTCCGACGGCTATTGTATCTATTTCTATGCTGGATTTTGGCGGCTGACCTGGAATGTGTAAGTCCGTCGCCCATAAACTTCCGCTGAGCAGAGGCGTAGACGCGTAACTTGCGGAGACCACCCCTGGTATGGCGGAGAAGCGTTCTCGTAGTTCTCGATAGAGCTCTTGAATTCGCTCATCTTTATAAGCCAGAAGGGATGGATCAATCCCGAAGATCAAAATATTCTGGGCGTCGAAGCCGGGGTCCACGGCTCGAAGATTCTGCACTGTGCGCACCAGCAATCCGGCGCCGACCAGCACGATGATTGACAGCGCGATCTGCGCTGCTACAAGCCCGCCGCCAAAATGAAGCCCCTTCCGCGAGTGCCTCACTCCGCCCGGAAGTGTGGAAGCATTTTCTTGTAGCGCCGGAGTGAGATCAATGCGAGTGCTCCGTAACGCGGGCGCGACGCCAAACAAGAGACCGGTAAGCAGGGATACCGATAGAGTAAACGCGAACACGCGCCAGTCTGGCCAAACGATAAAGGGAAAGCCCTGGTCCGACCCGCTGGAAAATAGTGTCTCAAAAGCCTTTACACCCCATTCGGCCATGAGCACTCCCAGCGCTCCTCCGGCCAAAGAAAGCATCAAAGTCTCCGTCAGCAACTGCCGGGCGATTCGCCAACGGCCGCCTCCTAGCGCCAACCGCACCGCCATTTCCTTCTGCCGAGCCGCCGAACGCGCCAGCGCCAATCCTGCAAGGTTCGTACAGGCGATCAACAGCACCAATCCTACCGCTGCCATCAGAACGTACAGCAGATTCGAATACTGGCGACGTTGCCCCGAAAGGCCTTGAGGCACAGCCGTGAGCACAATTGCTGGATCGTCTTCAGCTTTCGAAACAGGCTTTCCACCATGAAGCATTTCATTGCTGAAAATCAATGTTGCCGCCGCTTGTGCTTGTGCGACCGTAACGCCATTCTTCAATCGTCCCACGATTACAACCCGCCAAGCCTGAGGATCGGGCACGGTGCCGTTTCCGATCCAGCCGAGGTTTAGCTGCGAAATGGATCGGATTGGAAGGAAAAAGTCTTGAGTTTTTCCCGGAGCTAAGTTCGTGAAGGATTTTTCGGCGACACCAACAATGGTGCACGGCACTCCGTTCAATCGGATGGTGCGCCCGATCACCGAGCGATCTCCGCCGAAGGCGCTTTTCCAATAGCCGTGGCTTAACACTGCGACCAGTGGCGCGGCTAGTGTGTCGTCCTCCTTCCCAAGCGGTCTCCCAAGAATTGTCTCGACTCCGAAAGTCTCGAAGAAATCACCGGAGACAAGCTCTCCACGCCCGATGCTCGCTGGACCATTCCCGCCTACATCAAATTGCATTGGCCCAGAAAATGCCGTGAGGCTCGAGAAAAATTTTGCCTCCCTGTTCATCTGTTCAAAAAAGGGCAGCGAAAACGAGCATCCGGAACCATCCCCACTCCGGCCACAGTCACCGTAATTGCTGTATCCGTGGTAGTCCGGGTTGTTGTGAGCCTTCCAACTGAAGACTACTAATCGTTGTGGATCTCGTACGGGAAGCGATCGGAGCATGACGGCATCGACCAGGCTGAAGATCGCAGTATTCGCACCGATCCCGAGAGCAAGGGTGAGAACCGCCACGGCCGTGAAACCCGGGTTCTTCGCCAACATGCGGAGGCCGAAGCGAATGTCTTGAAGTAGCGAGTCGACGAAGGTGACACCGCGGGCGTCGCGGCATTGTTCTTTGGCCTGCTCGATGCCGCCGAACTCGATGCGAGCGCGACGCACGGCTTCTTCGCGGGGGACGCCGGCGCGGACGAGATCCTCGGCGTAGGCATCGATGTGGAAACGAAGCTCCGCGTCCATTTCGCGCTCCATGCTGGAGCGGCGAAAGGCGGCGCGTAGCCACGCTTTCATTCGGCTCCAAAACGTCATCACGCCTCACTCATAGCGCAACGCCACCATGGGATCCACCTGAGTTGCGCGCCGCGCCGGGACAAGACAGCCAATCAGCGCAGCCAGGAGCAACACCACTACCGTTCCCACAAAGGTGACTGGATCGGTGGAAGATACTCCGAGCAGCAGGGTCCGCAAAACGCGGCTAGCGGCAAGAGCCAAAAACAGCCCAACGATCAGCCCAGGCAAGAGCGGCCGAATCCCCAGGGAAAAGACCAGCGCCAGGATGTCGCGCCGAGTTGCGCCAAGGGCCATTCGAAGGCCAATTTCCTGAGTACGCTGGCTGACGGCTTGTAGCATCACGGCGTACAGGCCAATGGCCGCGAGCGCTGTCGCGACGCCGGCGAAGACCGTGCAGATGGTACCGAAGAGGCGGACCGTGAGGCGGTGTGAAGCAATTCGGTCTTCCAGGGTGTACACCTCGTAGGCGGCCAAGTTTGCATCCATCTCTTGCAACTCCCGCCGGATCGTATCCGACAGAGTGGCGGGAGGAACTTCCGTGCGTGCGATAAGGAACATCTGGCGCTCGGGCTTCTCCGCAAAGGGTATGTAAATCAGCGGGTCGTGTTTGAGAAGTTCACGGAAGTTCTGGAGGATGTCCGGCACAATGCCGACAACAGTGAGCCACGGCCCTTTGGAGTCATCTTCGATCGTGCGTATCCGCTTCCCAAGCGCGTTCTCGCCGGGCCAGAATTTTTTTGCAAACGCTTGGTTGACGATGACAACGGGTGGCCCCGCTTTTCCGTCGGAGTCCGAAAAGAGCCTGCCGCGTTGCCCCTGTACCTGCATCATGTCGAAATAATTGTTGCTCACTATGAGCCCGCCAACCTCGGGCGGTTCTGCGGAATCGTTTGGTGCTCCTTCGAACTCGACTCCGAAGGGAATCCAGCTCCCCAAAGGCAACTGTGAAGCGGCGCCGGCGGTTGCGATCCCCGGAAGTGCCTGCAGCCGTCTTTGCAAATTCTCGTGGAACGCAATCCAGCTCTCCGGTTTCGCATACTTTGCTTGCGGAAGATTAATCCGCATCGTGAGCACGTCGACAGGATTTACGCCGAGCGGCGCTGCATACAGATTCATGGCGCTGCGAATCATCAGGCCGGCTCCGGTAAGCAAAATGACGCAAAGCGCCGCCTGGAAGCTAACAAGGGCCTTGGAAACCCAGAGCCCAAATTTGATTCCGGTGATGCCGCTGCCACCGTCCTTCATCGCCGCGATGATGTCGGTCTTTAGCAACCTCAGCGCGGGGACCAGGCCGAACAAAATCCCAGTCCCAATCGAAACCGCTGCCAGATAAAACAAAGCGTTGCGATCCAATGACAAGTGCAACCACACCGGCTTCGTTTCCGTTCCCATGCCGCGGTCAAACCACTTCAGTCCGCCTACCGCAACCAACAATCCCAGGAATCCGCCCGCTACCGAGAGGACGAGACTCTCCAGCAAAAGCTGCCGCAGGATTGGGATCCTCCCCGCTCCAATCGCCATGCGTATGGAAATCTCGCGAGAGCGATCGGCGGCACGGCCAAGAAGCATATTCGCCACATCTGCGCACGCGATCAGTAACACGGAGCCGACGGCGACAAACAACGCCACAAACAGCGGTTTCATAAAATAAACGCCGGTAATCTCCATGATCGGCCGCACGTCGGCCGTTATGTCCTTGTTGGTATCCGGATACTGCGCCGCAAGTCTCCCGGAGAGCGCTGCCACTTCTGTGCGGGCTTTCGCCACTCCCACACCATCTCTCAGCCGTCCAAACAACATCAGTTCGCGGGAATCGCGCTTTTCACTCGCCGCGTCAGGAATCAACGGTACCCACAAATCGGTGTCTTCGGGAAACCGGCGCCCGGGCGGCATCACGCCGATCACCGCGCGCGGAACTTCGTCGACACGCACCGTTTTCCCAAGAATGTCGGGATCCTGACCATACCGGTCCCGCCAAACGTGATAGCCAAGCATCAGCACTGGTGGCGCGCCGGGCTGTTCGTCCGCGGGGATGAAATCCCGGCCCAGCAGCGGCTTGTGTTGCACGACAGAGAATCCGTTCGCCGACATCTGAACGCAGTAATAACGTTCAGGCAATGCGCTTTCATCGCTCACGTTCACCGGAACCAACTGGTAGGCTGCTAACCCCGCTAGTGATTTCACCTGTGCGCGAAGGTCCCGAAAATCCGGATACGAGACGCCCCAGTTCTCACCACGCCGCAGATCGCTTGAACGCACCATCACAATCTGATCGCGATTGTCCAGACCCAGGTCCCAGGACAACGCTCCGTTCACGATCGTGTACATCGCCGTGTCCGCACCTATGCCTAGTGCGAGCGCGATAATCGCGGTTGCCGTGAAGCCGGGACTCTTCATTAGCAGGCGCAGTCCAAAGCGAATGTCGCGCCACAACTGACCCAACCAGCTGAGTGCCCTTGCCTCTCGGCATTCTTCCTTGGTTTTTTCGATGCCGCCGAACTCGATGCGGGCGCGACGCACGGCTTCTTCGCGGGGGACGCCAGCGCGGACGAGGTCATCAGCATAGGCATCGATGTGGAAGCGAAGCTCCGCGTCCATTTCGCGTTCGATGCGAGAGCGCTGAAACGTCCCGCGAAGCCAGGAGCGAAACCGATGCCACAACGTCATACTTCCTCGGGAGTGGTGCGCAAGACGCCGGCGATGACATCGACCATGCGCTCCCAGTTTTCGGTTTCGCTTTGCAGTTTGCGTTTGCCCGCGGCGGTAAGCCGGTAGAACTTGGCTTTGCGATTATTCTCGGACTCTCCCCATTCGCTGGCAATCAACCCCTGGTCTTCCAAACGATAGAGCGCGGGATACAACGAACCTTGCTGAATCTCCAGGCGCTCTTTGGAGATTTGTTGGATCCGCAGGAGGATGCCGTAGCCGTGAAATGGGCCGAGGGAAATGGCTTTAAGTATCAGGAGATCCAGAGTGCCTTGCAGAAGCTCGAGTTGTTTGTCCAAAGGAGTTTACTCTCCTAGATGAACTAGGAAGATAACGCCGTCTTCCTAGACTGTCAAGGAGAAGCTTGGGCGGGTGACCTACATGCTTCTCAGCCATCTGAATGCTCGCTCGCCGAAAGGCCACACACTGATTCTCCGGCCATTCAGCAACGAGGGGTGGCCTACCCTTTGCGCTTTCTGCAAATGGTGGGACGCTCTTCCTTCTCTTCGAATAATCTTAAAGTAATACTTGACATTTAGTAATGTATGTGGTATCCTGTTCAAGCCATGGTTGGGGAACATTACCCTTGTGTCGATTCACTTCTCCCCACCTCTTCACGCTGTCACCAATTTCCGCTAAGTCCAATCATTCCCCCACATACCCAGATTCCACCGGTAACCCCTTTATTTCCCCCACATACGAAAGTAGGGAGGAGGGGGTCTCGCCATGCACGCTACATCAATACATGCACAGTTTCCTGCAAGCGCGCACAACTTGCCGTACTGTACGGTACGGATTTCCGGCTATCTCCCGTCCACGCAATGCCTTGCGCGTCGTACTGCAGAAATCAGGGGGAGGGGGGAGTATCTATATACTAAATGTTTACGTATCACACTTGGTCGGCGCGCCGACATTCAAGCCAGCGTTCCTGATCGAAGAAGGATTTCTCGCTCCGTTCGGAGTGACGGACCTTCTTGCTGGAGCTTAGAGCTCGATGCGCGTGCCGAGCACCGCGAGGAACTTGGCAAGCCACGCGGGGTGGGCGGGCCACGCGGGTGCCGAGACCAGATTGCCGTCGACGACAGCTTCGGTCATGGCTATGTCGGCGAAAGTACCGCCAGCCTGCGTTACGTCTGGCGAAACAGCCGGATAACAACTGCACTTCTTCCCTTTCAGAACGCCGGCAGCGGCCAGGACTTGCGCGCCGTGACAGATTGCGGCGATCGGCTTATTTGCGGAGGCGAAGTGACGGACGATCTCCAGCACGCGGGGATTCAGACGGATGTATTCAGGCGCGCGGCCGCCGGGAATGGCAAGGGCGTCGTAGTCCTCGGGGCGGATGTCATCGAAGGTGGCGTTGAGGGCGAAGTTGTGGCCGCGCTTTTCCGAGTAGGTTTGGTCGCCTTCGAAATCATGGACCGCCGTGCGGACTACATCGCCGGATTTCTTGCCTGGGCAAACGGCGTGGACGGCATGCCCAACCATCAGTAAGGCCTGGAACGGAACCATCACTTCGTAGTCTTCGACGTAATCGCCGACGAGCATGAGAATGTTTTTGCGGGACATGGAAATCCTCCAGGACGGATAGAAAGCATAACAAAGTCAGAGGGATTCGTGCTGATCGGGAAAAGTCCTTGTTGTAAGTCTCGAGATCACCTGCATCTTGCGGGTATGGGGGCACAGCAGTGCTGTGCCCTTACCCTCATTTATGAGCTGGCTTCTATTGGGCGGCGGCGGGTGCCGGTCGGGTGCTCTCGTCGATGGTAAGCATGTCCGTGCGCATCTTGTCCCATTCGCGAAGAGTCAGGCCGCGCGTAGCGAAAAAGCGGCGGATCATGGCGGAGTCCCAACGAAGCACTTCTTCGAGCACGGGGACAAGTACGCTCATGGCGTTGTCACTGACAACGGTGCGACGCGCGACACGAGTGATGAACTTCGCCTCGGAAACGGCGATGGTGAGGCCGTCATATTGGTTGACGTGCATCATGACCGGCAAGTCCGAACTGCCGTCGCCCATATAGATGATGTGATCGTGGCTGATGCCTAGTTCCGCACGAAGTTCCTCGAGCACGGTGATCTTACCCCACCCGGCGGTGGCGCGAATGATCGATTCCACTTCGCCAGTGGCTTCATTGAAACGGAATCGCGTGCCGAAGATGCGATCGGGCGGAACGATGCCTTCAAGCGCCGACTGAATGATTTCCTGGGGCGCGGCAGAGATGACGTAAAAAGAAAATCGGTAGTCGTCGGAAAGGCTGTCGAGCGAACGCGCAAACAGGCCGACGTCATGCTTCAGGCGGATGTGTTTGCCGGTTTCAATGAGGTGCTCGCGGCGAACGCGGCGGAAATCCGGATCGTGCAGGATCAAATAAGAAAGTTCGGCGCCCTGTTGGACGAGATTGATGTTGGACAGGCCCTTGACTTTGTCGTGAAAGCCGTGGAAACCGATTAGTTCGCTCAGCGCGACTCCCGAGTCGTTAAAGCTGAGCGTCTGGTCGAAGTCGCTGGCCAGAAGGTAGTGCTTAGTCATAGCGGTAATTGCTCCTCTTTCTGCCCGCTGTGGCGGACGAGAGCCGGGTTAGCGGCTCCAAAACTACCCACGCGTACACCTTATCCCCGATTGGAGGTGCCGCCCCACGAATAATTTTAATGGGTGCTATGCGTGGAAAAGGTCAATAAATTGTTATCTGTACATAAGATGCACGGATTGGCTAAAAGGTTCACAGGAAAGAGGTTAAGAAGTGGAACGCATTGGAAACGAAGGGGTTGGCGTAAGCAATAAGCAAAAAGTTTCATACGAAGAAAAAGCGATAGCGGCTGGACAAGGCGTCTTGCGAATGGTTGCCTAGGGGAGGTCTCAGTTGTGCAAGGGAAGGCGCTGGTTTTCGAACAGTAGATACTCTCTTTTTTGTAGCGCGTAGGGGTCACCGATTCACATCCGGTTGCAGAATGCTGATTGTGGCGATACAGAGCGCATGTTACCAACGAGAGTAACCAAACATGGAACACGCTCTTCGAACGCCGGTGGAATCCCGTCACGCCTACGAGCAACGCCGCAAAACTCTCGCCCTGGGAATGGTTCTGGCCTTGAGCATTGCTTTAGCACTAGCCGTGCTGTTGGTGGGCTGAAGCAACATCGAGTGGCGCTTCTGCGCCGGAGTTTGCATATCCTTTGGGTCAAATCTAACCCAACTCCAGAGCTCGGACTCCTTCGCAGAGGGGATAGCGCAAAACCCGCCCGCTCTATTCCCGCGGCGCGGAAGGGTCAGCAGAGTCGGCGACGTTCACATCGATAAACCATTTGTGGGCCGCGTCGCCGGGCGGATAGCAATTCCCGTCGGCCGCATAAGTTGCCCCACAGTTTGCGGTGCGCTCTTTGCGGCGTGGAGTTTGCGCAAATTGCCAAATAGCCGCCTGCTGGGTCCCGCTCTGAGCGACTGCGGGCGGAGTTGCCGGAAAAACGCAGCCGGGCGAAGGTGGACAGGTATCGTTGAAAACCCAAAGAGTCAGCTTGCGACCCCCAAGATGGTCCAGGAGATCCTTCGCGGTAGTGATGGTCCGGCCGCCACCATCATCAAGTGGGACGCCTGAACAATAAGCGCCACTGCGAAAGTTGGCTTTGGCCAGCGTGTCGATCCAGGCGTGGACGTAGTCGTAATAAGCAGTTGAGAGGCGGCCGCCTTCTTCGATATCGAGGAAAATGAGGGTTCCGTGGGGAAATCCTTCCTGACGCGCGAGCCTGGCGGCAGTTTCGGCGTCAGCCTGGCCTTTTTGTTTTGCATCTGATTCTGATTTCAGATTCTTGGTTGGCCTGCCGTTGTAAAGCACAACGAAACCGAAGCCATGGGATTGAAGCAACGCGCGTTTGCCGAGCCAAGAGGTGTGCTTTTCTGTGGGTGGAGGGCCGAGCCAATAGCTGGTGAAGGAAAAAGTTTTGCGGAGAACCGGAAGAGCATCGTCACCCGGATAGTCGTTCAGGTCAAAACCTAGATACGTGGCTGACCGCGCCTGATTGGTGTTCGATGGACTGGGGAACGCAAGCAGAACAGCGAAGATCAAAAGCGGCAGGGGCAACAGAATGATTCGTACGCGACGCATCACCAAAAGTTACAGCAACTCGGCCAGCAGGGGAAGAGAAACAACTTTCCTCAACTTCCTTCAAGCATCCATGTACTGGGCTTCCCCGTTTCCAAAAGACCAATTCTCCCAACTCACTTCCACCAGATTGATGAGCAGATCCTGAGGGCGCAGGCCGGGAGATTCCGCCAAAATTTCTGCCATGCGCTTGTACAGTAGACGCTTCTGCTGCGGTTTGCGTCCAGTACTCAAAGTGATTTGGACAAACACCACGGCATCGCTCCGGTCGACTCCCAGGTATTGCTGGTCGTAGACCAACCCTTCTGGCGGGTGTTCGGTAATGACCTGGAAACGGTCGGCCGGCGGAACAGCCAGTGCTTCGATCATCGCCTTGTGCACGCCATCCCCGATGGCTTTTCGATATTCCGCTGAGGTTCCTTGTCGAAGAGAAATGCGCACGAAAGGCATAGACAGCCTCCCAGTGTTAAGATGCGCGCCGACAATGGCTGGGCACCGAAAAAGAAAAAATAGAGGGCAGACTCCCGTAACGTTTTGCTGGGAACGGTGCCTGTACTGATGCAGCGCCGGCCAACGGCGGTGCAGCACGCTCAATGATCGCGACGCGCTTGCCAAAATAGGCGGCTTGGGCCGCAACTTTTTCGCCGGCAGGACCACGCCGATGACCACAAGGTCAAATGTTTCGGGAGAAGCCACGGAAACCTCCACACGCACGAGCGAATTCATCGAGAATCGACAAGGTAATAAGGGCTTCGATTCTGGCAGGGACTAAGGTTAGAGGGAAACAGAGGATGAGTTGAGGCGAAACGTGTCTCGGCTTCGCCCGGAAAGCACCAGTCAGACAACCCGACTTGCGTCTGGAGCGGCTCTTTGATGTGATACGGACATGAACTTGCCCCATTTCGTGCGATGGGCCACTGGCATCCGCTGGCAGTGGAAAGTTTTCATTCCAATCATCACGGTACTCGTTCTCAGCATCCTGGCGATCCACGCGGTCTTGCGTTCGCAGGAAATTCGAGATGTGCAGTGGATTTTGATCGCCGCAATATTCGGCGCCATTCTCTTATGCTTCGTGCTCCTCGCCGTGCTGTTGGTGCTGATTGAGAGACCTTTGGAAGAATTGATGGATACCATCGGGCGGGTGCAGCGGGGCGATCTGACAGCGCGCGTCTCGTTCGCGAAGCGCGAGGACGACGTCGGACGGTTGGGGCGGCAATTCAACGAGATGGTGGAGCGGCTGGATCAGAATCGCCTGGAAATCGAAGAGTTGCATACCCGCGAGATGGCGCGTGCCGAGCACCTGGCCACACTCGGCGAACTGGCCGCCGGATTGGCGCACGAAATCCGCAATCCGCTGGCAGGGATAGCTGGCGTGGTCGATATCATGGGGAAGGAGCTGCCGGCCAGCAGCCCCAGCCGCAGCGTGATTGGGGACGTACATCGGGAAATCCTGCACATCCAGGCGATCTTGAACGATCTGCTCTCGTATGCGCGTCCTCGCCCTCCCGATTTTCATCCTGCGAATCTAAACACCACCATCGAACAAGCCGCCCTGATGGCGCGCCAACAGGTGCTGACGAAACCCATTGAAGTTTCTTTTGAACCAAATCCGTCCTTGCCGTTGATCGAACACGACCCCGCGCTCATTCAGCAGGTGGTACTGAATTTGGCGCTAAACGGGATCCAGGCCATCTCCGGGGCAGGCCAGGTCCGGGTTGGCGTTCGGGAAGAACCGGGATTCGTCGTTGTATTGGTTTCCGATACGGGGCGGGGAATATCGCCGGAGGCTCTGCCGAGAATCTTCAAACCGTTCTTCACGACCCGCACTGAGGGCACTGGATTAGGACTGTCGCTCGCGAACAGCATCGTGCAGTCTCATGGTGGACGCGTCGAGGTTAGCAGCACACAAGGAAAGGGTACGCAATTCAGGGTCTGGCTTCCCGTCCACCGGCCTAAGGCGAACCGCCCGAAAGCCTCTGGGCGCTGATTTGGTGGTAGAGTAAACGGATGCCCCAAAAAAGGATCCTGATCGTCGATGATGAGAAGTTGGTGCGCTGGGCGCTGAACCAAAAGTGCGCCGAGTACGGCTACCAGACCTTGGAAGCAGACACGGGAGAAGAAGCTCTGCACGCGCTGCAGAACGAATCGGTCGACCTGGTTCTTCTGGATGTGCACCTGCCTGATCTGAGCGGCATTGAAGTACTGGAGAAACTGAAGCAGGCCGGTGAAACACGCAGCATCATCATGATGACGGCGGATCCTCAACTGGACGACGTAAAAGCGGCGCTGCGACTCGGGGCGTACGACTTCGTCAGCAAACCCATCAATTTCGAAGAACTGAGTGTCACGCTCCAGAATGCGCTGGAGGCGGGGTCTTTGCGCACGGAGGTGGAGTCTCTGCGAGACGAAGTGCGCCGGCGGGCGGGCTACCACGACGTGATTGGCGTTTCCCGCAAAATTACCGAATTGATGAAGTTTGTTTACAAGGTAGCCGCGAGTGAAGCCACCACCATTCTTATTCAAGGGGAAAGCGGCACCGGCAAGGATCTGGTAGCCAAGGCGATCCATTATCACAGCTCCCGCGGCGAACGGCCGTTCGTGGCCATCAACTGCTCCGCGATTCCCGAAACCTTGATGGAGGCGGAGCTTTTCGGACACGAGAAGGGGGCGTTTACCGACGCCAAGGCCATGAAGAAGGGCCTTTTTGAAATTGCAGATGGCGGATCGCTGTTTCTGGATGAAATCGGCGAGCTCTCTCCGTTACTGCAGGCCAAGCTGCTGCGCGTACTGGAAGATCAGGTTATACGGCGTGTCGGGGGAGTGCGCGATATTCAAGTGGATGTACGCGTGATTGCCGCCTCTAACCGCGATCTGGAGCGCGAAGTCCGTGAGAGCCGGTTCCGACAGGATCTCTACTATCGCTTGGCTATTATTGCCATTTACCTCCCTGCTTTGCGCGAACGCAAAGAGGATATCCTGCCCCTAGTGGAGTTCTTCCTGGCGCATTACAACCGGAAATTCCGTAAGTCCGTTCAGGGTCTAACCGAGGAAACCAACCGGCTGATTCTGAATTACGATTGGCCGGGGAATGTGCGCGAACTTAAGAACGCGTTGGAACGCGCCATGATCCTTGAGGAAGGCAAACTGCTGAAACCAGATGATTTGCCATTCTCAGTCGCCAGCGGCCGCAGCAACGCGTTGGTTGCCGATAGTCCGTTGACTCCACCTTCGGAAGCCCCGCTCGCGCCAGGCAAGCGGCGATTGCCTCCCTTATCAATCCCAGAGGGCGGTACCTCGCTCGAGGACGTGGAGCACGCGTTGGTGGAGTTGGCGCTCCAGCAGTCGCACGGGAATCAGATTAAGGCAGCAAAGTTGCTGAACATAAGCCGGGACGCGCTGCGTTACAAGATGAAAAAATTTGGACTGTCGCACTCGGAAGAGGAAGAGCCGACGGCGCCAACGAACCCGCACTAATCCAAGCGTGACCTACAAACAAAGTGCGTGAGATTCCGCGCTCCCGTGTGAAAACTCGCATAAGTGCCGCGGGGGAGTGGTGGCGTGCTTGGAGCGGATTTGTAAGGCACACATTTGCAAGTAGTTACAAATTGTGCAAATCGGCGCCAAACGGACTCACAGATGCATATCTTCAACACGTTCAGCAATTAGGCAATGGAGCGATTGTCGAAAGGCTGAGCAGTGGGCGTTCCTTTTAGGACGGTCGGGCTCGCGGTGAAGGCTCGAAAGGATACGTCGTAAAAAGGGACGCCCACAATAAGATTTCGGCAGCGGTCAGCGAACTACAACGAAGCGTCGTAGAGACGACGCGAACGCCCGGATCACGGGCTTCCAAAAAAGCTGGCCGCTGCCTTTGTTTTTGGACGGCGTTACTTCGCTCCGTCCCGCAGAAGGCTTGTCGCCAGGCTGCTGCCAAGTTGTTCTTTCCCCACAGTGTTAGGTGAATCGACGCAGGAATTTGCGGAAGTTGGCTCAGTGTCGCGAATTCCGACAAAAATCCGGTTGCAACTTGTTTATTTCGAATGAGGTGCGTCGCTGCTTTCTGGTAGCGAACGTGCACTCTTCTCACTGGAAACGAATCGTGTAGCAAGGGCGTGGATGTCGCAATGTTCGAGGAGGTAGCCATGCCGCAGTTGGTGGAACACGGGGAACAAACTAAAATCGACAGCACCAAACGGGTAACTCTGACGAAAATCCTGGTCACGACGGACTTCTCGGAAGTTTCTGACCGGGCTTTGGACTATGCCATTGCGCTCGCGCGGCGTTACGATGCGCGGATTTATCTTGCACACGTGATCACTCCAGATCCATTTCAGTTCGCAGAGCCACAACTAGCCCAGGCTACCTATGAGAAGGTCCGCCAGGCGGCGGAAGAGGGCATCACGGACATCCTGATTTCCGGGAAGCTGCGCGGCGTGCCTCATGAAGTCCTGATGGAGGAGGGCAACGTCTGGCCGAGCGTGGAAAAAATGATCGTCGAACACGAAGTCGACCTCGTCGTCTGTGGAACGCACGGCCGCGGAAAAGTGCAGAAGATTCTGATCGGGTCGGTAGCGGAGGAAATTTTCCGCCAGGCCACCACGGCCGTACTTACGGTAGGACCCGCGGTAAAGGGCAAAACGCAGAACGAGATCGAACTCAACCACATCCTGTTCGCCACGGACTTTGGGCCGGGTGCGGAAAAGGCTGCGGCCCATGCCTTCTCGTTGGCGCAAGAACACAATGCCCATCTCACTTTGTTGCATGTAATTGAGAGCGCGGCCGCTTACACCGAAGAGAGCGTGGCGCGACAGCGCGAAATCAACGTGGTGCGGATGAAGCAGTTGATGCCGACGGGCACGGAAAACTGGTGCAAACCCGAATTCCGCGTGACTTTCGGGTCAGCCGTGGAAGAAATCCTGATTGGCGCTCGTGAGAGCAAAGCGGACCTGATCGTGATGGGAGCCAAGGCCAGAAAGAGCTTGGCAGGGCATGTGCCACTGACGATCGCGTACAACGTGGTCACCAAGTCGACTTGCCCGGTCTTGACGGTTCGCGGTTGATTTTTTACTAGGGAACGGAATCCTTCTCAAGGATCCGTATCCCCCATTACAAGGCGGTGCTGCATCCTCCCCCCAGCCGAGCAGCACCGCCTTTCTTGGTTTTGGAGTTCACTCTTTCCCTACTTTGCCCGTAAATTGGTCCTTCGTGACCTTGCCGAATCAGTACAAATATGTTTACATGCGCTCAACCCGGTGCAATCAGGGAGAACCAATGGCCAACGTAGACCTTCGCCCGATGACCCTCGGTGAGGTGCTCGACCGCACGTTTACCCTTTATCGCGAGCACTTTCTTCTGTTTGTGGGGATTAGTGCGCTTCCCTACCTGCTGACGTTGATTTTCAAGTTTGGGGTTCTGTTGCTAGAACGTGGGCACCTGTCCACGGCGACACCAAATCTGCAATCGCCCGGCGTCCTTGGTGGATTGCTGGTGGGAGCGATGGGGGGCGGACTGCTTGCCCTGCTCATGATGGGCTTGGCCCAAGCCGCGACCGTTTCCGCGGTTTCCGAGTTGTACCTCGGGCGCGATACAAGCGTGACGGAGGCCTACGGGCAAGCCAAAGGAAGCATCACGATCGTGATCGCCATTCTGATCATGACCGGGTTGGCCACTATCGTCGGCATGATTTTGCTGATCATTCCGGGGATCTATCTGGCCTGTCGGCTGGCGGTCTCGGTCCCGGTGGCGATTGCGGAGAAAGAGTCACCGGTGGCTTCGATGGAACGCAGCATGGAATTAACAAAAGGATATGGCTGGCAATTGTTCCTGCTATTCCTGCTGGTGTTCGTCCTCGCCTACGTAGTGGCGATGATCCTGCAATTCCCGGTCATGTTTTTCACCGTGACCGCCGCGTTAGCTAAACACCAGGTTTCCACTGGCGTGCTCGTCTACTCCTACTTGGCGGAGTATGTTTCTCAGGTGATCGTGGCGCCGATCGGAACGATCTCGGCATGTTTGATGTACTACAATTTGCGGGTGAGAAAAGAAGGCTTTGACATTCAGCACCTAATGAATTCTTTGAGCAGCGTGCCAAGGCCGTTGGCAGATCCCCCGGGAGTTCGCTAGCGCCAATGACGCGATGCGGCGGGGACCTCGAGATGCGGCGGCGAGTTCTTGTCCTGGGGATTTTACTTGTGGTTTGGCAACCGTGCCGTGCTCAGACTTCGGCCGGAAGCGATGCTTCGGTCCAAGCACCGAGCAACCTGGACCTGCAATCCTACCAGCACGAACTGACGCGAATAGCAGAACAGAGCAAAAACCCAGCGCAAATTCCGGAGCTGCGGCGATCATTGCCCGATGCCTGGACGGTCAAGGACGGCGATGGCGTGTACGCGGTTCCAACGAAGGAAATCTCCGAGGCGCTTCGAGAAATCCAACACGACCCGAAGAAAGCCACCGCGGCACAACTGGAAAATCGGTTAAAAGCGATGCAGCAGCAAGCCGCAGATCTTTCACTTCCCTCCCCCGGCGCCAACACGGCGGATGCTGAAGGCAAACTGAAGAAAATCCTCGATCGCGGGGAGTTCCGGGAAGCTTCAGGGCCATCTGCCTGGGATCTGATGAAGGCGCGAATCAACCGCTGGATCTTCGAGCACATCATGCGGCTGCTGAACATGCTGCACATCAGCCACAAAATGGGAAACGCGCTGGCCTGGAGTGTGCTATTTCTCGCCGTGGTGTTGCTCTTCTACGTGATCTACCAGTGGCTGATCAAATCTGCAAAATCGCAAGACTTTCGGGCAGAAGTGGAACCAACGACGAGCGACGCTCGCCACTGGGTGCAGGAAGCTCTGGCCGCGGCGGATCGCGGCGACTTTCGCGAAGCGGTCCATTGCTCCTATTGGGCTTCTGTGGCGCATCTGGAGGATATTCGGATTCTGCCGCGGGACCGTGCCCGGACGCCGCGCGAATCCTTGCGGCTTCTGGATCAACATCCCAAAGAACAAGGTGTATTGCAGAGCATTACCCGCAGTTTCGAATTGATTTGGTACGGATACCGTCCGGTTTCCGCTGCCGAGTGGGCTGGAACCAAAGAACAGATGGAGAAGATGGGATGCCTGCAAGCCTCGATCGCACCGACCGTTCCATCCTGATCGGCGCGGGAATTTTAGTGCTGATCCTGGCGATTGCCACTTCCGTGCTCACTCCCAGCCGCCGTGGCACCCGCACAGGCTTCCCTTCCAGCTACTCAACTTCGTGGGACGGAGCCAAGGCCGCTTACTTGCTCCTCAACGAATTGGGCTATGACGTTCACCGGTGGGACCGAGCCCCGACAGAACTGGAAGGCGATCCAAAAAATCTCGTGCTGATTCTGGCCAATCCGATGCAGCCCGCAACACCCGAAGAATCCATCGCCCTTCGCCACTTTTTGGAGCGCGGTGGCCGCATCGTGGCTACCGGTGATGACGTATCTGAGTTTCTTCCGGGAGGCCAGAAGTTTACAGAGATCGACGACGCAGAGGGTGAGACGCAATTTCCGGCTCTGCTGCCCTCACCGCTCACTGCCGGAGCTCCCGAAATTTCCATGGCCCCGCCAATCGACTGGCACCCGGCAAAGGTGGACCAAATTGCCGTCTACGGCAATAAAGATACCGCCGCGGTTGTGACTTACGGCGTGGGCAAAGGGACCATTGTGTGGTGGGGCTCGCCGTCTCCGCTGACAAACCGCGGAATCCAGGAGCCGGGAAATCTTGCGTTGCTGTTGAATTCCATTGGCGAACTGAAGGGCAAACGCATTTTATGGGATGAATATTTCCACGGCGCGCGCGGGGATTTCTGGGCATACGTGGGCAAAACGCCGCTTCCGTGGGTATTTGCACAGTTGGCCGTGGTTTTCGTGTTTGTGCTGGTTACCTATTCCCGGCGGTACGGTACGATTCGCATGCCAAGAAAGGTTTCTCGCCTGTCGCCGCTGGAGTTTGTGGATACCTTGGGTGACCTCTATACTTCGGCTCACGCCGGATCGGCGGCGGTGCGTGTGGCCTACCGGCGATTGCGTTTCCAATTGTCTCGACAACTGGGCCTGACGGCCAACGCCACCGTGGCGGAGTTGGCCCGTGTGAGTAGCCGCACCCTGGGCTGGGAAGAACAATCATTGTTAGGGACCCTGGCTCGTGCGGACCGCAACTCAAGAACGCTGGACGTGAACGACGAGGAAGCCTTGGAAATTGTGCAGGACCTTCACCAGTACGCGGCGCGCCTGGATATCCGGAACGCGCCAGAAGAAAAGGGGCAAGCGGAATGAGTCAAGCGCAGGAATTAGCAACGCATGTGCGGGGCCAACTGGGTCGAGTGATTGTAGGCCAGCGGGAAGTGTTGGACCACTTGCTGCTGGTTTTGTTGGTCGGCGGCCATGCGCTCGTCGAAGGCGTGCCGGGATTGGCAAAAACGCTGGCCGTGAAGGCCCTCGCCAACATCTTTCAACTGAAGTTTCAGCGCGTGCAATGCACGCCAGACCTGATGCCCGCCGACGTGATTGGCGCAAACGTGTTCAACATGGGCACCAGTGCGTTTGCGTTGCATCGTGGACCTATTTTCACGGACCTGCTTCTCGTCGATGAGATCAACCGCACGCCACCGCGAACGCAGTCCGCGCTGCTGGAAGCGATGGAGGAGCGCCAAGTCACCATTGACGGCACCAGCTATGAACTGACTCCCTTTTTTACCGTGTTCTCAACGCAGAACCCGGTGGAGTTCGAAGGCACCTATCCGCTGCCCGAAGCGCAACTGGATCGCTTCCTGGCTAAAATCCGCATCGGCTATCCGAGCGGCGAGCAGGAAGTGCAAATTCTGGAGAACGTCCAGAATGGATTCGACTCGCGAGAGTTGAAAAAGGTGGCCTTCGAGACGGTTGCACCCGAAGCGCTGATGGGGGCAAGAGTGGAAGCCGCTCAAGTGAAGGTGGAGCCGGCGCTATTCCAGTACATCGTAAAGTTGGTGGGGCGCACACGGAACTGGCCATCCGTTAGTTTGGGTGGCAGTCCGCGCGCGGCGATCAGCTTGATGCTGTTCGCCAAAGGGCTGGCGGCCATTGAGGGCCGCGATTTTCTGATTCCCGATGACGTGAAATCCGCGACGCTTCCGATTCTGCGCCATCGGTTGGTGCTCAAGCCTGAAGCGGACCTGGAAGGCATAACTCCTGATCAGGTAGTGCGGGACGTGGTGAAGGCAGTGGAAGTACCGAAATGACGGAGTCGACACAGCTTGCTCCCGCGCCCATCGGCGCTCGTGGCAAAGCAAAAGGAAAGTGGGGCGTGGCCTTCGGGCGTCGCTTCTTCCTGCTATTGCTGGTTGGCATGGTGTTCATCGGCCCGGCCTGGACGAATTCAAAATATCTACTGGGAATGGCCCTGTGGGATGTCCTTGTACTTGTTCTGTGGGCGGTGGACCTGAAAAGACTCCCGAAACCTGAGGAAATTGAAGTACGACGGGTGTGGCATTCCACACTGCAATTGCGCGAACCCGCGGAAGCGGAGTTGGAATTTCTCAACCGTGGAAAATCCAATATTTTATTGCGCGCTCAGGAAGAGGCGCCGCTCGGCTTGCGCAAAGAAATCCCAGAGGTGGACCTGCGCGTTCCGGCTGGCGGTTTGCAGACCGCAACCTATTCTATTTGCCCCCGCGAGCGTGGTGACATGCACTTTGGCGAGACATTCTTTCGCTACCAATCGCCCTGGCAATTGGCCGAGCGTTGGGCCGTCGCATCGCTAAAACAGACCATTCGCATTTATCCCAATTTTCAGGAATCGAAGAAGGACACGATTTACCTGATTCGCAGCCGCCAGATTGCCCTTGAAAAAAGGTACAAGCACCAGCCAGGCCAGGGACGCGAATTCGAAAGCCTGCGCGAATACCGGGAAACCGACGAGTGGCGCGACATTTGCTGGAGCGCGACAGCCCGGCGCGCCAAACTGATCAGCAAGTCTTACCAGACCGAGCGCAGCCAGACGGTATGGCTGGTGCTGGATGCTGGACGGCTGTTGCGCACGCGCGTGAAGGGACTGAGTAAGCTGGATTACGCCGTGGGGGCAGCACTCTCTTTGGCGCAGGTCGCATTGTATTCCGGCGATCGCGTGGCCATGTTGGGATACGGGCGGCGCATCCTGCAGCGCCTACCACCGGGCCGCGGTTCGAGACAGATCCGCGCGCTCCTGGACGGACTGGCGATAGTACGCGCCGAAGAACTGGAAGCGGACCACCGGCGAGCCATGGAAACTTTGTCCATGCTTCAAAAACGGCGTAGCTTGGTTGTGTGGATGACCGATCTGGCGGAAACGGCAACGACACCGGAAGTGATCGAAAGCGCGATGCACATGGCGCAAAGACATCTAGTGCTCTTCACTGTTATTAGCCAGCCGGAATTACGGACCATGGTCAAGGAGCGTCCGGAAAACGCGCGGCAAATGTTTCGCCAGACCGCGGCAATGGAAATTGTGCAGCGGCGCGATTTGCTCTTGCGCACGTTGCGACAGCAGGGAGCGCTGACTCTGGAAGTGGAGCCTTCGAAACTTTCGACCGCGGTCGTCAACCAATACTTGATGGCGAAAGACCGGAGTCTGATTTAGCGGCTTCCACCCGATCGAATCGATCACTTTCTGCTTCGACCTTTTGCGCCTTGCCGACAACCGATAAATACAGAACCAACAAGGTGAACAGTCCCGCGGCCAAAGCAAACTTCATGCCGATGGGCAAATCGGATGGGGAAATAAAGCCCTCGATGAATCCGGCAATCAACAACAATGGAATCGTCCCAAAGAAGAGTTGGGCACTTTGTTTGCCGGCGCGGACCAAGGACTCCCCTCGCGGCAACGCGCCGGGAAACAGCAATCCGCGAGCGATGATAAAACCTGCTCCACCGGCAATGAAGATGGCTGGCAATTCCAGCACCCCATGGCCGGCCACAAAACTCCACAACGGTAGACTCATATGCCCCTGCCAGCAGGCTGTTCCAACTACGCCGATAAGCAGGCCATTGAGTAGCATCATCCAGGCAGTGCCGATCCCCCCGGTGATCCCCAGCGCATACGTGAGGATCGACACACTCAAGTTGTTCGTAAGGATTTGGCTGGAGGCCACCGGCTTGACGGTCACAATCGATTCCGTCCACATTTTGTGCGACTCGATACTCTGAATCATGCGAGGGCCGAGAACATGACGCGGAAACGAGGGATCGCTAATGCTTAGCAGGCACCCGGCGACCGCGGCGCACAGAAAAATAAGAAAGGCCGCCAGCGTATTCGAAATCGTTTCCCGAAAGATCGCCGGGTAGGTGTAGCGGTAAAAGGTGAGGATGTTGCGACTCTCGGTTTTGCGTCCCATGTAAATGATGTTGTGGGCGCGGCCAAGCAACTGGTTCAAGTAGTGGGCCAGGTTGGTGCTCGTGGAATCTTCGCGAACACTGGAAAGGTCCGCGGCAATCTGTCGATATAATAGGGCTAACTCCTGAAGATCGGTGGGGGTAAGGCCGGAAACACCGCTGCGTCCGCTGAGATTGACCAGCTGTTCGAGCCGGTTCCAGTGCGGACGGCGCTTTTCAATCCAGCGGGTGGAGATCATCAGATGGATTCCTCGGACAAGCTTACCATCGACACACCGGAACAAACGGCGCTGGAGTATCCCATTGCCGGATTAGGCAGCCGCTTCCTGGCCATCCTCGCAGACACAGCGATTCAGTTCGTATTGGCATTTTTTGTTCTCATCGCGGGCAGCATTATCGGCATTGGGGTGGCTGCGTTTGGCGGACTGGGACCGCAATGGGTTGTTGCGATCATTTTTATTCTCCTGTTCCTGCTGAACTCCGGCTATTTTGCTCTGTTCGAGATTTTCTGGAATGGGCAGACGCCCGGCAAACGATACGCGCAGGTCCGCGTGATCAAGGATGACGGGCGGCCCATTGGGGCGTACGAGGCGATTGTCCGAAACGCATTGCGGCTAGTTGATATGTTGCCGGCGATGTATGGCATCGGTTTGATCAGCATTTTCCTAAGCCGGCAAAGCAAGCGCCTGGGTGATTTCGTGGCGGGCACTGTGGTGGTTCACGAAAAAACACTGGAAGGCGTTCGTCCTTACGTGGAAACCAAAACCGACGACACCTTACCACCCATCGACGCCTCCAAAGTCACGCTGGAGGAAGTACAGCTGATCGAGACGTTTCTGAATCGCAGAGATTCTCTGGAACCCGCGGTGCGCACCACCATGGCCACGCAGATTGCTAACCGCCTGGCGGACAAGATGGAAGTCAAAATCTATGGCTGGCCGCGCACGGAGCGATTCTTAGAAGCAGTCATCGAACAGTGCCGCCAGATCGATCGTTTTCGAAGCTGAGTTTCGCCTGTCACTTCGAGCACGAAGCCTGCGCCTCAGTGATTTCTTTCTGCACGCGCTGGGAATGAAGCGCGAGGTCTAGAGCTTCTTTGGTGAGCGAAAGCTGAGGGACAGGGTCGCCCAAGTGCTGGATCAGGTTCCGCAGGTCGTCGCAATGATGGTTGGTGGCGAGCGCATGGGCTTGTTTCAGCTTAATCTCCAGGTACACGTCGAGTTGGCTGGCTCCTCCTTCTTCGAGTGGAATAAACCGTGTGGCCAGTTCTTTTTGCGCTTCGTCGTAGCGCCCGGCATCGGCCAAATCTCGCGCAAGTTCAAAAATCAGCGCTGCCGGGGGATTTTGGCCAGGAAACTTCTGGAGAGCGGCGACGCGTTCTTCTGGAGAATGTCCTGCTGCGCGGAGTGCGCGTTCCAGGCCGAGATAATTCTCCGCATTTTGCGGATCGGACTTGGTGCCTTCCGTGAAGTATTCGATGGCGCGTTCCGGAGACTGCTTCGAATACAGAACCGTGTAGCCCATATTCCGGAGCAGCGCAGGAATCGCGGGATTCAATTCGCGGGCGGCATTCCACTCGGCCATCGCGGCATCTTGCATGCCGCCAGACATGTACAGCGAGCCGAGCAAGGCATGGGCGTTAGCGTCTTTAGGATTCGCGGCAATCGCGCTTTTGAGCACGTCCAGCGATTCCGGCCGGTTCGGAAAAACATACGTTGTTGGCATTTGCGCGGCCGCCCGAAAATCGGCGCTGCTATCCTGGTGCAGCATTTCGCGGCAGTAAGCGCGATAGTAAGCAAGCAAGGGATACACTTCCGGGCGCGGCATGCCAGGTTCGCTGATTACGGCTGTTCCTGATGGATACCCTCGCGCCAAAATCTCCACAGCGTCGGCATAGAAGCCGAAGTGCATATACAGCACCGCGATGTTGAGGATTCGTTCCGGGTCCGCTGCGAGATGCTGCCAAAGAGCAGGGTCGTCTTGGCCCAGTCGCGCGGCCTCGTATCGCAGGAAAGTGTTGGCTGGATCGACGAGTTGCAACTTTTTGAGATGCTCTTTCGCGGCCGGATCATTGGCGAGATGGCGTAATACTGTAACGTCCAGATCATTCAACCGCGCGGCATCGGCGAATTCGGTGTAGGCCTTGGACAACTTCTCGTGCGCTTTCTTCAATTCGCCTTGGCGAGCATCCAGCGCGGCCAACTCAAACAGTGACGGAGATCGAAACGTTCCGTACTGCTCGCTCACTTCAAAGGCACGTCGCGCTCTGTGCAATTCGCCCGTAGCAACGTAAGCGAGACCTAGGTAATAAGAAGCTTCTTTGTCGTTGCTGATGCGCGTGAGGACAGGAGAAAGCTGGGCGGTCGCGTCAGCATATTGTTTCAACCCCACATCCAGGCGTCCCGTGGCGCGATGGAGCACCACACTTTCCGGAAAACGTTTCAGGCCCTCCCGATATGTGGATATCGCCTGCAGCACCTCGCCATTTCGTTCTTGTTCCATGCCGAGTTCGAGGAAATCGTTCTCCGTGCGCTTCTCGGCTGGAGGATAGACGTAGGCCGGGGGCAGTTCTTTCGGGACTTCGGACTTGGGCCAAAAATCGTACTTCCCTTCCGTGTGCGTCAGGATGGTTTTGCCGGACCCATCGGCCAGAGTGACGGTGTACGTTTTCTGTGATGGCAAGCCAGGAAACTGTTTGCGGAAGGTGGATTTAGGCGTGAACGACACAGTTTCCGTGGCAATGGCTTGCGATCCATCAAGAATCTGTACTTTTGCGTTTGGATAGTCCCGCGTGACGTTCAGTGCCACTTCCAGGGCGACAACTTCAGGCTTTTCGGATGGCACGCGAGTCAGATTCAAAGCAGCGTTGGGATTCGCGCGGGTGATTCCGCCAATCTCCCGGACTGGCAGCCAAATCTCGGTGAAGTGGATAGCCTGCTGCGGGTCGAGGAAGCCGTAGGTTTCCTGATCGCGGAAAAGTCCCGCCTGAATCTCGACATACGCGCTGTGATTGTCCGAGAGTGCATTGCGCCAATCCAGACCTTCGGCGTCGCTGCCCCAGGAAAACACTTTTTTCGATGGCAGGTCGGTCCGCGTCGAATAATGCACCACGCCGGCGTTGGTTTTCGGATGGTAGACCGCCATGTACGGTTCGTTACTCGCATAGCTGAAGCGCGAGACTGGCCCGAATTTATGATTTCCAACGATGCTCAGGTCCGTTCCGGTGCGGTCAACCGGCCAGGTATCCAAATCCACGAATCCGTGAGTGACGGAGAAGTCTTGCGGGTAATACAGGCGAGAGTCGTCCCAGACCTGAACGCCGGCGTTGGTCCACCAATAAAACCGATGTCGTGCGGCACCGGGATTGTAGAGCGTGGTCTTTTGCTCGAGAACCGTCTGCCCGGGATGCAGCGTCAGCTCCACGCACCATTCCATGCCGTAAACGCGATCGATATTCCGGACCCAGACGGACGCGCTGCCATCCGCAGCGGTGGAAGTCGAGAAATCGACGGGCGAAGCGGTCATCCAGTTGTGCGAAACCGGAAAATTGAATTCGATTCCATACGCTGCCCAGACACCTCGATAAGCAATTCGCGCGAATTTCAGAGAGGGATTCGCGTAGAACAGATCGGCACCGTTGCGCTTGTCGATGCAGCGATAGAGATGACCGCCCAAATCCGGCAAGATCACGCACTTCAGATACTCATTCTCGAGATTCAAGGTGCGCCACTGACGCGGCGCGACGTGGTTGGTCAAATTCTCACGCATCGTATAGGGATAGTTGTACCTGCCGTTGCTGACGAATTGATCGAAGGGCGGATTTTCGTCGGGGAGTCCTTCTTCGTAAGTGGGCAACTCCACGGTGTCTTGCCAGACATGCACGGGGGCGGAGTTGCCGGAAGATTGCGCGACTGAGCGCGTCGGCACCAGGGCCGTCAGACTGATCAATGCGACTCCTAAAAGCACGGCACGAAGACGGTTGTTCACGATTTGCGCTCCTCACCGCGTAGGTGAAGCTTCTTCAGATATGGCAATGCGCTTTTATATCACAGGGAGTGGTGACAATTCGGGTGATGGGCGACACACTCCCGAGCACTTGGGATAAGCACTTTCGTCAGCAGCGAATCATGGTCAAAAGCATTTTGAAAGGACTAAGCGCCGCAAGCGCATGGGGCTGATTTGCGGGCAGGAGAATCGCTTCGCCCGCTTCGACGTGATAGGGCTTGCCGGAGATCGTGATCTCGGCTTTGCCGTCGAGCATCTGAACAAGCGCATCAAACGCGGTGGTGTGCTCCGTCAAGCCCTGACCGGCATCGAAGGCGAACAGAGTCACCGTGCCGGTGGGATGCTTGATCAGCGTGCGGCTGACGACTGTGCCGTCCTGATAGCTGACGAGCTCGGCTAAACGCAGTACCTCGCTGGCGGGCATCTGATTCTTGCCAAGCTGCGGTGGTGTACTCATGTGTTTCACCTTCCCGGCATCGGATGCGCGGCCTGATCGGCGTTTGGCACTAGCCGTTCGTACACTGCGGTGGGTATGGCGGAATCCCAATGCCCTGTTAGTTTCGCAAAACCCGCGACGCCCAGGAACAGGACGGCAATTCCCGCAGCCATGGCCCATGCCGGTAGAGTCGCTGGCTTCGTTTTCGGAGCAATCAGATTCGGCAAGCTCATCGCCAGCGCGTTCTGCGCGGGACAAACCGCCACGCACTCCAGGCAACCTGTGCATTCGACCGACCGAATCTGCACGAGTTTGTCCACAGGAAGAGCCGACGGGCATGCTTTTGCGCACTTGCCGCAATCAATGCACGTTTCAGCATTTCGCCGGATTCGCGTCGGGCTCAGCCAGGAAGTTAATCCCAGCAGGGCACCGTATGGGCAAAGAAACCGGCACCAGAAGTTCTGAACGAAGAGCGAAGCCACCACAAAGACTCCCAAAACAATCAAGCCGGTTTCGCCAATGTGCCGGAAAAAATTCAACATTTTCACGTCCGCGATCAATCCGTACGGGCTGCGCATGAAGTCGCGAATCCCGACGGCGGACATCGTGGAAATGGCCCATACGAAGAATCCCAGCAGGAAATATTTCAGCCCGCGAAGAGGCAGATCAAGCCAGCGCGGAAGAAAGAAATTCCGCTTGAACAATTTTTTGCCCGCCCGCCAGAGATACTCGGAGAGCGTCCCAATCGGACAGAGCCAACTGCAGAAGGCTTTGCGAAACAGAAAGGCCATGGCCAGGAATGTGATCAACAAAAACATCGCCGCCGGATGCACCGCGGAAATCTGCCCGCTCAGCAGCCAATACTTCAGGTTCATCAGCCCGGCGATCGGCAGCCAGCCTTCAACTCCCGGCGGCCTGTGCAGATTCGCATCGATAACCCCAACTTCGAATTGCCGTACCCATGAATAAAATTTCACACCCAGCCATAAATTGAGAATGAGAAACGCCCCCTGGAAACTGCGGCGGTAGAGCTGCGAACGGTCGGCCTCGGTGCGCTTGATGAGTCTTTTTTTGGGTTTTACAGACGGCTTGGCGATAGCAATGGCGCATGGCAAAACTGCTGGAAGCTCAGGCTGTTCGGGAAGGGGTATAGGGGTTTCCATGTGTCATTGGCTCACGACTTCAGAGTATGGGGAACGATCACATTAGGCTGTGACCAAAGTCACTCCTCAGTGCCCCCTGTTAGCAGCTTGATTCCGTGAGGCTTAGCATCAGCCTTGCCAAGAATTCCTAGTTTGAGCAGGACGCGATCGCCAACCCTGGCATCACCATCCTCAGGTATATCGAGGAGTCCAACTATCGGGTGCCATCTATAAATCGGAATCGGCAAGTCTTGCTGTTCCAACGCATTATTGGCCCTGAAGCAATATCTCCCACCGGGCATGCTATTCTGTTGCTGCCGCGTAAACGCCCGGTGCGGCTGTGGCGAAATTGGCATACGCGGCGGGCTTAAAATCCGCTGGGGATTTCCCCGTTGTCGGTTCGAGTCCGACCAGCCGCACCATTTTGTTTTGCACTTTCCTTCAAGTAAGCACCGGGCAGACACTCATTCCCTTTTGCAGTACAATTCTGACTCCTTTTCGCATGGAGGAGCATCCAATGGCTGGATCAGTTCAACGGGTAAGTGAATCCCACGAGGGAGTTAACGTGAGCGAGCAGAGTACCCTCGATCAACTTTGCATCAATACCATCCGAACGCTTTCGATCGACGCCGTCCAAAAAGCCAATTCCGGACATCCAGGCGCGCCGATGGGTTTGGCTCCCGTGGCTTACTCCCTCTGGCAATATTTCTTGAATTACGATCCCGCCGAGCCGCACTGGCCCAATCGTGATCGCTTCGTCCTTTCGGCCGGCCACGCCTCGATGCTTCTTTATTCCATTCTCCACCTCGCCGGAGTGAAGGACGTCAACGACAAAGAGGAAGTGCAGAAGGAACTCTCAGTTACCCTCGATCAGATCAAGCTCTTCCGTCAGTTGGACAGCCGTACCCCCGGCCATCCGGAATCCCACATGACCACCGGCGTGGAAACTACCACCGGCCCGCTCGGCCAGGGCGTGGGCAACAGCGTCGGCATGGCTATTGCCGGCAAGTGGCTGGCCACGCATTTCAATCGTCCCGATTTCGATCTATTCAATTTTCGCGTGTATGCCGTGTGCGGTGATGGCGACATGATGGAAGGTGTCGCTGGAGAAGCCGCGTCTCTGGCCGGCCACCTGCAACTCGGCAACCTGTGCTGGATCTACGACAACAATCGCATCACGCTGGATGGCCCGGCGAGCTGGTCCTTCAGCGAAGACGTGATGACGCGCTTCGTCGGCTATGGCTGGCACGTCACACGAGTGGCCGATGCGAACGACCTGCTGCAGCTTTCGCGGGCTTACAAAGATTTTCTCGCGCACGGTGACAAGCCCATGCTCATCGTGGTGGATAGCCACATCGGCTATGGCTCACCGCACAAGCAGGATTCTTACGAGGCGCATGGTGAGCCACTCGGAGAAGCAGAAGTCAAGCTGGTGAAGAAAGCATACGGTTGGCCGGAGGACGCGCAATTCCTCGTCCCCGATGGCGTGTATCAGCACTTCCAAGATGGCATCGGAGCGCGTGGTGCACAGAACCATGCGAAGTGGCGCGACCTTTTCTCGGCGTACTCGAAAAAATATCCGGAGCTCGCCGATCAGCTCGAAAAAATCCAGAAATGCCAGCTACCGGATGGCTGGGATAAGGATTTGCCCGTGTTTGCGGCGGACGCTAAGGGTATGGCCACGCGTGAAAGTTCCGGCAAAGTCCTGAATGTTCTTGCGCAACATATCCCCTGGATGGTGGGGGGATCCGCAGACCTGGCGAAATCCAACAAGACCAATCTCACGTTCGAGGGCGCAGGCGATTTCTTCCCGGTGAAGTTCGAGGGCCGCAACGTGCACTTCGGTGTTCGCGAACATGCCATGGGCGCCGCGGTTAATGGTATGTGCCTGACTGGTCTACGAGCATTCTCCGCCACATTTTTTAACTTCAGTGATTACATGCGGGCCAGCATGCGGCTCGCGGCGCTGATGGAAGCTTCGGTCCTGTTCATCTTCACGCACGATTCTATAGGCGTGGGTGAAGACGGCCCCACGCACCAGCCGATCGAGCAGTTGGCCGCGTTTCGCGCCATGCCCAACATGCTGGTCTTTCGTCCGGGCGATGCCAACGAGGTGACGGAAGCATACAAGTCTGCGCTGAAACATACCGAAGGCCCGTCGACGCTGGTCTTCAGCCGCCAGGCCATGCCCACGCTGGATCGCACGAAATATGCACCTGCCGCTGGCGCCGCAAAGGGAGCGTATGTACTGGCGGACGCGGAAGGTGGCAAGCCGGAAGTCATTCTTCTGGCCACGGGCAGTGAGTTGCAATGGGCGGTTGCTGCCTACGAAAAATTAAAGGCTGAAGGTATCAAGGCACGTGTCGTCAGTATGCCGTGCTGGGAATTGTTCGATGCGCAAGACGCTGCCTACAAGGAATCTGTTCTACCTTCGAGCGTCACCGCGCGCGTTTCAATCGAGATGGCCGCGACCTTAGGTTGGGAACGTTACATCGGCCTGAAGGGCAAGGCGATCGGCATGCACTCCTTCGGCTCCTCTGCGCCGCTGAAAGATTTGCTGAAGAAATTTGGTTTCGATGCGGAGCACGTTGTCGCCGCTGCAAAAGAACTGCTAGGAAAGTGAGTACAAATGAAAATTGTCATTGGCTCCGATCACGCCGGTTTTCAGTTGAAGAATGCCATGGGGGATTTGATTCGCGGCCTTGGCCATTCCGTGCTGGACGTGGGAGCGTTCAACGAGAATCCTTCGGACTACCCGGATTTCGCGGAAGCCGTCGGCCGTGCGGTTCTTGATGGCAAGGCCGAGCGTGGCGTGTTGATCTGCGGCAGCGGCATCGGCGCCAGCGTCGCCGCGAACAAACTCATCGGCATCCGCGCCGGAATTTGCCATGACACTTATTCCGGACATCAGGGCGTGGAACACGACAATATGAATGTGCTGGTGATGGGCTCGCGGGTGATTGGTGAGAAACTCGCTGAAGACGTCGTGCGTGCTTACCTGTTGGCAAAGTTCACGAATGAAGAACGCCACGTGCGCCGGCTTGCGAAGGTCCATGCGCTCGAGGAGAAGATGTTAAAAAGCTGAAATCTGGATTCGCGCCCTTCCCCATGGGCGTACAATAGGTGACCCGGGCCCGGTATTAAATAAAGGAGAAGTTTTATGACGACTTCGGTTACAGTTCCCAACACTGCCGGCACTAATCCCTTGAAGGGATTGCTTGAATACGGCCAGTCGCCTTGGATGGACTATATACGCCGCGACCTCCTGACCGGCGGCGGGCTGAAGAAAATGATTGATGCGGACGGTCTGCGCGGCATGACTTCGAATCCTTCCATTTTCGAAAAGTCCATCACCGGAAGCACTCTTTATAACGATATTTTGCAATCGCCTGAAGCGAAATCACTGGACGCAAAAAGTCTCTACGAAAAGATCGCCATCCGCGACGTGCAGGATGCTTGCGATATTTTCAAACCTGTATACCAATCCACGCGGCGCCGCGATGGCTACGTCAGCCTGGAGGTTTCGCCCTATCTCGCGAATGATACGAAGGGCACAATGGAGGAAGCGCGCCGCCTCTGGAAAACTGTCGGTCGCGAGAATCTCATGGTCAAGGTTCCGGGTACGCCCGCCGGCGTTCCCGCCATTCGCCAACTTCTGGAAGACGGGCTGAATATCAATGTCACCCTACTGTTTGCCCAGTCCGCATACGAACAGGTTGCCGAGGCGTTCTTGGCCGCTCTCGAAGCGCGTACGCTAAAAGGCCTGGACATCAGCCATTGCGCAAGCGTTGCCAGTTTCTTCGTCAGCCGCATCGACACGCTGGTGGATTCGAAGGTCGAAGAAAAGCTGAAGACCGCCACCGGCGCCACGAAGGAGTTGCTTGCAAGTATTGAAGGCAAAGTGGCGATCGCGAACGCAAAGCTTACCTACAAGAAGTATCAGGAGCTCTTCAGCAGCCCGCGCTGGAAAGCGCTCGCGGCCAAGGGTGCGCAGACGCAGCGCTTGCTGTGGGCCAGCACCAGCACCAAGAATCCCAAATATCGCGATGTTCTCTATGTTGAAGAACTAATCGGCGCGGATACCGTGGACACGATTCCACCGGCTACGTTCGATGCCTTCCGCGATCACGGTAAATTGCGTCCCAGTTTGACCGAGGATGTCCCGGGTGCCGCGAAAGTAATGCACGATCTGGAAAAGGCCGGGATTTCCATGAAAGAAGTTACACAAAAACTGCTAGAGGACGGCGTGAAGCTCTTCGCCGACGCGTTCAAGACTTTGCTCGACGCCACGGGCAAGTCCGCTGGGGTGCGTTAGCCCTAACCGGCAGCTGATCCGTTCGTTTCTCCTGGGTTGGTTTGCATACGATCCGGGCCACTAGGCGACTCAAAACTTCGCGGAGGAACTTTCACAATGCAACTTGGCATGATCGGTCTGGGAAGGATGGGCGCGAACATGGTTCGCCGCCTGTTGAAGGCGGGCCATAAGTGCGTAGTGTATGACCGGAGTGCCGAGGTGGTTCAGCAGTTGGCCTCGGATGGCGCGGCCGGTGCGACCTCCATCGATGATTTCGTAGCCAAGCTGCAAAAACCGCGTGCGATCTGGCTGATGGTGCCCGCTGCAGTGGTGGACGCAACCATTGCCCAGTTAGTGCCCAAGCTTGAGAAAGACGACATCCTGATCGATGGTGGTAATTCCTACTACATCGACGACATCCGCCGCGCGAAGGATCTTTCGGCCAAGGGTATTCACTACGTCGATGTCGGCACCAGCGGCGGTGTTTGGGGACTCGATCGCGGCTACTGCGAAATGATCGGTGGCGAAACAAACATCGTTCAGCATCTCGATCCCATTTTCAAAACACTTGCTCCCGGCCGTGGGAATATCGAGCGGACTCCCGGTCGCGATAAAGCCCCTGGCACGGCCGAGGAAGGCTATCTACATTGCGGGCCGTCCGGTGCGGGGCACTTCGTCAAAATGGTTCACAACGGAATTGAATACGGGCTGATGGCCGCTTATGCCGAGGGCCTGAACATTCTGAAACATGCGAACGCAGGCCACTCGAAACGGGAAGATGACGCGGAAACCACGCCGCTGCGCAATCCCGAACACTACCAATATGAATTCAACCTAGCTGATGTGGCGGAAGTATGGCGTCGCGGCAGCGTTGTCGCGTCCTGGCTTTTGGACTTGACGGCCATTTCGCTCTTCGAACAACCCACGCTGGAACATTATTCCGGGCGCGTCTCCGATTCGGGCGAAGGCCGCTGGACCATTCTTGCCGCTATCGAATCAACCGCTCCTGCGCCTGTGCTAAGTGCGGCTCTCTACGAGCGATTTACATCACGTGGTGAAGGAGACTTTGCAGCAAAGCTGTTGTCCGCGATGCGCTTCCAGTTTGGAGGTCACGTTGAGAAAAAATCCGGTCATTGAGGCCGCGCGGTTCGCGGCTTCCTCTGCCCGAAGACAGGATATCGCTCCATGAGTTCGAATTTCGCAGAAATTGCCAACGCTGCTGAGCCTTGCGTCATGGTGATCTTTGGCGCTACAGGCGATCTCACCAAACGAAAACTCATTCCGGCACTCCTCAATCTGGCGCAGGAAGACATTCTGCCTAAACAATTCGCCATCGTCGGTTTCGCCGGGAACGATCTGGATACGGAATCCTTCCGCAAGACTCTCGGCCAGGAAATGCCGAATTTCGCGCCCGACCCGATTGATCTGAAGATGTGGGAAGAGTTGGCGAAGCGCATTTATTTTGTGAAAGGCGATTTTCAGGACCCGGCGACTTACCAGAGACTGAAGGCGCAAATTGCGGAGGCGGACAAGGCTCACAACACCGGTGGCAACAAATTCTTTTATCTCGCCGTTGCACCGCGCTTTTTCGCCACGATCGTGGATCAACTGGGCGCCGCAGGGCTGACGAAAGAGGAAAATGGTCACTGGACCCGGGTCATCATCGAAAAGCCCTTTGGCCACGACCTGGACTCAGCGCGCCAACTGAACGCCGACCTCAAGAAAACTCTGGATGAAAAACAGATTTACCGCATCGACCACTATCTCGGCAAAGAAACCGTGCAGAACGTGATGGTGTTCCGCTTCACCAACAACATCATTGAGCCCCTTTGGAATCGCAACTATGTCGATCATGTTCAAATCACCGCCGCCGAAACTGTGGGTGTGGAACATCGGGGCGGTTTTTATGAGACTGCCGGCGCGTTGCGAGACATGGTTCCCAATCATCTCTTTCAACTCCTGACCATGACGGCCATGGAGCCTCCCATTTCTTTCGACGCCGATGAAGTGCGCAACAAGCAGGCCGAGGTATTGCACGCCATCCAACCGCTCAGTCCCGAGGATGTCCTCAAGAGCATGGTTCGCGGTCAATATGGAGAAGGGATGGTCGATGGCGAGCGCGTCGTCGCCTATCGCAATGAGCCTGACGTTTCCCACGATTCGAACACGGAAACCTTCGTGGCTCTCAAGCTGCAAATCGACAACTGGCGCTGGGCAGGTGTTCCCTTTTACCTTCGCACCGGGAAGCGGCTGGCCATGCGGGCCACGGAAATTGTGATCCAATTCCGTCGAACGCCCTTTGTTCTGTTCCGCAATACCGCGGTTAAGAATATCGAAACCAATCGTCTGGTCATCCACATTCAGCCCGATGAAGGCATTTCTCTCAGTTTTGGCGCCAAGGTTCCGGGAGCGGTCATGCGTCTCGGCTTGGTCAACATGGACTTCGACTACAAAACTTATTTTGGCATGGAGCACGGCACCGGGTACGAACGGCTTTTGCGCGATTGCATGGCCGGAGACGCTACGCTCTTCCAGCGCAGCGACATGGTCGAAGCCGGCTGGAACGTGATCCAGCCGATCCTCGACGTGTGGCACGCCCTCCCGCCGCGTGGATTCCCCAATTATGCCGCGGGCTCGTGGGGACCTATAGATGCCGAGGAATTGCTAGAGCGCGACGGGCGCGGGTGGCGGCGCATTGGCGAAGAGGAAATCGATGTGCGCGGCCGTGTGGCCGCCCCTGGAGTCACTACCAAGGCAGGTTCTGTGGTATGACGCGGTCCGGCCAACGTGAAGTGGTTGTCCTGCCGGATTCGGCAGCCGTCACGCGCCGCGCCGCGGAAGAATTTCTGAAGTCGGTGAACGAAGCCATAGCGCAAAAAGGCACTTTCACCGTTGCGCTCGCCGGGGGTTCCACTCCCAAAGCGCTGTATGCCATGCTCAGTGACGACCCCGCGTACAGCTCGAAGATTCCCTGGGCGGAACTTCACTTCTTTTTTGGCGACGAACGCCATGCGCCGCCCGATAGCCCCGAAAGCAATTTTCATATGGCCAATCAGACCCTTTTCTCCAAGGGATTGGTCAAGCCAGAACAGATCACGCGCATCAAAGGCGAATATAAGGACACGGAAAAAGCAGCACTGGAATATGAACAGGCTCTTCGCGCATACTTTAAGCTGCAGGATGGCGAGTACCCTCGCTTCGATCTGGTGCTCCTCGGCATGGGCGATGAAGGTCACACCCTGTCGCTTTTCCCGGGCACCAGAGCGTTACACGCCACCAATCGCATCGTGGTTCGCAATTGGGTTGGCAAGCTGTTCACCGAACGCATCACCCTCACAGCTCCTGCCGCGAATCAAGCGAACCGTGTGATCTTTTGCGTGACCCGAGCGGACAAGGCTCTGGCATTGAAAGCGGTTCTGGAAGGTCCTTACGAACCGGAGCAGCTTCCGGCTCAGTTCATACAACCTGTCCATGGCAAATTGCTTTGGCTGGTGGACCAGGCCGCCGGCTCGATGCTGGCAACGGGAATTCGAAACTAACTAGGAGGACATCATGGCAACCGCAACTCTTTCTACTGTAGAACAATACTTGGGCTCAAAGGCGGAATCGCTTCTCGGCTTCAAGTCTCCCAAAATTTCCAAGGACCGGCTGCATCTTCCCGGCCCCGATTTCATCGATCGGGTGTACGCGGCATCTGACCGCAACCTTCGCGTGCTCAACAATCTTCACCGGATGTTTTTCACCGGACGTCTTGCCGGCACGGGCTATATGTCGATTCTCCCCGTCGATCAGGGAATCGAGCATTCCGGCGGCGCCAGCTTCGCGAAAAACCCCGACTATTTTGACGGCGAAAACATTGTCAAACTGGCCATCGAAGGCAGTTGCAACGCCGTGGCTTCCACGTTTGGCGTGCTCGGCTCCGTCGCCCGCAAATATGCCCACAAAATTCCTTTCATCGTGAAGATCAATCACAATGAACTGCTCACTTATCCAAACCAGTTCAACCAAATCCTGTTCGGAACTGTTCAGGAAGCCTATGACATGGGCGCCGCTGCCGTTGGCGCAACCATTTATTTCGGCTCGGAGCAGAGCGATCGCCAGATCATTGAGATCAGCCACGCTTTCGCCAAGGCTCACGAACTCGGCATGGCCACTGTTCTGTGGTGCTATCTCCGCAATTCCGCCTTTAAGAAGGATAAGGACTATCACGTCTCTGCCGATCTCACCGGCCAAGCCAATCATCTCGGCGTTACCATCCAGGCCGACATCATTAAGCAGAAGCTGCCCGAAAATAACGGAGGCTATGAAGCCCTGAACATCGGGAATTCCAGCTATGGAAAGTTTGACAAGCGCATTTACACCGAACTCTGCAGCGATCATCCAATTGATCTCACGCGCTACCAGGTGGCGAATTGCTACATGGGCCGCGCAGGCTTGATCAATTCCGGCGGCGCTTCCGGTGCCAATGACTTCGAAGAAGCAGTGGCCACGGCCGTCATCAACAAGCGCGCCGGCGGCACCGGCCTCATCAGCGGCCGCAAAGCGTTTCAGCGGCCTATGGCGGAGGGGGTGAAGCTCCTGAATGCAATTCAGGATGTATATCTCGCCAAGGAAATCACCGTCGCCTGAAGTTCCGCAAAAAGATTGCTTCGAACAGCCCGCCGTCCTCCTGGCGGGCTGTTTCCTTTTCAAGACGCAGCTCACTTCGATAATTTTGGTTTCTGTTGGGATTAGGATCAAGCTATCCCCGAAGTAGATCGCATGTCCCTCAGGTTGGTTTTCGGCTCCGAACTATTCGAAACCGTAGAAATCTTCAGAATTCCAGAGGGCGCTGACTTCCCGCATTTTTCTGGCACAGTAAATTCCGTATTTTATTAATGTTACGGATACCATTTTGGCACTCGTCTTGCACTATTCTGCGGCACCTCAGTGAGTCGGTCCTGCGTGTGGTTTGCTGCGTAGTTTGGTTGGTTCTGGCTAGGGCTCTCAGATTTGTAAAAAAGCCAGCGCGAGTGGTGGGAATGGCGTGAATGCCATCTTGGATGGCGAGGGACTGGTGTGCCCAGAGTGGTCCAGGCTACGGAAAGAAGTCGATTCTGGGTTTGAAATTGAAAAGGGAGAAACGAAAACATGATGATAAAGAAGTATCTAGCCAGCTCGCTCCTATGTTTCGCAGTTTGTCTGTGCCTGAACTGGTCCCTTGCCGCGCAATCGGTTGTCACCGGTGGATTAGCTGGGATAGTTACTGACCCCAGCGGCGCGGTGGTCACGGGAGCCACTTTGAATCTCACGAACCCGGCGACCGGCGCCAATTTCACTGCGACGTCTTCCGCTAGCGGTGACTATGTGTTTGCTCTGCTAAAGCCGGGCCAATACACGCTCAGGGTGTCGAAGGAAGGTTTCAAGTCCACCACGCAATCCGTCACCGTCCTGCTGGGCACAACCGTCACCGTGAATGCAGCCCTGGAAGTGGGCTCGAGTTCTACGACCGTGGAAGTCAGCGCAGAAAACGGCACGCAGCTACAGACTGAGAACGCCAATATTTCCACCAGTTACGCGATCAAGCAGATTCAGGAAGTTCCAAATCCTGGCGGTGATGTCACTTACGTTGCGCAGACTGCTCCAGGCGTAACCATGAACAATGCCACTGGTGGCGGCTACGGCAATTTCAGCACCTTTGGATTGCCAGCCACCTCAAATCTGTTCACCATTAACGGCAACGACTATAACGACCCTTTCCTCAACCTGAACAACTCTGGCGCCAGCAATCTTCTGCTCGGCGGAAATGAACTGCAGGAAGTTGCTGTGACCAACAATGCCTACACGGGACAGTATGGACGCCAGGCGGGTTCACAGATCGACTACACCACCAAGTCCGGCACAAATTCGTGGCACGGAGATGCGGTTTACAACTGGACGGGACGCTACCTCAACGCCAATGACCCCATAGCCAATGCGACCGGGGTTCCGCGCCCTTTCGAGAACAATAACCAGTGGGCCGCTTCTCTCGGTGGACCCATCCTGAAAGACAAGATGTTCTTCTTTTTGAATACCGAAGGTATTCGGTACATTTTTGGTTCTATCCATTCGGCGAGCGCCCCGACGCCAGCTTTCGAAAGCTACGTCCTGGGCAATATTCCACAGGATGCTGCGACGCAAGCTTTTTACCAGAATATTTTCAAGCTCTATAGCGGAGCGCCGAACATCGCCAATGCTACGCCCAACCTCGGCAGTTGTAGTGCCAACAATCTACCCGCATCCATAGGCGGAAACGACGCGTGTACTGAAACGTGGAACGATTCCGTTTCCGCTGGAAACAATGAGTGGCTGCTTTCTGCTCGCATCGACTATAAGTTCAGTGATTCTGATCAGGTCTTTGGGCGCATGCGGTTCGACCGTGGTGTCCAACCAACTTATACAGACACGATCAATCCTATCTTTAATACCAACAGCACGCAGCCTCAGAACGAAGGCCAGCTGAACTATACGCATATCTTCAGCCCGACGGTGGTCAATAACTTCATCGGGTCCGTGCTTTATTACTCGGCCATTTTTGGCGCCATTAATCCGAATAGTCCAGCGTTGGGTGTTTTCCCGGGCAATCTGGCGTTCAGCGACGGTTCGTTGACCAACATCGGATTCGGCTCAGGAAATCCCGGCGGCTTTGGTCAGGGCTTTGAGTATCCAAGCGGTCGCAACGTGACGCAATGGGGGTTGGTGGATGACCTGTCCGTCACCCGCGGCAATCACTCCTTTAAGATGGGCGTGAACTTCCGGCGAGACGACATTAGCGATTACACGGCTTCCAATTTGGCCGATTATCCCGTGGTGCAAACGACGCTGGCGGGTTTCGCTACCGACCAGGTGGCAAGCTCCACGCTGTACAACTTCACCAACACTCCTATCCAGCCTGTTGCGTTTTACACCTTCGGGCTTTATTTCCAGGATGAATACCGCGTCAATTCAAAGCTGAAACTAACCTTGACGCTTAGGGCCGACCGCAATTCAGGTGGGGCCTGCCAGCACGCCTGCGCAAGCCTTCCCGTCAGCCCCTTCAACGAATTGCCTCACGGCGCGGACATCCCCTACAACCAGTCATTCCAGACAGGTCTGACCTCAATCATCCCCGGCGTTGAGAAAGTCGTATTTCAGCCTCGCTTCGGTTTGGCCTGGTCTCCGGATAGCAAGAGCGTGATCCGCGCTGGAGTAGGCCTGTTCAGCGACCTGTACCCGGGCACAGTTCTAAGCACTATCGATACCAACTTCCCGCAAGTGAACCTCTGGAACGTCCCTGGGGGAACTTTGGCTTGGGATCTCAATCCGCCGTCGATCACGGGATTTCCGACGAGTGGTGTCGCGTTAGTCCAGCAGTGCAATTCCGTCTTCACCAGCAACTACTACAACGGCGGCAATCTGCCAACCTATATGGCCGCGGCTCCAAAGTGTATTAACCCTGCCACTGGTGCTCAGTTGGTGCCAAATGTCAATGACGTGACCCGCAGTCTCTCTAATCCCAAGTATGTGGAGTGGAATGTGGAAATCCAGCATTCCTTGGGGCCAAAGCTGATTGTGTCCGCAAACTACGTTGGAAATTACGGGTTTGACGAACTCTACACCAACAATTACCTGAACAGCTTCGGTTTTGGAACTCTCCCGGCCACCGTTCCCGATCCCCGCGTGGGCCATGTGAGTTTCCTGACCAGCGGAGCTGTCTCTAACTACAATGGCCTGACGCTGTCCGCTAAAACCAACGCTTGGCATGGATTGACCGCTTCATTCGGCTACACCTTCTCCCATGCCTTGGACGAAGTTTCTAACGCAGGCATTTTGCCTTTCTCAGTGATCACCAGTATCCAGACCCAGCTCAATCCTTACAATCTTCGGGGCAACTACGCTTCGGCGGATTATGATGCTCGCCATCAACTCAGCGCTTCCTATATCTACGAACTGCCTTTCAAAAGCAGCCATCGGCTCGTTAATGCAGCCATCGGGGGCTGGCAGCTTTCTGGAACCATGTTCTACCGCACGGGTTTCCCCTTTAGCGTCCTCGACGGAGCAACAATCGGAGGCCTGGCGGGAAACAACCTTACCTCTGCCGGCGCACCTTCTGCCCAAAACGTGATTCTCTTGCAGCCGGAATTCTCTCAGAGGAACTTTTCCAACGTCGGCAGTTGCGTCGCCAGTGCCTGCTTCGGAATCGCCGGAACCGGCTCCAAGGCTCCTTATTTATTCGCTCCCGCCACGGACTTCACCGGGCCAATCGTGGGACGCAACGCTTTTCGCGGCCCCGGCTTCCTGGGAGGCGACATGAGCCTGCGGAAGAACTTCCGTATCACGGAGCGCGTAGGCTTCCAGTTGGGACTCAACGCCTACAACTGGTTTAACCACGCGAACTATGGCACGCCGTATCCCAACACCAACGCGCCATTTTTCGGACAGGTCATCACGGCCCAAACTCCGCCTACGTCTCCTTACGGGGCATTCGCCAATGCTGCAACGGACATGAGAATTGCGCAGCTTACCGCCAAAGTCACTTTCTAACTTTTGTCTCTCCATCGGGCGGGGAACTTTCCTGTTCTCCGCCCCGTTTTTTTTGGGAAACGCAAATCTCCCCAGCTTCGTTTTTGTGTGGCTTACTGCTGTGCGCGGACTTGGCAAGCATTAAATTCTCCGCTGCATTCGATTCGTTTTTTCCGGCTTATCTGAAACGGCACGTTCTTCATAATTTATACGGCGTGCCCTTTGAATCCGGCATCTAATATAGATTCAGAAGTTTGGAGGATTATGGTTATGCCGAAAACGAGGACCACTTCCTCGGCACCAGTGAAAAAGGCCACTAAGGCGAAAGCTCAGCCAACGCCGGACGATATCGCCCTTCGGGCATATCACATTTACCTGGAGCGCGGCTGCACACCCGGGGATCCCATGCAGGATTGGCTGCAGGCTGAGCGGGAGCTTTGCGCACAAACCAGCAAGCCTCGCCGCAAGTCCAAAATCGTTTCCATCGCGGCTTAATTCGCCTGTTTCGTTGCTTTTCTCCCCATCCTGCCTCGCTCCGCAGATTCGAGGTTCTTGCGCCTCTTTGCTCTTCGTGTATGCTGCCTCGAAATTCCTTATACTATCCCTATTGATGAGGGATGACCGAAATGACGCGTGGAAATGATATGAGCCGAATGCGGCTCATGGCGATTGCATTGATTCTCGTTTTGGGGGCGTTTTGGATCGGTGCGCGTTATGGCCCTCGCCAAGCCAACCACGTCGAAGCTCATCGCCTCGGCGAGAACCCGGCATCTTCTGCGCAGACGCCTTCTTCGGCACTGCCTGCCCCCGCGCCACAACGCAATGAACACCTGACGGAAGAAGAGTCCATCAATGTGCGCATCTATCGCCAGTCTTCTCCGGCCGTTGCCAACATCCTGACCAAGGCTACCGAGTACGACTTTTTCATGGAAGCCGTTCCCGTCGAAGGTGCTGGCTCGGGTTTTGTGATTGATCCGCGCGGCTACATTTTGACGAACTATCACGTGGTCGCCGGCGCGCAATCCATCGAAGTTATTCTGGGTGACAAAACCCGTGGCCCCGCAAAGTTTATAGGCGCTGATCAGCGCAACGATGTGGCGCTGATCAAAATCGATCCCAAGGGCAAGCAACTTGCCGCACTTCCGCTGGGGGATTCGTCCGCTCTTCAGGTCGGCCAGAAAGTTCTGGCCATCGGCGATCCCTTCGGCTTCCAGTCCACGCTGACTACCGGCGTTGTCAGCGCCCTGGGCCGCACCGTGCAAACCAGCGAAACAACTTTTATTGATGATGCCATCCAGACCGATGCTTCCATCAACCGCGGCAATTCCGGCGGTCCGCTGATCGACACCCACGGCGAAGTGATCGGCATCAATTCTGCGATCTACACGCCGTCAGGCACAACCGCCGGCATTGGCTTTGCGATCCCCATTAACACCGCGAAGCTCATTGCGAATGACCTCATGACCGAAGGCAAAGTCCGGCGCGCTTATCTCGGCGTGCGCACGATTCCAGTGGCGGGATGGTTGGCGGAGGCGCTGGATCTTCCGGTCCAAGAGGGTTTGCTCGTGGAACAAACCACCAAGGGCAGCCCCGCTGCTGCCGCAGGAATCCACGGTGGAGATAAGGTCGCTCAGGCAGGCATGCGCCGCATCATGATTGGTGGCGACGTGATTGTGGGCATCGAAGGGCAGAAGGTTTCCAACCAGTTTGACATTGATTACATTCTGAACCGCAAGCGGCCCGGCGATACCGTGACCATTACCCTTTATCGCGGGGCGAAGAAGCTGGATCTTCCCGTAAAACTTGGCGAGCGTGACGGGAATTGAGCAGCGCGCTTGGCTACTGCCAATCTGCTAAATAAGGTGAGCAACCAACCCTCTTACTGAATGCCGCTCCCTCCTGGTTACCACTTATGAAGTGGCTTCTGGTTACGGCCCGATCTCCGCGCGGTAGCGATTGCGCTCCTCTTCCGTCAACGCGAACCATCCTTCGGTGATATCCCGTACGCGCTCCAACGCCTTCTGCATCTCTTCGTGCTTCACCTTGATCATCTCGGCATCTGCGTCCTGCGGCACATAAATTGGTGGCGACCCAACCAAAATCGCGCGCGTAAACAGGGAGGGCAAGCAGAAGTGGTCCCATGTTTTTTCGAATGTCGTGCCGTGTTCCACGGCGACGTGGAATACCAGAATGGGCGCTCCGGTCATTCGAGCCAGCAACACCGGCCCGACTTTTGCCACGTAACGTGGCCCACGCGGCCCATCAATCGTGAATCCGCAATCCAGGCCTTCTTTGATGCGCTGCGCCATCACTGCCAGTCCGCGCAATCCGCCGCGTGAAGAACTTCCTTGCGCCGTGCCGAACCCGAGCCACTCGATCACTTTGCGCGTCCATTGGCCGTCGAACGCCGTCGTGTTCATGATCACGATGCCGCGGTTGCGGCCGTACCACGCGATGGGAATGATGCAGCGATGCCAGAACGCCCAGATGCACGGCTGCTTGGCACCCCAGATTCGCTCCACATTTGCCCGGCCAAGCACCTCGAAACGCAGAGTCGGCCCAAGAACGCGGATCACGCTATAAACCACCGCCGCAATGATCGGAATCTGAATCCGCCGGTGCCAGGGTAGCGTGGGCAAACGCACGTCGTAGTGGGCGCTAATGGCTTCTTGCGCCACTTCTTGACGGTTTTCGCTGGTTTCCATCTGCTTATAGTAAAGAGTAAGCCCGAAGAGAACGCAAGCAAACGCACTTCGCCTTCGCGCGAATTGGTGGGAGATTCCCGCAAACTCGGCACACCCGGGCTTGGGGAGTCGGTGCGCTCACCCCTGTGAATTGTTCCCTTGACCGGGGTCAAGTTCCCGCTCCGCCGAAATACTCGCACCGTGATAAGCTCGCCCCGTTCGCTCCATCTTTGTCATGGAGGCCCTCATGGAATCGATCGACATCCGTTCCTTCTTCAACGCCGGCTTCTGGATCGCCTTTCTCTTCTGGATCGTCATCATCTTGTTCCCGATCATCAGAATCCTCAAACGCACCGGCCACGCCCCACTGTGGTCCCTCCTCTTCGTGATTCCCTTGGTGAACGTGGTCGCGCTCTGGGTCTTCGCGTTTAAGCGCTGGCCCATCGACAACAAGCCTCCGAGCATCTGAACTCCCGCCCCACTCCGCTGCATAAAATCGCCTTTGTAGCCTCACTTCTGAATTGAGGTTTCTCTAGCCGAATCGCACGACATTCTCCGCCCTTCTCTTATAATATAGAAGCGCTGGCCTCTCGTTGAGCAGGATGGAGCTCGTTAGCTTGCGGATTTCCCTAATCTTCCGGTCATTCAGGCGCCTCGCTACTATTTGTTGCGTGGCTGGTTGCCTGTCCGCGCCTATGGTGTACCTCTGGCCGGCTCACGCGGACAATCCGCCGCTGGCCGATGCGGTCGGGGCAATTGAAGGCGAAGCAATCTCCGTGCAAGGCCCCATGAGCGTGGATACCGCAAATGGCCAGGTGAAAACCATTCTGCGAAGCGGCAGCGAGGTCCAGGTAAAATCCGGTCAGGCGCACATTGACCTTGTCGAGGGCGGCAACATTACCATTTGCGGGCCCTCTCACTTTTCCGTGCTGAAGTCCGGTGGCGCGCTCACGATCGCACTTGACCGCGGCACCATTCATGCCCGCATTGAAGGGTCGCTTAGCCTCACCATTTATACCGCGCAAATTCAGGCGCATCCTATCTCCATCGGAAATGCGCCGGAGGATTTCCTGGTCGGGCTGGATGCCGCAGGCACCATGTGTGTCCGCCCGGGTAATGGCGCGGTCCGCATCGAGCAGCAATTGACCGGGCAGAGCCTGCTGATTCCACAAAATGGTGATGTTTCGCTGGCCAATGGACAATTGGAGACGTTGCGTACTTCACCAGGCCAGTGCAATTGCGAGCTTCAATTAAGCGCCAAGCCAGCCGGAATTTCCACGCAGATCAGCGGATTGGCAACCGCCGAGGACCAGAAGCTGAAAGCCGCCGAAGCAAAGCCGGCTGATCCTCCACAAGCCCAAGCGGTCGCGCCGCATAAGGAAGAGCCCATCTACCAGGTTTTTATGCCGCCCCTGCGTTATGACGCCAACGCCAAGGTGCAGCAGGACTACGATCCCAATCTCATCGTGCTGGTGCGCCGCGCGCGTGTGCGTCCTACGTTAATCTTCCAGGGCAAAGTGGAAGGCGACCCCGTGGTTGCTCAGGCCACTCCGCCTGCGCCGGTTCTCACAATGCAGAAAGCAGACGCTGCGAAAAAATCTGCCGATGATTCCGCCTGGAATCGTGTCCGCACCTTCTTCCACAAACTCTGGTCACCCAGTTCGTAACTAAAACTGTCCTCCGCTCTCACCGCCTCGTCATCCCGAGCTTGCCTGCGGCAGGCAGGCGAAGCGAGGGATACCTCTTTCGTGGGTGTTCTGGGTTTCGTTTGATGACGAAGCAACACAGGCACTACATGCCTTCGTAATTCGGACCGCCTCCGCCCTCCGGCACCGTCCAATTGATGATTTGATACGGGTCGGCGATATCACAGGTCTTGCAGTGCACGCAATTCGCCGCATTAATCTTCAGCTTCAGGCCCGCGCCTTCCTTCGCCATTTCGTACACCGCTGCAGGACAAAAATACTGGCAAGGATTTCCGTACTCCTCCACGCATCGTGTCGAGCAGACGTTCAGGTCCACGACCTTCAAGTGGCAAGGCTGGTCCTCTTCGTGACGCGTTCCAGAGTGGTAGACGTCGGTCAATCGGTCAAACGTCAGCTTGCCATCGCCCTTGAATCGTTCCGGCGCGGGTCTGCCATGGATTTTCTGGTACGCCTCATAACCCGGCTGCGAATACATCGGATCAATTAGGCCGTGACCGCCGGTAATTTCCTGCAATCCCGAGAGCACCAACCCATCCAGCAACCCATTGTGGAACGATTGGTGGAAGTTCCGCACCTTCCACATTTCCTTCTTGATGTAGCTCTGATCGATTTTGTCTTTGTAGATCTTGAGCGTCTCCGCGGAGGTATCGCCCTGCTTCAATGCTTCCAGAATTGTTTCCGCCGCCAGCATCCCGCTCTTGATCGCCAGGTGCACGCCTTTCAGCCGCTGTGAATCGAGGAAGCTCCCTGAATCACCCACAATCAAGCCGCCGTCGACATAATTGCGCGGCATCGCGTACCATCCGCCGTAGGGCAGCGATTTCGCGCCGTAGCGCGCCAGCTTTCCGCCTTCCAGAAGATTGCGCAGAAACGGATGCGTTTTCCAGGTTTGAAACGCGGCGTGAGGATCAAAGCGCGGGTCGGCGTACTCCAGGGCAATCACCAAGCCGATGGAAACACGATTGTTCGAAAGCCCGTAAATCCATCCTCCGCCATACATCTTGGTCGAAAGAGGCCAACCCAATGTGTGCGCCACGAATCCTGGTTTGATCTTTCCCGGCTGGACGTCCCACAACTCCTTGATGCCGATTCCATACGTCTGCGGATTGATGTTGTCCAGCTTCTGCTTGTTGACCAATTGCTTGGTCAGCGATCCGCGCGGGCCTTCCGCCAGCACGGTGACTTTCGCGCGCAGTTCGTATCCCGGAGTGTAGTTGTCTTTGGGCTTCCCGTTTTTGTCGACTCCCTTGTCCTCGGTAATAACTCCGGCAATTCCATTGCCCTCGTAGATCAGCTCCGCGCCACCAAACTCCTTGAACACATTCACACCCGCGGCTTCCACCAGACCGCCCATCCACTTCACCAGTTTGCTCAGCGAGATGACAAAATTCCCTGCGTTGTTGAAGGGTGGCGGCGTAATTGGAAAGCGATAGGAGGATTTGCGTGTGAAAACGAGTGCGGCGGAATCTGTCACCGGTGTATCGAGTGGCGCGCTTTTTTCGAAATCCGGCACAAGTTCCGCCAGCGCTTTCGGATTCATGATGGCGCCGGACAGTTGGTGCGCACCAATCTCGCGCCCTTTTTCCAGCACATAAATATTTTCCGCGGAAAGTTCCGGCTTCGTCCCGCTGGCATTGTGCTTCTTAATCAGATTGGCCAGATGAAGAGCACAGCTCAGCCCCGCCGGCCCCGCGCCCACGATCAATACATCCGCTTCCAGTTGTTCCCGTTGCATGGCAGATATTTTACCAAACAACTGTTTGGTGGTACGAGGAACTAGCCCCTTGCTTTTTGCAGCTCTTCCGTGAGGGCGGGCATGATTTCGAAAATGTCGGCCACAATGCCGTAATCGGCGATTTCAAAGATCGGCGCGTTTTGATCCTTGTTCACCGCAACGATGGTGCGCGAGCCCTTCATCCCCACCACGTGCTGAATGGCGCCGCTGATGCCGAGCGCCAGGTACAGCTTCGGCGCTACCGTTTGCCCGGAACTGCCGATTTGCCGTTCCATGGGTAGCCAGCCTTCATCGCAAATTGGCCGCGATGCCGCAATTTCTCCGCCGAGCGCCTTGGCTACCGCCTCTGCCTGCGCAATATTCTCTGGCGCCTTGATCCCGCGGCCAATTGCCACAATCAACGGCGCCTGCGTCAAGTCCACCGCGGACTTTGCTTCCTTGAACAATTCCAGCGGCTTCGTTCGAATGTCCTCCGGCTTCAACTCCACTTTCGCCGCATTCACAGGAGCTTTTCCACCCGGATGCGCCTCCAGCAAATCCGCGCGAAACGCGCCCGACTGAAACGATGCGAACCACGGAGTGGCGCCCACGAAGGTCACGTCCGCCGCTGTTTTTCCCTGGAACATTTGACGAACGAACACCAACTTATCGCCATCCTTCCGGAAGCTGATGCAGTCGCCCACCATGCCTTTGCCCAGCATGGCCGCCAACTTCGGCGCGAAATCGCGCACCTGATACGTATGCGGAAATAAAACCAGATCCGGTTTTGCGGACTCTATGACCTGCTTCAGCGCCGTGCAGTATCCATCCGGCGTGTAGTTCTCCAGCAGGTCGTTTTCGATGACCAGCACTTCGGCAACATTTTTTGTCGCCAATTCTTGTGCCAGCGATGTGACGCCCTTGCCCACCACCGCCACGCTAATGGTTCCCGCTGTTGCCGCGGCGATCTGTTGCGCTGCGACCACCGTCTCAAAGCTTGTGTTGTTCCACTTCCCCTGCCGTTGTTCCGTGATAACGAGGATTTTCATGGTCAGATCACCCGCGCTTCGAACTTCAACTTCTCTACCAGCTTTGCCGCAGCTTCCTTCGGCGTCCCGGTCAAGAATTCCGTCTTCTTCGTCTTCGTCGGCACGTAAATCTTTTCAATTTTTTGTGTCGGCTCAGTTGCCACGCCCAGCGATTCGCGCGTGACCGTGGCAATCTCCTTCTTTTTCGCCGCCATAATTCCCTTCAAAGTGGCGTAGCGCACCTTGTTGATGCCAGACTGAATCGAAAGCACCGCTGGCAAGGGGCATTCGAGTGACTGGAACCATCCCGCTTCCAGCTCTCGTTTCAGTTTCATTCTTCCGTCTTGTACTTCGATCTGCATGATGATGGTGGCGTGGGGGAGGTTCAGCAGTCCTGCCAGAAGCACGCCAGTCTGCCCAAACCCATGATCATCGCTCTGCAGGCCGGTGAGCACGAGATCGCACTTTTCCTTGCCGATCGCCGCAGCCAGTACCTTTGCGGCTCCCAACGGATCCAATTGCGCGAAATTATCGTCCGCGACGTGGATGCCACGGTCCGCGCCTTTTGCCAATGCTTCCTTGATGGTCTGCTTCACTCGCTCGGGCCCGAGCGAAAGCACGATGACTTCGCCGCCATGTTTTTCTTTCAGCCGCAAGGCCTCTTCGAGAGCGTAACTATCCGGTTCATTCATCTCGAAGCCGATGTCCGATTCCTTGATCCAGTTTCCGGCAATCGACAGTGGCGCATCTTTGGCCGGCACCTGTTTGACGCAAACGATAATGTTCATGGGAGTTTCCTTCCACCAGGCTCGCGAAATGGGATGTGTTTCATCCTGAGTGGAGCGAAGGATCTCAGCTTCCGACAAGCCCAAAACCACTCGGGGACGCGGCCCCTAGTTACCTGCCCAGCGCTTGAAAATCAACGCTGCGTTGGTGCCGCCAAATCCAAACGAATTGGAAAGCGCATAATCCACCGTCGCCTTTCGCGCGACATTCGGCACATAGTCCAAATCGCACTCCGGGTCGGGAGATTCTTGATTGATGGTAGGCGGTAGAATCTGATCGCGCAAGGCCAGAACGCTAATGCCCGCTTCCAAACCGCCCGCGCCGCCGAGCAGGTGCCCGGTCATCGATTTCGTGGAACTCACGGCTAGTTTCTTGTTGACCGCGCGTTCGCCGAACAGCCGCTTCATGGCACGGGTCTCGATTACATCACCAATTGGCGTGGAGGTCCCGTGAGCGTTGACGTAGCCGATGTCGTCTGGTGAAAGCTTGGCATCTTTCAATGCCGCCCTCATCACGCGGAATGCCCCGTCGCCATTCTCCGCCGGCTGCGTGATATGGTACGCGTCGCCGCTCATCCCGTAACCCACAATCTCCGCGAAGATGGGTGCGTTGCGTTTCTGCGCGTGCTCGAGCGATTCCAGCACCAGAATTCCCGCGCCTTCGCCAACTACGAATCCATCGCGAGAAGCGTCAAACGGACGGCTGGCTTTTTCGGGATGATCGTTGCGCGTGGAAAGCGCGCGCATCGAGGCAAATCCACCGATGCCCATAGGCGTAATCGTCGCTTCGGTTCCGCCGCAGATCATCATCTCTGCCGCACCACGTTCGATAATCTTGAAGGAGTCCCCGATGGAATGAGCCGAAGCGGAGCACGCCGTAGCTGTCGCCGAATTCGGCCCTTTCGCGCCATAGCGGATCGAAATATGCCCGGAAGCAAGATTCACAATGGCAGAGGGAATGAAGAAGGGTGAAATCTTACCGGGGCCGCCTTGCATCAGCTTGATGTGCTCGCGTTCGATGATGTCGAACCCGCCGATGCCGGAGGCTACATACACGCCAACTTCGTCCAGATCGGATTGCTCCGGCTTCCATTCCGCCATCTTCACGGCGAAATCCGCGGCAGCCAGCGCTATCTGGATGAACCGCCCCATTTTTTTCAGTTCTTTTTTCTCGATCCACTGGAACGGGTCGAAGTTCTTCACTTCTCCCGCGATCTGGCAGTCGAAGTCCGCGGTATCAAAATGGGTGATGCGGCTTACACCACTCCGCCCGGCAACCAGGTTCTTCCAGCTCTCCTCGGTCCCGATGCCCAACGCACAAACCAATCCAACGCCCGTTACGACGACACGGCGAGTCAATGCACTTGCTCCTTCATGCAGGGAATTTCCTGCGGCTTACTTGGCCTTCGAGTGCTTATCGATGTACTCGATGGCATCCTTCACCGTCGTCATTTTCTCGGCGTCTTCGTCCGGCACCTCGATGCCGAAAGCCTCTTCGAACGCCATTACCAATTCCACCTGGTCGAGCGAATCCGCGCCCAGGTCGTCCACGAACGACGCGGTTGGTGTGACCTCGGCTTCATCCACACCCAGTTGCTCGACGATAATTTGCTTTACCCGTTCTTCTACACTGGCCATTCCAGTCCTCCGCGACCTGCCGTCGCACCTTCTTCTTCGTACCACTCCGCACCGTAATCCGGCTTTTCAGCCGGCCTACAAACCCTTTGCAGCTGCCTAGGTAACCTGCCCAGTCTACTTTCCCTGCCCAACAAGGTCAACTTCACGAAACGCCCTTTCGACGGATAGCATGGAGCAGATCATCCAGAGAATCACTCGCCGCTTGCCGTACATCGCCCTGCTTGTCAGCCGTCAACTTCTCGACAATTTCCAAGCATTTCATTAAATCCAGTTCCGTGCGCTTCACAACGGCCAGATTCCCGATCTCCGTCGCCGCCTCGAAAAGCCGTCTCCATCTCTTCCCGCGACATCGGAGGTGGCTGTTCGTATTTCATGCCAATGGAAACTTCTAAGCTAAGTACATCCCGCCGTTTACGTCGAGCACATGCCCGGTAATGTAGCAGGCCTCGTCGCTGGCCAGAAACACGATCGCTGCCGCCACGTCGCGCCCGCTTCCCATGCGCCCCAGGGGAATTCGCGTCTTCAGTTCTTCCTTGACCTTATCGGACAGCACATCCGTCATGGGCGTCTCGATGAATCCCGGCGCCACCGCGTTTACCGTGACGTTTCGCGAAGCGATTTCTATGGCGATCGCCTTGGTCAGTCCAATCAAGCCGCCCTTGGCCGCCACGTAATTCGCTTGCCCGGCGTTTCCCATCTCGGCCACCACAGACGCAATGTTGATGATCCGCCCCGCGCGCGCCCGCATCATGGTCATCAGCGCCTGTTGCGTGCAGAGATGCGCGCCCGTCAGGTTCGTCCGGATCACCGCGTCCCAATCTTCCAGTTTCATGCGCATGGCCAAGCCATCACGGGTGATCGCCGCGTTATTCACCAGGATGTCCAGCTTGCCAAACTTCTCGAGTACGGCCTTGAACCCCGCCTTGACCTGCTCCGCCTCGGCCACATCCATTCTTACCGCGAGCGCTTCCCCGCCTTTGCCCGCAATCTCCTGTACCAGCGCGGCCAGTTTCTCTTCATTGCGCGCTGCTACTGCAACTTTTGCGCCCGCCTCCGCCAGTGCCAGCGCCGTTTCGCGGCCAATCCCCTGCGACGCGCCGGTAACCAACGCTACCTTGTCCTTCAAACTGAACATTCTTCTCTGTGACCTCTGTGCTCCTGCTTCTGCGAACTCTGGCTACGCCGCGTCAGACCTTGCTCCGGTAATTTTTTCCAGCGTGCCCATCAGGCTCTTTTCGTCTTCCACGTTCAGGCTCGCCACCGACCGTTCAATCTGCCGCATCAATCCCGTCAGCACACGGCCCGGTCCAACCTCCACAAACGTGTTCACGCCCTCATCCATCAGCATGCGCATGGACTCTTCCCAACGCACCGGCATAGTCACTTGCCGCACCAGTGCGCTGCTCGCTTCCTCGCCGTTACGAATCGTATCGGCATCGACGTTGGTCACCAGCGGCATCTGCAAATCCCCGAATTTGATGGCTTGCAAATCTTTTTCCAGTTTTTGCTGCGCCGGCATCATCAACGCCGAGTGGAATGGGGCGGATACGGGCAATACCACCGCCCGTTTTGCTCCCGACTGCGACGCAATCTCTACCGCCCGCTTCACTGCGCCGACGTTCCCGGAGATCACCGTTTGCTCCGGCGAATTCAGGTTTGCCGGAGAGCACACTTCGCCCTGCGCCGCGCGTTTGCACACATCCAGAACCACCGTCGGCGACAACCCCATGATCGCCGCCATGCTCCCTTGGCCAGCCGGCACCGCTTCCTGCATGTACGTGCCGCGTTTCCGCACCAATTTCACCGCATCCGCAAAATCCAGAGAACCCGCCGCCACCAGCGCGGAATACTCGCCCAAACTGTGCCCGGCAACATAATCCGCGGTAATTCCCTTTTCCGCCAAAACGCGAAATGCCGCCACGGAAACCGTCAAAATCGCAGGCTGCGTGTTTGCGGTCAGTTTCAGTTCGTCTTCCGTGCCTTCAAAGCATATCTTGGAGACGGAAATCCCCAAGGCCCTGTCCGCTTCTTCGAACACGGCCCGCGCCGACGCATACTTCTCCGCCAGTTCTTTGCCCATTCCGGGATATTGCGAAGCTTGACCCGGAAAAATGAATGCAACTTTGCCCATACCTGACTCCTCTCTCCCGATGTCACGCGTTCGCGTTGGTCAGGGAGAGCTCCTGTTCGATTTTCTCGTTCACTCGCGCCCGCGCTAAACCCGCGGCAACGCGTATCGCGTTTTTCATGGCATTCACGTTCGATTTGCCGTGTGAAATCACGCACACGCCGCGGACTCCCAGCAACGGCGCTCCGCCGTATTCGGAGTAATCCATCGTCCGCTTGATGCCCTTAAACGCCCCCTTGGATAACATATAGCCCAATTTCGAGGCCCATGACCCCTTGTACGTCTTCCGCATAAACTTCACGATCTCCATCGCCAGCCCTTCGCAGATCTTCAGCGCGATGTTCCCCACGAACCCGTCGCAGACAATCACGTCCACCTTGCCGGAAAATAAATCGTTCCCTTCCACATTCCCGACGAAGTGTACCGGCAAATCCTTCAACCGCTCATACACCGCCCGGGTCAGTTCGTTGCCCTTGATCTCCTCTTCTCCGATCGACAGCAATCCGACGCGCGGCTTGCGGCTCCCGAACGTCAGGCGGTAATAAATCTCGCCCATCACCGCGAACTGCAACAGATGCTCGGGCTTCGAGTCCACGTTCGCGCCCACATCCAGCAGCACCGAAACCCCGCCCTTGGCATTCGGAAACGGAGCCGCCAGTGCCACGCGGTCTACAGCCTCCAGCGTTCCCATGATGAACTTCGCCGTGGTCATCACCGCGCCGGTGTTTCCAGCACTCACGAAAGCCTGCGCGTGGCCATCCTTCACCAGCCGCGCTCCCACATGCACGGAACTGTCTTTCTTCCGCCGGAACGCCTGCGCCGGGTGATCCTCCATGGTGATCACTTCGCTCGCCGCCACAATCTCCACGGGCAGCGTCGGGCGCGAAAGACGGGCTAATTCCCCGCGAATCACGTTCGGCTGGCCCACCAGGAGCACGCGGACTCCGTACTCTCTCGCCGCCAGAACACTCCCCTCCACTTCAGGTCGGGGTGCGTGGTCTCCCCCCATGGCATCGACCGCGATTGTAATCATGGGAATTTTTCCAGCGACTCTGGCAAGTTCGGTAGGCACAAACTGCGCTGTGCCGATCAGGACTTCAAGAGCCCGGATTCACCTGCGCGCCTACTTCGTGTCGTGTACCGGTCGACCTTTGTAATATCCGCAGTGCGGGCAAGCGCGATGTGGCTGCTTCATCTCATGGCAGTTCGGACACTTGGCCAGAGCTGGGGCAGACAACCCGTCGTGCGCCCGCCTGGTGCTGGTGCGCCGCTTGGAATGTCGTCGTTTCGGATTTGGCATTACACTACTCCTTATTTTTCGCCCCGCTCGCGGCTACACACAACGCCTGACCGATTGAGGTCGGATTCTATGGGCTTTCGGCCCGAAAATCTATTGTTTCTTGAGCCAGTCCTGCTTCAGCCGCGCGAGGGGAGCCAGCCGCGGATCGGACGAGTGTGTCTCACAGCGGCACTCCTCGTGGTTCAGGTTAGCCCCACAACTGGGGCATAACCCTCGGCAATCGCTCTGGCATATGACTTTCATCGGCAATGACAGCAGCACCTGTTCCTTCAGAACATCGGCCAGGAACAAGCCTTCTCCTTCAAAAAACCCTATCTCCGTGTCGTCGTCCTTCAGCCGCTCTTCCTCGTGCCTGGTCCCCTTGGGCAGCGGCTGATAGAACAGGTCGAAATCCCTATGAATCTCCTCGATTACCGGCTCCAGGCAGCGTGCGCAGACCATTTCAATCTTGGTCTCCAGCTCTCCCGCGATCCGGATCTGCCCTTCCAGCAGCTCTGCGGTGGCAGTAACCTCTAACGGTTCCGCCTGCTTCACTTCGCTGATACCGTAATCGATGCTTCCGGGGGCGTAAGTCTTCCGGATGCGCACTTTGCGGACGGCAAGATCCTTGACGTCGAGGAACATATCTTCAGCGCTTCCGGCGCGTACGCTCATGCCTTTCCATTATTTGGGCACTCCTCTCGTAAGTCAAGAAAGCTAAACCAGTAGAACGGGCAGGTTGGCTGCCAATCGGTAATCCATACCTCCTAGTACTAGGTCAATCTGTGATGATCTGCCCCGGATCAAAAAACTGCCATTCCGAAGGCGATGTCTGCCCGAGGAACCTGCATTGGGGGATGATTATGTTTCGGCGCTAGGCTTTCTTCAGTGGTTCCCTCAAGTAGCCGCCCACCACTTTCACAAAATCTGGAAACGCCACCTCCGGCTCTTGCAGGTCCGGGTGCCACACCTTTTCCCACTCGAAGCAGTAATATCCCTTGTAGCCGATGTTTCGTAGCGCCATGACCTGCCGCTCGACAGGCACGTCGCCCGTCCCCGTCAGGACGTACTTTCTTCCATTTCCGTCCGGCACCGAATCCTTCAAGTGCGTATGTCGGATCCATGAACCCAATTCCCCCACCGTGTGTTCCGGCTGTTCGTGACCGTCCACGAACGTGTGGTGAGCATCCCAAAGCAATGCCACATTTTTCGAGTCCGCCCGAGTCAAAATCTCTTTCAGCGTGGGCGAGTCCACAAAATCTCCGTGTGATTCGATGATCACCGTCACTCCCCGCGGCCCGGCATATTCTCCAAGCTGGTGCAGCCCGTCCACAACTCGCGCCAAAACTTCTGCTCGCGGTCCGCGAATCTGGTTCCCGAAAACGCGCACATACGGCACCTCCAGCGCCGACGCCAGTTCAATAAACCGCCGGGCATCCGCCAACTGTTTGGCGCGCTCCGCGGCATCGGCTGTATGCATTTCCGCGGAACTGCCCAGATCGGAAATCTTCAGTCCATGGTCCGCCACCTGTCTTTTCGTCTCCGCGATCTTGACGGGAGCGAATTCCGGCCTCGCCGGCAAATCCATGTTTCCCATCAATCCACGCAGTTCGATAGCCGCGTAGCCATTAGCCTGGGCAAATTCGAGAATTTTCTTCCATTCCCACCCCGGGCAACCCAAGGTCGAAAATGCCAGCGGTAACCGTTCTTCGGTTGCCCACGAAATTCCGCTCAATAACGCCGTTGACGCTCCTGCAGCCAAAAACTCTCTTCGCGTTAATTCCATAAGGCTTCTCCTGTTTTCTAGGACACTTGATTTGACGTATTTACGGATCGTTTTTTCTTTTTGCTTCTGCCACTCGTATAATACGCTGGAACTCTTCGCTGGGGGATATCTTGGGTCTTTGGAGGTCCTCATGATTGCCGAACCCGCATCCCGCAGGGCATTCCTCAAGTCGTCTGCCGGCGCCATCGCCGGTTCCGCGGTGCTTCCCGCCTCTTCCTATGCTCGCATCCTCGGTGCCAACGACCGCGTCCGTGTCGGGATCGTCGGCTTTTCGGATCGCTTCCGGTCTAGTCTTCTTCCCGCTTTTCTTCAGCATTCCCAAACACTCAACTTCGAGATTGTTGCGGTTTCGGATATCTGGACGATGCGCCGTGAAACCGGAAAAGCGCACATCGACAAGCTTACTGGCGCCTCTATCGTTGCAGTCCGGAATAACGATGAACTCTACGCCCGCAAAGATGTCGATGCCGTCATCGTCTCCACCGCTGATTTCCAGCATGCGCAGCACGGCGTCGATGCCGTCCAAGCCGGTCGCGACGCGTACGTCGAAAAACCCATGGCCCACAACATGGAAGACGCGCGTGCCATTCGTAAAGCCGTGCACGACTCCGGCAAAATTGTGCAGATCGGCACGCAGCGTCGCAGTTCTCCGGTCTACAAAGCTGCCTACGATTACATCCAAAGTGGCAAGTTTGGCGAAATCGTTTCCGTGCTTATGAGCTGGAACGTCAATCAGCCCGGCCGCTGGCGCCGTCCCAAGCTCGTCGCCGGCCTAACTGAGGATCAAGTCGACTGGAAGCGCTATCTTCTGAATTTGCCCCAACAACCCTTCGATCCGCGAAAGTACCTCGAGTATCGCCTCTTCTGGCCCTTTTCTTCGGGCATTCCGGATCAATGGATGGTCCACCAGATCGATACCGTTCACTGGTTTACAGGGCTTCCCCGGCCGCGCAGCGTCGTGGCCAACGGAGGAATCTACTTGTGGCACGACGGCCGCATGAACTGGGACACCATGACCGCGGTATTCGATTACGGGCCGCTGAACGACTCGTCTAAGGGTTTCCAGGTTGTCTATACCTCGCGCATGACCAACGACGCGGGCGATGTGAAGGAGCTTTACTATTCGAATGGCGGCACGCTCGACCTCGACAAGCAATCCGTTTCCCCGGAAGGCGGCTTGACCAAGGAATACGCCTCGCAAATGGACATGAAACCCAATCTCTTGCCCAAGATTTCGCTCGCGGACTCCGCCTCCAAAATTGCCACGGGCGCGGATACGGGTGGCGATCCAGACACCGCTGCTAACATGGAAAACTGGATGGACTGCGTGCGCAGCCGCAAAACTCCCAACGCTAACATCGAAGCCGGTTATTCCCACTCCGTTGCACTGTGCATGACCATCGCCGCCATCCAAACCGGCCGCCGCGTCACCTTCGACGACGCCAAGCAAGAAGTTGTCGTCTCGTGATTAGATCTCGTCGGCTTTTAGATTTTCCTGTCTAAAAGACAACTCCATCTTCGAGGAAACTACGCCTCCTGAATCACCTTCAGCAACCCTTCCATTGATTCGCGACTCGATGCCTCTTTATTCTTCGCCGCATTCAAATAGTGCGTCTCAAGCGACATCGTCCCGTCGTACCCGTTCTTGATCAGTGCTCGAAACTGTCCCACGAAATCAATCTTTCCGCTGCCAATCGGCATCCACTGCGTTCCTCCGCCCTTCGCGGCAGGAGCTGCATCCTTTAAGTGCATGTGCCAGATGCGTTTCTTGTCCAGCGGTTCATAGCCATTCGGGAATGGCGTTTCGCCTGCGTCGTACGCATTGCCAGGATCCCAGTTCAATCCCAGCGCCGGTGATTTCACCGCGCTCAGCATGGCCGCACTCTCAGCGCCCGTCCCGACGTTGCACGAGAACTCATTCTCCAACACCAGCCGCATACCTTCCCGCTGCGCAATCGCCGCAGTCCGTTCCAACTCTTTAGCGACACGGTCAAATACGGTCTTTGGGTCGGCCACACGCAAAAATGAAAAAATACGCACCTTGTCCGTTCCGAAGTCCTTAGCCCGAGCTATTGCTCGCTCCAGCACTGCACTTTGCTGGGAAAAGTCACTTTGCATCGGATCGGGCTTGCTCTCCGCAAATTTTGATTGAGTGCCGGGCAGCAGCGTCTTGAAATACGGCGAGTCCACCACGGATACTTTCATTCCATGCTTGGCCAGAAGATCCTTGGCTCTCTTCACGTCGTCGGCCGTGAACTCTGTTACGTATTTGTCCCACACGAAGCGCAGTTCCACCAACTCCAGCCCGAATCCCTTTACCCACACCAGCGCTTGCTCGAAATTCTGCGTAACTTCATCGGTGATAACGCCTAACTTGAATTGCTTCACATTCGCCGCCCCGGCCGGCAGCGCGCTCAACAACGCCGCAGCCGCCCCGCTCGCCACAAACTCTCGTCGTTTCATTTCTCCTCCTCGCTCGGCCCTCATCGTAATTCCCTCCTCAGCTGACGTCAATTAGCCCGTTCCGAAAAACAGGAGCAGCCCTGATGTGCAGCCCGTTCCTTCTTCGAAGCGTGCTACCATGCATCCAATAATTCCTACGGAGCTTTGGAATGAAACAATGCCTTCGCGCCGGTGCACTTTTCTCCATGCTCGTTCTCGCGGCTGTTCCCCTTCTCGCCAGTACCAAAATCGTTCACCGCTGGGTGCTTACCGGCCTTCCGATGCCTGAATTCCGCAAGATGCTCGTGGCCAGCATCGGCGAAAATTATCTGATCCGTCAGGAATTCGAAGATCAGATGAAGAAACTGCTCGCCAAATACGGAGTGGAGGGCGTTCAGAGCTATATGGTCCTGCCGCCCAAGAACGAGATGATGGAAGGCGAGCTCAAGCAGCGCATCAAGGAAAGTTCCCTCGACAGCGTCTTAGTGGTCCGTCCAAAGTCGGCGCGCAAAGAAACCCAGGAAGTAATCACCGGCGGTATCTACGTTCCGCCACCGGGCTATAACATGTTCTGGCCTTACTGGAATATGGCCTACGGCGATTTCTATCCCACCAGTTCTTACACGAAGGAAAATGTGGTGGTGCGCGTGGAGTTCAATCTGTATAACACCAAAGATGAAAGGCTTATCTGGAGCGGCGAAACCGACACCATTTATTCCCAGGACTTCGACAAACTGGCGAAGGAATACGCGCAAGCCTTGGTTAATCAGTTGAAGAAAGACAAAGTCATCCGCAAGAAGTGAAACGCGCCCCTAACGCCTAAGAACCAGGCAACTCGCGATCATGTCGTGCAATGCCTGTTTCCGTTCCGTGAATCCCGCCATGATAAACCCAATCCACAGCGGAATCAGGTTGCTGATGAGTTTTGCGAAGAATCGCCCGCTGGCGCGCGCGAACGTCACGCGGCTTCCTGCAAGATCCGTTACATATAATCCCAGCATCTGCTTGCCCCACGTCCCTTGCTTCTCTCCGCTTTCGAGGTAGGCAAAATAGAGCCACTGGCCAATTACCGCTACTCCTGCCAGAACAAACACAAGTGACACCAGCGCCCCGACCTGTGCCGGGTTCGGATGCTCGCCGACTTCTCGTGGAAAAGACGAAAAGAGCGCCACGCCTCCCATCAAGAAAAACAGCGGCACAATCAGGAACAACATCGCGAATCCCACAATGAATCCATCCACCAGATGGGCTACAAGCCGCAGCCAGAACCCGGCATACGTTACATTTGTCGCATAGGTGATTGCACCTACCCCAGAAAGCGGGGACACGGCCACTGGGGCTGCAGCGGCGGTTGCTAGCGCGGTTGCTACGACCGGGCTGCCGCAGGATTGACAAAATGCCGTGCCTGTTGCGAGGGCGGCGCCGCATTTGGAACAGAACACAGTTGGCCTCCACACGTACGTGAACTTGGTTCTTCCGTCGCGCCTATTCTCTTATAATTCTGCTGTTCAAGGGAATTAACTTATTCGCAGCCTTCCCGCTGAAATTGCTTCAGACGCTTCTGCGCCTCCGCACTGCCTTTCCTCGCGGCAGCGCTCAGCAGGATGCGCGTTTGATCACAATTGCGGGCTACTCCTTCTCCGTGCCAGTACATTTCCGCGAGTGTAAGCTCCGCGCTGGCGTTGCCCTTTTCCACCGAAACCCACAACAACCTCACGGCCTCGGAGGGATCACTGATGCTCCCATCTTTTCCATGCAAGAGCTGCATCGCTTTCGCATATTCCGCCAGTCCTGTTTCCGGGCCCTGCTCCCCAGCCGGGGAAGGCGCGATCCCGGAGAGAGGGGTGACGGGTGGCGGCGGATTCTGCGCGATCGAAGGTAAAGCCGTTTGCGCGTTGCTGTTCTTTGGAGTTGCCCCGTTATTTGTATTCGCATGATCCGCATTGCCGTCCACCGGAGGCGAAGAGGCCGGAGCCTGAGTAGCCGGATTCGGCGACGGCGACCGCTGTGGGGACTCAGCATTCGAGGCATCCTCCGGGGAGGGTGGCACGGGTGCCTGAGTCACTGGCGTCCCACCCATCTGTTCGCCCAGCCAGATCAGGCTTTGCCCAACGGCCTGACGGTAGACCGAGAGAGCGACAATGCACGCGAGCACAATCATGATAGTCACGGCCCGCCTCAGCGTGAACCATCCCGTACGGCCGCTTTCCGCCATCCCAAGACTCGGATGCAGCGGTTCTAAAGGCTCGAGGATGGGTTGGTGCGACGGATGCTCCGTCGCTTTTCTCGACGGCTGCATCAGGATCTTTGAGATGTCCGGCATGTGCGACGGCAATCGGGGCCGCGCTACCGTGTCTTCCTCGGCAAAAACGGGCAACTTCATTCGCCGGACAGGTGTCTCGGGACCGGAAACATGTTCCAGGGATTCGTGGTCGGGCGGCTCCGGCTCGAACTGAATCTCGATGCCATCATGCGTTGGAGAGAAACTGGGCAGCCCCGGGAACGGAATGGGGTCGACACGATGGGGATGCTCCGCTTCCTGCGTCTTCGCGGCTTCGTCCACCGTGGGTGATTGCAACTCGGTCGGCAATTCCTTGGGCCATTTGGTCGGAACGACTGGAGGCGGCGCGTTGACTGGCTCCGACTGCGAAGAAATCCGCCCGCCTGGTCTCGCTGGCTCTGGGCGCGGAGGAGAACTACGGAGTTCCTCGCGAAGTTGAGCAAAGTTTTGGGCGTCGGCAGTCGAAGGATGTTCGTCCTCTTCCTTGCCTTCCTGCGAATCCGGAACCTCGTTCAACCAGCTTCGAATCTGCCTCCGAGACTGAGGAGAAACCTCCGTAAACTGAATTCCCGCCACTCGGCCCTTCTCTTCGACCCAAATAATCCGCCCGACTCCCTCAATGCGCACACTTTCGCCTAATAGGAATGAAAACGGAGTACTTTCGCCGGCAATCAGCGGCATCATCGCCCGTAGCGCGAAGCCATCTTCGCAGAGGTCACGCATCATGCCGCCGTTCGTGACGTTAAGCTCCACGTAAATCAGGCTGGGGGGGCGCTTCCGGGTGTTCTTTCTCCGTTCGCTATTTGCGGTCTTGGCAGACATGTTTCACTGCATTCTAACCTGATGCATGGCTGTCCGGTAGGGGACTGCGTTAACCACTGCGCTAACCACGGACACGGCACACTTGATTGGATGCATGCCCTCCCGGCGGCGCAACCTCCTCACTTAGCAGCCCTTTAGAATCTTCATTCCCTTTGCGCGGAGGAGTGGTAGGATTTTGGAGCGTTGATCCGCCCGATCTGACCTCAGGAAAATATCTGCGTTTTTGCGGACATGCCTGTAAGGAGAACCTGTTATGCGTTGGACACCCGGTGGAGTCAGCGATGATATCGAGGATCGTCGCGATCAGAGCGGCGGCGGGGGCGGGGGTGGTTTCGGCTTTGGGGGCATGCGCCTCGGGCTAGGCGGCCTGCTGATCCTTCTCGTATTGAGCTTCATTTTCAAGCAGAACTTCTTTGCCCTTCTCGGTGGGGGCGGCGCTGTCCCTGCCGGCTCTGGTGCCGTCAGCAGGCCCGATCCCGCCAAGGATGAAGCGGAAAAACCCTTGGTGCAGTTTGTGTCGTTCGTTCTGGATGACACCCAGAAGACTTGGGAGCAGGTGCTGCCGCAGCAGGCGGGCACCCCTTATCGCCACGCCAAGCTCGTGCTGTTCCGCGATGTTACGCAGTCGGCGTGCGGCGGCGCGGAATCCGCGACCGGCCCGTTCTATTGTCCCGGCGATGAAAAGGTCTATATCGACCTCGGATTCTACGACGAGCTAAAACGCAGATTTGGCGCCCCGGGAGAGTTTGCCCAAGCATACGTACTGGCTCACGAAGTGGGCCACCACGTCCAGAAACTTATCGGCGTCGAAGCTAAGACCCGCCAATTCCAACGTCAGAATCCCGGCTCGGCAAATGCCGTTTCCGTGCAGGTGGAACTGCAGGCCGATTGCTTCGCCGGTGTCTGGGCGCATTCCACGCAGCAGCGCGGTTTACTCGATCCGGGAGACGTGCAGTCCGCTCTGGGAGCCGCAGCAGCCGTCGGCGATGATCATATTCAACAGATGACCCGTGGGCGCGTGCAGCCGGAAACCTTCACGCATGGAAGTTCCGCGCAGCGTATGAACTGGTTCAACAAAGGTCTCAACTCCGGCTCAATGGCTGCCTGCAACACCTTCGCCCAATAACCAACTGCAAAACGGCCCACTCACGAACTTGGCGGGAGTTTCCGTGGTTCCGGAACTCCCGGATCACGCATTTTTTCGATCGCTAACTTTGCCGCTTTTTCTTGCGCTGGACTAACCCAGGAATCCTGAGTAACGATTGTCGCCTGCGTCGGCAACGCCACTACCACGCCGGCCTTCTCCAAGGCCTCCATGATCGACAGCAACAGCGCTTCCTGCGCCGCAACATACGCGCCGTACTCACTTTCCAGGATGTAACAAAAGATTTCTACCTCAAGCGCGTAGTCTGAAAAGCGGATGAATCGCACGCGTGACGTGGAATCTTCCACCTTTGGATTCTCCAGTAGCAACTGACGAATTCCCTCCAGGACAAACCGAACATGGTCCGGCGAAAGATCGTAACGGAGGCGAATTACTTGTTGGCAAAGAAATTTGTCGCGGAACCGCAGATTTTCAATCACCGCCGTGGCCATCGTGCCATTTGGAATGGATAGCAATGTCCGCTCGGGCGTCCGCAGACGCGTGGAGCGAAGACCAATATCCTCCACGACTCCGACCTGGTTGTTCACCTTGCAGGTGTCGCCAATCAGGATGACCTTGTCGAACAGTATGGACACGCCTCCAAACATGTTTTCGAACGTTTTCTGGGCACCCAGGCCGAGTGCCAGGGTACCAATCCCGACCCCGGCCAATGCCGCGCTGACGTCGAATCCCAGTCCATGCAGTACGATCAGCGTCACCACAATGAAAATGCTCACTTCCACAAATCGCCGGATCAAAGACACAATCGATCTTTCGGCGTACATGCCGCGGCTGGACAGGCTTGCGCCGATTTTTGTCGAAATTGTCCGCGTGATTCGCGTCAGCAGCCAGTAGAAGGCAATCGCCAGAAATATCCAGATCACTCGCCGGTAATAAAACCGGTAGAGCAGCGAAGTACCGATGTAAGCCACCAACGCATAGTGAATCAGGAGGGCAATCACGAATGTAAGCGGGCCGATCTTCGCCACTGCATCCCTCGGCAGCATCGGCAGGTGCCGGGCCTTTCGCCAAGAACGAAGTGCCTGTTCCAGAATAAGCGTGATGATGCGGGCCGCTACGAACGCCAAAGGGATAAATAGCAGAATCGCGATCCACTGCCATAGGGGCACCGATATGAACCGGTGCTCCACCAGATATGGTGGCAACTTTTTTTCGATGTCCGGAAACGTCAGGGACTCATATACTTTTGGCACCAATTCCAGGGTTCTTCGCGAGAAATACCAGAGCTTTCGTCCGTGTTCGTCCTCGATGCGCACCAGAAATATCGGAAAAGAATCCTGGGTCCCGATGCCACTGCTCAGTTTTTCCTCGTCCGGCGGCAATCCATCATCCAGACGCCCCTCCGGATCGCGGCTTACGAAATCCAGCGGGCCCGCAAATCTCTGATTTAGAATGGCTAGAAGCTGTTCCGCCAGTTCCTCTTCATCCTCCTCGGAAGCACGCCTGCGCCCAGGCAGCGGTTGGAAATACTGCACTGCCACGGAATATCTTTCTTCCTGCGCTGCCTTGATGAATCCCAACAGGCAACCGCGAGGGTTTTCGCGGCCGAGAGGATCGGGGGGCACCGCCGGCTGCTGCGATGCGGATGTCGCCGGCGCAGAACTCAGGCCCGGTATCTGTGGAAGTCCATGAGCACTCGCGCACCACAGGCCGGCAAGAACCAACAGGAGAAGTAATCGTCGAATTGGCATAAATCCGGCTCCGGAAAACTGTTTCATTCTATCTGCTGAGGCCGCGCGATAGAAGAGACCGAAGCCGGCGGACCGCTGAAGTGTTCCTGGTGCTGCCGCAACAGGAATTGGTCCGTCATTCCGGCGATATAGTCACACACAACTACATGGCGCGGTGTCTCTTGCGCCATCTCTTCATGGGTGTCCGGCATGGAATGTGGCGTCTGCAGGTAGTATGTAAACAGCTCTTCCAGGCAACGCACGGAGCGCTGGCTGTCCTCGGTAATCAGCGGGTGGCTGTAAATATGTGTGAACAGAAAACTCTTCAGCATCGCATTCTCGCTGCGTCCCTCTTCGCTCATGCCCACGAGCCGCACCGGCGCGCGCCGGACGTCCTCCACGCTTTGCACGCTGGATTCGCGAATCTGCAGCTGTGTGTGATCGATCAGGTCAGTGACGAGCAAATCCAGCGTATGACGCAGGGCTTCGTTGAATTTTAGTTTCGGCAGCGCGCCCGGATGATTCGCATCCACTTTTGCAAACATCTCTCCGAAGAACGGCACTTCCCTAGATAACGAATCCAGGTCCAGAAGATTAGCTTCGAGCGCATCGTCCAGGTCGGCGGTGTTATATGCCAGTTCGTCCACCCAGTCGATCAGTTGAGATTCCAGCGGCGGCCGCGCATCCAGCAGGTACTCCGACAGCTCCGGATATTCCGCCGGATCGTAATCTCGCGAATGCTTCACGATGCCTTCGCGCACCTCGAACGTCAGGTTGAGCCCAGCGAATCCCAGATACCGGTGCTCGAACTGTTCCACAATCCGCAGCGCGTGCAGATTGTGATCGAATCGGCCCCCGTGCGCACGCATCAACTCGTCTAGCTTCCGTTCCCCTGAGTGCCCGAAGGGCGGATGGCCGATGTCGTGGACTAGCGCGAGGGCCTCAACCAGCTCCGAGTTGAGTGCCACCGCATGCGCCACGGTTCTCGCAATTTGCGAAACTTCCAGCGTGTGCGTGAGCCGGTTTCGGAAATGATCGGAAAATCGCGCCGTGAACACCTGCGTTTTGGCTTCCAGGCGACGGAAGGCTCGTGCGTGAACGATTCGGTCGCGGTCGCGCGCGTATTCGCTGCGGTAAGGATGTGCTGGTTCGGGGTAGCGTCGTCCGCGGGAGTGCTCGGCTCGCATCGCCCAAGGTGCCAAAGCTGGATACGTTTCGATGGCCGAAGCCTCCAGCAATCTCTAACGGGCCTGCCGCCGGCTTAGGAATTCGGACCGAGCAGTTCCAATCCTCGATCGGCCTCGTCGGCCACCGGGGTATTTGGATAATCCTTTTTCAGCTGCTCGTACAGCGCGGTCGCCTGTTTCCGGTCGGTTTGGCTGTATAAGCCAGCCAGTTCCAGCAACACCATGGGCTTTGGAACCAGCACAGATCCAGCGGTACTTAGCGCTTGGAGTGTCTTAATGGCTTCGTCCTTCTTCCCACTGCGTTCCGCGATCAGGGCGGTTTGGTATTTCGCGAGAGCCGCAAGTTCCTTATCCGACCCTGCGTCCAGTTTCTTCAATTCTTCCGAAGCCTGATTCAGACGATCCAAATCCATGAGGCACAGTGCTGAGTAGTAGCGCGCCAATTTTCCCGGATTCGTCCGTGGGTACTGCGCAGCCACGGCAGCAAGCTTTGGTTGCGCGTCCTCAGCCCGCCTCTGGGCATCCGCGTATATGAGTTCCCCCGGCAGCGGCGGCTGGCCAGGAGCGGTGAGCGGCGAATTGAAAATCTTCATGGCCGCATCCAGTGCCACCTGCGCTTGCGCGGTCTGCCGTTCACTGTAAAATTTCCAGCCTAAATATGCAGAAGCCGCCAGAATCAGCGCCAGAACCGCGATGGATGCCAGCCGAGTATGGGAAAGAACGGCCTCCGCGCCGTGTTCGAAGGTCTCCCGGACCTTGTCCTGCTTCAGTTCCTTACGTGAAATATGCTCGGGCACAAGCGCTCTCCTGCGTGAATTGGAATCTTTTATGCTAGCACAGGTGCCCAAGTCCCGGCGAAACGGCGCCGAGTAACCCTTCTCGCAAGCTTGCGCTACAGCAAACGGCCCTCCGCCGCCGGACGTGGTAACTTGGAAGCATGCAAGCGGGCTGCATTCACTGTGGGCAGCAGCATCTGCTGAACGATTCCGTGCTGGCCAAGCATTCGAAAGTTCAGTTTCGCTGCACCAAATGTGGCAAGACCACCATCGTCGAAGTAAAGCGCCGCGCCGACGAAACCGTGGTCATCTCCCCCATGCCTTCCTTCGCCCGCGCGGACGCCTCCACGGCGCGTTTGAAAGCTCCCGCGATCGAAGATAATCCCGATTTACCTCCGGGTGTAGAAGTCGTGCTGATTATTACGGCCGGACCGGAAAAGGGACACTCTTTGACCCTCACCAAGTCTCGCGCCATCATTGGACGCAAAGGCGCGGACTTTGCCCTCAACGACCCGGAAGTCTCGCGCCATCATTGCTTGCTGGAAGTGCGCGAAGGCTTGGTCAATCTGAAAGACATGGACTCCACCAACGGCACCTTCTTCGAAGAAGAACGCGTGCGCGCCGCGATGCTGCAGGACGGTGCTGAATTTCGCGTGGGCAGCACCACCATTCGCCTCAGCTTCCACGTCAAAGAGTGAGCCCTTTCTCCTCAATGCCTCTTCCCAGGGTGTGAGATACTGGCGCGGGTACAGCAGCGTGGCGCAGAGATGAACCGCCTCAGTGTCTGCCTCGTCGCACAAAACGAACAGCAAAACTTGCCGCGGTGTCTCCGTTCGGTTCGCGACCTCGCCGACGAAATCATTCTCGTGGACGGCGGCAGCACCGATAGCACTCAGCAAATCGCTCGGGAATTTGGCGCCAAGGTGTTCACCCGCCCTTTCACCAATCACGCGGATCAGAAAAACCACGCCGCCTCGCTCGCCTCGCAGGATTGGATCTTTCTCCTCGATGCCGATGAAGAACTAAGTGACCAGCTGAAAGAATCCGTCCGCCAGTGGAAAACGCAAGAACCGCCATTCGCCGTTTACGAAATGGCTCGCCTCACCTGGTATCTCGGCGCGTGGATTCGCCACTCGCGTTGGTATCCCGACTGGCAGCGCCGCATCTACCGTCGCGATAAGGCCAGCTTCAGCGGCGCCATCCACTCCGCGCTCCGCTACGATGGCCCAATCGGACGCCTGCACGGAAACCTTCTTCATTACACCATTCGCACTTTTCCAGAACACGAAGCCAAGCTGGAAAAATACACGACCACCATCGCCCAGGAAATGTTCGACCACGGAAAGCGCAACTGGCGCGCAGCCATGTGGTTCGCCGCGCCATGGAGCTGGGTCCATCATTTCTTCTTCGGCGCCGGCTTTCTTGATGGCTATCGTGGCGCACTGATCGCGCAAATGGCAGCCCGCGGCGTGCGCCTGAAATATCGCAAGCTGGGAACACTGGTCCAGGCCGAAAAAGTTAAGAACGGCGGTGCCGCGTGATCCCGCTCATCGTCGATCTCGAAACCGAGTGGCGCGGCGGCCAGAACCAGGCCTTACTCCTTCTCAAGGGCCTTTACGAGCGCGGACATGCCGCGGAATTGGTGGCCACTCACGGTTCCTCCCTTAGCCATCGCGCCAAAAAAGCCGGCATCTACGTTCACAGTGTCTCGCGTCGCATGACCCGCCTGGCCGCCGCGGCCAACATCCGCTCCGTTCTCGCGGATGGGCGTATCGACGTTGTTCATGCCAATGAGGCTCACGCCGTCACCGCGGCATGGCTGGCGCTTCGGAATCGAAGTTTACCGTTTATCGTTTCTCGCCGTGTCGGATTCCCGCTGGGCAAAGGCCGCATCGCGCAGAGCCGCTATCGAAGAGCGGATTGCATTCTGGCCAATTCGCGGTGGGTCGCCGATCAAGCGATCGCCTCCGGCGCGCCAGCAGAAAAGGTGCGCGTCGTCTACGAAGGGGTGGAGATTCCAACTTTGCCTCCGGCTGACGTGAAAGAGGCAGCTCGGAAGCACTGGGCCCTAAAACAGTCTGACCGTGTTCTTGGATGTGTCGGCGCCCTTCAAAAGGACAAGGGACAGGAATGGGTGATTCGCTCCCTTGCAAATCTTCGGCCCGAATTTCCTGACTGCAAGCTGTTGGTTGCGGGTGAGGGCGAATATCGACAAACTCTCGAGGCTCTGGCGGGTGATCTCAATGTCCGTGACGCCGTAATTTTTGCCGGGTTTGTGAAAGATATTTCCGCGGTCTACCAAGCTATCGATATCTTTGTGTTTCCTTCTCTCTTCGAAGGCTTGGGTACTTCCTTGCTCTCCGCCATGAGCTACGCGGTGCCGTCGATCACATTCTTCGGCTGCGCCTTGGGCGAAATTGTAGAAAACGGGCAAAGTGGTCTTCAGGTAGAGGCAAAGAACTGCACACAAATCGCCGCGGCAGCGGCAAGGCTTCTCCGTGACTTGGATTTTGCCCAAAGAATCGCACAGGCCGGACGTGCGCGCGTGTCACAACATTTTTCTGCGGAGCACATGGTGCAAGAAACACTGAAAGTGTACGAAGAAGTCCTGGGATGAACTAAATTTCAATTGTTCTTCGATGCCGCGCTCCCAAAATAGCAAAAGCGCCGTGCGGCTCCTTCTCGACCCGCCCAGCGCTTTGCTTGCGCAATAACTGAATTCCCTAAGAAGTGTTCCAGCAGTTCCCTCCTATCCGCTTGCCGAAATCCGTCAAGCTAATTCGCAGATTGAACTACCCATCGCCCCACTGGCTCGAGGAACTCCACCCCTATCGCATAGCCGTCGCCACGCAATGGTTGGCAGTACGCTACTCGTGCTGCAGAACGAAACTCTCCGGTGCGCGAGGCAAACACCAGCGGCGCACCCTTGTCCCAGCGGCGGGTGCTCACCACACGCGCTCCCTTGGCGCTCACGTTTTCCGTAAATGTAGATTCCACGCCGGGAATCTTTCGATGACCCTCAAGCACCACCGGAATCTCCATCGGTATCCGGCTCTCGCTGCGGCTGAATCGAAATTGATTCTCTTGATTCATTCGCCCTTCCTCAGAGGCACGCGGCTATGCGCGTGATGGAGTTCATGGTGTTTCCGCGACGCTTCATGCGGTACAGGGTTCGGTCCGCGGCTCCCAGAAGTTTTTCTGCCGTGTCGCCATCTTCCGGAAAAGCCGCAATGCCCGCGCTGACTGAAAGCAACGGTTCTTCCGTTTCGCTGGCGAGGCGTTCCCGAATTCGCGCGGAAACGCGCGCCGCAATCTCCTTTGGGGCTTCGGGCAGGACCAGCGCAAATTCGTCGCCGCCGTAGCGCGCCGGAGTATCGATGGCTCGTGAATGATTACGCAGAATCTTGCCTAGCCGCACCAGCGCACGGCTGCCCACCAGGTGCCCGTAGCGGTCGTTGATGGTCTTCAGTCCATCCATGTCCAGCAGCACGATGCTGAACGGACGGCGAGTTCGCCGCGAACGATCGAGTTCCGACTCAATGACGGCGATCAGCCGCCGGTAATTCGCCAGCCCAGTGAGGGGATCACTGATGGCCAGCGAGCGCACCTGATCAAACAATCGCGCCTGGTCGATCAGCGCTCCGGTCAGGATGATCGTGTAGCTGGCCACCTTGCTGAGTTCCGCAATAAAAAAAGGTCCGTCAAACATGCGCCGCGAAAAAAGTGCGGCGAGATGACAGGCGGCATTCAGCAGGGCAGCGAGAAACAGGGAATACTCATACAGCGAGCCTCCGTCGCTCTTCTGCTGATCCTGATACCGGCGATAGAAGAAAATCGCAGCCAGGCCGAACAACCCACCAGGGAGCAGTTCCCAGGGGCGAGAAAAAAAGGCGCCATACTTCGCAATGGGAGTGGCCGGCGCTGCGATAAACGCGGCACTGGTGATATAGGCCGCGGCCGCCACCACAAACAACGCCCCTGCTGTTTCCCGGCTGGGCTGCCGTGAGGTCGGCAGAAACCGCTCCACCGCCAACGCCGCCAACAACAGCACTGCCAGCAGTGTGCGTCCCACCATCCAACCCATGGGCACATGCGAAAGGGCAATTTGGCCCGTGCGCAACAAATCGTTGAGACCGAAGTAGCCGATCGTCTCGATCATCCCCGATAGCACGAATCCAAACGCAAGAATCAGCGCGATGCGGTCATGCGTTCCTCTGAAACGCACCAGCGCGTTCGCTGCATAACAGAAGCAAAGGAGCGAACCGCCGACTTCCAGATACAAATACGTTGTGGGAGCGCCAACGACGTGAGCAAACCGGGAATACAGGACCGCGCCAAAAACCAGCGCCAGAAACAAGCTATAACCAATTACAGGTAGCTTGCCTCGGTCCTTCCGCAGAAACCCGGTGATTGTTGCCCAATCCCCCACGACATCCCCCAATAGCCGGGAAAACCCAGCAACACGAGGGAATGCACGTACATGCCCTTTTCGGTCATCGAATCACAACATGTAAATTACACTAAATAAAGTAGTTATCTGTGGGTGCCGCCAAGATTGTAGCGGGTGAGACGGGTGCGAGATGAGAACGATCTATGTACCGTTCTCTTTTGAAACGGTATCGCGTCTGTATCCAGTTAGTTAGCAGGCGTTTAGGCATGACTGTCACAAACCTGTCCCTCGTCTCATCCTGAGACTGTCTCATCTTGGGATGAGTCTAGTGCTTCAGACCTTTGGTGCTGGGGGTGGCAGGTCGCGTGCGCTGACCGGGCTCGTGAAGGTTTGCCGTTTATGGCTGCCATCGCAGAACGGTATATTCCCGGAATGGCCACAGCGGCAGACGGTTACGGCAGTCCTTCCACCAAGGCCAAAACTCTTGCCTTCTTGATCCACAATCTCAAAATCGCCTTCGATGCGAATCGGACCATTGCTGAAGATCGTCACTTTGGTTCCTGCCACGAATCCCTCCTTGAGATAACCTCACGTTTGCGCCGCCAATTGCGCTTACAATACTCCCCTAAAAGTGTCTCTAATATCGTGGTACGGACGGATCAACTTCTGTCGACCAGGACAGAATTCCGCCATGCAAATTGTAGATCTTGCGAAAGCCAGCTTGCCGCAGAAAATCTACCGCCTGCGCCGACCGCTTCCCGCTCTTGCAATGCGCCACAATTTCACGCGCGGAATCGAGTTCATGAACCCTCCGCGGCAATTCGCCCAACGGGATCAGATGCCCCTTCAGATTGCATATCTGGTATTCGTGCGGCTCCCGCACATCCAGGATAAAAATGTCTTCGCCCTGATCCAGCCGTGCCTTAAGATCCCGCGCCGTGATTTCTGGTACCTGTAGATTACTCTCCGGTTCCTCTTCGCCACGAATGCCGCAGAATTCGTTGTAGTCGATCAGTTGATGAATTTTTCGATGCGGGCCGCACATCGGACAGTGGGAATTCTTCTTCAGCTTCAGTTCCCGGAATTTCATCGCCAGTGCGTCAAACCAAACCAGCCGGCCTGCCAGCGATTCGCCCCGGCCAACGATCAGCTTGATGGCCTCTAGCGCTTGCAACGAGCCTATGATGCCAGGCAGCACGCCAAGCACTCCTCCTTCGGCGCAAGACGGCACCAGCCCCGGCGGAGGCGGTTCCGGATACAAGCATCGATAGCACGGACCATCCGGCATCCCGAATACCGTTACCTGCCCTTCGAACCGGAAGATTGATCCGTACACGTTGGGCTTCCCCAGCAGGATGCATGCGTCATTCACCAGATAGCGCGTCGGAAAATTGTCCGTGCCGTCCACAATGATGTCGTAGTCCTTAAACATCTCCAGCGCGTTTTCACTTGTAAGCCGGGTTTCGTAGGTCGCAATCTGTACGTCCGGATTCAGATTACTCAGGCGCGCTTTCGCTGCTTCTGTTTTCGGCTTACCCACGTCGCTGGTGCCGAAGGTCACCTGCCGCTGCAAATTCGTGAAGTCCACCACGTCAAAATCGACCAGCCCGATGTGTCCCACGCCCGCCGCTGTCAGGTACAAACCCAGAGGCGCGCCAAGTCCACCCGTGCCGATCAGCAGCACGCGTGCAGCCTTCAGCTTCAGCTGGCCCTCCATGCCGACTTCCGGCATGATCAGATGCCTGCTGTAGCGCAAGATTTCTTCGTTCGTCAAATTCGTTGCCGCCGGGTGCCCAGATAACGCCGTTGTCTTTGTCGCCATGGTAAGGTCCTTCCATCCATTCTACGCGAGAATGCCTGCGATGGAATGTGCTGAGTGAACGAGAAACACATATTGCCCTGATCGGGATGAATGTATGAAGTCCTCGCGAAGAAAAAGAAAGGGCTGCCGAAGCAGCCCCTTCGACCAGAAACGTGGCTGAGCTGAAAGGTCAAGTGTAGGCCCAACAAACTCAATCCGCGTTCCGGTAATCGTGTGTACTTGCTGCCCGCTGGCAGATTTCTGGTATTCTCTCTCATCTCGTTTTTGATCGGGGGCAGCACTCATGTCGCGTAAGCAGCTCGCTTTTGTTGTTCTGTGTCTTTTTCCCGCTGTTCTAAGCGGGCAATCGCCCTCTCCTGCTTCCCATTTCGACGGCAATTCCTGGTGGACACACGTAAAAGTTCTGGCGGACGATTCGCTGGAAGGCCGGGACACCGGGAGCGAAGGGCTGCGCAAAGCCCAGGAATATGCTGTCGAGCAATTCGAGAAAGCGGGCCTGCTAGCTGCCGGTACCAATGATTTCTACCAGCCAGTTCCCTTCACGCAATTTGAGGTGGATGAAGCGAAGTCGTCGCTGACGCTGGTCGGCGACGGCAGGACCACGAAGCTCTCGTTTGCGGACGACGCTTTCCTCAGCGCGAGGTTCACGCGTGTTTCCAAGCAGCTCAGCGCACCGCTGGTGTTCATCGGCTACGGCCTGAAAATTCCGGAAAAGAATCTGGACGAACTGGCGGGCCTGGACGTAAAGGGCAAAATCGTCGTGTACATCGCCGGCTCGCCTTCGGATATTCCCACGGCACTGGCTTCGCACTACCAGACGATCGTGGAACGCTGGAAATCACTGAGGGCCGCGGGCGCAATCGGTTTGGTAAGCATTGCAAACCCTGCATCCATGGACATACCGTGGGCGCGCGTTTCGTTGAATCGAAACCATCCCACCATGGACTTGGCGGATGCTGAGTTTAACGAGATCGCCGGACTACAGATCGGCATCGCCTTCAATCCGGCTTCGGCGGAGGTCCTGTTCGCGGGATCCGGGCACACGTTCGCGGAAATTGCGGCGCTCGCGAAAGACCGCAAACCGCTTCCCCATTTTCCGCTGAGCGTCTCTTTGCAAGCGCGGGCGGAGATTCTGAGCAAGAAGGTGGAGTCAGCCAATTTGGTGGCGAAGTTGCCAGGCGCCGATCCCACGCTAAAAAATGAATATGTGGTTTTGACGGCGCACATCGATCACATTGGCATCGGCGCGCCGGTCAATGGCGACCGCATTTACAATGGCGCGATGGATGATGGCTCCGGGACGGCGCTGGTTCTCGACGTGGCTGCGGAGTTGAAGGCGCACCCGGAGAAACTGAGCCGGTCGATTCTGTTCGTGCTGGTCACTGGCGAAGAAAAAGGGCTGCTGGGCTCCAAGTATTTTGCGGCGCGGCCCACGGTACCGATTCAATCCATCGTGGCGGACATTAACGTGGATATGTTCCTCCCGATCGTGCCGCTGAAAATTCTCACCATTCAGGGACTGGAGGAATCCGACCTGGGCACGAGGGCCGCGGCAGTCGCACAATCTGTCGGGGTCAAGCCGCAGGCGGATCCCGAGCCACTGCGCAATATTTTCATTCGTAGCGATCAGTACAGTTTCGTCAAGAAGGGCGTACCCGCGGTGATGATGGATGTGGGTTTCGAGCCCGGAACGCCGGAGCAGAAAATTTTCAAGGACTGGCTTACCTATCGCTATCACGCGCCGTCCGACGACATCAACCAGCCCGTCGATCTGCAGGCCGCGGCGCTGTATGAAGAGATTGTGCAGCGATTGCTGATCGACACGGCGAACACGCCCGCGCGGCCGCAGTGGAAGGCGGATTCGTTCTTCCGGCGTTACACGACACAATAAGCTGGGAGACTTCTCAGTTCCCGGTGGGAATAATTCCGGCGTTCTCTACCATGAGCACTACCGTCCGCTGAGAGGCGCGCGTGCGGTGCACCACGGTCTTAGGTACGACAAAACCTTGCCTGGGCTTCAGGGTCACTGTTCGATCTTGCAGATCGATCAGAAGCTGGCCCTCCAGCACGTAGAAAAATTCGTCATCGTTGTCGTGCTTGTGCCAGTGGTATTCGCCGAGGAAGACTCCGAGGCGCACCACCGAGTCGTTGACCTTGCATAGGGTCTGGTTGTACCACTGAAAGGTGCATTCGTCGGCAAGTTTTTTCTCGTCGACGATTTCGAGCGGCGGATAAAAGATATTCAGGCGCGTTTCATAAGGATACGCAGGTGTTTCGCTCATCGTTCCATCCTCTCAAGACCCTCGCTCGAAAAATTATCCCACAAGGGTGAATTTTGCGGCGACCGGATTCAAGTAAGCGAAATGCTTATTGTGCCCCTCATCGGCTATTCGGACAGCGCAAGAGGCAAGTTTGCTACAGTACTGTCGACGCGGCTGGAGGAGGGATTGCTTCGTGTGATTCTTTTACCGAGCCGGATGAACGGCTCCTCAATTCCGTGGTAGAGCACCATTGACAAAGCGACGAATAGCGAGACAAACACGACAAACTGAAGAGCGAACGGTTGCCCTCTGAGGCGCTCGAACGCCAAATAGAGACAAGCAAAGTGCGTTAAATAAATTCCATAAGAATACTTGGCGATGCAGTGGCTGACTCGCGCGAGAGCGGGCGAACTGATTTGCTCGAAGCGCGGGACGCCGACTCCAAGCACCAGACAGAGCAGGTAGTCGTTGTAGTGGTTGTTCTTCACCGAAAAATAAAGCAGCGAAAGAAGCGCGACGAAGATCGGCCAGCAGAACGCTGGCAGTTTGTGGCCGCTACCCTTCATCAACCTGTAGGCCAGTATGCCCGACAAGAAGCACGGCGCAAAAAAAGAAAGGTTCGGCGTCGCAGAATAATGCAGGCCGAGGAATGCAATGCCGACACTCGCCAGATACAGTGCAATCACTGCCCGCATGGAACGAGCCATCACAAACAAGAACGGAAGGAACACATACATCTGCATTTCGTAGCAGAGGCTCCACGTAGGACCCAGGATAGGCGTTCGCAGGGAAAAATTCTGGGTGAGCGACAGGTTGGCAATCAGGTCCTCGAAGTCAAAGGTGAAGCCACTAAAATGATGCGGGCCAATCGTCGCTTGCGGCAAGCGAAAGATCGCGATAAGCAGGATGACGACGATCGCCAGAGGGTAAACGCGAAAGATCCGGCGAATAAAGAACTTTGCGGCCCCCGGTTCACGTTCCAGAGATTGCATCAAAACGAGCGACGTGTGGACGAAGAACAGGAGCACGCCGAGTGCGCCTAACGTGGCTAACCGCAGCGGACCATATGGACCTAACCGATCGAAAAAAGCGAGCGCATGCCCTGCGAAAACGAGCAGGACGGCGAAGGCTCGGAGGAAATCGAGATTCTTGTTCACTCACGCTCAGGCTAGCCCCCGAGGCCGTCTGGACGTATAGATCGAAAGTACCAAGTGTGCAAGGAAGTGAGCAGTGTGTTACCTTGGCGCGGAAACCGCGCAAAATACTCACGGTTCGCACTTAGCCACAAAAGTGAGATACTCGTGTGCGTAAGGTGCGCCAAGATCATGAGCCGGCCATAGGCCATGATTCACTTGTACCCAATCGATATTGCTGATGGTCGCAGCCGCGTGCCCGAAGGAGAATCCCGGTGAAAATTCCGCTGCTTTCCTTTTTGTTGCTCTCGGCAACATTCGTTCTGGCCGCGCCGCGCCCGCTCCCGGCAAAGCCTGCAGATACGCAAAAAAGTTTCGAGACCGTCGTGTACATCCCGGTTGCCGGCACACTGAAGATGAAAGACCACCAATGGCTGGAGTCCAGTTGGGCCACCATCAGCAGCCAGGTCCACGTGGACAAAGTTTATATCGAGACCTATCGCAGCCGCGTGCTTGCGGACGACCAGGTCATCGAGGATGTTAAGAAGTTTTTCCTCGATCACGGCGTCAAAATTGCTGGCGCCATCTGCTACTCCGACACCGACAATGGCCAGTTTGTCTCCTTCGTCTACACCAATCCGGCCGACCGCGAGTATGTGAAGCACGTCTCCGAGCTCACCGCGAAACATTTTGACGAAATCATTCTCGACGACTTTTTCTTTGCCAACACCAAAACGCCCTCGGACATCGCCGCCAAGGGCGATCAAAGCTGGACAGATTTCCGGGTCAAGACCATGGACGAAGTCTCGCGCGATTTGGTGGTGGGCCCAGCCCGCGCCGTTAATCCCAAAGTAAAGATCATCATCAAATTCCCCAACTGGTATGAGCACTTCCAGGGGAACGGCTACGACCTTGCTGAGCAGCCCAAAATTTTCGATGCCATCTACGCCGGGACGGAAACGCGCGATCCCGTGACGACCGATCAAAACTTGCAGCAATATGAGGGCTACGAAATCGTTCGCTACTTCGAGAACATCGCCCCCGGGCGCATGGGCGGAGGATGGGTCGACACCTACGCCATCCGCTACCCCGATCGCTATTCCGAGCAGCTCTGGCTTACCGTTTTCGCCAAGGCCAAAGAAATGACGTTGTTCAATTATCTCGATCTGCTGAGGGAACCACAGTCTGGCGACCGTCCCTGGCAGAACGAAGCGACCAATGTGAATTGGCAGAAAATTGTGGAGCGCGGCAAGGGTAAACCCACTTTCGCCGGCGTGGCGGGCGATGCGCTTGACCAGGTCAAGCCATTTATTGACAGGCTTGGTAAACCCATCGGCATCGCTAGTTATCGTCCACCTCATGCCACTGGCGAAGACTTTTTGCACAACTTCCTAGGCATGATCGGGATTCCTATCGAGCTGTATCCTGCCTTTCCGACCAACGCCAACGTAGTGTTGCTCACGGAATCTGCGCAGGCGGATCCTAACGTCATCCCCAGCATGAAGGCCGCCTTGCAAGGGGGCAAGACCGTGGTTATTACTTCCGGTCTGCTCCACGCACTGCAAGGCAAAGGCATCGAAGATCTGATCGAACTGCGCACCACCGGAATGCAGGAACCGGTGACCAGTTTCATCGGAGCGTTTGGCCCCGGCCCCGGCACCACTTTGGGCGACGCAGCGCAGCCGATCCTTTTCCCGCAAATCCGCTTCCTGACCAATGACGCGTGGCCCATCATTCGCGGCATTGCGGACGGCAACTCCTTCCCTATTCTGCTGATGGATCAGTACGGTAAAGGCAAACTGTTTGTGCTCACGATTCCCGACAATTTTATGGATCTGTACGAGATACCAGCGCCGGCGTTGAACGCCATCCGCAGCTACATCCTCGGAGACTTTCCCGTGCGCATCGACGCGCCTGCGAAGGTGTGCTTGTTTGCGTACGACAATGGCACCTTCATCGTGGAATCCTTCCGCGAACAACCCGTGGACGTCACCATCCTGCTTCCCGAAGGATCCGCTCTCACCAATCTCGTCACCGGCGATAAACCAACGGCGTTGCCTCCGCCGAAGCCCTCGCGACGCGCAAATGTCCCGCGCCTGACGGGCTACCAAGTCCAAGTGCAGGCGCACAGCTACCTGGTATTCTCGGCAAGCAAGTAAACCACCTGCCGCTGGGAGGTGCCCAAATGGGCGTACAACGAGTATTGGTGAGTTGTTCGCTGATTTGCGCGTGTTTGCCTTCCGCTGCGGCGCAATCCTGTGGTTCCCAGGGTGTCGCAGTACAAGTGCTCGGCTCCGGAGGCCCGGAGTTGCAAGACAAGCGCGCCTCGAGCAGCTATCTGGTGTGGGAGGACGGTCAAGCGAAAGCGCTCATCGATGCGGGAGGCGGCAGCGCCCTTCGGTTTGGGGAGAGTGGAGCGCAAATGTCGCAACTCGACGTGATATTGTTCACGCACTTCCACGTCGATCACAGCGCCGACTTTTCTGCGCTGATCAAATCATCCTGGTTTGAAGATCGCAAGCGTCTCCTGCCGATCTACGGGCCACCAGGAAACGAATTCATGCCCTCCACCGAAGAGTTTGTCTCTGATTTCTTCGGAGATAAGCACGGTGCTTACCGGTATCTCAGCGAGCTGTTGGTGCCGGGAGAAGAAGGCAGCTACAAAATGCAGCCTCACAACGTTGTGGCTGGTTCAACACCTGCAATGGTTTTTCGCGACGGCGATCTTGCCGTATCTGCGGTCCACGTTGTCCATGGAGGGGTGCCGGCCCTGGCATGGCGCATCGAAACACGGGGAAAACGGATCGTTTTTAGTGGAGATACCAACGGTGAAGGCGAAGGTCTGGTGCGCTTGGCAGCGAATGCCGATCTGTTCATTGCGCACAACGCTGTGCCGGAGGGTGCTACCGGAGTGGAAAGGCGGCTGCACATGCCGCCGTCGGTGATCGGCCGAATTGCAGCAGACGCGCATGTCAAGAGCTTGGTTTTGTCACATCGGATGCTGCGGACGTTGGGAAAAGAAAATGAGACGCAATCAGAAATCAAGAAACGCTATTCCGGGGCTATGGTGTTTGCCAACGACCTCGACTGCTTTCCCGTTGAGTAGGGGCCGACTTCCCGAAGGAAGAATTGAGCGCTAGACTTTTGGCGTTGAAAGTGGACCGATGAACATTGATCAACTGCGGAAGATTTGCCTTGGGTTCCCCGGTGTCACGGAACAGATCCAGTGGGAAGACGATCTGCTCTTCAAGGTGGGCGGCAAAATGTTTGCGATTACGCCTCTGGAACCGGCGCGCCTGTGGCTGTCCTTAAAGGCAGACGCGGAAGAATTCGCCGAACTCGTTGAGCGTCCTGGGATCATTCCGGCGCCCTATCTGGCGCGAGCAAAATGGATCGCCATTGAAACCGCCGATACGCTGCCAGCAGCGGAAGCGGCGGAACTGCTTCGAAAGTCGTACGAGCTGGTGGTCGCCAAGTTACCGAAAGCGGCACGCGAATCCTTGTCGGCAAAGACTGTGCCGCGCAAATCTTCAAAGAAGAAGACGTCAGCAAACTCACGCGATTTGCAGCAGCTACCCTGCCCTTTCGGACAGGAAACCGTTTGTGCATGCCAGCGACAACCATGTGCAACTAACGCCTGACTCCGGGGTTAAATTGGCTAAGTGCCCGATGTGTTGAGCCGTCCAGGTTTTCGGCGGCACAAAGCGGCATCGCTCCAAAAAACTTCAAGGAGAACTCATGACGATGAAGTCGATCGCCCGAATTACCGGTGTAGCCCTATTTTTCGCCCTGTTCCTGACGATCGGATCAGGCAACGCCTTCGCGCAGGGCAAGCACCCTGCTTATCTGCACGCGCTGACGGATCTTCGCGCCGCTCGCGCCCATCTGCAAGCCCACGATGGCGGCGAATTGCGGCATGAGGAGAAGGAAGCGATTCACGCCATCGATGACGCCATCGCGGAAATCAAGAGAGCGTCCATCGACGACGGCAAGGACTTGAACGATCACCCGCCGGTCGACGCCGGCCTCGATTACACCGGGCGCTTACACCGCGCCAAGGAACTTCTGGAAAAGGCTCACCAGGACATCGCCCACGAGGAAGACAATTCCTTTGCTCAGGGGTTGCAACAGCGCGCGTTTGGCCATATCGACAAGGCCATTCACGAAACCAACGATGCCATCCGGTTGGTTGCTTCGCGCTCGTAAGCGAAGCCAATTCCTTCTCTGGCACCGTGGGGGTCACACACCTCGCGGTGCCATTTTTTTCGCTTCGGTTCTTTCTTAGATTCCAGGGAGTGTTGCGGCAGGAAGGTAGTGGCTAACCCTTGGCACCGTTCGCACGCCGCAGCGGTCTTGCGCCGGGCAGGGGAAAGGTCATCATCCAGAAATTCAGGTCCGGGTTCACAAATTCCAAACCAACATGCAGTTTGCCATCACGCTCACGCCGGACGTGCGCTACCCGCGCTTCCGCGGAACGGCTGGTATTCTCATTGACGATCAGCAATGGCTGGCCCGGCACCACCATTTCGTCCATGGCCAGCAGCGCGCCCTGCTTGTTCACGGATCGGGTTGTGGCACGCACACAAAACTTCTCGCCCACGTCGTTCTGGCCATGAACGATGATGGGCAGAGCGAGAGCTACCCGTAGCGTTCGCCGGCGCTCCCGATAACGAAAGTGTAAAACGCCCATGGGGACCTTTCCTCACCTATCCTGGGTCCGCCTTCAACCTTGGCCGGGAACATACCGCAGCGGATCTCAGGCAGGGGGGCAGATGCCTCGAGCCGGTAACAACAAACTCGCGTCCAGGTCAACGACGGAGCATTTTGTCCCGAGACCTGCTCGGGAACAATAGCTGAGGGGTACTAATTTACCGCCTTCCGTCACAGTACGCCAGTACTTCGCTGAAAAAATTGTTGAATATTGTATGAACCAACGGGCCTGGGCCACCGGCCCAGCCGTACCTCATGGGCCCGATTCGATAGGGGTTTGACGCGCGCCCAGAAAGAAGGGAGCACTTGCCAGACCACGCCGTCTGCAATGTTCCTATTGAAAACAGGGCAATTGGCTACGCGCGGAAAAGCCATTTACGAGAAGCGCGTGAAAATCCTCGAACCATTGCGTCTTGGGTAGCAAACTGCGTATCCACACTCAGCGGAGAAGTTCAACAAACTCGGCTCTCCACGGTCGCTTCGTTAGATCAACTACTGCCAGGCTTACTGGCAGTTGGAAGCGTCTTGGCCCGGCGCTACCGGGGTTGATATACAGCACTCCGTTCCGTTCAGACTGTTGTGGCTGATGAGTATGTCCACTGATGACGAAGTCGAATTTGGCGGCATCCGGGCGCAGGTCCAATTCGCGCAAATTGTGCAGAACGTAAAAGCTCGCGCTGTCCGCCTCGACGACCGTGGTGGCCGGGAGCTCCTTGGCCCAGGTAGCGATATCCACGTTTCCACGCACAGCGAAGACCGGCGCAACGCGCTTCAGCTTAGCCAAAATGTCGGGTTGCCCAACGTCGCCAGCGTGGATAATCAGATCGACGCCGTGCAGCGCTCGTTCTGCCTCAGGCCGGAGCAGGCCATGAGTATCTGAGATGATGCCGACGCGCATTTTTGGAACTCAGGCCTGCTACCCTCGCGCAAGCCTAATCCTTGTCGCGGTATTCTTCGGGGACATCGTCCTCTTCCACCTCACGGGTGCGAACCTCGGATTTATCCGGGTCCGCAGCGTTCTCGACGCCATCCACAACTTCGGCCTCGAACGACTGCCCTTCCTCCAACAACTCTTGCACGCTTTCGGAATCCACGTTGGGCCCGGCGGTAATTCCCTGCATGTCCCCGGATTGCCCACCGGAACGCGCCCCCAAACCGGATTGTTCGTAGGGGACGAGTTCGACGGAGTTGGCACGGCCGCGGGGCTGGCGATGCGCTGGTTTGGGTTTGGGCTTAGCGGCGGCTTTCTTTTTCTTCGGCGGTTTACTCTTGATGGCGACCTTGGTTTTGCCTTTTTTGATGGTAGTGGGTTTGCGGGTAGCGGACTTTTTGCGTTTTGTCTTCTTGTTGGCCATAACATTAACCTTTCTGCCCAAGTCTACCACTGACGCGCACGTACCGTTGATATCGCCTCTGTGCTGGAAAATAGCCACCCGGGCACTATAATGCTGGCGGCACCTCGTACTGACCGCCCGCCGCAAGCTCCGCCGGCTGGCGCCTAGGGAGTATCTTCGGCCATGAACAAGGAACAATTGCGCGCTCGTGTGGAAGAAGTGGGTATCATCCCCGTCATTCGAACCTCTTCCGCGGAGGACGCCCGCTTCGCGGTGGAAGAAGTGGCTCACGGTGGTATTCCCATCATCGAAGTCACCATGACCGTTCCCGGGGCCATCGACGTGATTCATGAGATCGTAAAGAACGTGCCGAACGTCATTATCGGAGCGGGCACGGTGCTGGACACCCTGACGGCGCGGGAATGCATCAAGGCCGGAGCTAAATTCATCAGTAGTCCGGTGTTGGATATTCCGACGGTGCAGCTTGTGAGGGAGAATGCCCACGTGATCACCATGAGCGGGGCGCTGACACCAACCGAGATTCTGGCGGCCTGGAAAGCCGGGGCGGATTTTGTGAAGGTCTTTCCCTGCTCGTTGGTCGGCGGAGATAATTACATTCGCGCGCTACGGCGGCCGTTTCCCGATGTTCCGCTCATCCCCGGAGGCGGGGTTACGCAGCAAAACGCGGCGCACTATTTGCTTGCGGGAGCCTGTGCGCTGAGCATAGGCAAAGAAATTATTCCACGGGAATCCATGCTTTTGCATAAGCCCGACCGCATTCGCGAGCTGACCCGCCGGTTTGCAGGAATTGTCAAGAGCACCCGTGCGCGGCTCGCAGAAGCTCATGCACTAGTCACCCATAACCATATCCACGCGCACTAGCACGCGATCGATAGACTGCGCGATACGCGGACATCATGCCAATCTATTCCTGTTGAGGTAACCGCTAGAACTCCACGTGTAGACGAAGGCTCGGAACGATTACTGGGCCACGGTCGCGGTTGTAGCCCGGATTCACAGCATATTGCAGGTCGAACGACGGAAAAATGCCACGCCACGCATGCAACGTGTAGTAACTCTCGATAATGTTTTCCCGCCCATAATTCAGCTTTCCATCCCCGAGCAAGAAACCAAGGCCGCCATACCCCAAATACCGCGCGTGTTCATGATTGATGCCATCGCTGACGAACACCAGCCCCATGCGATCTGCGCGGCGGCCCCAGCGCGAACCGTTTCCGCCGACGCCGATTTGCCAGGTCTGGTCGACTTCGGTGTATGCGTAGGACTCATGCTGGCCTTCGTTCCAACCCCAACGCCCGAAGGCACCGAGCCACTCCGTGATGGGCTGCTCGAAATTCACACCGAAACCGTACTTGATGGTGGTCTGCAAAGGATGGTTGGTGATCTCTGGCACCGGTGTGGTGGGATTAGCGAGCCACTCATCGACCTGTTGCCGGTAAACGCCCATGTTGGCGTGGTTCACGTAAGAGAGTAGCCGCAGAGTGCCCTGCCGCTTCCCCACTACGCGTCCATGCAGTTCCACTTCAACGTTCTCAGCGCGGGCGCGGGCGAGATCGGCATCCAGATGAATCCCGTTGGCCACCTTGGGCATCAGGGCTTCGGCAAATCGCACAATGTAGTTGTGGTCGCGATATTCGAACATGGCCGCGTAAGTGAACCCGCGCGTATCCGCGGCATAGTCGTAGGCGCCATTGTTATCGATGGCCCAGTTCATGAATTGAAAGTTGCTGTCGGTTCCGTAGGTGTTCAGATCGAAAAAGTCCGCCATGCTGAATTTGCCGAAACGTATTTCCAGGCGGCGCTCCGGCAATTCGCGAAACAGGGAAAACGGGTTGCGCTCCGATACAACTTTTTTGCTGCCAAGGGGAATGATCTGGTGCCACATCAGGCGGGCAATATAGGGAGCTTTGCTGAGCGTCGGATTGCGCACTACGTCTAGATTAAAGAATCCGGCGACACCGAGTGCCTGGCCGAGGCCATTGCCACCGGTCTCTTGTACGTCGCACAGAAACTCCGTCGAGTCTGTCATCCGCCAACCTGTGAACAAGGTCAGCACGCGCGAGGTGGCGTCCTGTGCTTCAGGCGAAAGGCTGTTCTTTCCCTGATACGGGGAATGAAAGGCCGGGTGCCATTGAGAAATAAAGTTGGCCTGGCCGGAAAGCCACAGGCGGTCCCATTCTGCGTGGGGAAACATGGTGGTTAAGGGATCATCGACGGTCGCACTGGACACGGCGTCCGGGCTGTCTGCCGCATTGGTTGCAGGCAGGTCTTGTTGGGCGTGCAGCAGCGGGCTAGAGAAAAAAACCAGGCAGAACGCTAGCCAGACCCGCAACGCGAGCGGCGCGTGGCGGATTGTCGGGCCCGCGATTTGAAACTTCAGAATCATAAAAAATCAACTGGTGAGCTCAATGACGTGGGTGCCCTTCAGCGGCAGAATGGACGAGCCTCCGCCAGGTTCTTCCAACGCGTCCTGCTGCAAGAGCTCCGAGTCTATACTCGGGGCAACTTCCTTCGCAAAGCAGCGCATCTCGGTGTCAATCCACACGGCGACGAGGCGCTCCCCGTGTTCCCGGCTTTCACGGATCCATTGGCAGTAGAGTGAGGATGCCCGAGGGGCTCCTGGTTTTTGATGAACGGATTGTAACATCGTCCCCTCCTCCTCTAATATGCTTTCGGCCTTTCGCCGCCGGCGTGTCCGGCTTTACTCTAGGAAGCTGGCTCGCTTGCGTTTCGGCCTATTCCTTTGATACCATACCCCCCTAGGGTAGTCAACCATTATGTCACATATGACACGCGAAAAAATTGAACTGGTTTCCCGCACCAAGAAGGTCATCGGCCAACTGGAGTCCGCCCTCCGGGCACTCGAGGAGGACGCTCATTGCGCCGATGTGCTGCAGCGCCTGGCTGCCGCGCGCGGGGCCATCAACAGCCTGATGGGCGAACTGATGGAGGATCACATCCTGAATCACATGCCGCGCAAAACAAAATCTTCGGCGGAAGCCGCGGAAGATTTGATCGAGATCGTGCGGACGTATCTGAAATAATTTGGAGCAATGCTCACCGGCGCGTTCAAGGCTGGCGCTGGGCAATTTGCATGGCATTGACGCGGGCATGGTCGATGGTCAAGCCCCAATGCAGATGTGGTCCGGTCACACGGCCGGTAGCGCCGACCTTCCCGATTTCGGCTCCGGCCTTCACCGCTTCGTCCGGGTGAACTCCGATTTCCGAAAGATGGGCGTAGAGAGTGTAGATCCCGTAGCCGTGATCGATCACCACAGTATTTCCGGAGTAGTAGAGATTTTCCGCCAGCACGACTTTGCCCGATTGCGATGCGAAAACTGGCGTGCCCGCGGCCGCAGGGAAATCGACGCCGGCATGAGGTGAACGCGCTTCTCCATTGAGAACTCGGCGGCGCCCGAAATTTCCTCCGGTGGTTACATCCTTCAGTGGCAGACGGAACTTGCCATCCCATAATCGCTCGGGAGTCACGGTGTCGTAAATGGCCCGCATCTTCTTTTGGTCTGCCTCCGCCCGCTTCTGCTGTTCAGGATCGGGTTGGACAAACTGCTTTTCTACCTTGAGGTGCTCGGTTGGAAATTTGCCGGCATGAACGGTGACAAACAGACTGCAGTTTTGGGGCTGCCCTTCGGGCCCGGTCCAGGAGACCTTCCACTCGTAACGTCCGGGCGGTTTTTCGAGATCCACGCCAATCAGGCCGTGCAGCGTTGCGGACTTTTCTTCTTCCCGCCACAAGGGCATGGCCTGGCCGTCCCATTCACTCTGGAAATTGATTGGCTCTTTGGGTCCTAAAGCCTGTGCCAAAAACAAGGAGCCTTGGGTAGAAGCTGCCGCACTCAGCTTGAGAGTGACACCAGGGCAAGTCTTGCGAATCTGGGCTTGGACTGGTTGTGGGGTAAAAGTGATGGCCAACACCCAGAAAAAAACCAAAAATCCCAGTTTTCGTTGCAATAAAAGGAGATGAGCCATGCTGGGAGTAGAATACCCGGTTCAACGGCTGTTGAAAAACGATTCAGTCGAACAGTTGAAGGTGATGACGGTCACAGAAATCCAAACCGGGCCTCGGCAGAATGATCCGGTAATGGCCAGACGATCTTTTGGGGTGGTCTTGATCGTCGCGCTCCTGGGCTGGACCGTCAACCAACCCATTTTGGGGTGTGAAGGCCAACACTCTCGGGCAGCAGTTGCGGCGCTGGCAGGAGCTTCACCTGCCTACCAACCTGAACCTTCCCCTACGCGCCACAGCTGCTGCCCACGCGAGAGCCAACCGCCTGCCGGGTCGCACAATCACTCGTGTCCTCACCAGATCTCGCCGCACTCTGACTGTTGTTCGGTCACGAACCAGGTGCCACGCGGAGTCCTTCCCGCCCTTCTGAAGGAATCCCCGCTCGCGAAGTGTGCGCTCCATCCCCTTCCTTCGTATGAACCGATTCCTCCCGCTGAGGAGAGCCTCACTGTCGACATCAGGGGATCTGCGGGCGTTTCGGTTTCCTCCTTCATCGTGCTTCGCCTCTGAGCGATCCTTCCCTGCGATCGCCTCGTCCCTAAAGCTGTACCCGCGTGAGACGTGCCTCTCACGTTTGCAAACCAAGAAAAAGGATCCATTGAGGTGAAAAAATGAAAACTCGAACGATTGCTTTCGCAATGCTGTTGGCTTTGGCTGCCTGGTTGCCAACCGCGGCGCAACAGAACGCCGCGCCGCAAGCTGCCACTCCACCAGCGCAAGCACCGGCGCACGCAGCAAAAGCTGCGGATAAGTCGGCATGCGCCTGCTGTGAACAGAAGAAAGAACAAGGCAAGGGTGAGACGGCAAAGTCCATGTCCTGTTGTGAAGGCAAGGACACGACCTGCTGCAAGAAAGACAACAAAAACAACCAGACGGCCATGAACTGCTGCGCCGGCAAAGATGGCAAACAGTGCTCCACTAAAGACCGCAAGGGCTGCTGCGGTAAAGACGCGATGGCCTGCAACACCAAAGACGGGAAACAGTGCTGCGCGGGGCATTCCGCCTGCTCGCACCACAATTCGCAGAGCTGAATCAATCTAAAAAGGTGAAAAGGGCTCCGGCACAGTGTCGGAGCCCTTTCTATTGAGATGAGATTCGATTAGGACGCGGGCTAAATTTTCAGCCCCAATACGCGTACCAGTTTTTCTTCCAGCCGTTTCAACTCCAGTTCGCGGGCGTGTTCTTCGCGGGTCCGGTCGTTCAGCGCTTCTTTCAGAAGCTGCAGGTTCATGCGCAATTCCATCTGCCGCAAAGCCAGCCGCCCGAGAGCCTGAATGGCCTCCTTCTGTGCGGAATCCAGCTCGCGCGGCTCCCGGTCCACGACGCACAGGGTGCCCAATGCGTATCCATCTTCATTGACGAGCGGCGCACCGGCGTAAAAGCGAATATGGGGTTCTCCGGTCACCAAAGGACTCTCGCGGAACCTCGCGTCTTGCAAAGTGTCAGGAACCACGAACAAGTCGCCCTGCTGGATGGCGTGCGCACAAATGGAAACTTCCCGTGGAGTTTCCCGCACCTGCACACCTAATTTGGATTTAAACCACTGCCGGTGGTCGTCGACCAGCGACAGCATGGCCATGGGAGTTTGGCAGATGTGCGCGGCCAGCGTGACCAGGTCGTCAAAGGATTGCTCAGGTTCGCTGTCCAGAATCGCATAGCGATTGAGGGCTGCCACGCGGGCTGCTTCCGAGCTGGTTGTGAGCGCAACCATACGCACCTCCGAGGCTGTGGAACGGGCGGCGAGCCTTGCTCGAGCGGAATAATACTCCACCGGGTCGGAACTAACAAATGTTCGTCAAGGGAGGGAGCGGGGGCACGAATGCAGATCACCGCCTGCTACTCCTTCTCAGTAGCAGACGGCGATCCACTCGTCCCTCAGTTATCGGCGAGGGTTTTCCGGAGCTGGAAAGGCGTTACTTTGCCGACCCGTTGATAATGATCGACTGCGCGTCGAAATTTTCCCAAGGGTTCATCGGTTCTCCCGTGCCCGGATCCAGAATGAGCCTGCGGGGAAACGGGGCCTCGAAATTGAACATGTTCAGCAGCGAACCGGACAGCGCGTCGTAGGAACCGCCGCCGATCCGGCCCAGGTTCCAGTTGTCTTCGATGAAGCGAAGAATCGAGGACTGGTCCGTGAGCGTGCCATCGACGAAGTTAATCTTGGCCCAAGGCGAAATCACCAGTAGCGGCAGACGCGGACCGTAGCCGCAGCGGCCCTGAATACCCGCCAACGGCATTCCGTTGCCGCACTTCCCCACGCCATTGAAGTTGTCGCCGTTCTGCGACTGATTCGACGAGGTCACCGCCGAGGAATTGATGATCACGCTCATCTGATGGTCGTACCAGCCATCGGAGTCATCGTAGGAAACGATAATCGCCGTGCTGTCCCAGAACGGGGATTGCTGGATCGCGTTGATCGTATTCACCAGGAATTCCTGCTCGAGCAATGGATCGGAATAGCCCGCGTGGCCATCTTGATACGCAGGAGCCTTCAGGAAGCTGACGGCCGGAAGGTTGCCGGCGTTGAGCGCGTCGAAAAAGTCGTGAAGGTCATATTCATGGTTGGCGCCGGTGTCCAGGCTAGTGCCGTAGAGCGCGGGCTTCACGCTGGGACGAGTATGGCTGGGATTCGCGGTGCTCGGCCAGTATTGGAAAAACGCGTGATGGGGAATGTAGTCTTTCGTAGGGCCACTGTTCGCGAGAGTGGCGGGACTTTGCCGGTTGCACCCGGTCGAGCCATCCGCGTTGTGCACGGTAAGGTCGAAGCCGCCCATGAACGAGCCCCAGCTGATGCCCTTCTGATTGAGCAGGTCGCCCACGCTCTGCCCGCCCATCTGAACGGTAGTGGTGGAAGAGCAGACATCACCGGTGGGGTCCAAGTCGCCAGTCAGTGTCCCGGTGGTGCCGCTGGGCACAATTTTCGCGGAAGAGCTAGCTCCCGAAAGATTTGCTGGATAAGTATTGCCGGCCACCAGGTTCAACAGACCGGGAGTGGAAGGACCAAACGTGGTGCCGTAGGAATTGTCGCTCATCGCGAAGTTCTGCGCGTAATTCCAAAGGGCAGTGACGGTGTTGCCGTCGAAATAGCCCATGACCAAGGAACCGTTCGCGTGGCCATACGAAAAACTAGCATCGCAGAAGGCGCTTTCGCTGACCCCGACGGTCTCTGGGAACTTGTCCATCAGGCCCATGTCGAACGCAGACTGTTCCGCGCCATAGTTGTGGTTCTGGTCACAAGTGGAAGCTTGTGAGTGGTCCAAGCGAAAGGGATTCGAGGAATTTGGATTGTTGGTGAGCAGGCTGGGTGTCAGCCCGTTCACCGTGGGCGTGGGGAACAGGAAGCCTTGGCGCGGCTGGAAGCTCGGCTCGCCCTGTGGATTTTGCGCGATGGGATAAGTAGCAAAGTAATGATCGAACGAAACGTTTTCCTGGAAAATGACCACCACATGTTTGATTGGTGTGGTCGTTGGCGTACCCCAGGAATTATTTGCGGGCTGCCCGGCTAGCACAGTCCCCGGCGCAACCAATGCGAGATTCGAGGATAGCAGCAGCGCCGCCATCCACCGGAGGTTCTTCCTTATCATGTGATCTCCTTGCGAAAGTGATATCGCCCCGCATCCGCGGTCGCGACCTGGTTGGCTCAAGAGGGTGGGCGTCCTGGCCGTTTCGCGCGCGGCTCGAGGGCGCGGCATTTAAGCACGCCGATTGTTTCGGCGGAATTACAGGAAGAAAAACGTCTGGGTTCAGGGTGTGAAAGTACTAGGGGTAGAGCTGGGCGCGCCGGCTTCTTCGCCAGTTCTCGTAATTTCCCTGAATTTTTCGTGATGGTTAAAATGCCCGTCGATTTTTCCTATTGACTGTCTATAGGTAACGGACGTATCTTCCCTATAGAAGTTCGATAGGAGAGCGCACTTGAGTCCCGAGCCCACGACGCTGTTACAAGGAACCCTGGACCTGCTGATCTTGAAATCGCTGGTCGCCGGCGAGATGCACGGATTGGGAATCTCGCGCCGCATCCAGCAAATCACCGGCGGCACGTTTGTCGTCAAGCCGGGATCGCTGTTTCCGGCCGTGCACCGGATGGAAGAAGAAGGCTGGATTTCCTCGTTTTGGGGAGACTCCGAAAACAATCGCCGCGCAAAATACTACCGCTTGACCAAGGCGGGACGAAAACAGCTCGATGTGGAAACCGAGCGCTGGGGCCGCATTTCGTGGGCCATCGCGCAAGCATTGGAGACGTCGTAGCGAGGAGCCGGTATGCCGCTTTTTCTGAAAGCACGAAGTTTCCTGCGGAACCTATTTGCGACTCGGCGTGCGGAAGTGGACCTGGACCAGGAAGTTCACTCGCACCTCGAGATGCTCACAGACGAAAACGTTCGTGCTGGCATGCCACCGAATGAAGCGCGCCGCGCCGCGCGGATTGAGCTGGGCGGGATCGAGCAGGTGAAGGAGCAGGTTCGCGAAGAGCGCATTGGCAACTGGCTGCAATCCGTGCTCGCCGACTGCCGGTACGCGCTTCGTCAGCTTCGCAAATCCCCCGGCTTCACCATCGTCGCGCTCTTGACCCTGGCTCTCGGCATCGGCGCCACGACTGCGATCTTCTCGGTTGTAAACTCTGCCCTGCTTCGTCCTTTGGCGTATCGCGATCCTCAGCAGCTGTATCTGGTGCGCGAGATTGTGCCGCAGATGGCCGAGTTTTATCCCACACTCCGTGCAAACATTCCGGATTTTCGAATTTGGCAGAAGGAAGTGCACGCCTTCGAAGACGTAGCAATTGCAGAGCCCACCACCGCCGATCTGACGGGCCACGGCGATCCCGAAGTCCTTCACGGCGTGCGCGCTTCCGCGAACATTTTCTCTGTGCTGGGAATCCGCCCGGCACTGGGCAGAACTTTTCGTCGAGAGGAGGACGATTCCGGCCGCGGTCATGTCCTGATTCTCACTGACGAATTCTGGCGCAACCGCTTCCGGGGGGATCCATTGGCCATCGGTAAAACCATGACCCTCGATGGCGCTCCTTATGAAATCGTCGGCGTCCTTCCCGCGTCGCTGCCATTTCCACAGGTCCTCGGCGGCGCAGACAATTATTCCCGGCTCGCCTTTTTCAAGCCCCTGAACGGCATGGAGGACTATGAGCAAGGTCTGATCGGCGAATTCGATTTCGCGGCCGTGGCTCGTCTCAAACCCGGAGTTACTCAGCAGCAGGCTCTCGCTGAACTAAACGTCGTCCAGGCGCAGATCGCCAAACAGGCCAATGCAGGAGTCGATCTTCTCGGTGCGCTTCTGCCGCTCGAGACCGAAGTGGTCGGCCCCGCCCGCCGTGGCCTGCTGTTTCTTCTCGCCGCTGTCGCCGCTGTGCTGCTCATCGTGTGCGCCAATCTTGCCAGCTTGCTGCTCGCCCGCGTTCCCGGCCGCATGCGCGAAGCTGCCATTCGCTCCGCTTTGGGCGCATCGCACGGCCGCATCATTCGCCAGTTGCTTACGGAGACTTTCCTCTTGAGCTTCGCCGGTGGTGCGCTCAGCATCGGCATCGCCGGTTTCGCGGTGAAGTGGCTGGTGCATCTGGCGCCTCCTGGCATTCCCCGCCTGAGCGAAGTGCACATGGATGCGCGTGTGCTTCTGTTTGCGCTGGTCATCTCCGTTGCCACCGGCTCTTTTTTCGGTATTTTCCCTGCTTTGCGCATCGCTCGTTCGCAGCCTGTTGACGCGCTCAAGTCTGGCGCGACGGCGACGACCGAGAGCCGTCGCACGCGCCGCCTTCGCGAAGGTCTCGTGGGCTTCGAAGTCGGACTCACCACCCTGCTCCTGGTTCTTGCGGGCTTGCTGATGGCCAGCCTGGGCCAGCTTCTGCGCGTTCATACCGGTTTCGCGGTGGACAATGTCCTCGTCGCCTCCGTGGACCTACCCCCACAAAGCTACCAGGAATCCGCTAGCCGCCTGCAGTTTTACGACCGAGTGCTCGCGGGGCTACAATCGCTTCCCGGCATTCACGCCGCCGGCTGGGTCAGCATTCCTCCTCTTGCGGGCGAAGGCAGCGTGACCGGCATTACCATTGCCGGCGCAGATCAAACACGTGCCGCAACGCCGGTGGCCAACTATCGTCCCGTAAGCCCAGATTATTTCGCTGCGATGGGTATCCCTCTGCTACAGGGGCGCATTTTTGGTCCCGCCGACCGCGACCGAAAAATCGTTGTGGTCTCGCAGAGTGTCGCCGACCGCTTTTGGCCCGGGGAAAATGCCATTGGCAAAATTTGTGTCACGCAATGGGGGCCGGACACTCCCGCCGAAGTCGTCGGCGTGGTTGGCGACATTCGCACCGTGCAGCTCGATGAGCCTCCGATCATGATGGTGTACGTCCCGCACTGGTTTAGTCCCATTTCGGTTCCCACATCCGCATCCATCGTTCTTCGCACCCCCGGCGACCCGACTCTCTATGCCGGCCCAGTGCGCGACTTGATTCGTAGCATCGACGCCGACGTACCCGTCACCACGCTTCGCCCCATGTCCCAAGTCGTTTCGCATTCGCTCGACGCGCGGCGCTTCCCCATGCTCCTGGCGATGCTGTTTGCTTTGTCGTCGCTGCTGCTCGCTTCGTTGGGCATCTTCGGCGTCGTCGGCTACTCTGTCGAGCAACGCCGCCAGGAATTGGGCATTCGCTTGGCGCTCGGCGGGGAGTTGCGCGATTTGCTCGGAATGGTGTTGCGTCAAGGAATGGCACCCGTTGTAGTCGGTCTGGCCGGGGGAATAGTCACGGCACTTTTTGCAGGCCACCTGATTGCCAGCTTATTGTTTGGTGTCAGCGCCAACGATCCAATCACCCTTGCGGCCGTCGCACTCGTCGTTGCTATCGTGGCCTTCGTCGCCTGCTACCTCCCCGCCCGCCGCGCGATGCACTCGGATCCTATGACGGCGCTGCGCTACGAGTAGCATTGGCAACACACTTGGAATAAGTGCTGAGGAAATGGCATCATCCAATTCGCAGAGGCGAGGCGTGGGAATAGTCAGACGGGATGGTGATGGTTATGACGGCAAAAACGAGAGCCAGTGCAACGGTATTGCTGGGGGGAATTCTGTTGGCGCTGACAGCTGCGCACGCTCAGAAGGCTCCTTCGCCCGGACTACAGGACCGCCAAAGAGAGCAGCACAGCTTAGCCATCAATATTGTGCGGGCGATCAACACCGCGGAAGCAAACTTCAAGAAGAACCACGGCGGGTACGCCACTTGGGACGCGCTCGTTGCCAATGGCGACTTCACCGATTCAGGAACGAAGTGGGCTCCAGAATCGCTGCCCACCGTGGCTCATGCGATGTACGGGCGCGGACCGGAAATCGTGCCAGGATGGAAGCTGCGGCTGACCTTGTCCAAAGATGGAAACGCCTACGATTTGCTGCTGGAGGATGTGAATGATCCCAAGTGCCGTTACGCCGTGGGCAGCGACGAACGAGGGATCATACGCCAAGGCAAGGCGATCGATTGTCCGTCGTAAGCGCTAAAAGTGCGCTACCCAATCGTTTGAAGGATTTCGCGCAGGCAGTCAGTCGGCCGAGGATATGTGCGCTAATTCGCGTTCCTTGGGCCGGTACGGCCGAACCGAAAAATATTTGTGCCGGCAGGGATCACAGCGATACGCGGGGATGAACAGGTGCCGCCAAAGGAAAGCCATGTGGGAGTTCACGTGCTCGGAGGAGATACGCTTCAATTCCGCATTGCCACAAATGGGACAATGCGCGTGAAGTGAATCGCTCAAGGTCATCAGGCGCGCATAGAAACGCGTTTCGCAACCTTTGCAACGCCAGGGATACACACCAAATATGCTGAAGACATAGTCCGCAATGGATTGCCGACGCGAGCGGCGCGCGTCCTTGTTTTTACAGACTGGGCAGGTCATCTGGGATTGAGGGCCTTTGTAACCGGCCACAGAATAGGTCAAAGCCGCAGCATAGGCAAGACCTACTAGTTTGGGAATTGCACGGTACAATAGTACTAAGATAGAAAAAATATTTGAGCGAAGGGAAAACCATGCCGGAGTATACGGAAGAGCATGCGAAAGCGGGCATCAGTGCCAAACTCCCGGAATTAGAAACTTGGCCGAATCAATACCCCGGATACGTAATTACCACGCGTTATCCCGAATACACTTCCGTTTGCCCGAAGACCGGTTTGCCGGACTACGGCACGATCACCATTCAGTACAAGCCTCGCAAATCCTGCATCGAGCTGAAGTCTTTGAAAATGTACCTGCTGGCTTATCGCAGCCTCGGCATCTTCTACGAGAATGCCGTGAACAGGATGCTGCATGACATTGTCGACGCCGTGCACCCGGAATGGTGCGCGGTTAAGGGCGAATTCACTCCAAGGGGAGGCTTGAACACCACCATCTTCGCGCGCTGGCCTGAACAAGGACCTGGACGCAAGCGCAAACGCAAGTAACCGAAGGGAACATTCACCCAGCAACGCCATTGGACATGCAACCTAGCCCGTTGGATAATTCTGGAGTTAGCCCACGCCATTCATTGCCATTGATTCAGAGGAGCGAGCCATATGAGCATTTCTCCCAACGTGCCCAGTCCGCAGGAATCCTATCATTATGAAAACACCGGAACGCCGCGCTGGATTGCGGTGCTGTTCGGCTTGCTGATCGCCGGACTAGCGCTGATCGGGTATGCCGGACATTCCGTGCAAACGAGGCTGGAGCAAGAGCTTTCGAAGAACGAGGAGCAGAACAAAATCCTGACGGCGCAACTGGAGCAGGCCAACACGCGCATTGCGGACCTGAAGGGGCAAGTGGATGTGACCTCGCAAAAGGTCGGCATGACCCAGGCGGAATTGGCGGACGCCCGAAGCCGCGCCGAAGCTATCCGCAAGCAGCAGGTTGCCTCGGACCAAAAACTGACCGAGCAAATTACCACGGCGCAGAAGGAAAATGAGGCCAAGATTGGGGCCGTGGCCACCGACGTAACCGGCGCCAAGAAGGATATTGAGGCAACGCGCACCGATCTGGAAGCCACCAAGACCAAGCTCGACCGGGCAGCCGGCGACATGGGCGTGATGAGTGGGCTGATCGCACGCAATCACGACGACCTGGAAGAGCTAAGGCGCCGGGGGGATCGCAACTATTACGAATTCACCATACAGAAGTCCAAGACCCCTCAGCGCGTCGGGCCGGTGCAAATTGCGTTGAACAAGACCGACCAAAAAAAGTCCAGGTACACTATGACCGTGCTGGCTGACGATAAATCCATCGAAAAGAAAGATAAGACTTCCGGCGAGCCGGTGCAGTTTTATATGAAGGGCAGCGCCCGGCTGACTCCCTATGAAATCGTGGTGTTTGAAGTGGGTAAGAACCAGATCACCGGTTATCTATCAGCACCAAAGGACACTGCCGCCGCGCCAGCAAAGTAAGCGCTCAATCCGATAGTTTGCGGGCAGCCGCGGAGAAATATCTCAAAGCCCTGTTCCCTGTTCTGGAAACTGAACCGGGGACAGGGCTTCTGTGTTTCTGAGAGGGAGGCTAGGATTTTAATAGCCTTGATTGATGGAGGACTGCCCGTGATGCCTCACGTTCGGCTTGTGCGCCGCCTCAGCCTCTTGCTCCTTGCCGCGCTGCTCTATTCCGCCTATGCCGTCGCACAATCGCCTGTGGACCCGGGCAAATTGCCCGGCCGTACCCTGTTCTATTTGCTGTGGCGCGGCACTCCTTCCGGCGAGATACGCACAAACAATTCCGTTTTTGCACTGTGGGACGACCCGCAGTTCGCTTCGGCCCGCGCCTCCTTCCTTGATTCCGTGGTGAATGACTCCGCCAACCAAAAAAGCAAAACCGCGCTTAGTCGCGAGGAATTTGAGCAATATGTGACCTTGCTGGACAATCCCTTCCTCATAGGCAATCTACGGCGCCCGGATTCGCGTCCATCCCAGAAAAGCTCGGTGGACCAGGTTGCCGCACCGCCCGCGTGGAATGGCACGTTCTTTATTTACGACAGAACCGGCAAAGAGGAATTGCTGTCGAAAGCCGTGGTGCGCATGCGCAGCACGGAGAAGGATATTCCGAAGCTGACGGAACTGACTGTCGCCGGCATCCCTGCATTGAAGGTCGAGCGAAAGAGTGGAATCACGTACTGGGCCGAATTCGGCAAGTACGCCGTCAGCGCCAATGAGATGGCCGTGTTCGAAGAAGTCCTGAACGTCGTGAATGGCAAATCCGCGGGAACCGCATTGGGTCAATCGATGGCATACCAGGAAGCCAAGCCTCTACTCAGTGGGGGAATATTGGAATTTTTTCTAGGCGTTCCCACCGTCGAGCAAATGGGACTGGATACTTCGAATGCGGTTACCGTGCAGGTGAAACCTCTGCTCACGGCTCTGAAGCTGGAGGCGCTTCACTCCGTTGCGGGCCGCGTTTCGTTGGAAGGCGCCAGAACGCGAATGACGGGGGCGATCCTGGGAGATACCGCTCCTGGTGGAATCTTTGACTTCTTTGCGGACGGACAAGCGAACCCGGTTTCGATGGGTTATCTTTCGACCGATACCGTTTATTACGGGGAATCACAATTCAATTTGCTTGGGATTTACAACCTCTTGAAGCGCGCGTTCACTTCAGCGGGCGAAACGCAAGGGCAAACCGCAAATCCATTTGAGCAAATGGCCGAGACGCGCCTGGGCATGCCGTTGCCCGACGCTCTTGGCCTGGTCACCGGAGAAATCGCCTGGTTCCAGACCAGTCCGACATTGGACGACACGCAAAAGGTGTACCTGCTGGGGATTCACAAGCAACCCGACGCGTTGAAATTGACGCGAACGCTGATGGGCGACCAGATTACTTCCGAGCGCAACGAGGGCGACACGACATATATGAAGATTTCGCTGCGTGGCGGGCAAAGTTCTGCAGGTCTGGCGCAATGGAACTTTTATTACCTGGCCATGACGCCCACCTTGCTCTTCGGTTCATCAAAGGCTGATGTCCTGCACAAGTACGTGGCACAAACGCCTGCGGCACCCGACGCGACGCAGTTCAAGAATCTGCTGGCCGCACGCGCGCAATATCCGGAAAAGTTGAATGGCTTCTCTTATTTCGATTTTCAGAAGGTGGATTGGGCGGGCTTACGTACCAAATGGATCGCCGACGCGAACAAAGCCGCGCTGACCGCGAAGAGTACCGATGCAAGCAATACGCAAAAGAAAATTTCGGACTGGCTCACTCAGGTCAACCCCGACGTTTTTCCCCGGCATCTGCACAGCGTGACCGGGGCTTCTTGGAAGGACGCCAAGGGAGTGCACTTTGACGAGTGGCTGGACTGACGTTTGCCGGGCAAGCCGCCGGTGGATGTTCTGCGCTCGCGCAGGAGCCTTCCTTTGGCTGGTTTTGCATGGCATTTCCGCGGCTGCGCAGGAACACCCGGCTGCCCCTGGAACCAGCATTCGCGTTGAAGTGGATCGCGTAAACGTCGGGGTGATCGTCACGGATGCCAAAGGCAATTTTGTGGACGGGCTGCAGCGTGAGGACTTCCAGATTTCCGACGGCGGTATTCCTCAGCCGATTTCGGATTTCGCTTCCGTCGATGCGCCTGCCCAGGTTTTGATGCTTCTGGAAGCCGGGCCGGCGGTTTACCTGCTGCAAGACTCTCATTTATTTGTAGCCAATGCGCTGCTGAACGGTCTTTCCGCGGGAGATCGCGTGGCCATTGCGGTCTACAATAACGCGCCGACCGCGCTGATGGATTACACCAGCGACAAGGGAGCCGTCGAAGGAGCGTTGGACAGCATTCAATTCAATCTTGGGTTCGGCGACCTGAACCTGGGTAAGAGCTTGAACACGGTGTTGGATTGGTTGGCGCGGGTGCCCGGGAAAAAATCCATCGTGCTGGTCTCGAGCGGCGTGGACACTTCGCCTGCTGCTGACATGCAGTCATCACTTTCGCTGCTGGAAACCGGCGATGTGCGCATCTTCTGCATCTCGATGAGCGGGCCATTGCGGAATGGAAAGAAAGGAACCAAGCAACAGATCCACCAGACGCAAGAGGCCTTCGAACAGGCCGATGCGTGGCTAAAAGCTCTCGCGGATGCCAGCGGCGGCCGCGCTTATTTCCCAGAAAGTGCGAAAGCGTTTCAGGAAACGTACCGGCAAGTGGCGCAACTGGTGCGTCACGAATACAGCCTGGCGTTCGCGCCTCCGAAAGCAGATGGCGCAGCCCACGCGATTGACGTGAAAGTGGTTTCACGCGGCGACAAGGCGGAGAATGAAGCGTCGGCGTATCGCGTGGATCATCGCAGAGGCTACATCGCGCCGAAACCGCCCACGCAAGACTAACGTTCAGTGAGCTGATTTGATCGCCGCAGACGGCCCGGCTATGGGGTCAGGACTCGAAATCCTTCATCATGCGGGCCATTTCGCGCAGGCGTTCGTCGACACGCGCGAATACGCTGCCCTCTTCGAATTTGCCAGAACCGTTGCGGATGCCGGCGGGCGTTCCGGTGAGAAGTTCCACGCCTTGCTCAACGCGGGCGATAGGCCAGATATGGAATTTGTGGCCGGCCACCGCATCCAGCACATCTTCGCGCAGCATCAGGTCATCCACGTTGGAATGCGGAATCATCACGCCCTGTGTGCCCGTCAGTCCCTCAATCCGGCAGGTGTCAAAAAAGCCTTCAATCTTTTCGTTCACTCCGCCGATGGCCTGAATGTCGCCGCGTTGGTTCATGGAACCAGTGACAGCGATGTCTTGACGCAGAGGTATTTCGCTCAGCGCGGAGAGCAACGCGTAAATTTCCGTGGAACTCGCGCTATCACCGTCGACGCCGGAATAGGACTGCTCGAAACAAATGCTGGCGGTGAGCGAAAGTGGTTTGTCTTTCGCAAATGCAGAACGCAGATAACCCGCGATGATATGCACGCCCTTATCGTGAAAACGTCCGCTCAAATTCGATTCCCGCTCAATATTGATGAGCCCGGCCTTGCCCAGCCCAACGCTTGCCGTGATGCGCACCGGCTTTCCAAAAGAGTACCCGCCAATTTCCAGAACGCTTAAACCGTTCACCTGACCGAGATGGGAGCCGGTGAAGTTTACCAGCAAGGTGCCTTCTTCCATCATTTCGCGGATACGCGTTTCGATCAGGTTGTGCCGCTCGACCTTGGACGCGATGGCGGCACGCACGTGGGCCGCCCGGACGACATTTTCTCCTGCAGCCGCAGCCGCATAGTGCGCTTCGCGAGCCAGATCCGCAATATCCACAAAGCGCGCGGTAACCTTGTTGCGCCGGCCTGCCTTGCGCACGCCATGCTCCAGAATGGCCGCAAACGCGCCGCGGTCGAAAGGAAACAGATTCTCTTTTTCGCTGAGCGTGCGGATTCTGCCGGCGTATTCTTCGATCACGCCGTCGCTCATGGGCATTTCTTCATCAAACTCCACGCGCACCTTGAAGATTTTGCGGAAGTCTTCCTCATACTCGTAGAGGAGTTCGTAGAGGTCCCGGTCGCCGATCAGAATCACTTTCACGTTGATCTCAATGGGCTCCGGCTTCAACGCCGTCACGGTAAACGGATAAAACGTTTCGAACGGCTGAATTTCCAGCCGGTTGTGGTTCAGCGTGCGCTTCAGAGCGCGCCACACGCCCGCTTCGGAAAGAGCTTCAATCGAGTACATGATCAGAAAGCCGCCATCGGCGCGCAGCAGGGAGCCCGCCCGCAGGTCCATAAAATCGCTGGTCCAGCCGCCGCGCGCATCGTAAGCGCGCTGAATGTTTCCGAAGAGGTTGGTGTAAGTGGGCGTAGTTTCAAAAATAACGGGGGATGCGTCCTCGTGATTGTGCGCGAGAATGACATTCACGCCATAAACGCGGAATGGGTCGCGCTCCGGCATAGGACCCTTCTGCATGGTTTCTGGCGGTTCTTGTCCATGCTCCTCTTCGCCTTCGCGCTCTTTGAACGGGCCGAGGTTGTCCAGAAGATGGTGCCGTACTTCTTCCAAATACTCCGTCACGCTGTGGCCGGGATACTTTTCCTTCAACTCCTCGATGACGCCATCAACGAGGACGGAAGCTGCTTCCTGTTCCAGATAGCTTAGTTCGCTGGCCAGTTCGCGCGAGAGCGTGAGCGTCTTGCGATAAACGACGGTGAACTCCTGGCGAAATTGTTCATATTTCCGCTCGATTTCCTCCGCCACTCCCGATTCCAGCTTGCCCTCGTGCACCATTTTCGTAATGTCTTCAATCGGTACCATCTGGCCTTCCAGCACAGGGAAGATTTCCGGAAGCGCTACCGCACCCACTTGCATGTGGCCCAGGGCGAACTGTTCGCGGGCGATGCGGCGCGTGAAATCGTCCATCAAATCCTTTTCGCGCACGGAAAAGCGCTCGACGATACGCCCTTTCTGCCGCTGGAAAGGTTCACCTTCGAACACTTGCGGTATGCGCCGCCGCAAAAAATCGATTCCCGCCTGCATGTCTTTCTTGAAATTGTTCGCGGAACCCCGGGAGAGCGTGAGCAACCGGGGCCGATCGGGAATTTTGAAATTGTTGACGTAACAGCGATCCAGGGAAGGCTTGGTGACCGGATGAAGGTCTTCGATCATCTGCGCAATAGTGCCGCCGCGGCTGGTGCCGGCCAGCCCGCAGACAAACACGTTATAGCCCGGCGCCGAAAGCTCCACGCCCATCTTGAGCGCGCGCAGCGCCCGTTCTTGCCCGACGAAACCTTCGCGTTTTTGCGCCTGAGCGGTGGTTTCGAACGGAATCCGTGAAAGCTCGCAACGCCAGCGCAGTTTTTCGGGGCCAAGCTCCGCCAATTTCATTTCCTGGTTTTCCGTCTTGATAACCATCGAGGGCGTACTCTAACACAGAGCGCTGCCACCGGCAGGTAAATTACCCGGCCCGTTGGGCTAGAAGTTACGCAACCTCCTTTTGCATTTGTTCCTGGTGGTCCATGTGCACCCGCAAGATTCCCAGTGCCGCGGCGACGATCGTCGGACCCACAACGAGTCCCAGCAAACCAAAAACGTTGAGGCCTCCCAAAATACTGATGAACAGCAGCAGATCGTTTAAGCGCGTGCGATTCCGCAGTAGCAGGGGGCGCACTATATTGTCCGCCACGCCAGCAACTCCGCCGCAGATCGCCAGAATCAACAAGGCTTTTCCCCAGTGTCCATTGACTGCCAACCAAACCCCGGCGGGAAACCAGATCAACGAGGAGCCTACAACCGGAACAATGGAGCAAAACGCGATCAGCACGCCCAGGAATACCGGACCCGGCAGCCCGGTCAGCGTAAACGCAAGTCCACCTAAAATGCCTTGAATGGCGGCGATCAGCAGCGCCACCGCCACGCTTGCGAAAATAAGGTCCCGCGACTCCGTCAGCATGTCTTCCTGTATCTCTCGCTCAAATGGGATGAGGTGTCGGACGGCGCGCAAAATCCGGTCGCCATCGCGAAACACGAAAAAGAGAGCGAACAACAAAATGAAGAGATTCACCAAAAAGGAGAATAAGTTCTTTACTAAAGAGCCGATGCTGGAGGCCATAAAGGACGCGATTTTTTCCGCACCCTCGCGCAAGGCCCCGGCGATGTCAACGTCTTGCAAAGAATCGGGCAAGTGTCGCCGAATAGAATCGATGAAATCATACGCCGCTCCCGACCCATTCGTGCTCAGCGTTTCCCGAACGCCCGCGCTAGCGTCGATCGCTTCACGCGCCGCGTACAGCATCACCATCAGCACCGGCACAATCAGCAGAAAGGTTACTCCCAAGGTGCACAAAACCGCGGCCCACGTAGGGGAGAATCGCCGCTCAAGATGTTTATAAACAGGATAAAAAAAGATGGCCAGCACCGCCGACCACGCGAGTGGAATGAGAAACGGTGAAGTGATCAGAAATACGAGATAGCCAAGGAGCAGCAGCGACCCGTAGGAGAGAACCGTAGTTAATCTGTCACTCGTTGTGGTGTTTCGATTGGCTTGCGTCATTCGCGTTATATAATCCATCCAGTCCAGGCGACACGGGGGTGTGCTCGACTCCCCGTGGGACGTCTTGCCGTCTGCCCCGGGGGAACTCACGAATCCATGCCGTCGCCGAAAATCCCATTCAACTATGAGCAGGCTCGCCTACTTGCTGTACTTGCTTTAATCAATTTTGTCAACTTCGCCGATCGCCAGGTGCTGAATCCCCTGGTGCCGCTGCTACGCCAGCACTTTGGCGTGACCGACACGCAACTCGGCTCGCTGCAGTGGGTGCTGCTGGTGATTCTGGCTCTCGCCAGTATTCCCTCCGGATATCTGGCCGACCGCTTTAACGAACCGAAGATTATCGCCATCGGCGTGCTTTTCTGGAGCGCTGCGGCCATTGCCAGCGGCCTGGCGCCTACGTTCGCGTTCTTATTCGTGGCGCGGGGCTTGGTTGGCATCGGTGAAGCGGCTTATGCCCCGGCCGCGCAATCGCTGATCTCCGATTCCTTCTCGCGAGACAATCGCGCGCTGGCGCAATCCATCTTTGCATCGGGAATGATTCTCGGTGGTGTGTCCGGGCTAGCCCTCGGCGGCGTCATGGGAGAACGGCACGGCTGGCAGCACGCGTTTTTTATTGTGGGACTTCTCGGCGTGCTGCCGGGGCTGACCGCGCTGAAGTTGAAGGAACCGCCGCGGCGCCCGCGGTCCGAGGTTGTCCCAGTGATGCAACTGCTGCGTGTGCCGGCGTTCGTGGCCATGATCGCGGCCGGAATATGCATCACGTTTGCCAGCGTGTCCTTTGTCACCTGGGGGATCGATTACGCGAAGAACTACAAAGATTTCAGCACCAAGGAAGCATCACTTTCCCTGGCCGTTATCGCGCTGCTTTCCTCTGTGCTCGGGGCGCTATCAGCTGGGTACCTGGCGGACCGGTTGCAGAAAAAGCTGATTTATGGACGCGTGTTGGTGATTGCCCTGGCGTTTCTGGCGGCAGCGCCGTTTCTGCTGGTGGCCATCCAGGCTGATGAAAAGTGGATGGTCTTGGCCGGTTTTTTTGTTTCGATGTTTTTTATGTCCTGGTACCACGGTCCTACGACAGCGGTCCTGCACGATTTGACGCCGCAACGCGCGCATGCCACGGCGATTGGTGTGTATATGTTCTCCACCCAATTGCTGGGTGCGCTGGGTCCGCTGCTGATCGGCAAGATTTCCGATATAAGCGACATGCAGATTGGATTACAGGCGGCCACCGCGGTCATGGTTTTTGGCGCGCTGTTGTTGCTCCTGGTGATCTATTTCATCCGCCGCGATGGATTGCACCATCCGCGTCTCGCGCAATTCCGCGCCGAAGACGAAGCCGCGGCTAATGTCCACGTTTAGCTAGACCTGCATCGTGGAATGGCCACTGATTAAGGGCGCACCCCGATCATTAGCCCGGCGGGACCAGGCAGGCGCACGCGGCGCACCTCCGAAAAGCCGGCGTCGCGCAGCCACTCTGCATATTCCGGCTCGCTATAGCTGCTGCCCGCGCGAGTCCCCACCAGCATGTTCAGCGAGAACAAAGCCGCAGCGCGAGGAGCGGTCTTGCTAGGTTCCAGAATAAAGTCCTGCACCACCAATCGCCCTTCGGGAGCAAGCGCGGAGTGCGCTCTTTGGAATAACCGGCGGTTCTCTTCCGGAGAAAACATATGGCAGATCGCGGAAATCAGAATCAAATCGTAATTCTCGCCCAGGGGATCGCGCAGCATGTCGCCTGCCCTCGTGGTGATGCGGTCCGCAAGCCCGGCTTGGCGAATGTACTCCTTGGCCAGCGGCACAACCTCAGCCAGATCCAGAACTTCTGATGTCAGCCCAGGTGTGGCTCGCACAAAAGCGATGGAAAGCGCTGCCGATCCACCGCCAAGATCCAACATTCGTTTGATTCCGCCTGGCTCCACAGCTTTCAGAATCGCCCCCGCCCGCTCCTTGGCATTGCGGTCCATGGCGGCGATGAACGCGCCGACCCAGTTGTCTTCGCGCTCGCGAGTTCCTACCGAAGTTCCAGCGCGCACGCAGTCCGTCAAATTGGACCAGCGATGCCAAATGTTGGCAATGTGGATCAGGCCGTTGCGAGCGTTGTCCGGCGAGTCTTGGGTGAAGTAGCGGGCGCTCACGGAAGTATTAAGAAACGTGCCATCTTTCTCGTCGAGCAGCTTGAGGCTAGCCAGCGCGTTCAGCAGCATCTCCGTTGCTCTGGAGTCCGCGTGAATTTTCTGCGCCACCTGTTCGGCGGAAGCGCCGCCGGCCACCGCGGAGAACAAATCGAATTCCAAGGCCGTGAGTACCGCCCGGCTGGGCATATAAGCACGAATCATCTCGTTCACATCGTCCGGCAGGATGCCAGCCTTATCTCTGGCCTTGACCATGGCTCGGTATTGATCACGGTGCTCGATCGCCGCTGCTTTCATTGCGGGCACATCGCTCCACGCCAGGCGCGAGACAGTTTTTCCGGACCGCAGGTGGGAATCCACGATTTCCGCCGCGTCTTCTGCCTTTACCTTGTGATACCAGACGCCCTCGGGATAAACGATCAGGATCGGCCCGTCATCACACAGACCCAGGCATCCACACGTGGTCAACTGAACTTCGTTGTCCAGTCCTTGGGCGCCCACTTCACGCTCCAGTGCTTGTAACACCTCCCAAGAACCATTGTTGGGGCACGAAGTGACACCTTCTGGTTTAGGCTGGGTGCAGACGAATACGTGATGGCGAAATGGCTCCATGGCATCCTCCCGGCATCTGGGTAACCAGGCGAGTTCACATCCGAGGAGCGGCTGGCATGAACGCAGCCCGCGTAAGACAACTTCAAAGTTTGTTCGCAGGTTGCGCCGCCTGCCGTGACTCAGGTCACAGCAGCGGCATGCGACAGATGGGAACCGGACGGGCCTGGGATTTGTAGCTACTCTGCTAGACTGGCCCACGAGCCCACAAGGGAGCGGACTGGCGAATTTGGCCGGATGAGCACTATGGAGCGTCGAGACTTTCTGGCAATGTTGGCAGCACCGGCTTGCGCCGAACTGGCCCAGCGGATTAGTTGGCAAACTGCGCCGGAGAATCCAAAAGCTGATGTAACGATTCGCATTTCGCCCGTCGAACTGGAAATTGCTCCCGGAAAAATCATAAAGACGACTGGATATAACGGCTCGGCTCCCGGCCCGGTGTTGCGCCTGCGCGAGGGCCAGCCAGTAACCATCGAGGTTCTCAACGACACTAAGATTCCGGAACTGGTTCATTGGCATGGATTGTTCGTTCCTTCCGAGGTAGATGGCTCCGCGGAAGAAGGAACTCCCACGGTGCCGCCGGGCGGAATGAGGCGCTATTCGTTTGTGCCCCGTCCTTCGGGGACCCGCTGGTATCACAGCCACATTTCCGCTGGGCGGGACATGAAACGCGCGACGTACACAGGACAATTCGGATTTCTCTACATCGAGCCGAAAGATGACCCGGGTGGCTACGATGCGGAGGTGTTCCTCGCGCTTCATGGTTGGGATCCTCATTTGAGCAGCCAGGGCGATGAGGGCACTCTGGAAGTCACGTATCGCGCGTATTCCATGAACAGCCACGCGCTGGGTTCGGGCGCGCCAATTCGCGTGAAAGAGGGACAGAAAATAATCTTTCGCATCTTAAATGCCAGCGCGACAGAGCAGCACCGCATCGCCTTGCCGGGTCACAAGTTCAAGATCGTCGCCCTGGATGGAAATGCCGTGGCAGTGCCGCGCCAGGTGGATGCCATCGAGATGGGTCCAGCGGAGCGAGTGGATGCCGTTGTCACCATGAATCGGCCTGGCGTATGGATTCTCGGCGAGGTGACGGATGCAACGAGAAACGCCGGGTTAGGTGTCGCGGTGGAATATGCGAACCGCAGCGAAGCACCGCAATGGAGCCCGCCCGAGAATATCCCGTGGGACTACACCATGTTTGGACGCGACGCGGAGACTCCCGAACCGGCCGGAGGCGTGGTGCCGCTGGTTTTTCGCAAGAAATTCGCCGGGCACAACTGGGTGGACAATTGGACCATCAACGGTAAATCTTTCCCGAAGACCGATCCCATTCGAGTCCAGGCCAACAAGCGCTACCGCCTGCGTTTCGATAACCAGAGCGATGAAGCACATCCGGTGCACCTGCACCGGCATACTTTCGAGCTAACCCGATTCGCCGGTAAAGCAACAACGGGCGTGCGGAAAGACGTGGTCGTTGTGCCGGCGATGAAGCAAGTTGAAGTGGATTTTACGGCGGACAATCCCGGTGCTACGTTATTCCACTGCCATCAGCAACTGCACATGGACTACGGCTTCATGACCATGCTGGAATACGAAGGCTGAAGAGTTTGTAGTGTGCCGGCGCACATGGTCCGCGCTGCAGGGTTACTTGATCCCGACGAGGGCGATAAGGCGATTCACTTCGTCGTGGCTGACGTCGTAGAGCGGACGCTCGTCCTCTTCTTCCAGGCGCTCGCGAAGATATTCGGCGGCGATGAAACTGGCTTCGCGGTCGGTGAGGTCGCGGCCGTATTTTTCGCGGAATTCGACGAACGCGGTGTGGGCTGACCCCACAATGCGGCCCACACCATCCACCTCGAATTTTGCGTCGATGGTGTCGCTGTGGCGCGTCGCAATGGCGTTCCAGATATGCGAAAAGCGGCAATCGTAAACGTGGCCGCTGAGTTTGGAAGTAACATCAAAGGCACCAACGAATTGGTGCATGGCGCCGTTATTCGCTAAGACTGGGAGTGAAGGCACGCGCATTCCTCTTTCGTTCCGAAAATTGCCTAATTAGTGTCCAATTTCCATCGCCTGGCTGTCAATGCTGCCGCGCGCAAAGAAGCGGATGAATCAGACGGTTGGCGTCGGTCGCCGTATGCCCGCCGCTTCCGCGGTGATATCCGTGTATTTCAGGCCGGAGCCGGTGTTGAAGAGGATGACGCGATCTTCGGGCTTCAAAAAGCCGGTGCTTAGCAAATGATCGTAGGCGGCGGTAGCGGCTGCGCCCTCGGGACAGAGAAAGATTCCTTCGTGTTGAGCCCAATCTTTGAGCGACGCGAGAATCTGTTCGTCTGGAATCGCGACGGCAATGCCCTGGGATTCCTGCAGGATGTCCATCATGATGTAGTCCCCATAGGGCTTGGGGACGCGCAAACCAGCAGCGAAGGTTGCGGCGTCTTTCCACATCTGGCTGACCTTTTCATGCTGATCAAAAGCGCGCACCACGGGCGCACAGCCGGAGGATTGCACCGCAATCATGCGGGGACGTTTCCCCGGTCGCACCCAACCGAGTTCCTCCAACTCCTCGAATGCTTTCCACATGCCGATCAGGCCGACGCCGCCGCCGGTGGGATAGAAAACGGCTTCGGGATATTCCCAGCCGAGTTGCTCGACCAGTTCGTAGCCCATGGTTTTTTTGCCTTCCACGCGGAAAGGCTCTTTGAGCGTGGAAATGTCGAACCAGCCTTCTTTGTCCTTGCGTTCGGCAACGATTCGTCCGCAATCGGAGATCAATCCATCCACAAGCGTGACGTTTGCGCCGTACAAAACCGCTTCCAGATAGTTGGCGAACGGAACGTCTTTTGGCATAAAAATGTGCGCTTCGATTCCGGCTGCAGCCGCATAAGCGGCAAGCGCACCGGCAGCGTTCCCTGCGGAGGGCGCGGCCAACTTTTTCAAGCCGTAATGGCGGGCCATGGTGACAGCCATAGCCATTCCGCGCGCTTTGAAACTCCCCGTGGGATTGGCGCCCTCTTCTTTCAAAAAGGCGTTGGGGTGGCGCCGGCTTCGGAGCATGGGCGTCCAACCTTCGCCGAGCGATACCGGAGTAGCGTCGGGCAGCACGGACTTATAGCGCCACATGCCCGGCCAGGGTTGCGTCGATGCTGTCCGCGTGATTTCATCGCGATGTGCGAGGCCGCGCATTGGTGTGAGGTCGTAGCGCACGTAAAGCGAACCTGCACATTGCGGACAAACATTTCGCGGCAGTTCAGGCGATATTTGGAAGTGGCAGCGCGAGCATTCGAAGTGAAGAATTTTGGGCATGCCTGCACGATAGCAGCGCGGCCGAGGTCACGGCAAGTTAGCGCGTCACAGCCGACAAAAGAAGCGTTGTTGCCGCCCTTGTGGAACACGTTATGATGTCGCCAAAGAACCAGGTTCGCGAGACTGTCTAAGGACCAACCTTTGCCGAGCAACTCCTCGAAAGCCAATTCCCTTTCCGTGATCGGTGGCTTATTGCTTTTTGCAGCGGGCGCATTGCTGCTGGCCCTGTTTCCTGGTCATCCGTGGATCGCATTGTTGCGCTGGGCGGGTCTTCTGGCTTTGGCCTACGCAGGGATACCAAAAAGATCGCTCACCTATTGGATCTTTTTCTCGATGATGCTGGGGCTGGAGATTGGCTTGGATTGGCCGCAATTCGCCGCCCACCTGCGGATTCTCAGCGACATTTTCCTGAGGCTGATCAAGCTGATTGTGGCGCCATTAATCTTGGGAACCTTGATTACCGGAATAGCGGGTCAAGGCGATGTGCGCAAGGTGGGTCGCATCGGCCTGAAGAGCCTGATCTACTTTGAAGCGGTCACAACGATCGCGCTGTTCCTTGGCGTGGGCGCAATCAACCTGACGCGCGCTGGCGTTGGACTGAACCTTCCCGCAATCTCTACTGAGCAAGTCCCGCAAAACGTAGGGACATTGAAGTGGGATGATTTCTTGCTGCATGTTTTCCCAGAAAACATCGTAAAAGCCGTGGGCGAAAATCAGATTTTGCAGGTGGCGGTGTTTGCGATTCTGTTTGGCATTGCGCTGACACAAGTTCCCGAGAAAACGCGCCTGCCCATTCTGAACCTTGCGGAATCGCTGACACAGACCATGTTCCGCTTCACAAATATTGTGATGTATTACGCGCCCGTCGGTGTGGGCGCGGCTATGGCTTACACCGTGGGGCACCTCGGGATCAACATTCTGTTGCCCCTGGGCAAATTGGTGCTGACCGCTTACGGCGCGCTGCTGACTTTTCTGCTTTTCGTATTGCTGCCGATCGCCCTGCTCGCGCGCCTCCCCGTCGTGCGCCTTCTGAAAGCGATTGCCGAACCAGCCACCATTGCGTTTGCCACCAGTTCCTCGGAAGCGGCGCTCCCACGGGCGATGGAATCAATGGAAGCGTTCGGTGTGCCGCGGGAAATTGTGGCGTTCGTGATTCCCGCAGGATACAGCTTCAACCTCGATGGCTCGACGCTCTACTTGGCGATGGCATCGATCTTCGTTGCGCAGGCGGCAGGAATCGCGATGACCTGGCCGCAGCAACTGTTTATGGTGTTTACGCTGATGTTGACCAGCAAAGGCGTCGCGGGTGTACCGCGCGCCGTTCTCGTTGTGCTCCTCGCTACGGCTGGCTCACTTCACCTGCCGACCGAGCCGATCTTCCTGATTTTGGGAGTTGACGCGCTGATTGATATGGCGCGCACTTCCGTCAATGTAACGGGCAATTGTCTGGCCAGCGCGGTGGTGGCGCGCTGGGAAGGCGAGTTGGGCCAACCCGCACTGAGCGTGACGCCGGAGTCCTGATCTAGCCTGAACAACTGGCCATTTCGGCCATCCAGCAGCCACTGCGGACGTGCAGGATTTTGCGTCGGAAGCTTTTGGCGCGAATGGCGCCGAGTACGCTAAAATTGTAAGGATATGATCGCAGTTGATAACGTCACTATGCGCTTCGGCTCTCGGGTGCTCTTTGAAGAGGTCACCACTACATTTATGGCCGGGCGCCGCTATGCGATTTCCGGGCCGAATGGCGCCGGCAAATCCACCTTCATGAAAATTCTGACCGGTGAGCAGGAACCGACCACCGGAAACATCACGCGGCCCAAGCGAATTGGCATCCTGCGGCAGGACCAATTCGCCTTCGACAAGTTCCGCGTCATTGATACCGTCATCATGGGCAATGCCACGCTCTGGAAGGCGCTCGAGGAACGCGACGCGCTCTACGCCAAGCCGCACGACGACCTGACTAATGAAGACGGCATGCACCTTGGCGAATTGGAAGGCATCGTCGGCGAAGAAGGCGGGTACACCGCCGAAGCCGACGCGGGCGTGTTGCTTGACGGTTTGGGAATTGATGCTGCGCTGCACGAGCGCAAGATGGGCGAATTGCAGGGCGGGCAAAAGGTGCGCGTACTGCTGGCGCAAGCGTTGTTTGGTAATCCTTCGGCGCTGCTGCTGGACGAGCCAACCAACAACCTGGACCTCGATTCCGTGCACTGGCTGAAGGAATACCTGTGCGAATATCACGGCGTGCTGATCGTGATCTCGCACGATCGTCATTTCCTGAACAGCGTGTGCACGCACACCGCGGACATCGACTACCAAACCATCATCATGTATCCGGGTGGTTACGACGACATGGTGCTGGCCAAGACGCAGATCCGCGCGAGAATGGAAGCGGACAACGCGGTGCGCGAGAAGAAGATCGCGCAACTGAACGACTTCATCGCACGCTTCTCTGCCGGAACGCGTTCGGCGCAGGCTACTTCCCGGAAGAAGGAAGTGGAGCGCTTGCAGACCTCGGAACTGGCGAGGTCCAACATTCAGCGTCCTTATATCCGGTTTCAGACGGAAACGCCTTCGGGGCGCGTGCCTCTGGAAGTGAAGCGACTCGCGAAGTCTTACGGTGACTTGAAGGTGTTCGACCATTTCTCGGCGCACGTGACCCGTGGCGAGAAGATCGCGCTGACTGGGCGAAACGGCGCGGGCAAAACCACTATGCTCAAGTCGCTGATCCGCAATGCGGGCAAGTTTATTGGCGATGCGGAGCATCAGTTCACCATCGATCACGGGACTGTTGTTTGGGGCCACGAAGTTTCCGTTGGATATTTCCCGCAGGATTTCTCCTACACGATCGATAAGAGCAAGGGAGTGAATGCGCTCGATTGGTTGTGGCAATTCAAGCCCGATGCGACCCAGGAAGAGATTCGTGGATTTCTCGGGCAGATGCTGTTCAGCGGCGATGATGCGTTAAAGCCGACCTCGGGACTTTCTGGCGGTGAATGTGCGCGGCTGATTTTCTGCCGGTTGATGATTCAGAAGCCGAATTTTCTGGTGCTCGACGAACCGACGAACAACCTGGATTTGGAAGCGATTAATGCGCTGAACATCGCGCTGCAGAAATATGATGGAACGCTTCTGCTGGTGACGCACGACGAAGACGTGCTGGATGAAGTGGCGACGCGCATCTGGAATTTCAGCAGCGGCAAAGTCGAGGACTTCAAGGGCACGTACGAGGATTTTCAGTCGTCGACGGAGCAGAAGGCCACAGCGCAAAAAGCACGCTAGCACCTTACCCACGGATTGACTTCCAATCCAGCCGCCACTAATATTGCACGGCGCCTTCCATTCAACTCATGCTCGGTCAGAACATCTCTCACTATCGAATCCTGGAACGATTAGGTGGCGGCGGTATGGGTGTGGTCTACAAGGCTAAGGACACCCGCCTCGGCCGCAACGTCGCCCTCAAATTCCTCCCACCCGAAATGTCCGGGGACCGTCAGGCGCTGGACCGCTTTCAGCGAGAAGCCCGCGCTGCGTCCGCTCTCAACCACCCGAACATCTGCACCATCCACGATGTCGGCGAGTCCGAGGGACAGCCGTTCATCGCCATGGAACTGCTGGAAGGCCAAACGCTGAAACATCGCATCAGCGGCACTCCCATCGACGTCAGCCTGATGCTCGATCTGGGCATCCAGGTTGCGGACGCTCTGGCCGCGGCTCATACCAAAGGCATCATCCATCGAGACATTAAGCCCGCCAATATTTTCCTCACCGAGCGCGGTCAGGCAAAGGTCCTCGATTTTGGGTTAGCGAAGGTGGAACCGGCTCTTCACAGCGGGGGAGAGACCGCTAACGAAGGACTCGCGCACGGCAACACCCAAGGCGCGACTCAAGCGGAATTGACCAGTCCGGGCAGTTCGATTGGCACGATTGCGTACATGAGTCCGGAGCAGGCTCGCGGAGAGGAATTGTGCACGCGCACGGACCTTTTCTCGTTCGGCGTGGTGCTGTACGAGATGGCAACAGGCAAGGTTCCTTTTCCGGGCTTTACCACCGCGGTGATTTTCGACGGCATTCTGAACACCACGCCCGCGGCTGTGACCAAAGCCAATCCCAAGGCTCCTCCGGAGTTGGATCGCATCATCATGAAGTCACTCGAAAAGGACCGCGACTTGCGCTACCAGACTGCGGCGGAACTGCGCGGCGATCTGAAACGTCTGAAGCGTGACCTCGATTCCTCCGGGCGCGTGGAATCGGCCACCCGCGGTCAGGCATCGGGAACCGTCTCTCACGCCGTAGCACCGCCGGTCGCCAAAAAGAAAACGGTCGCCGTTCTTTATTTCGAGAACCTTAGCGGCGCAAAAGAAGATGAATATTTTCGCGACGGGATGACCGAGGACATCATTACCGAGCTTTCCAAGATCGCTCGGCTGCAAATCTTCCCGCGCTCGGAAATGCTGGCCTTCCGCGATAAACCCGTGACCGCTCCGCAAGTGGGAGAAAAGCTGGGCGCCATGTATGTCCTGGAAGGTTCCATACGGCGAGCTGGAAACCGTCTGCGCATTACCACGCAACTGGTCGAAAGCACGACGCGGCACTCGGTGCGGGCCGAACGTTACGACCGCCAGATGGAAGATGTGTTCGCGGTGCAGGAAGAAATTTCGCTGAGCATCGCCAAAGCGCTGGAAATCACGCTTTCGCCCCAGGAAGAGCGTGTTATCGCCAGCAAACCCACGGATAATCCGCAGGCTTACGACTTTTTCCTCCGTGGCCGGAATTATCTACGCCAGCGGCAGTTTGAGTATTCCCTGGCGATGTACGAAGAGGCCGTGAAACTCGACCCGAAATTCGCCCTGGCTTATGCAGGCATGGCTCACGTTTGGGGCGGGATGCACGAATTCCGCACGCCCAATCCCGAGTTCATCGAGAAGGGTCTGCAAGCTTGCGCAATGGCCAGCAACCTGGCGCCGGATTTGCCGGAAGTAATCTCGGCGCGGGCGCGAATCCATTATGCGCAGCAGCACTTCGATGATGCGATCCGCCTGGCTAAACGGGCTATTGAGAGACAATCCGATTCCGAGGGATCGCACGATGTTCTTGCGCGTTCGTACTTTGCTTCCGGGCGGGACGAAGAAGCCGCGCAATTGGCGGAGAGCGCCATGGAGATCGTCGGAAACGACTACAACGCCTTGATTCCGCTGATCAATTCCCTGGAACGGCTGGGACGAATGGCGGACGCGGAGCGGTTGCGCACGAGAGAGCGGGAAGTTCTTGGGGAACAGCTGCAGCGCTTCCCGGACGATGTGCGCGCGCGCATCCTGCTTGCGTGTGATCTGGCGATGCTGGGCCAAAACGACGAGGCTATACAGCACATTAAAATCGCGATGGCGATGCGGCCGACCGACGCGAACATTTTGTACAACGCCGCGTGTGCTTACGGGCAGCTGCGAATGAAATCAGAAGCTTTGTCTGCGTTCCGGCGGTGCGTGAAAGCCGGTTACCATAACGCGCTGTGGGCCACGAAGGACCCGGATCTGGAAATTCTCCACGATGATCCGGAATTTCAGAAGCTGGTGGCATTCGACGAATACAAAGCCAGCCAATCCAAAACTCAAGCCTAAAAACGAATGACGCTAGCGGGCGGCGGCTACCGGAGCTGCCGCTTGTTCGTAGCTGCGGATCGCTCCGCCTACACCGGCGCCGGGGGAATGGCGATGGCCTTGGTCGATCAGCACTTTGTCGAGGGCGGCCAGCAATTGCAGCACAAATTGTTTCTGGCTGCAGTAGCCCATGGTGCCGAGGCGCCAGATCTGACCCTTGGTGGCGCCAATGCCTCCCGCGATCTCAATGTTGAATTCGTCGAGAAGCTGATTGCGGACCTTCAGGTCGTCGATGCCCGCGGGAATCTTCACGGCGGTGACGGTGACCAGCCGATCCTTCGGACTCTCCACGAACGGCTGCAGGCCCAAGGCTTCAACGCCGGCTACTAGAGCCAGTTGATTGCTGCGATGGCGTTCCCAGCGCGCTTCCAAGCCTTCTTCCAGCAAAATGCGCATGGCTTCGCGCAGGGCATAAATCAATGAGATGGGTGGAGTGTGATGATAGAGGCGCTCCTTGCCCCAATAGTTCATGGCGGTGGAGAGATCGAAGTACCAGCTCTGCACTTTCGTTTTGCGATTGCGAAAAACTTCTTCGGCGCGAGGACTTACGGTAATGGGCGACATGCCCGGAGGCGCGCTGATGGCTTTCTGCGTGCCGCTGAAGCAAATGTCGATGCGCTGCTTGTCCACATTAAGCGGCACAGCGGCGAGCGAAGCGACGGTATCGACGACGAGGAGTGCGCCACATTCGTCGGCTACTCTGCGGAAGGGATCGATGTCGGTGACTACGCCGGTGGAGGTTTCGCCCTGCGCCAAGCCGATCATTTTAATCTTGCGGCCC
>DATERF010000119.1:0-13854 GCA_035271845.1 Candidatus Acidiferrum sp.
CAAGGCAGGCATTCCGGTTCCCGGCCTCAAGGCCCGCGATGGCCTGGCCGCTATCAATGGGAGCAACCTCATCACCGGAATGGCGTGCCTGGAACTCTACGACGCGGAGCGCTGGGTGGCACAAGCCGAGATCGCCGCCGCCATGACGCTCGAGGCGCTCCTGGCCAACATGCGCCCGTACGAGGCCAAGCTCCACGAGCTACGCGGCTTCCGCGGCGCGCAAACCGTGGCGGCGAACCTCAGGACCGTCATCGCGGGCTCGGATCTGGTCACGGGCAAGCTCAAGGTGAAGGTGCAGGACGCTTACTCCATGCGTTCCACGCCTCAGGTCATCGGCGCTCTGCGCGACCTGCTCGCCTACGCCCGTAAGCAGGTGGAGACGGAGCTCAACGGCGTTGCCGACAACCCCATCTTTGTGGCGGAAGAGAACAAGGTCTACACCGGCGCTAACTTCCAGGGCACGCCTGTGAGCCTACCCCTCGACGTGGTCGGCGCGGGTGTGACCATGGTCAGCGTCCTTAGCGAGCGGCGCCTTAATCGCCTTCTCAACCCCGCTCTTTCCGTCGGCCTGCCGGCCTTTCTCACCAAGGGTGCCGGAATGTTCTCGGGCCACATGCTTAGCCAGTACACCGCCGACATGCTCATCGTCGAGCAGCGCATCCTCTCCGCCCCGAGCTTCATCCAGTCCATCCCCGCGGCGGCGGACCAGGAAGATTTCGTCTCCATGGGCATGAACGCGGCGCTCAAAACGCGGCAGATTTTGGAGAACGCCAACGGCGTCCTGGCCATCGAATTTATCGCCGCCGCCCAGGGACTGGACTTCCGCGAATTCACGCCGGGCAAAGGGACGCTGGCCGCCAAGGCCGCCGTGCGCCAGGTCGTCGAGCACCTGGACTCTGACCGGCCGCTCTTCACAGACCACAACGCCATGACCGCCGCGGTCAAGGCCTGCGCCGTCCTCGATGCCGTCACCGCCGAGGTCGGCGAGCTAAAGAATTCCTGGTAGGAGGGTTGCGACGGCAACGTCGCGGGGTCACCGAGCGGGAAAGCGGGAAGGAACAGAGATGGTCGACCTGAAGCAACTTCATGACGCAATCGTGAACGGTAACTCAAAGAAAGCGATCGCCATTACGCAACAGGCCATCGCAGAAAAAATGGACCCCGGCGAGTTGATTGCCAACATTATGATCCCTGCTATGGCCGAGGTGGGGCGTCTTTTTGAGTGTGAAGAGTACTTCGTTCCGGAATTGCTCCTTTCGGGTCGTGCGATGAAGGGAGCCTTGGATTTGTTGCGCCCTTTGCTGTCCGCGTCCGGCGCACCATCGGCGGGACGCGTAGTCATCGGAACGGTGAAGGGCGACCTTCACGATATCGGCAAGAATCTGGTTGTGTCCATGCTCGAAGGTGGCGGGTTCGAGGTGATCGACGTCGGCGCCGACGTGCCACCGGAAAAGTTTATTGCGGCTCTAAAGGACACGAACGCCAGCATCCTGGCCCTCTCCGCTCTGCTCACTGTGACCATGCCCTCCATGAAGACCACGATCGAAGCATTGAAGGCGGCGGGCATCCGGGAGAAAGTCAAAGTGATGATTGGTGGCGCACCGGTGACCCAGGAGTTTGCCAACGAGATCGGCGCTGACGGCTACAGCGAGAATGCGAACTCGGCGGTAGCTTTGGCCCGTCGGTTGATGGCCTCGGCGTAAAGCGGTGGTTAGGTCTGGAGATTGAGGTCCCGCAAAAATTACAGTGGTTCCCGAACAGTCTTGTGCCCCCAGACTGACTTAGGCGGTGGCCAGTGCCGCGTCGCCCTTTTCAACGGAGAATTCTGCCAACGAAATTTCGCGCATGCGGAACTTCTGAATCTTCCCCGAGCCGGTCATGGGGAAGGAGTCCACGAAGCGCACATAGCGCGGGATCTTAAAACTGGCAATTTGGCCTTTGCAGAAGTCTCTCACGTCGTGTTCCGCCAACGTGGCGCCACGCTTCAGCTTCACCCAGGCCATCACTTCTTCACCGTATTTGGCGTCCGGAATGCCAATCACCTGAACGTCCGCGATGGCGGGACATGTGTGTAGGAACTCCTCGATCTCGCGGGGATAGATGTTCTCGCCTCCGCGGATGATCATCTCCTTGATTCGTCCGGTCATGCGGATGTATCCATCTTCACTCATTACTCCCAAATCGCCGCTGTGCAGCCACCCATCGGGCTCAATCGCCTCCGCGGTGCTTTTGGCATCGTTGTAATAGCCTTTCATCACCAGATAGCCTCGCGTGCAGATCTCTCCAATCATTCCGCGTGGGAGAACGGCGCCGGTCTTGGGATTGACGATCTTAATTTCGGTGTGCGGAAGCGCCCGGCCCACGGTTGTGACGCGCACTTGCAGGGAATCGCCGGTCCTGGTTTGCGTCATGCCGGGCGACGACTCGGTCAAGCCATAGACGGTCGTCATCTGGCTGCAATGCATCTCCTCAACGACGCGGCGCATTAATTCGATGGGGCAGGGGGACCCGGCCATGATCCCGGTTCGCAGCGATGTGAGGTCGAACTCCTCGAACTGTGGATGCTGGAATTCGGCGATAAACATCGTCGGCACGCCGTAAATGGCGGTGCATCGTTCCTCCTGAATTGTCCGGAGCGCCTCCAGCGGATCGAAAGCCTCCGAGGGCAGGACCATCGCCGCGCCGCTGGCCAGGCAACTCATGTTCGCCAAAACCATGCCGAAGCAATGGTAGAAGGGAACTGGGATGCAAACGCTGTCGCGCTCAGTCAACTCCATCGTATGGCTGATGAGCAGCCCATTGTTAACGACGTTCGAGTGGCTGAGCGTCGCTCCCTTGGGGAAGCCGGTCGTGCCGGACGTGTATTGAATGTTGATCGCGTCGTGGCACGAGAGCCCGGCCTCGCGTTGCCGCAGGCATTCCGGGCTGGTTTGCTCCGCCATGGCCATCAGGTCTCGCCAGGGCAACATTGTGGGCGGAGCGTCCTCGCCAATGAAAATGGCATTCGAGAGGTGCGGCAACTGGCGCGCTTTGAGAGAACCGGAACGCCCCTCGGCCAATTGCGGTGCAATGCTAAACAAGCCTTCGACGTAATCGCAGTCGTGGAAACCCCGGATGAGAATAAGTGTCTGGCACTCGGACTGCCTCAGCGCGTACTCCACTTCGTGTGCGCGATACCGAATGTTCAGGGTGACGAGGATGGCGCCGATTTTGGCGGTGGCAAACTGTGTGAGCACCCATTCGGTGCGGTTCGTGGCCCAAATTCCGACGCGGTCGCCCTTCTCGATGCCGATGGCCATCAAGGCGCGGGCAAGCCGTTCGACTTCCCGATGAAGTTCGGCCCACGTAAGACGCTCGTGAGTGTGACGAGCGACGAGAGCGGGGCGGCTGGGGTAGGCAGCGGCAGTGCGATCGATTATATTTCCGATGCAAAGATTCAACAGGGGTGGTTCTGATTCGCCGCGCGTGTAACTAAGGTCAGGCGGCTCGAGGGCGGATTCCAAAGGTCACCTTTTACGGCCGGAGCGGTGCCAAACACTGCAGGCTATCGGCCTTTGCTACATCAGTCCAATTAATACTTCTTGCTGTGATGATAAGTCAGATGGAGAGTTCCAGCGTCGCGCGACATTGCCAACATACGGCCACAGATTAGAGGCCGGTTCCGAGGCCGCCGGCCCTCTAGGCAGACATTAGTGTTGCTTTCCTTGCTTCCTTTGATTCCTGTGCTTCCCGCGAGCCTTCCGTGGTCAAATCGCGCTCGCCGAAACCCACTCCAATCTTCTTCAGGAATGCCGTTGGCGGTTCGCCGCCGGCAAAAATCCACACAAAATCGTTCGACAGGATCTGTTGTGCTCCGTTCACGTCCAGCACGACACTATCGGACCGGAATTCCACCGGTTTCGAGTTAAACAGCACTTTCACCTTGCCCTTGCGAATGTACTCCTGGATTCTCTGCGCGTTACGTTCTTTGATGCGCGAGAACGACTCCTGCCGGTAGGAAAGGGTGACACTATTGCCTACCTGGTGGGCCAGGCCCATGGCGGCTTCCACCGCCGAATCGCCCCCGCCCACAATCAGGATTTTCTTGTTTACGTAGTGGTCCGCCTCGATCAGCCGGTACATCACCTTCGGCAGTTCCTCGCCCTTTACGCCAAGCTTCCTGGGGCTCCCGGTTTTGCCCAACGCCAAAATCACATGACGCGCGCGGTATTGGTTCTTCGTAGTGGAGACGGTGAATACTCCGTCTGCTCCTTTTTCGACGTGCTGCACCCTTTCGCCGGTGCGGCACTTGAAGTCCGCCCGCTTCATCACCTTGTTCCAGAACTCCAGCAGGTTTTCCTTCGGGAGTTCCGTCTTTTTGAATTTCCCATACAAGGGGAATTCGACCGGGCTGGTCATCACCAGTTTCTGGCGGGGATATTTTGCGACCGTTCCGCCGATCTCAGATTCTTCAATCGTGATGTAGTTCAGCTTTTTCTCAATGGCGCGCAAGGACGCCGTGAGGCCCGCGGGCCCCGCGCCAACAATCAATACGTCCGCGACATCCGCCGCGGACACGGAAGGCTTTCTCGCGGCCAGCCTCGCTTCAATTGTGTCGATGCAATCGCGTCCCTGATTCACTGCGTTCTTGATAAGCGCCAGGCCTCCCAACTCGCCGATGATGAACATGTTCTTGATGGAAGTCTCGTACTCCGAGGTGAGAGTCGGGAGATTTGCGCCCACGCTTGGGCTGGCCAGCACCATGGTGATCGCACCCACGGGACAGGAATCGGCGCAAATGCCGTGGCCGATGCACTTGTACCCGTTAATGATCATCGCTTTTCCGCCCACCATTCCCAGGACATCGCCTTCGGGGCAGACCATCGTGCAAGTCGCGCAGCCGATGCAGTACATGTTGTTGATGTGCGGATGCTGCGACTGCGGGCCATCCGAGCGCAGTTTGCCTTTTTCAGCCGCGGCTAGCGTCTCCGCCGCTTTTTTCTTTTCCTGCCTCAGATAATAGAAAAGGAATGCCCCAATGATGGCGGCCGCGATCAAGAAAGAGATCAGATTATCCATCGCCGCCCCATCCTAAAGCCGATAGCCCATGTACAGGGCTAGTCCGATATGTATGAGGGCCAGAATCGCGAAGGCGTAGCTGAACGGCCGGTGCACCACGTGCCACAAGTTGAACACTTGTTGTGTGCGCGACAGGAATACGATCCGCTTGGAGAGCTTGGCCTGTTTTTGCGCTACCCCGATGGCGCGCTCCAGTTTCGCGTCTCGCGTCCGTAGCAACCCAAAGAACGAAACCAACCACGATACGAAGCCACCTGACTGGAGGCGAAGAAGGGAAAGGCGAAACGGCCGCTTCAAGTCGATCAGGATCATATAGACCAGCGCCACCAGCATGGGCATGTGTTCCACATCCTGCTGCGTTGGCAGGTCATAGAGCTTTTCCATTCTTTTGCCAAAACTTAAGTGCTGCCCCGCCAAATCACGCCTCATGGACTCTTCGATCTCCACCATTTCTTTCATGGTGAGTTCTGCTGCGTTGAGGTTCCGGGGAACCTGGGCGTACAGGTAGCGTCCCACAAACCCGGAAATCGTCACCGCGAGCATGCTCCAGAAAGCCATCCCGGCGATATTCCCGAATTTGAACGTCGAGTGAAACGCGACAATCAAGGGGGCCAGCGTTCCCAGGACCACGTGGAAATCCAGCCAGTGGCGCGAATTGCCTTGCCGCCCCAGCCAGCCCCATTTCTTTCTCAGCGGATAGAGGTAGATCAGGAAGAACAGGAACACTCCGAGCATCCCAAGTTTGATCCCGATGAATCCGCTTGGCCGCAACGCGTCGTGCTTGGGTGAAAATGGCCGGTCCGCCGCGCTCAAGGTGTAATAATCGAATCCATATCCCGCGATTACCAGGACCACGGCCAGCGCCAAAAACCACGCCAGCATCACACGGATCCGGTGTCCTCGCTCGGCATCTTCCCGCACGAGAATATTGCTCCCGACACTCGCTCCCACGCTCATGGCTTGTTTTCCCCTAGTTCTACCTGGATGGTTGCCCGGAACCTGCGGTAGTCCGTGAACCGGTGCACGTTTCGCCAGTGTTGTTTAGGCGTTTCCACATCGATGACCGCCGAAGCGGGCATCCAGTACGCTTCTTCCGGCTCGTGGAACTGCACGATCGAGTAATGGATTTCGCTCCGCAAGTCCCGCAGCCCCAGGTCCGCCAGGCTGCCGTCCAAAGAGGAAACGAGCCTCACCACCGCCCCGCTCTCCTCGTCAATCCAGATCTCCCCTTTCAGTTGCAGTGGATAATTTCGTCCACGCAACTGCATGGCGGCGGGCGAAGACGCCCCATCCACAGGCTTAAAATGCACCTTCGCCAATGTCCGGCCCTCGATCGTTTCCTCGGCGACGGGCTCAAAGACATAGCTCGCCTCGTAATTCTCGTGAAGCACCAGAAGCATGCTGGCGAAGCCGTTTGTAATCAGAAGCGTCGTATTCGGGTCCCGGAACGCTACCTTCTTCGGGTCTCGGGTTTCCGTCAGCCGCAGGGAGCCGTTGCGGCTGCTTGACTGCATCTGGTACTCGAACGTGGATTCCTCCCGGTACATCGGCTTGTTGTTCTTTCTAACTAAGGACTGCGAGACGTTTTCCATACACACCACATTCGAGGTCTGCTCGAAAAAACTGTCGATCAGCGTCCGCGAATGGATGATCGCCGCATTTGCCCGCGCCGCGAACGCGGGATCCGCCCCGCTCGGTGCAGAGTCGGACTCGCTCCTGGCGAAGGAAACTGTCTGCGCGCGAACCAATAGGGCGCCTGCCAGTATGGCCGTTAGAAAAGCTAGCAACGCCAGAAAGAATCTGGGCCGCGGAGACGCACGGTTCATTTCCGCATCCCTCCCCAGCGGTACCCGAAAACTGTGGACCATTGGTTGTAGTTCATGGTTGTCCCGTTGTACCAGCCGTACGTTCCTTCCAGGAAATACCTGCGCCCGATGGACCAGTCCAGCGTCGCATTGACGAATTTCGCGTTCGTGTTGGTTGTCATCGAAGAAGTGAACTTCTGATTGCCGCCCATGACCTGCAGGTGTAACGTGTCCGAAAGGTTTTTAGACAGCGAAATCGATTCGTATTGCCCGCCTCCGAACGAGCTGTTGAATTTCGAATAATGCAGGTCCAGGAGCGCGCCGGTGCGCCATATGTTCCCAAAGGTCACTCCAAATGCCTCATTCAGCGAATTCTTCGTGTCCGTGGATGCCTTGCTGCGGCCCACCGCCGTGTACAGGCTGATGTGCTTCGGTAAGTCCAATCGCAGATCGCCGCTGAGGCCCTGAAACAGGTATTGATTCAAAAGGCCCGTCGCGATCAGTCGGGGATCAAACGTCGGCAGGCTCCGGAAATAGTTGTAGTTCACTCCAACGGTGACCAGCTTGATGGGTTGAAAATGCACTGAATTGTAGGTCTGTGAGATTCCCGTAGGGTTGCTGCCGCCATTCGGCAGCGGCGAAGTCCTCGCCTCGTCCGCCTGCAGCGAATTGTAAAAGGAGAAATAACGCTTCCAATTCAGGTTGTTCTCAAAGAAGGCAAACTGCCGGGCCACTCTCCAATTGATGGAAGTCATGGCCAGCCCGGCGGTGCTGATCATGTGGAAGGAGTTGAAATCTCCGCGCTCGACGCTGACAAACGTCCCCGCGATGTGCTGGTTCGGATTGTAACTCCACGATGTCGGATCGGGAGTGGAGCCGCCAAAAACACCTACAGTCGTAAAGTCCCCGATTCGCCGCCCCAAATAGCCGCCGTCGATCGTGCTCAGGCTCGGCGCCCAGGGCAGAAACAACCGCCCGATTCCAACCGTGTTCGGCGAGTACGGGTTCTGGTACGTGAATCCGATTTGGTAGGTGCGGTTAATCAAGTCTGTCAACGTCTGCGAGGCGGCCCCGGGCAGGGAATTCGTGCTGGAATTGTAGTTTCCCCGCCAATAGCCGTTGAAGTTCCAGGACGTGCCGCCGATGTGCGTCAGGTCCGCGTCAATCATCATCCCTAGTTGCGTCGAGTGCATTCCTGCCTCTTGGATGCCCCCATAACTGAATCCAAACCTCGCCCGCATAACACCAATAGGGGATTCCGTGAGGTTGGGATTAACGGCCTTCGTCGATCGCAGTTCCTGGTCGAGTGGGTCGCCCGAAGTGAATCCGACCGTGATCGGGTAATCCTCGGCTTCCCGCGCATTTTCCGCCAGGTGCCGGTCTTCCACGCTGTCCGGCGTCAAAAACGCCAACTGTCCCACCTTCAACTCGCCGGCAGTCGAAATCACGTCACAAACCGCGGACGTATCCGCCAGCGAAAACACCTTCAATTCCGCCATGTGCGGATAACCTCGGAACCGGATCCCGTCAATCACCATCCCATCTGGAGGCGGATTGATGACCGATAGTTTCATTCCTTCCTGGAGATCGGCGTTCCTGCCCGCGTCGATGTACAAGGTCCCTTCGGACACATACTTCACATGGAAAACCACTGGTTTTTCGGCCGGAACTGCTTGAGCGGGTGTCTGTCCCATCGCGGGGGCAACGAAAACACAAGCCATCAGACAGGCAAGCGTTGCTTCTGCCAAGTCGAACACGGCGGTCGTTCGCATCCTAGCCTCCGCCGCCGTTCTTGTGGCAGCTGTAGCACGTCTCGGGGCCATAGCTATAGCCGTTGACGCCGCCATGCTCGTTGTTCGTCTGGGTCTGCTGGTGCGCCGTTGTCGTATGGCAATTAATGCAGGTAAAGCTCGCGTAGTTCGTGGAAACCTGGTGGCAATCGTTGCAAACCGACCCATGGTGCGGGATCGGGAAGTACGTGTGGTTAAAAGTCGCTCCCAGCCAACTCGTTGTCGTGTGGCAGGTATCGCACGTCGTTGGATAGCCGGCCGCGACATGGTTCGGCACCGAGCCGCCCAATGTTACCGTGCTGTTCCAGTCTGCCACGTGGCAGCCGTAGCAAACCGTGTTCGCCGCGGTCAGCGAATAGTTGTTGCTGACATGGCATTGCGTGCAAGCGGTGATGACGCCGCCCGCAGCCGGCACCATTTGATGCCCACCGGTGAGCGCCCACCCCGTGGTGCTGTGATCAAACTTGCCGTCGACCCACGCGATCGTATCGTGGCAGGTCGAGCACAACGAATTCGGAAAATTCGCGGCCACGTGGTTCGGCACCGCCCCGCCCAAGGTCTGAGTGCTGGTCCAGGCAGTCTGGTGACAGCCGTAGCAATCGGTGTTCGCGCTCGTCAGGTTGTAGTTATTGCTGACATGGCACAAAGCGCAGGCCGTCGTTGCGTGGGCTCCGGTCAGAGCAAAGCCTGTCACGCTGTGATTGAACGTCGAGTCCGTCCACGTAATTGTGTCGTGGCAGGTCGAGCAGTTGGCCGTTGCGAACGCGGACCCCGCCGTCGAGTGCGTCGGATTGTTGGTCTGCTGCCAGGTCGTCAGGTGGCAGCCGGCATTCCCGCAGTCCGTGGGCTGTATGCTCAGCGTATAGTTACCGCCGATATGGCACTGCGTGCACGCGGTGACCTTGCCTGCCGGCGTCATCTGGTGTGAATTCGCCAGCGGGAACCCCGTGGCGCTGTGATCAAACGTGCCTGCCGACCAGGTGGTGATGGGATGGCAAGACGAACAGGCCGCGGCAGTAGTCGGGAAATTCGACGCCACGTGGTTCGGCACGTTTCCGCCAAGGGTCTGCGTGCTGTTCCACGAGGATAGGTGGCAACCCATGCAATCGGTATTTGCCGAGCTGAGCGAATAGTTGTTGTTGACGTGGCAGGAGGCGCAAGTGGTGGTGGCGTGCGTACCGACGAGAGCTAAGCCCGTGGAGGTGTGATTGAAGGTGGAGTTGGCCCAAGTGGTGGTGTCGTGGCATTGCGAACAGAGAGACGTCGGGAAGCCCGCGGTAACGTGATTGGGGACGTTCCCGCCCATCGACGCCGTGCTGTTCCACTTGTCCTGGTGACAGCCATAGCAATCGGTGTTCGCTGACGTGAGACTGTAATTGTTGCTGATGTGGCACAGCGCGCAGGCCGTCGTGGCGTGGGCTCCAGTCAGGGCAAAGCCTGTCACGCTGTGGTTGAACGAGGCGGCGTCCCAGCCCACCGTTGTGTGGCAGTTGGCGCAGTTGGCTGCGCCAAACGCACGTCCGGATGTTGAGTGCACAGGATTATTCGTTTGCTGCCAGGTTGTCAGGTGGCACGCCGAGTTCCCGCAATCCGTCGGCGCAATCTGCAGATTGTAATTGTTGTTGATATGGCAGGTCGCGCAAGGAACATTGGCGTGGCCGTTCGTCAGCGGGAAACCTGTTGTGCTGTGGTCAAACGTGACCGTGGTCCAGCTTGTAGTGTTGTGGCAGCCGGCACAGTTGGCCGTCGCGAACGCGGACCCTGCTGCTGAGTGCACTGGGTTGTTTGTCTGTTGCCACGTGGTCAGGTGGCAGCTGGAATTGCCGCAGTCCGTCGGCGCAATCGTCAGATTGTAATTGTTGTTGATATGGCAGGTCGCGCAAGGAACGTTGGCGTGGCCGTTTGTCAGCGGGAAACCCGTGGTGCTGTGGTCAAACGTGACGATGCTCCAGGAAACAGTGCTGCTGTGGCAGCCGTAGCAATTCGACGCGGCGAATGCTGGCCCAGCCTTGGGATGCGGCGGATTGTTGGTTTGCTGCCAAGTTGTGAGGTGGCAGCCTGCGTTCCCGCAGTCGGTAAAGGCAATTTGCAGGTGGAAGTTGTTATTGACGTGGCACTGCTGGCACGGCACATTGTGGCCACCCGTGAGCGGAAAACTTATCGGTGGAGCGGCGTGGTTTCCGCCGAAAGTTGCCCCCAGCCAACTGTCAAACGTCGTGTGGCAGCCCTGGCAACTGGCCGACGGAAAATCGGCGGGGTCAGCCGCGTGCGGGGGATTGGTGGTGTTCTGCCAATCCTTCAGGTGGCAGGAGTCGCACTGCGTTGATAGCCCGAAGAAAATCCCAGTGGCTGCCTGCTTGTGGCACTCCTCACACTGCACCGCGGCATGAGCCCCCAGAAGCGGGAAACGGTTCTGGTGATCCTTCACCTGCTGCACCGCGATATTCCATCCCTGCACGGTGTGGCATTGCTCGCAATTCGGTCCCATCTGCCGCCGATGAATATCCGCGTGACAATCCGCGCAATTCTTTCCCACATTCGTGAATGCCGGCTTTACGTGGCACTCCACGCACTTCACTTTTTCGTGCATTCCTCGCAGCGGATAATTTGTCTTGTTGTGGTCGAATTCAGGAACCGCGCGAATGGGACGCCAACCCGCCGCCGTGTGACAGTTCTCGCAAGGGACTGTCAGCGCGCCGTGCGGGCTGCGCGTTGTCTCTTTCTGGGGGTCGCTGTTATCGACTGTGGCAACATGAGTCGCCAACCTAGAGGCGCTTCCTACACCAGGGAAGGTCAGCAATGCCCAAAGAGCGAATTGGAGTAGTGTGAGCGTGGACTGCTCCGTGCCCGAGGCATTCGCGCAAGCCTTGGGGAGTGCTGATTAATTTCGCACCACAGTATCGACGTCTTCTGCGGCACCAAACAACTGTACTTGGGTCCAGTTAGGGGCCAGGGCGCATCTATCACCTGGGACTGCAAATACGGGACTACCTGCAGAGGGCCTCAATTCTACGTTGCATTTTCCTTGCCGAAGGTTGCCCATCATCACGCTAGGTTGCCGGCTCCTACATGCCTCATTTCTCCGACCTTTTTTCCAAGCTATCGCTCCATCCCCGGCAAAAGCGGAGTCTTTTATCTTTGGTTATCGGAATTATTACCGCTGTTATGAAGAAAGTACTCACACTACCGGAGGGACCTTGCCGTCTTTCAGTTTTTCTCCGTGGCAGTCCACGCACTTATTGGGCGTGTTCTTGTAAACCACGATCTCTTTCTCTCCAACCATGCGCGTCTGCGTATGGCATTTGCCACACGGGACGTTCGCATGTCCCCCTGTCAGCGGCAGGTGGGTCTTCGCGTCGTGGTCAAATGTGGAGGGCACCCAGCGCTGTGCGTTATGGCAGTCCGCACAGTGTGTCTTATCGTCCTTGGCCAGGAACTGGCCATCGTGAGCATCCTTGTGGCATGCCTCGCACTGCTCCGGCGTCCCCTTGAACCGCGATTCGTAAGCCGCCGTGGGCTTATGACACTCTCCGCACGCCACCGTGCGGTGGGCTCCCAGCAACGGGAACTTTGTTTTCGAATGGTCGAACCCGTTGATGTCTCCCCAGGACTTCACGTTATGGCAAGCCTCGCAACCAAACGGTGTTCCATTCACGCGTTTCCGCGCCATTTGCTTGTCGAATTCGCCCTTGTGCGGATCCTTGTGGCAAGCCGTGCAGCTCCGGTCCGTGAAATGGAAAGGCAGGATCTTATCCGTGCGCCCGCCCAAACCTGCTTTGTGACAATCGGCGCAGGCCACGGCTGCGTGGGCCTCCGTCAAAGGGAAGTGAGAGGCACGATGTCTCGCAATCGTATAGCTTGTCCGGTGCCAGTCCTGAACCGTGTGGCAGTCTTCGCAGCGATTCTTAAACGGGGCGCCGGCGAACTGGTTGTCGTGCGCATCCTTGTGGCAGTCCGTGCACACTGCGAACTTCACTTTGTAAATCGTGTCTTTGCCGGCCGGGATATGGCACTTTGCGCAATCCACCTTGATGTGCGCGCCTTTCAGCGGGTATTGCGAACTGTCGTGCTCCTTCACGCCGAAAAGGGATGGTTTCCAGCCGTCCACGGTGTGGCATTCGGCGCATTCGCCTTTTTTGGGGCGCACATCGAACTGGCCTTTGTGCGGATCCGGCGTGTGGCAATCCTTGCAATTCGCAAACGCGATCTCTTTTTTGAAATCATCCCTAACATGGCAAGCCGAACAGGCCACCTGCACGTGCTTGCCTAGCAGTGGATACTTGGTTTTGGAGTGGTCGAAATCATTGCCCGCGAGCATCGTTTTCCAGTTGCTGGTGGTGTGACACGCATCGCAGGCCTTCTTGAACTCGCCATGGTGTGGGTCCGCATGGCACGCCGCGCATGTGTCAAACTTCATGTCCTTGTATCGCGCTGGCCCGCCCGGCGTATCCGGCTTGTGGCACTTTTCGCAGGCCACTTTGACGTGCAATCCAGTCAGCGGATATCGCGTCTTGGAGTGGTCGAACTCCTTCGCCGCCTTCCAGCTCTCCACGTTATGGCACTTCGTGCACTCGTTGCCCAGTTGTCCCGTATGCGGGTCGGCGTGGCAAGGCGTGCACGTGGTCGCCTGGCCAAAGAACGACTTCGCCGGGTCCTTGTACTTGATGAGCGCTCTCAAAGAGGGAACCATGTGCGCCGGGGTATGGCACTTTTCGCAGGGCACGCTGGCGTGCTTTCCATCCAGTTTATACCCCGTCAATCTGTGGTCGAATTTCTCCTGAGATGGCTCCCAGCGGATCAACTTGAAGCTCTCGCCATTGTGTTCCAGGTGGCATCGCACGCACTCCTTTCCATTCGGATTCTGCATTTGCATCCGGGCGTGATAGCCGTGCTTGTTGGCGAGCGCTTCCGCAATCTCTTTGTGGCAATCCAGGCATTTAAAGGTAGGTGTGCTTGCCCCGAACACATGGCAAGAGTTGCACTGCGTTGTTCCGCTCAGTGAAGAATGCGCCTTCGATAAGGGACCCGGGGAAATCTGCGCCTGCAAAGTCGTTGCGAACAGCAGCCAGCATGCCAGGACCATCGGCGCAAGAGCGATGGATCGTCCCAGAAAGTTTCTGCTAGTTTTTGACACCTGTGCGCCGGGCGTGCTCTGCTGCACCAGTCCCTCCGTGTTTGAACTGTGAAACCCTACCCCTAAC
>DATERF010000120.1:0-86985 GCA_035271845.1 Candidatus Acidiferrum sp.
TCGAGGGTCCAGCCGCGCTTTTCAGCCTTAAGGGAGGCGAGAGGCTTGAGTTTGCGGAAGGCGCGGCGCGCTTCGGCGGCGGAAACTGGGGGACTGTCTTTAACCAAAACAATTCGGGCGTCAGTGGGGATTCGATTCAAGAGAATATTGCAGCCGATCCAGCCCGCGCGTCGGGCCGTGGCCGCGAGGGGCGGTCTGCATTCGAGCGCAGAGAGAGTAAACGCAAAGTCGGGGATGAACGTTAGGGACGCGACGGTCAGCGGGTTCAATTGGTAGTGCAGCAGAAATAGGTTTGGTGTGTGGCCTTGGAGAATGGCGGCGTGCATTTGCGCGTAGGCACCGTCTGTGAGCCTAGTGCGGAACGCTGAAGCGGCGCTTTTCAGTTGGAAACCGGATTCGCAAGCGGGACAGCGGAAGTCGAGGACGGGAGTGTTGCCGGGCAGCGTGCCGAGACAATTGGACGTGCAGCGAGGGCAGTAGAGTTCGCGGGCGGCCCAAGATTCGCTGGAGATGCGGGCGCGTTGGGAGGCGCTGGTGTAGTTCGCGAGGCCTTCGGTGGGCATGCGGAGGTTCACGTGGGCATTAGATCATGGACCGTCTATTGCAAGGAAGGAGAGGAGAACATCTTTCTCTCGGAGGAATGAATGCCTGAGAAACAGTTCATCAATTATTACCGGTGCTCCTACGACGGAACAGAATGGGGAGACATCTGGAGCTGCTGCTGTAACGATATGTGCCCTAAGTGTCAGACCAAGGACATCGAACCTTTCAAGAGCAAAGAAGTCATTCACACAAAGAGGAAGGGCAGGGTAACAACAGAGAAGAAACCGTAAAAAAGAGTGTTATTGCTTGCCATGTGTGGAGGTTGCCCAAAGGAGCGGGAGCGTTCACCACAGAGGACACAGAGGAAGACGGGAAAACAAAGCAGGGCCGAACTAAAGATCGGGCATTATGAGAAGCAAAGAAGGCGGTGCTACACGCAAGGAAGGCGGCGTAAAGCCGCCTCTACACGGGCGAAGAAGGAGGAGAGATGGAACTGTTTATTTTTGGGCGGTTTCGGGTGCGGGCGGGGGAAGAGGAGGAATTTGCAGAGACGTTGCGGGTGGTGGTGAAGGCGTCGCGGGAGGAGGCGGGGTGTTTGGAGATTCATGGGTACCGGGGGGTGAGGGATAGGAGATTGTTTTATGTGCATTCGCGGTGGAAGGATGAGGCGGCGTTTGAAGTACACGGGCGGACGGCGCACACGGTGAAATTTTTGGAGAAGGCGGAGAAATTGATTGAGCATGAGTTGGATGTGGCGCGCGCGGAGAGGATTTGCTGAGCGGCATGAGGTTGAGGAGATGAGGGAGGTAAAGGATGTAAAGGAGGGCCGCACAAGCCAGGAGCGGCGACACGAAAAGCAGAGAGGCTCAGAAGTGAAGAACCAAGAATTTCCCACCCTTTCTGCAAAAGGCGCAGAACGGGTAGGGCAGCCTCCAGATCATGTGGGCAGCAGCGAGAGGATTTGCGGAACGGAGCGATCGAAGAGAGATTCCTCGCTGCGCTCGGAATGACGACCCGCCCGGGCACCACCGAACTCAAGAGCGCCGGCATAAAAGCCAGCGCTACATGGCAAATGACGATTTTTCCTAGACGGCGGTGATGAAGCCGGCTTCGGGGTTGGCTATGCCGTAGGCCATGCGGGGAGTGTTGAAGGCAAAGCCGGGGGTACCGTTTTTGTCGAGGAGGATGAGGCCGCCAGCGCCGTTGCCGCGCCGGGCGAGGAGTTGGACGGCGGCTTGGGCGGCGCGGGTGGGCGTGGAGCCGGCGGGCCGAAGAAAATCGCAGGCGGTCTTGGCGAGGATGACTTTCATGATGGCTTCGCCGAAGCCGGTGGAGGAAACCGCGCCGGTTTCGCAATCGGCGTAGCAGCCGGAACCGATGAGCGGAGAATCGCCGACGCGGCCGGGAAGTTTGCAGCAGGTACCTCCAGTGGAAGTAGCGGCGAAGAGGCGGCCCTGGTCATCGAGGGCGACGGCGCCGACGGTGCCCTGTTCGTGGCCGCGATGATGCCCGGCGGCGTGGGAGTCTCTGCGGCAACGTTGCCAGGCTTCGCGTTCAGCGGAAGAGACCAGTTCTTCAGGATCGCAGAGAGGGATGCCGTGATCGTGGGCGAACTGTTCGGCGCCTTGAGAGATGAGCATCATGTGGGGACATTTTTCGAGGACGGCGCGGGCAGCCTGGATAGGATTTTTGACGCGGCGGAGACCGGCGACGGAACCGGCTTTGAGCGTGGCGGCGTCCATGACGATGGCGTCGCACTCGACGTAGCCATCGAGATTGAGATGCGAGCCGTAGCCGGCGTCGAAGACAGGATCGTCTTCGAGGACGGTGATGGAAGCTTCGATGGCGTCGAGGGCGTGGCCGCCGTTGAGAAGGATGTTGTAGCCGGCGTGAAGAGCGCGGAGACAGCCGGATTTGCAGGCTTCGACGGCGTCGTCGGGGATGTCCCAGGCGCCACCGTGGAGAATGAGAGAAGGTCGCATGGGGAAAAAGGATATCACGGCGGCGATCAGCGACCGGCGATCAGGAGGGCCTTTATGACGCGCGGGTTAGACGAAGAAGTCCAAGGCAAAAAGTAAGACACCCAAGAAGACCAGGAAGGCGCCCCAGGAGAAGCGGCGGCGCGGGAGTTGCGTGACGGAGTGGAAGAAGCTGACGGGAATGACGCGGAGACGGGATTCGCCGCGACGTTCGTAGAAGGGGCCGGCAGGGACGTAGCGAGAGAAATTGCGGCGGAGGGTGGAGAGTTCGTCGTCGACCCAGAAGGTGAACTCCGCGCGATTACGCCACAGAAAAAAAGCGCCGAGGACAAAAACGGCGTAGCCGAGACAGGTAAGAATACCGAGAGTGGAACCAGAACCCCAATAAAACATAAGTCCTCACCACAGCCGGGCGGAAACCATCACGCTTCGTCATGAATGGTGACGAGGCGAACGACTTCGAATTCTTTCTTGCCAGCGGGGGTGGCAACCTGCACTTCATCGCCAACTTGCCGATTCAAAAGGGCGCGGCCGATCGGAGAAGTCGTGGAGATGAGGCCCTTTTCGACATCGGCTTCTTCACTGCTGACGAGCTTGTATTCCACCTCAATATTGCGCTGCACGTCAAGCACAACAATGCGAGAGCCGTAGCCGGAACGGTCTTTCGGGATGTTGGTGAGATTGAGCATGCCGAGATCGCCCATGCGCTTTTTGAGCTGGCCAATTTTGGCGTTGACGTAGCCCTGGCGTTCTTTGGCGTACTTGTACTCGGCGTTTTCCGAGAGGTCGCCATGGGCGCGAGCTACCGCAATTTCCTTGGGAAGCTCGACGTTAAGCTCGTGCTCGAGAGAATCGATTTCCTTTTGAAGCTTTCGTTTAATCTGTGCAATAGGGTCAGTCATTCGCTCGCCGCATGTATAGAGAAAAATGATGCGGAGCCCGGCAGTGCCGAACTCCGCTTGGAGAACATTATAAGGGGGAGAGAAATGGGTGGACAAGGGGGAGAGTAAGCGGATGCACCGTAATTTTTTAAGTATCTTAATTATCAGTAGTTTAGGATAAGCAAAATGGCTAATGAACCTGAAGTTCGACAGTTTGGGAGGTGGATTTGCCGGAGGAATCGGTGATGGACAGGGTGTATGTGGTGGTTTGCCTGGGAGACAGATCGACGCAGCGGTTGTGCGAAGGCCAGACTTCGCCGGCGGGAGGATCGAGAGTGACGGTCTTGGCGTTGGCCACGTCGTAGCAGAGTTGCGCGGTTTCACCATGTTGAATGACGGCGGGTGAAACGTAGAGGGAACGAATGGCGAGCTCGGAGCCGCCGAGTTGCTCGATGGCTGCGCGATCCACTTCGCGACGTTGCTCCGCGGCCTTTTCGGCGTTGCGATGTTCGAAGGCGCGATTGGATTCGTAGCGGGAAATGAGAATGAAGGAGACGTAGGCGAGAACGCAAAGAAAAACAATCGACGAATAGAGATAAGGATTCTTGAGGATGGACCTTTGTGGAGTATTGGCGTTGTCGATCAAGTAGCGCTCCGGGGCAGATTTCACTGGTCAGGATACAGAAGCGGGTGAGGCGGCTCAATCGGAAGAACTAATTAGAAGAGGAATCCGGAGCGTTGAGGGAGGAAATGAGCTTGTCGGCCTCCTGAATGGAATTGTCGATGCTTTTGGTGAGGGCGGTGACATCGGTATTGATCTTGGCGGAAGTGCCTTTCAGGGAGCCGATGGCGCGGGCGTTGAGATTGTGTTTGAGGAAGAGAACCTGGTCCTGAAAGGACTTGAGGACGGGAGTCAACTGGCTTTCGGTTTTGCGCATGGCGGCCATGTAAGAAGCCTGGCGCTGCTTGGAATCGCGGAGCATGGCGGCGCTTTGCGCTTTGAGTTTGGTGTTGCTCATCTGGTCGATTTCGGATTGCCATTCCTTGAAGAGATCATTGCTGACCTGATCGATGGACTGGATGCGGTCGTGAAGTTTGTTGGCTTGCCCCTGGGCGTCTTCATACTGAGAGTTGAGCTTTTTGTAGGATTTTTCGAGATTGCCGCCCTGGAACCCGGTGAGTTCCTGAAAGGATTCGAGGGTGGTCTGGAGTTTCTCCTTGGTTTGTTCCTGATCTTTCTTGGAATCGATGACGCGCTTGACGAGGATATCGCGCTTTTCCTTGCCGAAGGTTTTCATGGTTTTGTAGTAGGCGGACTGGCAGGCAGCAAGAAAGGCGCAAAACGACAGCAAGACAAGCCAGGAACGGCGAGACATGATTCCTCCAGGATGTTGGGGGCGGATGGAGGCATATTGTACCCGGTCCGAGTGTTTCTCCGCGAAAAAAGCAGGGACGCTGGCATAAACCCAGCGCTACGGGACCCTACGAAGAAAACCCAAGCTCTCGAAGAATTAGGATTGGGCGGAGTGCAGAACGTCGTAGAGGCGTTGGGCGACGATGGCGTCTTCGCCGGGTTGCAGCATCCATACGCCAACGATGATGGTGTTAGAGCCGCCGGGCAGGCCAGCGCTGGCGGGCGCGCCACCCGTGCCAGGGTTGAGTTCGATGCGAGGATTCCCGCTGCGGAGTTTTTGCATGACATCGGTGGCAGAGATTTTGATGCGGCTCGGATCGTAAGTGATGAGAAGGTGCGGGACGTGATTGGCGACTTCGGGAATGAAGGTTTGCGTCTTGACGGTGGCAAGGGTTTTTAGTTTTGCGGCGATAAGATCGGCGCGCTTCTGATATTCGGCCTCAAACGTGGTGTCATCCTGGCTGAGGAACCAGTCGACGGCAGCGACGAGACCAACAATTTCTTCTTTGGCAACCTTCATGCCGCGGCCAACGGTGTTGGAGTAAGGGGAATTGTTCTGCTTCGCGGCGTCGATGAGATCTTTGCGGCCGAGGAGTAGTCCGGTGCATTGTGGACCGCGAAGGCCTTTGCCGCCGGAGAAAGTAACGAGATCAAATCCCATCTGCGTGTAGTTCCAGAGATTGGAAATGGGGGGAACATCGGCGGCGGCATCGTTGAAGCAGGGGATATTGTGCTTGTGGGCGACGCGAATCCAGTCTTCGCGGGAGATTTTGCCGGCTTCCGCGGCGTTGAAGAAGTGCGTCATCACAGTTTTGTCGTTGAAAGCCTTTTCGTATTCGTCCATGGTTTCAACTTCCACGTAGCGAATGCCGCAATTGCGGAGGGCGTGGTCGTAGTCGTAGCGATGGGCTTTCTGTACGATGACTTCGTTTTTCAGGCCGGACATGTCCGTGGGAATGCTGACGATGGCGGGCTTGTTGCCGAGAGTGATGCAGGCAGCGGTGCCGACCGTGAGTGCTCCAGCGGCGCCGGAAGTGACGAGCGCACCTTCACATTTCAGGCGCTTTGCGAGATACGCTCCAGCGGCATCCTGGAGTTCGAGAAGATTGACGGGGTGTAGAGACGCCAGGGCGATGGCGGCTTGTACTTCGTCGGGCATGGTAGAGGCGGAAAGGACGGTGTAGGTGCCCGCGGCATTGATGAAGGTGTTCACGCCGAGCTTTTGGTAGTAGTCAACGGCTTTGGCGGGGGCGGGAGAATTCTCCGTAGCGCGAAGCGCTGGAACGGCGCAGGCGCCTACAGCTCCAGCGAATGCGGCTTGAGCACTTTTGTGCAACATTTTGCGACGAGTGATTTTTTCGGACATCTGAAGCCTCCTATCGGACTACGTTCCCACGAAAATAAAGGAAAGAAATTCCTCACTTCGCGTGCTTCGTTCGGAATGACGAATCTGTTTTCTGTGGTCGAGAAATTACGAAACCAAGAGAAGAAGATTTGTGGCGCGAGGGCGTAAGAGCCCACCCTTCGCAAAAGGCGCGAAGGATGGTGCACCCTTCGAGGCTTGGGGTAAACCCTCAAGTTCATGTGTCCGTGACGCAGCATCAGTGGCGTGGGAAATCGTCGGCGGTGGAAGGCTTATCGCCACCCATGACCGGCGAAGTGAAATATTGCTGACGGGCTTTTTCCCATTCGATCATGCTCAGGCCGGAGGGATCGTAGGCAACACGTCCGGCGCGCACGGTGAGACGCGCGGCGATGCTGTAATCACCATCCATGCGGGCCCATCCGCAATCGATATAACCGAACTTGCCGTGAAGTTCCTCGATGACGGCAATGTCGGCTTCCTTGCCGACTGAAAGAGTGCCGAGTTCGGGGCGATGAATTTCCTTGGCGGGATTCACGGTGGCGCGTTTGACGAGTTCGTTCAGCGGCACACCCATGGAGCGGAACTTGGAGAGCACATTGTCATAACTGAGGATGGTGTAATTCCCGATGTGCAAGTCCGTGGAAATGGAGTCGGGAAGAAAGCCTTGTTTGACCGCGGGAACGGCATTGCGGAACCAGAAACTGCCGGCGCCGTGGCCAACATCGAAGATAACGCCGCGCTTGCGTGCTTCAAGAAGAATGGGGTTCAGCTTGCCATCGGGAAGAAGGATGGGGAACTGTTGGGCGAACACATGGGTATGAATGTCGCCGGGCCGGGCTTTCTTGAGGATGAGATCGGCGTAGGTGCGATCGGGTCGGGGCCAAAAGTCGAACATGACGGGGCGATTGGCGGCATCGCCGCAAGCGATAGCGTTGTCCACGGCGGCCCAAGGTGTGTGCTCGCCATCCCAAGGTTTGTCCGTCCAGTAGTGGGCCGTTTTCACGCCGACGATTAGGTCGGGGTACTTCTTGATGGTGTCGGCACAGCGCTGGACGTCCATTTGGTCGACATCCTGTTCGAGACCGCCGCTCATCCCATTGGCGACAATATTGAGGAAGGCGAGGACACGGACGGTGGCGTGATCCATGACACTTTCTTTTTCAAGCAGAAAGGACTCCGCGCCGGCGGTGCCCGCATCCACGACGGTAGTCACCCCGGATTGCAGGACAAGATCGGCAGGGATGGCATAAGGCTCGGTGTGGGAGCGCGCTTCGGGATCAAACCAATTGAGAGGAGCGCCGCCATAGGTGATGTGCACGTGAATGTCGATAAAACCAGGCGTGACGTAGAGTCCGGTGACATCAATCACCTTTCCCGTGGAGGAGGCTGGAATGTCCTTCTGGACGGCGGCGATTTTGCCCGCCAAGACAGCGACGTCCATCACGCCGTCAATGTTGTTTGCGGGGTCAATGACGTGGCCGCCTTTGAGGATGAAATCATATTGCGGAGTTTGCGCTTGGGCGACGGGAAGGAGGGAGAGGAGCGCGACAGCCGCAGCGACATGGAGAAGCATTTCCGCGAAGAGTTTCATACAGAGTCCTTTCTGAAGGAACATACAACGGAATGCAACGAACAGAAAGACGCGCGCTTCGGAAAACGGCCGGCACAAAAGAGAAGGCAAGTAGTTGCGACGTGGTGTTCAAGAGAAAGCCGAAGCGCGGACAAATTCGGCATGCGTGAATACTCCACTATTAAAACGAATCAAGGAGAGTCTACTCAGTCTGGAGGCGATTGTCACCCTCTCGTCGTGAAAGGGAAATGGGAGTAAGCTGGAGCGTTGAAAGTTTCGCGCAGTTTGGTCAGGAAGGAAAGTTGCGGAGCCAAAATGGGCATGGATCGAAGGTCATTTGTAAAGAGGACATTCGCGGGAAGCGCGGGGCTGTTTTTGGGAGGCGTTCCGATACTGGCCGTCGATGAGGCGGGAAAGCCCGAAGCACCGCCGATCACTGTGCACGAAGCGCCGTTGGTGAAGAAATCTCCATTGGGGATGCCGGGATTATATCCGGGGCGCGTGGTGGAAGTGGCCGATGAACGATCGATCGTGGGGAATCGGGTATCGCAGCCAATCGTGCACGACATGTTGGAGCGCGGGCTGAAGGAGTTGACCGGAGAGAAGTCTGCGAAGGCGGCGTACGCGAAATTCATCGAGCCGAAAGATGTGGTGGGAATCAAAATCAATCCGTCTGGAGCGCCGGCGTGCTGCTCATCTCCGGAGCTGGTGCGGGAAATCATTGAGGGAGTGCGGTCGGTTGGAGTACCGGCGAAGAATATCCTCGTGTATGACCGGTTCGGCTACGAAATGGATTTGGGAAGCTACCAGGCATTGATGCCGCCGGGCGTGGAAGTTTACGGAGTGCAGGATGATCTGCTGGATGCATCGGGTTACGACGCGAATGTGTATTGCGAGATGAATTTTTTCGGGGAATGGGAGACGAGGTCGTACATGGCGAGCATTGTGTCCAATCGACTTGACAAGATTATTAACGTGCCGACATTGAAGGATCATTCGGCGTCGGGCGTGACCGGATGTCTGAAGAATGTGGCGTATGGGACGTTTAACAATGTGGCGCGGTCGCATAAGGAGCCCTATTCGTTCACGAATCCACTGATTGGAGTGATGTGTACAGTTGAGCCGCTGCGGTCGAAAGTGGTTCTGAACATCATGGATGGAATGCGGATGGTATGGCACGGGGGACCACTGACGCAGAATCAGGCTTTCATTTATCCGTCGGGATTGCTGCTGGTGAGCACGGACCCCGTAGCGATGGACACGATCGAGCTGGAAGCGATCGAAAAGAAACGGCGAGAAACGGGCGCGCCCTCCGTGTGGGAACGCGATCCGAAGAGCATCACTTTGGACAGCCGGGTATTTTACGAGGATGCGAGCAAGAACCTGTTTTACCGCCAGCCGGGGCATATTGAGGCAGCGGGGAAATTAGGGCTGGGCGTATACGATTTGAAACAGATTGATTACAGAAAAGTGCAAATCAGTTGAGCGCAATGACAGACAAAATGTCCGTGCCAGAAGGTCCGGCTGTGTCAGAAAACGACTGGGTAACCCTGCTGAAGGATAACGCGCGAACGGGAGGACATGGTGCAGCGGCACTGGCGTCTCCCGCAAAAGCGCGATGGCAGATGCGCGTGGGAAGCCCCATCCGCACTGCGCCGGTGTTGTGGGAACGGACGCTGTTCGTTACGGCGTCGAGAGGAAGCCTGAACGCGATTGAGACGGACAGGGGAAGGCTGAGGTGGAAATTCGAAGCCGGTGGACAAATTTATTCTACACCCGCGCTTAGCGGGAGCAGCGTGCTGTTCGGATGTGACGACGGCAAAGTGTACGCGGTAAATGGAGAACGCGGGACGAAGGTGTGGGAAGCCGCAACGGATGGGGCAATCTGGGCATCGCCGGTGGTGCGGCAGGGTGTGGTTTTCTTTGGAAGTGCGGACGGGCATGTATATGCCGTGGATGCAAGTACGGGGAAACGGCACTGGAAAGCGAAAATGGGCGGACGAGTGTATTCCACGGCGTACGCGGCGGAAGGAAAGATTTATCTGGGCTGCGGCGACGGGAATGTGCACTGTCTGGATGCGGCGACGGGAAAAACGGTGTGGAGTACGTTGACGGGAAACGGGATTGATTCCTCGCCGGCGCTGGTGGGGGACACACTGCTGATCGGGTCGCAGGATTTTTTCGTGTACGCGTTGGATGCGAAGAGCGGGGCAGTGCGCTGGAAGTATGAAACCGGATTGGGAGTTTCATCGTCACCGGCGGTATCTGGAGAGGTGGCGGTGATCGGCAGTAAAGACGGGTATTTGTATGCGCTGGAAGTAAAGACGGGAAAGCTACGGTGGAAAGCGCAGGCGGGCCAGGTGCTGACGGGACCCGCGGTGTTCGGCGATTCGATCATTTATATACAGTCTTGGGGGTTGCAGGCTCTGGACCCGGCCACGGGAAATGTATTGTGGCGCGCGGGGCTGGGAACGGGCGTGCAGAATGCGCCGGTGATTTCGGGAAAGACGATGTACCTGACGAGCGGCGACGGGGACGTGTATGCGCTGGAGTAAAGCGCTGGCGGCAGCCGGGCTGATGGCCGGGATTCCGCTGGCGGTCGCGACTGCTCCTGAAACGAAGACACCGCTGGTTCACAAAACAAAATACAGCATGGGTACGGTGTACGAGATTGCCGCGTACGACGAATCGCCGGAGCGCGCATCGATGGCGATTGATAAGGCCTTCGCGGAAATTGTGCGGCTGGACAGCGTGTTGAGTAACTACAAGCCGGAAAGCGATTTGAGCCGGCTCAACCGGAATGGACATTTTCATACAGAGAAGGTGACGCCCGATTTGTACCGGGTGATTGAAGAATCGGTGAAGTATTCGAAGGTGTCCGGGGGCAAGTTCGATATTACCGTGGCGCCGTTGGTGGATATGTGGAAAGCAGCGCTACGGGGCGACCGTGTGCCGACACCGGAAGAGCAAGAGAAACTGCAAGCGTGTGTGGGGTACGAGAAGATCGAATTGATCCCGCCGGACATGGTGGAGTTTCATTCGCCGTGCATGCGGATTGATGTGGGATCGATTGGAAAAGGGTACGCAGTGGATTGCGCGGTGGAGATTTTGCGGGCCAACGGAATCAAGAATGCGCTGGTGGATGCGGGCCAGAGCAGCATTTACGGGATGGGAGCGCCGCCGGGGCAGAGCGCGTGGGAAGTGCACTTGCGGGATCCTTCCAATCGCGTGGATCCGATAGTGATGCTGAGCGAGAACAGCGTGTCGACTTCAGAGCAAACGCCGGCGAGCTTGTTGGGTAACGAAACGGCAGGACACATTATTGATCCGGAGAACGGCAGACCGCTGGAAACCAAGTATGCGCTGAGTATCGTGGCAAAGACCGGAACGGCGTCGGACGCGCTGTCGACGACGCTGTTGTTGGTGGGCCCGGATAAAGGTAAACCCATCGTGAAGCAAATCGCGGGGGCGGCAGCAATCTGGATTTCGGCGGATGGGGAAACCGAAACAGTGACGACCGGGCCGGAGATTCGGTTGGCAGGCAAGAAAGAAGAGGCACGGGCGTCGAGGCGGAAAGATTTGTGGCGGAGTCCAAGGGAAAAGCGATGAGGACCTTGCGAGGGCTGGGTTTTTTGTTTGTGGCGGCAGCGGTGTTGTCGCCTGCAGTGGTGGGAAAAGTGTATGTCCGATGGACGCAGAGCGGCGTGCCTGCGGCAAATGTTCTGGGCGTGAATGAACTGGTGATTCCGTGGAGTGAAGATGCTCAGGGGTTGGTGGCCGCGGCGAAGAAGCAGGGATATCGCGTGTATTTGGAAGCGACGCTCGAGCAATCAGCGGCGGTGGCGGAGGCGGGCGCGAATTCGGGAGCTGCGGGAGTGGTTCTGAAAGGCAGCGCGGCGGCGGAAAGCCAACTGGAAGAAAGCGCGGGGAAGCTGCGTGCCAAATACCCAAAGCTGAGGATTCTGGTAGTGAGCGCGGGAGGAAAACAGCCAGAGATGCGGGGATGGCTGGTATTTCAGAAGAACGGAATGCTGCAAGTGTCGAGTCCCACGTCACAGCCATGGCTGGACGCGAATCTGGCGATGGTGCGGCACGAACGAGCATTTCAAACAGGGCAAGCGCCGCTGTATACGTTTTCGTGGGATGTGAGCGACCCGCTGGTCAAAGAGAATGGGCCTAACCCGGCGGATTATTCGCTGGCGATTGCGGAGGCCGGGGCATTTCATGCGGACTTGATCCTGGAATTACACGAGCGGCAGCAGAAGGGATTGGCGAACGGGGATAAGACAGCGTTGGCGGATTGGGAGCCGGTGAAACGGACGATTGCGTTTTATGAACGGGAAAAACAGGGGGAGAGGGAAGCCGCGGCGGTGGGCGTACTGACGAACGAGTATGAGTTGTCGTACGAAGCGCTGAATCTGATGGCGCGGCACAATATTCCGTTCCGCGTGCTGCATTCTGATGACGTGAAGGCTGCAGATTTGGCGGGATTTGACGTGGTGATCGCGTTTGCGGCGCTGAGTAAAGATTTGACGGAGGCGATACGGGCGTTCGCGGAACGAGGAGGAGTGGCAGTGCTGGTGAATCTGCCGGGAACGTATCCATGGGATTCGGGGTCCGGAGAAAAGAAAAGCGCGCATTCGATGACCTTTGCGGTGGGGAAGGGCCGGGTGATTGAGTTGGGAGAAGCGGTGACCGATCCGGAAACGTTTGCGCAAGACATCCGGAGGCTGATGGTGAAGCAGCATGTGCCTGTGAGCTTGTGGAACTCGCTGACCACGCTGGTGGTCGAATATCCGGGACAAAACAAGGGCGAGACGATCGTGGAGCTGGTGAATTATGACCAGGAAGCAACGCAGGTGCAGGTACAGGTAAAAGGAACGTTCGCGGCGGCGAAGTATGAGAGTCCGGAGAGAGGCTGCTGCGAAAAGTTAAAGACCACGCAGGTGGATGGCTTCACGGAATTCGTGGTGCCGGACGTGGTGATTGGCGGGCGCGTGCATCTGGAAGCCGGAGCAATAAACCCGAAGAACGAAACGAAAACTCGAAGCGGGAAATGAAGCGGGCTTAGAATTGCGCGCCCGATGAATTCGTCAATAGAGGAAACCGTCTTTTTCTTTTTATTTTCTAGTGATATTGTTTGAGCGTCTAACCCCGCCCAGATTAAGAAGACAAGTCTCGAGTGGTTGCGGAGAGTGCAGAAGATTATGAACTTTCTGAAACGGTCCCTGGCTGTCTGGATGAGCGCGTTGCTATTGTGGGCAACGTTGCCGGTGGACGGAGAGGGTTTCTTTGGACCGGAGCCAGGGCGCGCGGGGCAAGAAGTGTATGCGCCGGTACCAGAGAAAGATATGGACGCGCTGGTGGCACCAATCGCGTTGTATCCCGACGCGCTGGTGGCGCAAATCCTGGGAGCGGCGACGTATCCCGATCAAGTGGAGGCCGCGGACGTCTTCGTGAAGGCGAACAGCAGCCTGTCGGGCGATGCATTGATTCAGGCGGCAGAAGATCAGGAGTGGGATCCATCGGTAATGGCACTGCTCCGGTTTCCGAGCGTGCTGGAAAAATTGGCGCAGAATCTGGGATGGACATCGGCGCTGGGCGATGTGTCCGCAAATCAGCAAGCGGACGTAATGGCAGCAATCCAGCGCATGCGGGCGAAGGCCGACGCTGCGGGCACTTTGAAGTCGGGCGAACAGATCAAGGTAGTGAAAGAGAGCCCGGATATTATCGTGATTCAACCGGCAAATCCGCAGGTAGTGTACGTGCCGGCGTACAACCCGACGGTCGTCTATGGAACGACAGTGGTAACGCCGGGATATAGCGCGGGAGATGTGGCCGCCGTGGCGGTGATTTCCTTTGGCGTGGGCATCGCTGTGGGAGCGATGGTCAGTAGCTCAAGCTGTGGGTGGGGCTATTACGGCTGGAAGATGAACTGGACCGGGCATATGGTTTACTGCGGCGGTGGGCCTTATTACGGGAACCCGTATTGGTGGGGCGGGTATTATCCGGGGTTTCGGCCTGGGTATCGGCCGCCATATTACCCGCCACCGCGGCCGCCACTGCCGCCGCCTTCAGGTTGGCGCCCTCCACCTCCAGGCGCGAGGCCGCCTTATCGGCCACCGGGAGGAAAACCGCCAGGTGTGTATCCGCCGCCTGGGGGAAGGCCACCGGGATCGGTGAAGCCGACGCCGCTGCCGGCACCGGGCAGACCGGGAGGGCCGTCGACGCAACCGGTAAGGCCGGGGGGGTCCACAACTTTGCCTGCACAACCGAGTGTGCAGCCGAGACCGACGACGCGTCCTGGAACGCCGGGCGGCCCAGCAGCGCCGAGCACGCGTGAACTGCGCGGCTATCCCACGACGACACCGAATGCAAAGCCCGCATCGAAACCGAACGCATTTTCGGGCACGACAGGGGGCAGACCCGAAAGCGCACGCGGGAATCGCAGCTTGAGCCCGCCGCCTAAAGCACCAAGCGCAGCACCTAGACCAACGAGCACACCGGCTCGAGCGCCTAGCGGCGGGGCCAGAAAGCGGTAGAGCTTCGATAGAACAAGGGAACCGCTTAATTGAGGAAGACCGAAGCGACAGAGCAGAGGAGTGAAGATGAAGGACGCGGCGCAAACGAAAAAATTCTGCTGGAGGGGCGTTGCGGTTTTGATCGCGTTGGCAGGGCTGTTTTGCGGGTGTCAAAAGGCGGTACAGCAACAGCAGGCTTTGGGTCCAAAAACGTTTCCCTCACCGGAGTCAGCCGGAAAAGCGGTGTACTCCGCAGCGAAAGCTCAGGACACAAACGCGGTGCTGGCGATCTTCGGGCGAGAGGGAAGAGAGTACTTGTTGACCGAAGATCCAACCCAAGACCAAGCCGCGCTGAAAGAATTTGCGGGAAACTACGAGCAAATGCATCGCTGGGCGGCACTGGAGGGTGGCGGGCTGGTATTGGATGTCGGAGCGGAGAACTACCCGTTTCCGTTTCCGCTGGTGAAAACGGCCGATGGACAATGGACGTTCAGCACAGATCAGGCGAAGAAGGAAATCCTGGCAAGGCAGATCGGAGAGAACGAACTGACGGTAATTGACGTGTTGAATCAGATGGCGGACGCGCAGACGGAGTATTTCGGGACGACGCATGACGGCAGCAAGGTGAAACAGTACGCACAGAGATTCACGAGTAGTGAAGGCAAGCACGACGGGTTGTACTGGAAAGTGGCGGAGGGAGAATCGGAGAGTCCTTTGGGACCACTGGCGGCGAGAGCGAGCGCAGAAGGCTATCAGAAGGGCACGAAGGAATCACCGGAGCCGTTCCATGGATATTTTTATAGAATATTAAAGGAACAGGGCGCGCATGCCGAAGGCGGCGCGAAGAATTACGTGGTGAATGGAAGCATGACGAAGGGGTTTGCGATTCTGGCGTACCCGGCAGAATACCGTAAGAGCGGCGTGATGACGTTTATGATTGGGCAGGACGGGCGGGTCTATCAGAAGGATTTAGGCCCAGAGACGGGGAATACAGCGAAGGCGATGACATCGTTCGATCCGGATGAAACGTGGTCGATCGTGGAGTAAGGTGAGACCAACGAGGGAGATTCTGCGGGATGGCCACGTTGAGATCCTTCGCCGCAAACGCTCCTCAGGATGACACCTCGTTAAGTTTGTGCACGGCACACAAAGTAGATAAATTGTGGGTCGGCTGAAGGCACTTTTTCCTTTCTTCAGCGTCTATCATTAAGGCAAGTTCCGAAGTAACGAACAACACGGCACGCTATACTTACGAGGTCCCCCGGCGTAATCGGGAGCAACTGGGCTCGCAGGCCCTGCATCGAGTTATGTGATGGAATCCCCCAAGGCACCCGGCCGAGAGCGATTCCGCTGGCTGATTTGGTTGCTGCCCAGCGGTTTGCTTTTTCTTCTCCTGCTGATGTTTCTTCCCCGTTTCCGGACGCGTGCGGCGTCTTCGTCTGTGGTGCCGGCAGACACGACATTCCAAGTGATCCGAAAGGATTTTGCGCCGTCCTTACGATTGAACGGGACAACGCAGGCCGCGCGGTCGTATGTAGCTCTAACGCCGATCCTGGAGGGAGCGCAGATCAATGCGCTGGTTATTACCAAGCTGATTGCCTCCGGCGCGCATGTGAAGCAGGGCGACATCCTGGTGGAATTCGATCCGCAGGCGCAGATGAAGGACTTCCTGGACAAACAGAATACCTACGTGTCGCTGTCCGGACAGGTGGCGCAGAAGAGGTCCGAAGAAGAAATCGCGCGGTCGAAGGACGATAGCGCGCTGAAGCAGGCAGAGGACGATTCGAGCCGAGCAGGGCTGGAGGTGCAAAAGAACGAAATCGTTTCCCGGATCGACGCGGAAAAAAATCAGGAAGCACTAGAGGAAGCGCAAGCCACGTTGAAGCAGCTTCGCGAGACGTACGAGCACAAACGCGCGTCAGCCGCAGCGGGGATTCACATTCTGGAACTGCAGCGGGACCGCGCACAGGAGGCGATGCGATACGCGGAGGCGAACTCTTCGCGGATGACGCTGCGGTCACCGATGGAAGGCGTCGCGGTGTTCAACATGATCTGGCTGAGTGGGCGGATGCGCACAGTGCAGTTGGGGGATTCGGTGCGTCCCGGAGTGCCAATTTTGCAGGTGGTTGATCCATCGAAGATGGAAGTGCGAACCGAGGTGAATCAAGTAGACCTCGCGCGCCTGTCGATTGGGCAGCGAGCGCAGATTCGCCTGGATGCGTATCCGGGACTGGTGCTGCCTGGGGTGCTACAGGAACTTTCGCCACTGGGACACGGCGGACAATTCGCGGACACAATTAGGGTGTTTGGCGCGCGATTTCAGATTCAAGGCGAGGATCCACGGCTGTTGCCGGATCTTTCGGCGGCCATCGACTTCGATCTGGGGAACCGAGGAAATGTGCTGGTGGTGCCGCGCGACGCAGTGATCGGGGAAGGCGGCAAGACATTCGTTTATCGCCAGACGAGCACGGGTTTCGAAAAACGGGCGGTAGAAATATCTCTGTGGGGCGATGAAGAGGTCGCTGTGGATTCCGGGATCGCGGCGGGCGACATTGTGAGGCGTCGAGCCTCCAGTGCAGCGCCGGGAGTGAAGAAATGACCCCGGTATTTCGTTTATTGCGGGCGCGGCGCAAGACAGCGTTAGTGGCAGCAAGCGTGTTGGTGCTGGGCGCTGCGTTCTTCATTGTAAGAAAGGTGCGGTCCGCGCCGAGCCTCCCCACGGCATCCGTGGTTCGCAAGGAATTTGTTGACTACGTAGAAGTGCACGGGGAAATCAAAGCGCTGCATTCCGTGACGATCGTGGCACCGTCCGGCGTTGGCGACATGCTGATCCTGAAAATCGCGCCTACGGGAACGAAAGTGAAAAAGGGAGACACGTTGGTCGAATTCGATACGTCGACGCTGGGGCAGAAGCTGGCGCAGGATCGCTCGGCGCTCAAGTCCGCGGAAGCGGCGATTGAGCAATCGGTGGCGGGGGCAAAACTGAAGGAAGAACAAGATCTTACGGATGTGATGTCATCGCGATTCGATTTGCAAAGCGCGCGAATGGATGCGAGCAAACAGGAAATCCTGTCGGAGATCGACGGGAAGAAGGCGCTGTTAAAGGTTGCGGACGCGGAGCAGAAGGTAAAGGAAAACGAGGCGAAGTTGCAGGCCGACCGATCGTCGGCCAAATCCGATTTGGCCAGCAAAGTGACGCTGCGGGAGCGCGCGGGGTATCAAGTGAAGCAAGACGAGAGGGGAATCGAGGCGCTGACGCTGCGCGCGCCGATTGATGGGTCGTTTACGGTGCTCACCCACTGGGAACCGACGGGCACGGTGCCGTTCAAACCGGGGGATCGAGTTTGGCCGGGAGCAGGGCTGGCGGAACTTCCAGACAATTCGACGCTCCGGGTGGCGGCGCGCGTGGAAGAGGCCGACCGCGGGAGGATGCGCATCAACCAGCCAGTTACGATTCGACTGGATGCCATTCCTGACCGAAACCTGCAAGGGAAGGTGGACGAGATCAGCCCGACAGCATCGATGGATTTCAGCGCGGGCTGGCCGTTTCCGCGGAATTTTTCGCTGGGAGTTTCCTTGACGGATTCGGACAACCGGCTGGCGTCTGGGATGAGTGCGACGGCACGGGTTGCTGTGGATCATGTCGACGACGCGGTGGTGATTCCTGTTGGGGCAGTGTTCCGAAAGTCCGGGCGAAGCGTCGTGTATGTGTTGCATGGATCGCGATTTGTGGAAACACCGATTGAAGTGGCGCGGCGAAATTCCGAAGAGGCCATGATCGCGCAAGGAATCGTTGTGGGAGACCGCGTGGCGTTACGGGAGCCGCCGGAAACTGATTGATTTATGAAACGCGGATATTACATTGCGGCGCTTCTGTTGGTCTTGGCGATCGTGGGAGAACTTGTGGCTTGCCGGCGTCCTTCTGCGGTAAGCGAGCCTGACATTCCCACCGCCGCCGTGGAAAAAAGCGACTTGCAAGTAAAAGTGGTCACAACCGGTCAGTTGAAAAGCACGGAAACACGGATTCTGGCAGCGCCTCCGGTGGGCGGGGGAACATTGCAAATCGTGGAACTGTCGCGCACCGGGACGCACGTGCATGCCGGGGACGTGGTGATCAAGTTCGATCCGAGCGAACAGGAGTATAACCTGGCACAGAATCGCAGCGACCTGGCACAGGCGGAGGAAGAGATTGCGAAGGCACGCGCCGACGCCGCGGTGCAAGTTTCGCAGGACCAACTGGCATTGTTGAAGGATAAGTTTGCAGTGCGGCGCGCGGAGCTGGACGTAAGCAAGAACGAACTGGTGAGCGAGATTGATGGCAAGAAGAATTTGTTGGCGCTGGACGAGGCGAAACGCGCGCTGGCGCAACTGGAGCAGGACATCAAGTCGCATGCGGCGGCGAATGAGGCATCCATCGCGTTGAGTCAAGAGAAAAAGAACAAGGCACGCCTGGCGATGGAACAAGCGCAGGAAAATATCCGAAAGATGGCGGTGCACTCACCCATCGATGGGCTAATTGTCGTCCATGGGAATCGGGATTCAACGGGCGGAATCTTTTTCGATGGCATGACCTTGCCGGATTATCAGGTGGGGGATCAGGCGCGGCCGGGCAGCCCGGTGGCGGAAGTCATTGATATGTCTCAACTGGAAGTTTCGGTGCAAGCCAAGGAGATAGATCGCTCACTGCTGAGTTCGGACTTGGGCGCAGAGGTACGCGTGAACGCATTACCGAACGATGTGTTCACAGCCACGGTAAAGAATATTGCGGGAGCATCAGCGCATGAGTTTTGGGATGACAACCCGCAGCGCACGTTTGAGGTGGCGTTGCGATTGGGGCATGCGGATCCACGGCTGAGGCCGGGCTATGCCACGCGCGTGACGATTCTGGGTAGCCAGATGAAGGGCGTTTTATCTGTTCCGCGCGAGGCTATTTTCGATGCCGGAGGGAAGAGCATCGTGTATGTGAAAAAAGGCGGGGCGTTCGAGAGGCAGGAAGTGAAAGTGCGGGCATACACGGAGGGGCGCGCGGTTGTGGAAGGGCTGTCGCTGGGAAACGAAGTGGCGCTGGTGAATCCGGAAAAGCGAGGCAATCCAAAGAAGGAATCGGGGGGAAGCGGGCCGGTGCTGACGGCGGGACCTGGGTAATCAGAGATGAACACTGCGCAGCTCAAAGAGGACCTGAAACGTGCTTCGGAGTTGAAGCAGTGGGTGCCGGATTTGGCGCTGGGATTCGCGAATTTGCGCGACCACAAGTTGCGGTCGCTGTTGACCATGCTGGGGATGATCTTCGGGGTGGCGGCGGTGGTGGCAATGCTATCGATCGGGGCAGGGGCGCAGCAGAAGGTGATGGCGTTCATCGAGCAATTGGGAATTCGGAATCTGATTGTTTATGCGAAGGAGGCGCCGAACTGGCAGGTGTACCAAAAAGTGCGCCGACTGTCACCGGGTCTCTCGCTGACGGACTACGAAGTGATTCGAAAAAATTTGCCGGAGATTGAGCAGGGGACGCCACGGAAGCGGTTCGAACCTTCGAAGGTGTTGCCTAAGCCGCAGCAGGAGGCGCCCATTCTGTATGGAGTGCAGCCCTCGTACTTGCCGATTTCCGGGCTTCGCGTGACGGAAGGAAGATTTTTCGATGCTGCCGAGGAGGAGGCTGCGGCGCCGGTGTGCGTACTGGGAGCGGCGGCGAAGGATAGTTTGTTCGGGACTTCGGCAGCGGTTGGGGAATACGTGAAGCTGAACGAGCAATGGTTTCACATTGTGGGAGTGGTCGCTCCGCAACTGGCAGCGCAGGGCGACACGGGTGGCGCCCAGAACGAGGACTTGAACAACGTGATTTATGCGCCGCTGAATTCCGTGCGGCTAAGAATGGAGGATTCGGAGAGCGGGCGGAAGGACGAGGTGGACGCGTTGTATCTACGGCTGGCTTCCGCGGATTCGAGCGCAACAAACGCTGAAATTGTACGGAGTATTCTGAACTCGTCTCACCACAACGCGGGGGATTTTTCGGTGATCGTGCCGGCGGAATTGCTGGCGGAACAGAAACGCACGGAGCAACTTTTCAGCACGGTGATGGTGGCGATTGCATCGATTTCGCTGCTGGTGGGCGGAATCGGGATTATGAATATTATGCTGGCAGCGATCCTGGAGCGGACGCGAGAGATTGGCGTGCGGCGGGCGGTAGGAGCGCGGCAGAGGGACATCGTGAGGCAATTCGTGGTGGAGGCGATGTTGATTTCGTTCGCCGGGGGTTTGGTGGGAATTATTTTGGGATTTGTGATGTCCGAGCTGATTGCGTGGTTTGCGGGATGGTCGACGGTGGTGACGGTGGGATCGATCCTGCTGGCGTTTCTGGTTTCGATCTCCGTAGGGCTGGTGTTCGGGATTTATCCGGCGATGAAGGCGGCACGGCTCGATCCGGTCGAGGCAATCCGTTACGAGTAGCGCCTAGCGTTCATTGAAGAAAGATGATCTTGTGGAGGCCAGGGATGAGGTACTTCCGCGCGCTGGTGATTTTTGCGTTTTGTTTGATGGTGAGTGCGATGGGTTTGTTTGCGCAGGATTCCAATTTGAAGGAACGGCTTCTGGGGATTCCGGCGCGGATCGCACCGTTGACACCGCTGCCGGGGCCACAGGGATTTCAGGATCATATTGTGGATGGGAAGTTGGTGTTGACGCTGGACGATGCGATCCGTCTGGCGATGACGAACAACACCGATATTCGGGTGGATCAGGCCGGGGTGGACTTTGCACAGAATAATGTGCACCGGCAATTTGCGCCGTTCGATCCTGTAGCCAATGCCAGCTTCCTCGACCAGCGAGTGAAGACACAGACTTCCAGCCAGTTGCAGGGCGCCGAGGTGCTCAACACACTTACGCAAACGACGCAGTTCGGGTACACGCAAACATTTCCGACGGGAACAAATTTTCAGACGTTTTTCGGCAACATCAAATCGTCGACCAACAGCGGGTTTGCTACGCTAAATCCTTATTTTAATACTTCGTGGAGCTTTCAGGTCACGCAGCCGCTACTGAAGAATTTCGGAGTATTCGCCAACCGAGCGCCGATTTACATCGCGCAACGTAACCTCAAGCAGTCGCAGGCCACGTTTGAGGCAGAAGTAAACGATGTTTTGCTGGCGGTGATTTCTCAATATTGGAATGTGGTGCTGGCGCGGGAAAGCCTGCGGGTGCAGAACAAGTCGTATGAGGAAGCGCAACAGAGTTACGAACGGGACAAGGAGGCGCTCAGCTTAGGCGCGCTGCCTCCGTTGGATATTTATCGTTCTGAATCGGAAGTGGCGGCACGGCGAGTGAATGTGATTCAGGCGGAGTACGCGTTGAAACAATCGGAAGATCAGTTCCGCCAGATTATCGCGGCCGACCGCGACCCAGTGCTGAGTGCCATCGACCTGACGCTGACCGAGAAGCCGGAACCACCGGAGACGCTGTTGGACATTGATATTGCCAGCGCACTCTCCTTGGCCTTGGCGAACCGGCCGGAGTTGGAAGCCGCACAACAGCAACTTGCCGCGGATGCTCTGAACATGCGTCTGGCGCACAACAATCTTCGCCCGGACCTGGAGCTGAGCGGGCTGTATTCCCCGACGGGGCTGGGCGGCAACGCGTATGACGTCTCGACGGTGCCGCCGACGCTGCTTTCGACGGGCGGGCTGGGAGACAGCTTGAGTCAGCTTTTCGGGCTGAAGTACCCAACGTACAGCGCGGCATTGACGCTACAGTTGCCGATCAAGAATCACTCGGCGGAAGCGAACCTGGCGGATGCGATGGTGTCACAGCGGAATGATCAGTACCGCGAAGCGCGCACGGCACAAACGATAACGCTGAATGTGAAAAATGCGGTGCACCTTCTGGAGCAGGCGAAGGTTTCGTTACAAGCGGCGAAGGTTTCCGAAGACCTGGCGCGAAAGAGTTTGCAGGCGGAGCAACGGAAGTACCAATTGGGCGGGAGCACGATTTTCTTTGTGCTGGATGCGCAAACACAACTGGCGAACGCGGAATTCGCGCTGGCACAGGCACAGACGAATTACCAGACGGCGGTGGCCGCGGTGGACCACGCGACGGGCAAGCTACTGGAGCATCACCAGGTTCAGATTACGGCACTGCGCAAATAGAGAAGCGAATCCGCATACATTGAGAGTCTCGGAGGCGGCGCGATCACCAAGGAAGGAAATGGTGTTCGGCGTATTTGTTCTTTATTCGGGTGATAGCGAGCAGCAACAGCCGCATTTCTGGCAGCGAACTCTCGAGCGGCCATGGGTTGCGGAGTGTGCGGATTGAGTCAGGATTTTGCGCGCGCCTGCATAGCCATGGCGACTAAGGCGCCAATGAGAATGGCAGGGAAAAGCTGACCGACGATGGCCTCCGCGATAGCGAGAGATCGGGCGAAGGGATAGACAGGCAAGACATCGCCAAAGCCGACGGTCGTCAAGGTGGCAAAACTGAAATAGATCAGCTTGGAAGTGAGTTGGTCCATGTTCGTTGGCTCGGAAACGAAATGGAAGGATCCAGGGTGGATTTGTTCGACGAGGTCAAAGGCGGAGGCCCAAGCCATGCCTATCAGAAGATAAGCACAAACACCGCCTTGAATGCGGCTCCAACTGACGGGACCCTGGCGAAACATCACTAGCAAGACGATACGGACATAGAGCAGCAGGATAATGATGGAAAAAACGCTGCCCGCATGGCGGAGAAACGGCGAGGGGTAGAAACGCGAAGCCCACAAAACGACCGCTCCGATGACGACCATGGCGACAGTGATGATGGTGACAATCCGGCTCTGGCTTACCACCAGCGCGCCAGAAATCATCAGCGTGACCATCACGAGATCGAAGAAAAATCGCCCGGAAAGGCCAGTCTGGCGAAGAGGAAAGATGACGAAAATGAGAACCATGAGAGAAATGGAGACGAGGGTGAGGCCCAAGTCGCCGGACCAGAACTCGCTCATGTGCATGTGCAGGATGGCAGTGCGGGATTGCTGTGAACCATTGCTCATTCGATATGCTCCCGAGTAATTCGCAGGCCGAACCGCGAATTTGCGGAATTATAGCTGCGAAGAGACGCTTGCCGAGGAAAATTCCTCCGCCGGGAGTTTTGAAGCGAGGCGGGGAGAAAGAAGGTTGAGAGTAATGAATACCGCGGGAATCAGGCAAACAAAGATTCCAAAAACCCACATGAGAGAACCCGCCAGGACCTGATCGGTGAGCGGCGTGATCGCAAAGAGTGGCGGGATTCGGGTGTAAGAACGATAGAGGACACGGTCGCAAAAGACGAGAAATGCGCCGAGAGCGCCGCCAGGAAACATGCCGAAGAAAAGATAAATAGGAATGGACCAGCGCGGCCAGCGTGCTTCGGAAGGAAACGGCTGGACGACAGGCCACCAGAACAGGACAGACGTGCTGAGAAAGCAGACATGTTCGACTTCGTGCCAGAAATCGGAGCGAAGAGCGAGTTCGAAGGCAGAAGGAACGTGCCAGGCGATAAGGGCGAGCGCCGCGAGAATCCAACAGACAAGAGGGTTGGTGAGGAATTTTCCGAGGGATTGTATGAGTGGAGAGCGGAGGAAAGGGCCGAGGGTGTAGCGCACGAACCATTCGGGAGATCCATGAAGAAGAGGAACGGCAGGCGCGCCAAGCAAGACGAGGGGAGGAATCACGAGCATCAGAAGAATGTGCTGAATCATGTGGACGGTCAGAGACGCCTCATCGAAGGCGGAAAGAGGCGAGCCGATGGCGATCCAAAGAAAAAGCATCCCGGCCAGAAAAGCGGCGAGGCGCGAGATGGGGATGAGGCTGGGGGAACAGCGGCGAAGAGCGAGCCAGCCGCGGAGATAAAGCAGTGCAGTAACGAAGATGGTCACATTGAGGGCGATGGGTGGCGTCCATTCGTTGAGGAGAGATTGGGCTTCGGGCGACATAGTCGTTATGGCTTGGACGGCGGTGAAGGTGGAGTATTTTCAGTGACGACGGCTCGGGAAGCGTCGCGAGCGGGCAACTGTCCCGCGGGGTGGAGGGTTTTGAGGAAGGCGACGAGGGCGGTGGTTTCAGCGGGGCTGAGATTTTTGCCGTAAGCGGGCATGTTGCCGCCGCCCTGAATGACTTGGCGAATGAGTTGATCTTCGGTTTGCACGAGCGCGACGGTGTCAAGAGCGGGGCCGCGCTTGCCGCCTTCATTGCCGAGCGAGTGACAGTTGTGGCACTGCTTGAGTTGGAAGATGATGGCGCCTTGCCGCTCGAGAGCGGAGCGATTCTGCAGAAACGCGGGCGGGATAGGGTCGCCGCTCCAAGCATCCATGACCGGACTCCAGGGGGCGTGGCCAGCGAGATCGGTGAAAGTGCCGAGGGCAACAGCGACTAAGAGAATGGTGAGGACCGCGATAGGACGACGGCGCCAGCTTTTTTCGCCTTCGCCAAAAATGAAGGGAAGCAGCAAGAGCGCGAGGATAACGATGACTGGACCAATGAGGAGAGTGGGCGTTTCCATTTGTGGAGGAAGCAACGACAGGATCGCATAGAGCCAGAGGAAAAAGTAATCGGGACGCGGAGCGGTTTGGATGATAGTGGGATCGGGACGGCCCGATGGACCGAAGGGACCGAAGTAAGCGGCGACGGCTGCGAGCGCGAGGAGAATACAGCCGCTGAAGAAAATGTCTTTATAGATTGCGCCGGGAACGAAGGGGATCCCGTCAGTTTCGGTGAGCTCGTGATACTGCTTTTCGTAAGTGGATTTGCGAACGATGCGGCCGGGCATGGGCCATTCGTTGATGCCCAACTTGAGGACCATCAGAAGATGGAGACTGACGAAGGCGATGAGCAGGCCGGGAATGAAGAAAACGTGAAGAGCGAAGAAGCGGGAGAGCGTGGCGCCGGCGATGATCGGGCCACCAAGCAGGAGGTGCACCGTCCACGGACCAACGATGGGAACCCGGCTGGAGATGGATGCTCCGATGCCGATACCCCAAAAGGCGTCTTGATCAAAACGGAGAACCTGGCCGGAAAAGGCCATGCCGAGTGTCATGAGAAGCAGAAAAACGCCGACGATCCAGGTGAGTTCGCGAGGAAACTTGAAGGCGCCAAAGAGAAAAACCTGGACCATGTGGATGAGAACGATGGCAACCATGAAGTTGGAACCCCAACCATGGAGAGCGCGGATGTACCAGCCGAAAGCGATGGAATGATTGAGGGTTTGCAGGCTGTTCCAGGCTTCGCCGGCGGAGGGGACGTAGACCACGGCGAGCAAGATGCCGGTGAGGATTTGCATGACGAAGACGACTAGGGCCGCGCTGCCGAAGACGTAGAACCAGCTCGCCGTGTCGCGCGGGACAGGATGTTCGGCGGTTTCGCGAATTGTGGCGGCGAGTTGAAGGCGCGCGTCGAGCCAGTCGCCGATGGTCTGGATCAGGCGCATGGGAGCTTCCCGCTTACGTTGAGCAAGGCGCTGGGATTGCCGGGAGTGGGTAGCTGGCCTGCTTTGATGAAAAGTTTTCCTTCTTCAATTTTGTAGGGATATTCAAAGAGGCCGCGCTCCGGAGGGCCTGAGGCGCGAGTGCCGTCTTCATAGTAGGCGCCGCCGTGGCAGGGGCACATGAACAGGCCGGACTGCGGGAACCAGCGAACCGGACAGCCGAGATGCGCGCAGTTGATGGCAAAAACTTGAAACGTTTGTGCGTCGATCCGTCGAACCCAGCAGGCGCTGTCGGCCGTTTTGCCGTCCCAGGGAGCTACATCGGGATTGCGGAAGGTGGCGAGACGGGTTTGGCCTGCGGGAAATTGATCGGCGGCGCCAAGACCTAACCAGCCTTCATAAGGCGCCTTGCGCGAGCGAACGAGGGGAGAAAGAACGTAGCCGAGAATGGGGACGGCCAGCAGCGCGGCGATGATTCCATTGAAGAAGATGCCCAACTTCATGAGCATGGCGCGCCGGGATAATGTTTCGGGCAGGGTCATGGAAGTTCTCCCGCGGGCTGTGCCGCATGGGGGTAACGGCGTCCGGCAAATTGAGGGCGCTGGGCGGAGAGCCAAGCGACCACGTCGGAAATTTCCTGCGAGGACATGGGCTTGCCTGGAACGTTGTTGCGCCAATCGGGAGCGCTGAGGTCGGGGCGACCCACGATGACGAGGGTGCGAAGCTCCTGATCGGTGAGGAGCGCGAGGAAAGACCCGTCGACGATGGAGCTGGCTTTTGGTCCACCTTTTCCGATGGGACCGTGGCAGGAGGCGCAGAACGTTGCATAGACGGAGGCGCCGCGAGCGGCATCACCCAGTGAAGGCGCGACGTAAGGCGGAGGAGTTACGCCGGCGAGAATGTTGGGCTTTGCATAGCGATCGCGAAGGCCACGTACGATGATGTCAACCTGTTTCTCGGTGAGCATGCCACCAGCACTTTTGGCGAAGGCAGGCATGGAGGTGCCAGGAATGCCGTTGGTGACAAGCTTGTGGAGAGTGGCATCGTCCGCGATGGCGAGGTACACGGGATCGCCGAGAGAAAGAGCCGCGCCGCCCTTTCCCTCAGCACCATGGCAGCCGGAACAATTGTCTCCGTAGAGTTGGTTGAAATCGGTGACGTTGTCGGGATCAACCGGAATGGAATCCGGAGCAGGACGTCCGGGCAAGTTACTGCACGCTGCGCAAAAAAGAATGCAGGTGGCGAGAAGCAGAACCGTGTTGTTCCCGCGACTGTTCATGGCCGGCGATCCTCACGCTTGCGCCGCGCCATGGCACCGGGAGTTTCGATACCGGCGCGCACGGCAAATGGAATGAACTGCTTGACGGGCACGCGTTGCTGGCGCGTGACGACAAGACCGGCGACGAGGCCGAAGGCGAACTGAGAAGCGATGAACCACCACCAATCGACGCGCTGCCCGAGGAGTGGATTGATCAGGTCCAGCATGCTGCGAAGCAGGCCGGACCACAGAACGGGAGCGACGATGCCACCGAGAAATATGGGATGACGCGGGATCATCGGAAGCATTGCGCCATAGAGCAGACCAACCAAGACGGAGGTGAGCAGATGAATGAGAACGGCGAGAAGGAAGCTGTCCAGGTGGAATGCTTTCAGCGTATCTGGGCCGAGTTTCATGCTCTGTGAGTAAGCGGTGGCAGCAAGAAGATTGATGGGATACCAAATGCTGCCTTGTTTGAGGCCGCCGTAGAGACAAGCGAGTACGGCCATGGCGACGCTGCCGGCGAGGCCACCCTTGATACCGGCGGAAACGGGATAGGTTTCGAGCGGCAGAAGAGCACGGGGAAGCTCCGGAGCAAATTCGAGTCGTTCCACGGTCTGGCGAGTGCTGGCGATAGTGACTGGTACATCCACGATGGGAGCTTCCACGTGTCTTTCGTGAGGAAATACATCGAGGAACCAGCCGATACAACCCGCGGCGGCGAGAATTGCGCCGAGAATCGTGATGGAAACGCTGGTGATGAGGCCAGCCATGAGAAGAGTGGTTCCAAAGGCGAGAACGATGGGCCAAGCGGTGGGCGCGGGCAAGATGACCGTGGAGGTCGTTGCGTTGGCGGAGGCGGGATGTTGTTCGTTAGGCGAAGACATTTGTTCGTTTCTCTCTAGCGGCCGATGATGTAGACGACCGTGAAGACGACGATCCAGACGACGTCCACAAAATGCCAATACATGGCGAAAGTGTCGACGTTTTTGGCGTGCTCCTGCTGAACTCTTCGGAATAAAGTTAAAAGCAAAATCGTGAGAAGACCGATGAGGCCGACGGTGACGTGAAAGGCGTGCAGTCCGACGAGCGAGTAATAGGTTGTGCCGAAGAGGTTGGTGGTGATGGTCAGACCTTTGTCGTAGATGAGGTGACGCCACTCGCGGGCGGTGGAAACAAGGAAGATTGAGCCGAGGACAAGAGTTAGAAACCACCACAGGCGGAACGCGCCGAAATTGGCTTTGCGTAGAGCAGCAACGGCGACGTGAATGGTGAGGCTGCTGGAGAGCAAGCAGATGGAGGCGAAAATCGGAAGTTCCAGAACTTGCCGGGGAGTCGGGCCGGAGAGGCTCTTGCCGATATAGAACAGATAGGCAACCACGAAAATGGTGAAGATGGCGGATTCGGCAACGATCAGGCAGAGCATGCCAACGTGGCCCTTATAGGGTAGGGACCATTGCGAGTCGATTGGTTCATGCGAGATGACGGCGGTGCTCAAGAGAAAGTCTCCTTGCAAGTTTGTGGGGGTTTTCCCGGCACGGCTGAAGCCGTGCCCTCCCAAGAAACTTTTCTGCGACATCTATTCGTCATAACTTTTCACTCATACTGCCAGTCCGGATCTTCCGGGTGCTTAATGTCCCAGAGGGGACGACGGCTGTTGACAACCGGAATCATGGCGAAATTGTATTCGGGCGGCGGGGAGGAGGTGGACCATTCGAGGGTCCAAGCGTCCCACGGGTCGTTTCCAGCGGGTACGCCTTTAAACATGGAATAGAGGAGATTGCCGACAAAAATCAGAATAGCCACGGCCTGGAAGACAACGCCAATGGTCACGATGAGATTCCAGATTTCCCAGCCGCGGCCGGGTTCGTAGGTGTAGATGCGCCGTGGCATGCCGAGAAGGCCCGGAATATGCATGAAATCGAAAGTCAAATGGAAGCCGATGACGAAGAGCCAGAAGTGGAGTTTGCCGAGCTTTTCGTTGTAGAGACGGCCGCTCATTTTGGGAAACCAATAGTAGAAGGCAGCGAAGATGGTAAAGAGAATGGCACCGACGATGACGTAGTGGAAGTGAGCGACAACAAAATAAGAGGCACTGAGTTGCCAATTGAATGGGGCAGCAGAGAGCATGATGCCGGTGAGGCCGGCGATCAGGAATTGAAAGAGGAATCCAATGCAAAAGAGCATGGGAGTTTTGAAAATGAGCCTGCCACCCCACATGGTGCCGAGCCAATTGAAGATTTTGATTCCGGTAGGAATGGCAATGACCATGGTGGTTAGGGCGAAGAAAGTATTGCCATAGGAACTCATTCCCACGGTGAACATGTGGTGAGCCCAGACGCTCATGCTGACGAAGCCGATAGCGACAGTGGCACCGACCATAATGGGATAACCGAAGATCGGTTTGCGCGAAAAGACAGGGATGATTTCCGAGGCAAAGGCGAACCCCGGAATGACAAGCACGTAGACTTCAGGGTGGCCGAAGATCCAGAAGAAATGCATCCAGAGAACGGCTGAGCCACCGGCCTGAGTATCGAAGAAGTGTGCGCCGAGAAAACGATCGAGAGCGAGCATAACCTGGGCGGCCGTGAGCGGAGAAATGACCAGGAGAACCAAGCCGCCCATGACCAGGTTGAGCCAGGCAAGCAGCGGCATCTTGCTAAGAGTCATGCCGGGACAGCGCAGGCAAAGGATGGTGGCAACAAAGTTGACGGCGGCACCGATGCTGCCGAAACCTGAGACCAGGAGGCTGAACGTCCAGAAATCGGTGCTGTGACCAAGAGAAAATGTTTTTGCGGTCAGCGGAGCGTAAGCGAACCAGCCAACGTCCGGCGCGGCGCCGACGCCATAGAGCCCGTAGCCGCCGACGAAACTGAAATAAAGGAGAATGCCGCCGAAAGCGGTGAGCCAGAAGCTGAAGGCATTGAGGCGGGGAAAAGCCATGTCTCGGGCGCCAATCATGAGCGGAATGAGGAAATTGCCAAAGCCGAAAAGAATGGGCATGGCGACGAAAAAAATCATAGTGGTGCCGTGCATGGTGAACATCTGATTGAAGACTTGCGGGGAGACGAAATGATTGTGGGGAACGATGAGCTGGATGCGCATGACGGTGGCTTCAATGCCGCCGATCACGAGGAACAGGATGGCATAGAGAATATAGAGGATGCCGAGGCGTTTGTGGTCGACGGTAGTGACCCACGAATGGAGAAGAACGCCAACAGGCCGTGAAGGTTCGTGGACGCCGGCGAGGGCGATGGTTTCAGAGGACATGGAACGAATACCTCTGGCTCATTTCAAGGACTCCAGGTAAGCGGTGACTGCTTCAAGGTCGTGGGCGCTTAAATTCATGGCAGGCATGAATGAGCCGGGTTTGATAGCTTCCGGATCGTGAATCCAAAGTTTGAGATTTTCGTGAGTGTTGGAAGCAGCGCCCGAGGCGATGGTGTCCCGACTCATGAGATGGGTGAGGTCGGGACCGAAGCGGCCGTTAGCGACGGTGCCGGAGACGGCGTGGCAGTTGATGCAGGCAGTGGTTTCGAAGATCTGGCGCCCAGCGGCAACAGAATCCGGAGCGTGAGCGGATTGTTTTTGAGCAGCGACCCAGGCGCCGAATTGTTCGGGAGAATCGACGTACACGCGAAGAAGCATTTTGGCGTGTTGGGTGCCGCAATATTGGGCACACTGACCGAGATACATACCGGTCGCGTGAGGATCAATCCAGATGGAATTGATGCGATTAGGAATGAGGTCGGTTTTGCCTGCTAGCTGTGGAACCCAGAAGCTGTGGTCTGTGTCCGCAGAGAGGAGTTTGACGAAAGTGGGAGTCGGATGGGCGCGGTCGCTGACGGGAACGTGGAGTTCGTTGGCGGTGACGATGCCGAGGGCGGGGTAGCGGAACTCCCACCAAAACTGATGACCGATAGCGGTGACATTGAGGGTGTTCGCGGGAGGAATCGCGTCCTGAACGGACTGAATGACACGAGCGGTGGCAAAGAAAAGGACCAAGACGATGAGCACGGGTACAACGGTCCAAGCCAGTTCCATTTGGTTGCTGCCGTAAACCTGCGGCGGCTCGCGATCATCACCTGTGGAATGGTGGCGAAATCGAATTACGGCGTAGACCAGAAGAGAAAAGACGACAACAAAAATCAGCCCGGTAATGACGAGAACGAAAAAGGACAGGCGGCGGATGGCATCGGCAGGTGTGGAGACGGTGTTGAAAATGTCGGGAACAGCCGAAGGCCCTTGAGCGAAAGCAAACGAAGTGGGGAGCGAAAAGAGTGTAGCGGCAAGGAGGAGGAGACCTCTATGCCGTGAACTTCGGAGAGGGGGAAAAAGCTTCCGGACTTTTTCGAACAATCGCCAAGTCATGATCAAGACCCGAGAACCTTCTCAGCCGATCAAGGGAGCGAGAAACCAGCGCCGGAGGAGAGATAACCTATCACATTCGACGAGGGTACGCGCTATTTAATGTTGGCGAAGGAGGGGCTGCGGTGCGAGTCCGGGACAAGTAATGAGGCTGTAACAAATACAAGCCAGGGAAACACGAAAGGCCTTGACGAGGAGTCCACGGATACCACTCCCCATCAGGGCCTGGCGTGCTTATTGCAGAAACTTCTTTCTTCGAGTTAGTGCTTCGGTTCCGCCTGATGCGGGGAAGGGGGTGGCGGCGGAGCCTGATGTGGCGGCTGCTGGTGCTGGACCATGTGCTCTTGCTGCTGAGCGTGCTTCTGCTCCATCTGTTGCGTCTGTTGCTGGTGACGCTGCTCCACCTGCTGCTTCTGCGCCTCGCTGGCCTGCTGTTTGGCCAGCTTTTGATGTTCTTGATCCTGTTTCTGCTGGAGCTTCTGATGCTCTTGCTGTTGCTGCTGGTAAAGCTTCTCCTGCTGCTGTTGGTATTTCTGGTCCAGCTTGGGATTGCCGGTATTCGGGGCCGGAGGCCGCTCGTGAGGCGGAAGCTCATTTGGGTGAATCGCAGTGTTACGCGCGTTGGAGGCAGCGGGAGTGTTATTGGCACCTCGGGGCGGCGGGTCGTAATGTGCGGCGGAAGTGGCGGGCTTAACGTCCGTTCTGAAGTCTGCGGCTTTGGGAGTTGCGGCAATGGGGGGCCTGCCATGGTTGACAGAAGCGCGTAGTTCCTGATTCCCGCGGGCTGCCTGGATGTGTTCATTTTGAGCCGCCACGGGGGGAATGTGGCGCTCCCGAGTGGCAGCCTCTTCCTGTGAGGTGGGACGGGCGTTGATTCCGCCCTGGCCTCCGTTGTAGCTGACGCGAGTCTGATTGATATTGGTGATGCGCGTGTTATAGACGTTATGGATTACGGTGACATTTACGTTGTTCACTTCGCGGTTATAGAAGAAGTGTCCGTTATCCCAGCGGCCGCCCTCGTAACCATGGCCGAAATAGCCAAAGCCGTAATTGATGCCGCCATAGAAGCCGACTACCGGACCCCAGTACCCTTCGTGGAAAACGAATGCGGATCCACCCCAGCCCCAATAGGGAGGAGTCCAGAAGTAGCCGACTTCGGGTGCGAGAATCCACGTGCCGGGCACCCAGTAATAGTCGTCGCCGTCCCAAGCCCAGTAGCCAGGGGTCCAGATGTAGCCTTCAGCGGGACAGATCGGCTGTTCGTAGACCGGCAATTCTGGCGGCGCGAAGCCAACGGAAATGGCTACACCGAATTGCGCGAAGGCGCAGGACGAAAAGGCCAAGAAGGCAGAAACAATCAGAAGCAAGCGAAGCGAGAAAAAAGTGCGCATGATCCTCCCATTCGATTCTTGAAATTTACTTTTCCCAGGGTATAACGCACCGCTAAGGGCCGGACAGGTTCCGGGCGAAACAAACTGGATTTACACCCGTGGAGTGATTGTAGTACCGAGGCAATCGGGCGTTCCATCGGGATACAAGTGTAGAACGAAAGCGGAAATCCCATAGTTGGGGGATGCGCAAAATGACAAGAGTCACGGGAGGTTGTGCTTGTTGGCGGTGAGATGCTTGTCGAAGGTTTTATGGAAGACCGAGACACCGAAAACAGGGTTATCGCGCGTGCCGGTGATGCGGATCGGAAGAACGGTGCCGGAACCACCCTTCTCAAAAAAAGGGTCGAAAGCCTTCAGGAAAAATGATTTCGAACCGGTCATGGTTTGGGACAGCTTAGCCTGAAGACGAAGGTGGCCGGTGAAGTCGAGGTCACCTTTGCTTAGCGCGTAGGTGCCGGCCAGATCGATGGCTGCGCCTTTCACACGAAAGGTCAAGCGGCGAAAATGAAGAACGCCGTTTTGAAGAAGGAAGTTGCCATTGAGATCGGATACAGAGCTACCGATGTCTTGATCTTCCGGTTTGCCCTGAGCATGGCGGCTCAGGGACTCCAATTTTTCGCGAAGGGTAGCGCTGCTCCATTGGGCATCGTCGACGCCGAACTGTCCATCCAGAATAATTTTTTCGATGGCGTGCTCGGGTCCCGGTGGGATGGTGAGTTTCGCCTTGATTTTGACGGGGCCGGTTAACAGCGGTTTTTCGGAATTGACGGCCAAGCCGAGAAAATCCTGAATACGTCCCCCAGGGACCGTGGCGTCGATGGAGATGAGGTGGCCCTTCTTTTGCGGCATGCGCACGACGCGGCCTTCGGCAATGATGTGCGATTGAACAAGCGTGGCGTTCACCGGATGAAGAAAGGTGTCGCCGTTGGTGCCATCGACGGTGGCGGAGAAATCGGTGTGAAGTGGAACGGGCTTGCCAACTTTATCCAGAGAGAAATTCGGCGTATCCGTTTGTCCTTGCACTTCGAGTTTGGAAAGTAAGCCGGAATATTTGCCGGTGGAGGACAAGGTGCCGGCGATGCCGGGAAAGGGATCGAGGTCAGCGTCGGTAAATTTATACTCGCCGGAGACGGGAGTAGCACCAGGATCATCGGCATCCCACGGGCCGAACTGGCCTTCGGTGTCGATTTCGCCCTTAGGCTTGCCGTTGGTGAGATTACCGTGAAAGACGAAAGGTTTATAGATGCCCGCGGAAGTAAGCAGCAGATTGTGAATATCCCAGTCGAGAGGCTCTTTGCCTTGTTGCTTGGGAAGGATGCGGATATCGGTGTCATCGCAGATTACGCGGTCTACAACAATTCTGGGCACGGGATTTGTGGATGGAGAAGAATGTGGCGGTGGGGGAGCGGCGCTCGACTCGCGCGGCGGAATCATAATCAGCATATTCTGAACGCGCAGCAAGGCAATGTGTTTGACCGGACCGAGGAGGCCCATGAAACCGACTTTGAAGGAGAACTTTTCGATCTGGATCAGAGGGGGTACATCGAACCGGCCATGATGTCGAAGCGAAAGTCCTTCGCCGATGACGTTGGGGTTAGCGAAAAGCCTGATATGGAGAGCTTTCAAGTCGACGTCGGCCTTGAAACGATCGGCGAGGGCCTCGGTGACCGATTTACGGATGTGATCTTCGATGCTCTGCGGCCAGAACAAAATGTAAGCGGCGATGAGAAGGAGAATAAAGGCAAATACACCTGGAACGATGAGGATCCACTTGCGTGACTTAGGGACAGAGGGCGACATCGCGGAGTCTCGCGTTCAAGAAAGACCGTTACATTATAAATAAGCCGTCGTGTGATCTCGATCCGGCTCTAATAGCGCTCGAGGCACGTCTTCATCAATGTGCTGCCCCGCTTCAAGGAATCGGCCGGCGCCCTTGGATAACGCGAATGAGTATGACAACAATGGCCAACACCAACAGAATATGGATGAAACCCCCCAAAGTGTAGGAAGTGACGAGGCCCAGAAGCCAGAGAATCAGAAGCACAATACCCAAGGTCATCAGCAAGTCCATAGTTCTCTCCTCGGAATTTCAGACAGCCAGTTTTTTGATAGCGAGACGTGTCCGGAGATTCGCTGAGAGAATAGGACCGATCGACCGAGTCGAAGTATCCGGGGAACGCTGTAGGGAGATTTTGGTGTATTTGTATTTTTGGAATGACCGGTCATTCACCGGACTGGACCGATGTGGTGGGGGCATCTTGGAGGGCTTTTATTTGTTGCTGGATTCGTTGCGCGGATTTGTCATGTTTCTTGGTGGGAGCCGAAGGCTCTTTGGTTGTTGCGTAAAACGCCAGGAGTTGATTCTTAAGATCCTGGTCCACGCCGGCCATGTGCTGCTGCGAAAGGCGGTTGAGGAGTTCGGCGCAGGTCTTGTCGCCGAGCTTGTACTGGCCGCGGATAGTCACCGCGCCCACATCAAAATTATCGTTCGGAAGGTCGAGGTGGCCGTCGTTCCATGCGACGAGCAGTTGGCGATAGCGATCGATGGTCTTGTTGAAGCTGTTTTCGAACAGTTTTTCCGCCTCGGGAGTCGGCGTGCGGAAGGTCAGAATCCGCAGGGGCCCTATTTTGGGAAGGATTCGAATCAGGAAAGCGAGAAATTTGTCACTAGCGGTGGGTCGATTGTAATCGCGGCCCCATTCCTTCTCATAGCTGGAACGAGAAATGTTATAGAGGAATTTCCTGCGCGTGATTCCGGGCAAATCTTTTTCAATGTCCTTCTGCTTTAAGGTCCAAGCCACGCGTGAAGCCTTGGGGATAAGGGTGCTGACACTGTAGCGGTAGGAATTGGCGGCACGATCTTCGTCCTTGAGGACCGATTTGAGGTCCAGGCCGTAGGTTTCCTGGAAAGCTTTCTCAACGAGGGGCAAAGAAACTTCGAAGCCGACGAAGTTATGGTAGCTTTCTGACGCGTAGTGGCCTTTGGCAACCTGGAGAACATCAAAGGCAAACTCCGTTTTTATGTGGGCGAGAGGGTTATCCTCATAGGTGATAATCGGCCCATATTTCTTTTTCAGCTCCGGATAAAGCAAGGGAACGACGACGTTGGTTGCCAGGGGATGGCCGTCGTTGTCAGCCGCGTAGTGGGCCAGAGCTCCAAGGGCAAAGGCGTACTCGTTCAAATCAGAGGCGTTTTGCAACAGGGAAACAATGAAGTCGCCGCTGCGAAAATAATGCGTCAGGTCGCTAAACAGCTTGTTGCCGGCAGGATAGTAACCCATGTCCTGAATGATGGCGCCACCATAAGCGTAGGCATGCGCTTTAAGAAGGTCATCGGGCGAGGCACCGGGAAAGCGCTTCAAGAGCATGGGACGCAGGTTGGTGTCCCACACAACATCGATGATGGCTTCATGGGTTAAGACAGAGTAGGCCGGACAAGGAACGGGAATAATCAAAAAAATCGCAAGGAATGCAAGTGCACGACGCGTGAGACTATGCATTTGGGAAATATCCAAAACAACCACTCGTCAGAAACGAAAATCTGGGGCGGGCAATTTGAGCCGGCCTCAGAGTTTTCCGATCATCGAACGGTGCAGACTGCCAAAACTGTCGAAGAAACTAAAACGATTAAAAGCCGGCCTTACGAACTTTGGAGTCAACATTCGCATCGGACAGCGAATGGGTGAATTCGTCGATCTGGCGCTCCGCTTGGTCCTTCGCCATTCCGTACCGTTCCTGAAGCTTGCCGACCAACTGATCCCGTTTGCGACTGATGGTGGTCAGGTCATCGTCAGTGAGCTTTCCCCACTTTTCTTTTAGCTGCCCCGAATATTGCTTCCACTTTCCCTCGATCTGGTCCCAATTCATAAAACCTCCTTTTCGTCGACTCTCCTGCGCACCGCAATTCGTGGTGGCGGAAGTCTGACAAGTCACTCCATGAGAACCGAAGGGGCAAGCAAACGATATACAGGGATTCACGGGTAAGGCAGATTCCTGCGCTTGAGAAAAAACGGCGAGACCAGCAGGTCGAGGGAAACCCGTAGCGAAATACAGCCACAGACCGATGGTCCGAGCGAGCAAGAAGAAGAGAGCATTAGAGCGACAAAGCATTCACTCGATGATCAGTCAGGAGGTTTTGCAAATGAATGGACGGTCTGTGCTGGGAATTGTGCTCATTGCCGTCGGGATACTGGCGCTGGCATATCAGGGATTCAGTTACACCGTACCTAAGAAGGCAGTCGATGTCGGCCCCATCCATGTAACGAAGGATGAACGGCACACCGTACCACTTCCGCCGATCCTGGGGACGCTGGCGTTAATTGGTGGAATTGCGGTTTTGGCCATCGGTCGTCGCGATCGGTAATCGACAACAAGGAATTTCGGGCTCAAAAACTAAGCTATAAGCTAATAGTTAACAAAAGGAGATGAACAAAATGAATCGTTGGAGAATAGCAATGGTTGGGGCGCTCGCATTGGCACCCTTTGCTTTTGCGGGACCAAAGGCAGCAGATGATGCCAAAGAGACAGAGCGCATACAGAACGCCGGGACAGTGATGAAGGAAATTTTGGATATACCCGACGATATCCCCCAAGACATGTTGGACAAGGCGCGTTGCGTCATCGTTCTGCCGTCTGTGCTCAAAGCCGCCTTCATTGGGGGCGGTAGCTATGGGCGCGGAGTGATGGTATGCCGCACGGGCAAGGATTTCACCGGTCCGTGGGGCGCTCCGGCGATGTACGCTCTGGAAGGCGGTAGCGTTGGCTTTCAAATCGGCGGCGAAGCGACGGACTTCGTCATCCTGGTGATGAATAATCGCGGGGTTGATAGCTTGTTGCACAGCAAAGTGCAGTTGGGCGGAGACGCATCGATTGCGGCTGGCCCCAAGGGACGCACGGCGACTGCAGACACGGATGCGTATATGCGCGCAGAAATGTTGAGCTACTCCCGGTCACGCGGAGTATTCGCGGGCGTCTCGCTGCAAGGCACGACACTCCGGCCAGATAACGATGCGAATCACAAGGTGTACGGGAATGACGCGTCGGCGGAAACGATCATAAAAGAATCCAAATTCGAGGCACCAGCGGCGTCGAAGGAATTGGTGGCACGTTTGCAGACAGCCAGTCCGCACTTGAAACCGTAAGCAAATTGATGCGGTCTTGTGGGCCCCGGGGCGAGGCGATTTTGCTTCGCCTTTTTTTATTGAAGGATCACATCGGTAGCCCAGACAGGATAACTACAGGCCCCGCCGTATGGCGGAAGGGGTGGAGGCTCTCTACTCTCGTGAAGGCATAAGCCAGCAAACTCAGGAGGAATAATGGTAAAGAAATGGAAGTTCCGTGTGATTTCGGTTAGCGTGGCGGTGGCGGCACTCAGCTTCGCCGGAGGAATGCTGCGATGCGATGCGCGGTCTCTAACCGCCGGAGCAATTAGCCAGCAGGAGCCCGATAATACCGGAGTGAATAAGCAGAACAACACCACGGCGGATCAGCAGAAAGAAACCGCTGAGGACCGGGAATTGGCGCAAAAGATCCGGCAGTCCATCGTCAGCGATAAGTCACTATCCACCTACGGTCATAATGTGAAGGTGATTGTGCGTAACGGGATGGTTACGTTGAAGGGTCCCGTGCAGTCCGAGGAAGAAAAGAAGAGCATCGAGTCCAAGGCCGCCGACGTGGCGGGTGCGGACAAGGTCACCAACAAACTGACGGTCAAGTCCTAGTCGAAACGGGGAAACCTCCGGAGTGGGCCTGCTCCGGGGGGTATTCCGGCCGTGGAAATACAGTGAATCTGGTATTCATGCGGTACGGGTAAACGGTAAAACTGATTGCGCCCAATCTGGAGAGACTCATCTTCTTTTTTGGAGATATGATGCCATGCGGGATATCGGAACAACGACAAACGGAACAGGAATTTTTCATTCTGCCGGTACGGATATGACGACATTGAACATACTGGTGGCAGACGATCATGACATTATCCGCAGAGGGCTGCGGGATTTGCTGACGGCAAAGCCGGGCTGGGAAGTGTGTGCCGAGGCGAAGACCGGGAAGGAAGCGGTGGCCCTGGCGGAACAGCTGAAACCGCAGATTGTGGTGATGGATATCAGCATGCCGGATCTGAATGGACTGGAAGCGGCGCGGCGCATTCACAAAACATTACCGAAGACGGGTATTTTGATTCTCACTATGCATTTTTCAGACCAGTTGGTGCGCGAAGTCGTGGAGGCTGGTGCCCGGGGATATATCCTGAAATCCGACGCAGACCGGGATCTGGTCACGGCCGTGGATTCTATCTCCAAACGGCGCACATTCTTTACGTCGCGCGCTTCGGAAATGCTGCTTGGCGACTTTTCTTGGCAATCCGCAGGTGCCGAACCGAAGCTACCGGCGCGGAACCGGCTGACAGCGCGCGAGCGGGAAATCGTGCAACTGCTGGCGGAGGGAAAGAGCAGCAAGGAAGTGGCAGTCGCCTTGGGTATCAGCGTAAAAACAGCGGAAACCCATCGCGCGAATATCATGCGCAAGCTGGAGATCCATTCCGTGAGCGAGCTTGTGCGCTATGCCATCAAGAATCAAATCATTGAAGCCTAGGAACGGTCGGAAAACCGTCGATCTGAAGGCGTTGTCGAAAGGGCTACTCGCAATGGATTGTTGCGCAGGATTTTGTCATTCTCTCAGTAGTAGCGAGCCCAAGTCCCCGCAATGGCTCCAGGAGTCTCCAGCCCATGCCGCGTGTTCTGATTGTTGATGATCATGCATTCATAAGGCGTGGAGTTCAAACGATATTGCAACCCTATCCCGAGTGGGAATTTTGTGGAGAGGCCAGTAACGGGAGCGACGCGGTTCGCCTGGTCGATGAACTTAGGCCAGAAATAATCCTGATGGATGTGACCATGCCTGGCATGAACGGGATTGAGGCAACCCGGATCATTCGAAAAACGCACCCGGAAATAAAGATCATTCTGCTCACTCTTCATGAGTCTTCCGAGGTTCTGCGGACTGGATTTCGAGCGGGGGCCAGCGGGTATCTGCTGAAGGCGGACGCGGAAGAGGAGCTGATGAAGGCGTTGCGAGTTGTCGTGGGCGAGGGGTCGTACATCAGCCCGAAAATAGATCAGGCGGTAGTCACGCAAGTAATCAACGAGATACACTCTGGACATTGAGGTTGCGAACCTCAGCAATCGAGGCCACGCCTTACTGCGTACGCGCCCGCCCACCGGAATCGAAAGCAGTAAAACGTGGTATACAAAAGACTGGCCCTAGCCTGGAAGGATGCCATGTCGCTCGTTGAAGTTCCTCAAGCCAAAACTGGACGCAGCGCTCGTGTGCCCCTAGCGCGTTTCGGCTCGCTAATACTGGCAATGGCGCTCCTGGCGATAACTGCAATCATTGGGATTGTCACCGTGGAGAAGTTGAAAGCCAGCCGCGAACTGGTGCTCCACACATATCAGGTGCGGGGTCTACTGAAAGACTTGAGTTCGGAGATCGGCGAGAACCATGCGAATTTTGACCTGTACCAACTCTCTCGCAATCCGGATGAGGCGCGTGATTTAGACAGACAGGCACAGGAGCAGCTTGGGGCAGTGCAAGAGTTGCGCAATCTGACCCGTGACAACCCGTCGCAGCAAGAGAGATTGCAGCAGTTCCGCAGCATACTCGAAGAAGACCTTGGACAACTTCGCGATTGTGTGAGGGGGCGCAACTGCCTAGGCGAAGACCCGGGGAGCAAGAGCGATCAGATGGCGGTGATCTCAGCGCGTCGAAGAACCCTGTCCGCCATGCTCTTGAATATGGAAAACATAGAGGAAGACCTTCTTCAGGCCAGACTCAAAACATGGGACAAGCTCTTCGTCCGCATGGTGATCACGCTCGTGGGTACGTTTATCCTAACGCTGATTTTGCTGATCTACAATTTCACCCTGTTGATCCGGGAAATTGAACGGCGAAAAGAACAGGAACGGATCGAAAAGAAAAACGCGGAATCTTACCGGATGCTGAGTGCACGCATCCTGGAATTGCAGGACGTTGAGCGTCGCAAGATCGCGCGTGAACTTCACGACAGCGTGGGGCAATTCCTGGCGGGGCTGAAACTGAATCTAGGAAGACTGCAGAGACGCGAATCGGAATCCTTGCATCAAAACCGTTCCCTGCTATTGGAGTCGATTGATCTGACCGATCGGGCGATCGTCGAAGTCCGCACGATGTCGCACTTGCTGCACCCTCCGCTACTCGATGAATTGGGCTTCCACTCTGCGGCCCGCTGGTATACGGAGGGATTTGCGAAACGCAGCGGAATCCAGGTGGAACTGAAATTGGCAGAGATCGTGGAGCGGTTGCCCAGAGAAGTCGAGTTGGCCTTGTTTCGTGTGCTTCAGGAATCCCTGACAAATGTGCACCGGCACGCAAAAGCGAGCCGGGTGGACATCGACGTGGAATGTACGCAGGACGAGGTCATTCTGTCGGTGTGCGACAACGGAAAAGGCATCAACCCCGCAGTACTCGAGAAGTTCCGTGGAGGAGAAGCCGGCGGAATCGGGCTGGCTGGCATGCGGGAGCGGTTAGCGGAATTGGGCGGCACATTGGGAGTTGAGTCTAACGGGAACGGAACGAAAATCCGGGCAACGCTGCCAACCTATGAATGCGACCCGAAGGATGTCCCTCCGGAAAACGTGACGATCACACCGAATTGACTACCGGCTTTGGCCAAGATGTGGGTTCACGACAAACGAAGAGATGGTGTGGGTATGGTGATCTGGCCGTTTTCGGCGTTAAAGATGAAATAATCGCCGGGAGACTTGGCCGTGATTTCAGCCAACTGCCGCTCTGCCTCTCGGAAACTTTCGACGGCCTTGATCCAGATGGGCTGACCATCGGGTAGTCGTAAGAAAATGTCGAAACTCGCGGTCATGAATCGTGCTCCTCAACTGTGATGTTCTTAGGTTGCAAGGGCAAGGAGGGTGCCAATCTCGGCGAGAAATCAGTAAGCACCCGATTTACAGCAAGTTGGGAGCAGTTCTGCACCGGGAACCGACCCAGTGGGTGACATGAGAACCCTGAATAATCTTCTGATGCCCCTGTAGATTGTTCCGGGTGGAGTACTAAAACCAGGTTAAGGAGAGGAGGGGACGCCTTGAAGGCGTCCCCACTTGGTCAGGATGAGAAAGTTGAATTGAAGAGAGTTTGCCAGAGGGCACATTTTGCAACCATAAGGCGTTTCCTGTAATACGGAGCCACAGTTCCTTGAGCCATTCGAGCCAGGGCACGCTAATCCGTGATGCGATGGCGGAGCCTAGCGAGCGGCGGTGACAGCGGGAGCACCAGCCAGATTCTTTAGAGATGCTGTGTAGGGCGCAGTGGCGACACCACGTTCGGTAAAGATAGCGCGAATGTAGCGATGAGGCGTAACGTCAAACGCCGGATGCGCGGCGTGGACATCATCGGGAGCGATGCGCACACCCTGAATATGCGTCACTTCCTCCGCCGCGCGCTCTTCGATGGGGATGTGCTCGCCGTCAGGAATAGATAGATCAAAGGTGGAAATGGGGGCGGCGATATAGAAGGGGACGTTGTTTTCCTTGGCCAGGACGGCCATCTGATAAGTGCCGATCTTGTTGGCGGTGTCGCCGTTCGCAGCGATGCGATCCGCGCCGGTGACGATGGCTCCGACTTTCCCGGTTTTCAGAAAATGTCCGACCATGTTGTCTGTGATGAGCGAGAGAGGAATACCGCCGCGGTGAAGTTCCCAGGCCGTAAGACGCGCGCCCTGAAGATAGGGACGCGTTTCGGGGACGAGCACGTGTAATTTGCGGCCCTGTTCGAAGGCAACGCGAATCACGCCTAAAGCGGTGCCAATGCCTGCGGTGGCGAGAGCGCCTGCGTTGCACTGGGTCATGACCTGGCCCTCAGTGGGCATGAATTCCGCACCGAAACGGCCGATGGCTTCGTCGGTAGCGAGTTTTTCCAGGTGAACTTCCTTTGCCTCTGCGACCATGGCCACGCGAATTTCGGCAATGCTTGCCGGCGAGGCAAGTACTTCGAGGAAGCGATTCCTCATTCTTTGCAACGCCCAAAAAAGATCGACGGCGGTCGGACGTGTCTCTGCAAGTGTTCTCGATATTTCTGCGAATTCGTTCTTCAGCTCATCTATGGAATTAGCCCTCGAGTGCAGCACGCCGAGGGCAACTCCCATGGCGGCGGCCACGCCGATCGCCGGCGCGCCGCGAATCACCATTTCGCGAATGGCTTTGGCCACCTCGCGATAGTCGGTGTAGGTATAGCTGACTTCCTCCGTGGGAAGGCGGCGCTGGTCGAGCATGACCACGCCTTTATCGGTCCATGCGATGGGTTGGGCAACGTACATTCTTGGGCAAATCCCCTTTTCCGATTGTATCCGAGACTATTCCGCGGTCGAACTGCTCAATGAGTTGTGGGTGCTTGCGTGAAGCCGTGAGTGGCCAAGATCAGACTGGCTCCTATCAAAGAGTTGTAACCCAAGTGCATTAGGTAGCTGGCGAACACGCTGCCTGTGTGCGCGCGCACCATGGTGAAAATAATGCCGACCAGTGACATAACAGCAATCAGACTTTTTGCGCCGCCAAGTTGCGGGCCGTGCATAAGGCCGAAGAGAACTCCAGTTACCACAATGCTGGGGATAACCCCAAACCAGCGGGCAAACATGGGGTACAGATAACCACGAAAGATCGTTTCTTCGGCCAACGGGGCAACCAGGACAGCCATGGCCACAAAGAGAATGGCGGTTTGTTTGAATTTGAAGACCTGCTCGATGGGAGTGTTTTCGGGCGTCTTGATGACAGCAGTTAACGCAAAAACGAGAAGGGATAGGCCGCAGCCGGTAAAGAAAAAGATCAGGGGGTGCCGGGGCTGACCGTCAGTTTTTGGAAGGATTTTGCGCCATCCGAGCGTAGTCCAGAACGGCTGTCCGCGAAGCAGCGCCAAGGTGACGTACAGAAAAAACAGCACGAGTCCATAAATCACGATGGTACTGCCGATGGCGACCTGCGGCTTGGATAGCATGTACTCTTCGAGTTGCTGCGTGGTCATTTTCTGATGCGGTGCATAGGCAGCAAGAAAAACGGCTTGCACGCCGAGAAGAGTAATGAAGATGAAAACCAGAAAAACGATGAGGTGATGCCAGGACCAGGAAATCTGTAGATCTGGAGGGTAGGCGCGCCCCGGAGGAATCGTAGGCACAAATTGATCTGAGGGTAAGCCTGGCGAGACCTCCAAATGCGTGGGAAGCGCGGGGAATAGCTCCTGTTGCGATGTAGGTTTTTCTGGATTGAGTTCCGGTTCTTGTGGCGACGGATTCTCGTCGAATGGAGTCATCACTTTGCACGCTTTCCCGGACGCGGCCATCCTGCCACTAGCGCAGCGGCCAGAAGGGGGAGCGTGATTTCGTGGTGGCCGGTAATAGCAAATCCTTTGGAGACTTCGCCCTTCTTTTTGTTGGATGCGGCGGTCGGGCGTTTCACGACATTCATGATGGGCCGGTAATGCTGAATGAAATCGAAGTTGGCGGTAGTGATGGAACTGAGCGGAATACCGAGATTGCGCACCACAGAAACCGCTTTAAGAAACACTTCTGGAAGAAGGACGGCGGAACCCCAATTGAGATACACGCCGCCGGAATCCATTTGCTGAACCAGGGAGCAGAAAAGACGGAAGTCGTGAAAGGAAGCGGCACCGAGGGCATCACCGGCCGCCGAAGGATGCATGTGGGGAATATCCGTGCCGATGGCCAGATGGATGGTCACAGGAATGCGCTTTTTGTAGGCGGCAACCAGAAGGCTCAGTTCAGGGTGCTTGGGCTCCAGAATGCCGCTGGTGAGGTATTGTCCGGCGGCTTCGCCGTAGCCGATGCGGATGCGGTAAGCGAGCTTGGCGATTTCATTGATGCCCCAGCCGGTTTCCTGGGCCATGCCGAACTGGCCTGTGTCGAGAGCGGCGGCGACGTCTTCAGAAGTATTGCCCGCCACAGCAAGTTCGAAATCATGGATGAGCGCGGCGCCGTTCATGGCGATGCCGGAGACATAGCCCTTGTTCAACAGATCGATTATCACAGGTGCGAGGCCGACTTTGATAACGTGTCCACCGATGCCCCAAAGAATGGCCTTTTTGTGGCGACGCGCAGTGTGAATCGCGGAAGCGAGGTAACGTAGATCCTGAGCCGCGAGGATATCAGGAAGAGAATCCAGGAATTTTGTGAATGAGGCGCCACGGGGAGTGGGCTTCGCAAGATCGCGCGCGGTGACCTTGCTTTTGCGCGCGGCGAGCGGATAGGTCCGAACACCGCTCAACACCGTTGGCTGGATAGAATAAATGCTCATGCAGGTGTCAATACTGTACGAGGGAAAGCGGCAGGCATGCAAGCGCGAGGGTTCTCATTAACGCAAATCCAGAAACTCTTACAAAAGTTCACGCAATCTTGTGTTCACCATTGTTCTGCGCAGAGGATGTAACGTTGAAGTGCAAAAAGCGTGCAAGAGCCTGGCCCGTATAAGATTTTTTACTGCGCGCAACGTGTTCGGGAGTTCCTTGTGCCACGATGCGGCCGCCACCCTGACCACCTTCCGGTCCGAGATCGATAATCCAGTCGGCCTGTTTGATGACATCGAGATTGTGCTCGATGATCAGGACCGTATTGCCGAGATCGACCAGGCGCTGAAGAACATCGACGAGCTTTCGCACATCGTCGAAATGCAGGCCGGTGGTGGGTTCGTCCAGAATGTAGACGGTGCGGCCGGTTTGACGTTTAGAAAGTTCGCGAGCGAGTTTGATGCGCTGGGCTTCACCTCCGGACAGCGTGGTCGCGGACTGGCCTAGCTGGACGTAGCCCAAGCCGACTTCCACCATGGTGGAGAGCTTCTGTTGGACGTGCGGGATATTCTCGAGCAATTTGAGGGCGTCGGTCGCGGGGAGATTGAGGACATCGTTGATGCTGTGGCCTTTGTAGCGCACGGCGAGGGTTTCCGCATTGTAACGGCGGCCGCGGCAGACTTCGCAAGTGACATACACATCAGGAAGAAAATTCATCTCGATGCGGCGAAGGCCTTCGCCCTGGCAGGCTTCGCAGCGCCCGCCTTTGACATTGAAACTAAAGCGGCCCGGCTTGTAACCGCGTTCGCGGGATTCCGGAAGCATGGCAAAGAGTTCGCGGATCGGCGCAAACACACCGGTGTACGTGGCGGGATTGGAACGTGGAGTGCGTCCAATCGGGGCTTGGTCGATTTCGATGACTTTGTCGATGTGCTCGATGCCGAGGATCATTTTGTGGGGACCGGGCGGCTCCATGGAGCGATACAGCTTCTGCGCCAGGGCACGATAGAGGATATCGTTGACGAGGGTGGATTTTCCGGAGCCTGAGACGCCAGTGACAACGGTCAACAGGCCCAGAGGAAGACTGATGTCCAGATCTTTCAAGTTATTGGCGTGGGCGCCCAGAATCTGGATGGCCTTTCCATTGGGACTGCGCCGCTTTGCTGGCACAGAAATTTCCGCAGCGCCGGAAAGATAACGGCCGGTCAGTGAATCGGGAGCGGCGGCAATTTCAGCGGGCTTCCCGGTGGCAACCAGGTACCCACCAGCGTTTCCCGCTCCAGGACCAAGATCGACAACGTAATCGGCGCGACGAATGGTGTCTTCGTCGTGCTCAACGACGAGCACGGTGTTGCCGAGATTGCGCAGTTGTTCGAGGGAGTGAAGGAGGCGATCGTTGTCACGCGCGTGGAGTCCAATAGAGGGTTCATCGAGAACGTACAGAACACCACGAAGGCGCGATCCGATTTGCGTGGCCAGGCGGATGCGCTGCGCTTCGCCGCCGGAGAGAGTGGCGGCGGAACGTTCCAGGCTGAGATAACCAAGGCCGACAGCGAGAAGAAAGTCCAAACGTTCCGCGATTTCACCGAGAGGGCGGGCAGCGACTTCTTTTTGGCGAGGCGATAGTTGAGAAAGGATTTTGTCCACCGCGGGGCGAGCATCGCTGAGAGCAAGAGCCGTAAAGTCTGAGATGGACCAGCCACCCAGTTTCACCGCAAGTGATTCCGGACGCAGACGGCGGCCGAGACACGCGCTGCAGAGCGTGGCAGACATGTACTGCGTCATCCACTCGCGGTAGGAATCGGAATTGGAGTCCTCAAAGTTACGTTCCAAAAATTTCAGGATGCCCTGGAAGCGAAAGCCTTTTTCCTTATTCGATGATTTCTCGTTGGATTCAGCACCGCTTTTTCTTGATCCGGAGGGAGGATAGCCGTAGAGCAAAAGGTTCTGGACGCGCGCGGGATATTTTTCGAATGGCGTGTCCAAATGAAAGCCGTGCGCATAAGCGCCAAGTTCGAGCGTGCGTTTCAGAATCGCGGAACCGGAACCCGGACCAAGGCCTCCATCAAACAGCGGGCGCGTCCAATCCACAATGACTTTCGCGGGATCGAAATCGTATTTGGAACCCAGGCCATGGCATTCCGGGCAGGCGCCATACGGCGAATTAAAACTGAAGGAACGCGGCTCCAGTTGCGGAACGGAAAGACCGCAATCCGGGCAAGCCAGCTTCTCCGAAAAGGTGTGCTCGCTGCCACCGACAACGGCAACAGTGACGAGGCCTTGCGCGAGTTTCAGAGCCGTGGCGATGGATTGTTCGAGGCGGGAGGCAATGCCCTGCTTGACGAGCAAGCGATCGACGACGACTTCAATGGTGTGATTCTTGCGCTTGTCCAAAACGGGGGTCTGGTCGAGGGGCAGAAGCTCACCATTGATGCGCACGCGCACGAAGCCGTCTTGCGCAAGTTTTTCGAGTTCCTTGCGATACGCGCCTTTGCGCCCGCGCACGATGGGCGCAAGGATCATGATGCGGTCGTCGGACTTGCACAACTCGCCGTGGAGAATGGCCTGGACGATCTGCTCACTGGATTGGCGAGTGATGGGCTTACCGCAATTCGGGCAGTGCGGCACACCAACGGAGGCATAGACCACGCGAAGGTAATCATAGATTTCAGTGATGGTGCCGACCGTGGACCGTGGAGAGCGTGTCGTGGTTTTCTGTTCGATGGCGATAGACGGCGACAGTCCTTCGATAACGTCTACTTCGGGACGCTCCATCTGGTCCAGGAACTGGCGCGCATAGGCGGAGAGAGATTCGACGTATCTTCGCTGTCCTTCCGCGTAGATGGTGTCGAAAGCCAGGGAAGACTTGCCTGAACCAGACAGTCCGGTAATGACGGTCAGCGAGTTCCGAGGGATCTCCAGGCTTATGTTTTTGAGGTTGTGCTGCCGCGCACCGCGCACAACCAGTTTGCTGAGAGCCATAAGGAAAAGCGGTCCCTCCACAGGAGCCTTGGCGCCCAGTGAGTAGAATGGGCCCAGTATAGTCTTTCAACATAGCAACAGGGGAGAGGCGTGGTCAAGGCGAGCAGGTGGGACCAGATTTCCTGAGCACGTCAGGGAAGGCAAGAACTTCTCGTGTCGGAAGTACTATGGAAGTACCACATGAATTTTTTCCCGGGGGGTGGTGCATTTTTACCCGCCGCCGTCCGCTTAAGTGATTGAAAATACATAGAGTATGTTGGCCAATCGTTTGCAACTCGTTACGCGTGGGGGAGACGAGCCGAGGATCCCTTTAGGGGATTGAGGGCTGGGCCGGTTCGTTCTTCCCCATCTTCTTGTTTGCCCTCCGTTTTTGACTCACGTGGAAATTATTTCAGGAAAAAAATTTCCCTTCCCAATACTGCCGTCCGGCCAGATCCAAGAGTTGAATAAGAGGGAATCCTCACTCCCGTTCGGAATGACGAATTGCGAATGAGCGCGGGTCTTCTCACCAAGACAAACGGTGCGGGTTATCGCACCAAATGTGCGGCGGCATGGCTCAGGAGCGTTGAGACGTATCAACAACGATGTGCTGCGTCATGGGATAGCGAATGCCGCGATAGTCGACGCGAGAGGCATAGTCGCTCAGGGTCATGAAAAGCAGGATGATGAGCCAGAAAATTCCGGCCATAATCACCAGCTTGGTGCGCTTGGGACTGTACTTGGCGTGCATGAAGAAGAGGACGACGAGAGTGGCCTTCAGCGTGGCAATGGCCAGCGCCACGACGATGTTGAACCTGCCTAGATTGATATAGGCAGCGGCGACGGTCAGGCCGGTCAGAAAGAGCAGCGTAAAGATAATGACCAGGTAGGTCCCCGGCGGAACGATATGCTCGTGATGCTCTTGCTCAGCAATTTGGTCACGGTCAGACACGTGTCACTCCTACTTATGCCGATCGATGAGATATAACAGCGGGAAAAGATAAATCCAGACAATATCAACGAAGTGCCAGTACAAGCCCACGATGTCGACCGGGGTGTTCCACTCGGGCGTGTACATTCCGGAAAGCGAATTGCGCAACAGCCAAAGGAGCAGCCCGGCACCGATAACCATGTGAAGTGCGTGCAAGCCGGTCATGCCGAAATAGGCCGAATAATAGAGTTGCGCATGGGCATTCAGATGCGGGTCCGCTTCCATCGCATCGGCCAGTTCTCGCCGTTCGATATCCAGTTCTTCCGCGCTCATGTCTTCACACTTGCTGGGATTATTCACGCAATAGGTGATATCAAAATTCCGGCCGGGAACCAGATGATGGTGAAATTTTTGCGCGTATTCGATGTACTTCACGCCAAAGAACACGAAGCCAAGAAGGATGGTCAGAGTCAGGAACATCGGGATCAGCTTCTTCTTGCCGCTCTGGGCGGACCAGACGGCCATGGCCATGGTAAAGCTGCTGGCCAGGAGGACGACGGTGTTGAACCCACCCAACTGAATACTCAGCGTGTTGCTCCCCATCGCGAAAGCGTGGAAGTAGGTGTGGCGGTTGATGGTGTACGCCAGCATGATGCCGCCAAAGAACATGACTTCCGTCACCAGGAAGATCCACATTCCGAGCGAGGCAGTATCCTTTTGCTGCTCTAGGGTATTGAATTGTCCGTACAGCGCTCCGGTGCGATGCACTTCGCACTCCCCTATCCGTCAGTTTCAGGCGTGAACTGACCGCCTGGGACCGGGCCGAAGCCCGGCACTACTTCAGTCGTGGCCGTGGGCTGGCGTGATCTCGGGATGTCCAGGTACGTCCAGACCGAGGTCAGGCCGATTGTGAAAGTCGTAAGCCTCCCAAGTGACGACGGGAGTTACCTCAAAGTTTTCGGTGGGCGGTGGTGACGGCGTCGTCCATTCCAGCCCGGTAGCAGGCCAAGGATTGTTTCCGGCAACCTTGCCATAGAAGGCGGCCCAAGTGAGATAGACCATGGGCAGCAGATAGCCGATCGCCAGGATGGACGCGCCGGCGGTGGACATCACGTTATAAACCTGAAATTCGGGCGGGTAGACATGGTAACGGCGCGGCATGCCGAGATAGCCGATGACGAATTGCGGGAAAAAGGTAAGGTTGAAACCAACGAACAGGACCAGCGCCGCGATACGCGCGAGCCATTCGGGATACATGCGGCCGGTAATTTTGGGCCACCAGAAGTGCAGGCCTCCGAGATAGCCCATGACCGCGCCGCCGACCATGATGTAGTGGAAGTGGGCAACGACGAAATACGTGTCGTGGACGTGCATATCCACGCCGAGACAGCCGAGGAACAATCCTGTCAGGCCGCCAATGAGGAACAGGCCGAGGAAGCCAAAGGCGTACAGCATGGGGGTATCGAAGGAAATCGAGCCGCCGAACAGGGTGGCGGTCCAGTTGAACACCTTGACCGCTGAGGGGATGGCGACCAGGAAGGTGAGAAATGAAAACGCCAGCGCCGCGTAGGTGGACTGGCCGGTGAGGAACATGTGATGGGTCCAGACCAGGAAGCCGATCACGGCGATGGCCAAGCTGGCGGCAGCGACGAAGTGATAGCCGAACAGCTTTTTGCGCGCAAACGTGGGAATCAATTCGCTGATCACACCCATGGAAGGCAGAATCATGATGTACACGGCGGGGTGCGAATAGAACCAGAACAGATGCTGGAAGAGAATGGGGTCGCCGCCCATCGCCGGATTGAAGAAGCCGAGGCCAAAGAGGCGTTCCATCGCGGCAAGACCCAGGGTAATGGCGATCACCGGAGTGCCCAGGATCATGACCACGGAGGTGGCGTAGTGCGCCCAGACGAACAGCGGTAAACGGAACCAGGTCATACCCGGGGCGCGCATGGTGTGCACGGTCACCAGGAAGTTCAGCCCGGTAAGAATCGAAGAGAAACCAGTAATGAAGACGCCGACCACGGCAGGGGCCACGGCGGAGTTCGAATACACGGTACTGAGCGGAGTGTAGAAGGTCCAGCCGGTGTCCAGGCCGCCAGTCACCATCGAATAGAGCGTGAAGGCGCCGCCTACGACATAAATGTACCAACTCAGTAGGTTGATTTTGGGGAAGGCCAGATCCTTCGCGCCAATCATGAGGGGAATCAGAAAATTGCCAAGAACCGCGGGAATGGACGGAATGAGGAAGAAGAAAATCATGGCCACGCCGTGCATGGTGAACATGCGATTGTAGGTATCGGCGGAGAGGAGGTAGCCGCTTGGCGTGAGCAGGTGCAAACGAATCATCATGGCGAAGAAGCCGCCGATGAAGAAGAAGAACGTGACGGAGGCGAGATAAAGGAGCGCGATGCGCTTGTGGTCGGTGGTGAGCAGCCACGAACGGATTCCGTAGGTCGCGTTCAGGTAATGCTTTTCCGGCAGCTTCAAGGCCGGACCTGTGTTGGTCGTACTCACGGTGCTCATGGTTATTTCTTCCCCGTTGTTGCTGGCGCAACTCCAGCGCCCTTGGCGGGCACCGGTTGCGACTGCAGGGACTTGATGTAAGCGGTCAGATTCAGGATCTGTTCTTCCGTCACCAGGCCCTGGAAGGTGGGCATCACCGGCTGATAGCCCGCCACAATTTTAGCTTTGGGCTGCAGAATGGATTCGCGGATATAGGCATCGTCGGCGGTAACGGTGGTGCCGTCTGCAAGAAGGACTTTGCCTCCATAAACTCCATTGAGCGAAGGAGCGCGACCGGTGCCATTGCCGAGGTGACACGTGTTGCAGGCAAGTTGCGTGAAAAGCTTCTCGCCCGCAGAAGCAGGATTCACGTCGCCCGCCTCATCGGAGAGCCAAGCGGCGTACTCCGCCGGATCCATGACGGTTACCCAGCCGCCCATGACCGCGTGATTGGTGCCGCAATATTGCGAGCAGAAGAAATGATATTTGCCGATCTTGGTGGGGCGGAACCACAAAGTATTGTAGCGGCCGGGAACAACGTCCATTTTCGCGCGAAACGCGGGAACGTAGAAATTGTGGATGACGTCTTCGCTGCCCATGATGAGCTTGATGTCGCGGTTCAAGGGAATGTGCAGCTCGTTGATTTCCCGTTTGCCATTGGGCTGCTGCAGCTTCCACATCCACTGCTTGCCGACCACATAAATATCCAGGGTATCTTTCGGAGGGGTACGGAAGTTGACGTAAACCACCGCGCCCCACGCGAACATGACGAGAGCAATGCCAAGAGGAATAACGGTCCAACCAATTTCTAAAAGCGTGTTGCCTTCTCCCAGCGAGCCTACTTCACCGGGTGAAGTTCGCCGGTATTTGAAGGCCGCATAAGTCGCCAACACGGTCACAAGTACGGCAAAGAACAAGCACGTGAGTAAGATAAACAGGAACAGGGCATCCACATGTCCGGCAAAGTTGGAGGCCTGCTCTGGAAAAAATGGAAGCGGTGACTGCACGGCTCTAGTGTGCTCCTTGCGTCGGCGAACCCGGCCCGATATTTCCGGTGCTGCCGGCGCGATGATCGCGACGGCGGAAAATGACAAAACCAATGACCATGCAGAACAGCGTCACAACGGCTCCCATGCGGACGACCGTGAGGATGGTGGCGCTGTAGCGGCCCTTCGTTGGATCGTACTGATAGCAGAACAGCAGAATATGGTCGACGGGAGTGCCGATCTTTCCGGCGGAGGCGTCGACAAGACCGAGGCGCACGTTGCTCGGTGGATATTCCACACCGAAGAAGTAGCGAGAGATACGGCCATCGGGAGTGAGCAGAAGAATGCCGCTGGCGTGACCGAAGAGCTTGGTCTTGGGGTCGTAAGAGAAGCGAAAGTTGGCGGCCTTGGTGACGGCGTCGATGGATTCCTTCGTGCCGGTAAGAAAATGCCAGCCCGGCTCCGTGGTGGGACGGGCAAAGCGGGAGAGGGCTTCGTGCTTTTTCTTCAGCGCTTCGTCCGGAGTATCGCTGGGATCGAAGCTGATGAAGACGACTTCGTAATCGTGGCCGGGGTTGAAAGAGATCATCTTCAAGGTGCCGACGAGGGCCTGTTCGACCTGATTGCAGAGCATCGGGCAGGTGAAATAGACGAAAGCCAGGACCACCGGCTTTTTGCCGGAGAACTGGCGGAGCGAAGCGGGCTGGCCATATTCATCAACAAAGGGAGCGTCAAGCGGGATTTGCGCGTTGAGTTGCGGGTCGAAACCGACGTTGACCAGCGCCGGCGGGAGGCCATTCGAAGACTGGCCCACGTTATCTGGAATCATCTGGCCATGGCTGAGTGTGCCGCAAAGCAGCAAACCCGCTATGACCAAAACACTGCGTAGCACGTTCATCGTTCCTACTTCTTTTCCGCCGGCGGTGGCGTCACAGCCGGCAAACCTTTTTCGACAATCAGTTGCATGGCATCTTGTACCGGGATTTGCGCGATGCCGGCTTTTTGATCGACCCAAGACAGTTTCTTGTTGGCATCGTTATCCGCTTTCAGCTTGTCCCGCAAATCCTGCTGAGGATCAGTCAGGTGGCCGGGCATGCCTTGCAAACGCGGTTCGGGAGGCATGGTCGGGCCAGCCTCGATGCGTGAAGGCATCATCGGCGGGTGCGAGTTGGTCCAGTAGCTTTTGAGGCCGCGGTAAACGCCAAACGCAATGATGTACGACAAGATCACGCCGATGCCGAGAAACACCAGGAACTTCAGGATCGGAGAAGTACTAACGTCGGTCTTCTCAAAAGAAACGTCCTTGTGAACCGGCCTGCCATTCTGGGTTTGGCCGTGGCTGAGATGCTCAGTGCCCATGATGCGCTAAGACCTCCCCAATCTTCGGATCTCCCAAGGGCAAAACCGGGCGCTGCTTCAGATTCATGGCGAAGAAGCCGACCCACAATCCAACCAAAGCAATAGGAACCACGATGTCCAGCCAAGTGGGCAAGGCTGAACTGGTGAATTCCGGACGCGTCATCCAGTAGAGATCCACCAGTCGGAAAACGAGCATCCAGATGGCTACTTTTGAAATCAGGCTGGCGTTGCGCTTTACGTCGCGCGACAACAAAACAAGAAACGGAAGCGCAAAGCTGAACAGCAGCACGATCACCGCAACCACGCCCCACTGCCCGGACAGCCGCGTGCGGTAAAACGTAATTTCTTCCGGCAAGTTGCCCGACCAGATGATCAGCAATTGCGAAAAATCGAAATAGGCCCAGAGCATGTTGAAGGCAAAAAGCAGCTTGCCGAGGTCGTGGAGGTGGCGTTCGCGGATGAACCCCGCGTAAGGCTCGAAGCGGGAGAGCAGCACTACCGTGATGATCATCAGGCACATGGCGGTGATCGCCTGGCCACCGACGAAGATGAAACCGTAAATTGTGGAGGCCCAGTGCGGCGAGATGGACATGACCCAATCGATGGCAGCGAAGGTCACTGCGAGAATATAGAGAATGACGCCGGGTCCGGAAGCTCTTTTGAAGCGCAGACGCAATACACGGTCTTCCGGGCTGGCATCCTGCATCCTCGAGAAGGCATTGAACAAGAAAACAAGGAGAAACCAGATCGCGAAGTAGACGACCGCCCGGATGAGGTATCCACTCGTCGTCAAGTAGCTCTGTTGCATCCCAGTCAGGGCGTGCTCGCCTGTTTTTGGCGCGTTCAGCCATCCGTAGTCAGTGCCATTCCCGGAATACAGGTATTTCATTCCGAGCACGATGGGAATGAACATCACAAACACCAACCAGATGTTGCGGGAAGCCGCCTCCAGCGGGCGGCGGATCACGATGCCCCAGATTCCGCCAGTGAGATGCTGCAACATGAGCAGCCCAAGCGAACCAACCGTCAGTCCAAGCACGAACATGAAGCTGAAGAGATAAGCCCAATAAAACTTTTGCGGAGAGAGGAAGGCGCCGACAATGGCGAGCACCAGCGCCACGCCACCAATCATCCATCCCAGCGTCTGAACGCGGTTGACGCTATCCGGCGCGTTGAATTCTTGCGCGTTCATTGAGCGGCCCCTCCGGCCATGAGTTTCTCCCTTAAATTCTGCGGCAATTCGCCGACATGCGCGTTGCGGCTCACCTGCAGCGCACGAACATAAGCAACGATGGCCCAGCGATCACGCGGTGTAATCTGAGCAGAATAGCTGTTCATGGCGCCAAAGCCGTTGGTGATGACGTCGAAGTAGTACCCGTTGGGCTCGTTGCGAACACGGTCCTGATGATAGGTAGGAGGATGCTTCATGCCGCGCATGGTGACCATGCCTTGGCCGTCCCCCTGAAGTCCGTGGCAAGGCGAGCAGAAAATGTTGTAACGATCCTGGCCGCGTGCGAGTAATTCTTGTGTGAGCGGCAGCGGAAACGCGTTGGAATCCTTGGCGATATACAAGGCATCGTCTTCGACCGCGCCGCGCGCAACCGTGTTATCGATGATCGGGCGTTCCGAGCGGCCATCCGGAAAGATCGGTGCGGGCGAAAGAGGATTCTGGCGCGGCTGGTTGGCCATATCCTGGCGCAGGGTGTACTGGCAGCCGCTTAGACCAAAGGAGAACAGGAACACCGTCGCGAGAAGTGAGGACTTATTCTTCATCCTTCACCTCAGAGACGTGCCGCGCGGAGGCTTCCTGAAGAAACCTGGAGCTCTCCGCCAAATCAAATTTGGGATCACGCGCTTCAATTACCAGGAAAAAGCGGTCGGTGGAAGCGCTGGCAAACCGTTCGACATTAAAGATTGGGTGATAGGGCTGCGGCAGCTTGTTGAGCGCGAGCATGCCCACAACGGCGAAGATGGAAGCGCCCAGAACGGTCAATTCGAAAGTGACAGGAATGAAAGCAGGCCAACTGTTCAAAGGGCGGCCCGCAATGTTCAATGGATAGGTAATCGCTGAGCACCAATATTGCAATCCGAATCCCGTAAGCCCGCCGCCGATTCCCCCGATTAAGGTAATCAGAGGCACGGCAGTCCAACGAAAACCGATGGCGTGAGCGAGACCCTCGATGGGAAATGGGGTATAGGCATCCACATGTTTGTAGCCGGCTTCGCGCGCTTTTCGCGCGGCCGCGAGTAATTGCTCGGGCGTTTCAAACTCGCCCATAACACCGTGCAGATGGGAGTGATGTTCCATCACTTCTGACCCTTCTCGTGCGATTCGTGCACCAGCTCGCGCATCTCCGCGATGGCGATAGCGGGCAATCCCCGCACGAATAGGAAGATGAGCATGACGAAGAGGCCCAAGGTTCCGATAAAGGTGCTGTAATCCCAGAAAGTGGGGGAGTAGCGGCCCCAGGCGGAGGGCATAAAGTCCCGTGTCAGAGAGATGACGACGATCACGAAACGCTCCAGCCACATGCCGGTGTTGATGACCAGGGACATCAAGAAGAGGGCGAGCACGTTGCGGCGCACTTTCTCGAACCAAAGTAACTGCGGCGTTAGGATGTTGCAGAGGATCAACGCGTAATAGAAGTGGGAATACGGCCCATGCAAGCGCTGCTCAGCGAGAAAGACGTCAAACTTGTTGCCACTGTAGAAGGCCATGAAGAATTCGATGAAGTAGCCATAAGCCACGATGAGGCCAGTGGCGAGCATGACTTTGGCCATGTTATCCAAGTGGCGCATGGTAATGAAATCTTCCAGGCCGTAGGCTTTGCGAAGAGGAATGGCAAGCGTGAGCACCATGGCGAAACCGGAATAAATCGCGCCGGCCACGAAATAGGGCGGGAAAATAGTGGTATGCCAGCCGGGAACGATGGCCACCGCGAAATCGAAGCTCACGACGGTATGCACGGAAAGCACCAGCGGCGTGGCCAGGCCAGCCAAGAGCAGATAGGCCGACTGGTAGCGGTGCCAGTGACGCGCGGAATTGCGCCAACCCATGGAGAGTATTCCGTAGATCACTTGCTGGTAGCGGCTTTTCGCGCGATCACGCAGGGTGGCGAGGTCTGGGAGCAAACCAACGAACCAGAAGAGTAGCGAAACTGTCCCGTAAGTAGATACCGCAAAAACGTCCCAGATGAGCGGACTACGGAACTGCGGCCAGATTCCCATCGTGCTGGGGTACGGGAACATGTAGTAAGCCATCCAGGGACGGCCGGTGTGAATCAGCGGGAACAAACCAGCGCAGGCCACGGCGAAGAGGGTCATGGCTTCGGCGAACCGGTTAATGGAAGTGCGCCACTTCTGGTTCAGCAAGAAGAGAATGGCAGAAATCAGCGTACCGGCGTGGCCGATACCGATCCACCAAACGAAATTGACAATGGCGAAGCCCCAGCCAATGGGGATGTTAATGCCCCAGATTCCGACGCCCTTAATAACCAGCCAGGCAATCGAGATGAATAGCACCATCACGATCGTGAAGGTGAGCGTGAAACCCGCGAGCCAGCCGATGCCAAGGGGGCGCGTGAGAACAACCGCCGCAATCTTGTCGGTGACCGACGCGTAGGTGTGCCCCGGTTCCAGCACCGGATCGAGTCGGCGGATGTCAGGCGAATTCAAGGGAGGCTGCGTAACGCTCATGCCTTCTCCAGCTCCGGATTCGGATTGCGCACGGCCGCAAGATACGTGGTGCGCGGGCGAGAATTCAGTTCACCCAAGATCGAATAATTGCGCTGCTGCGCCTTCAGCTTGGCGACCTGGCTGTTCGGGTCGTTGGCGTTGCCGAAGACTATTGCTTCGCTTGGGCAGGCTGATTCACAAGCGGTGACGATTTCACCATCGCGAATGGTGCGATTCTGTTTCTCGGCGTCGATGCGCACGTTGTTGATGCGCTGCACACAGTAGGTGCACTTTTCCATGACGCCTCGGCTGCGCACGGTCACTTCCGGATTGCGCATCAGCTTGAGCTGCGGAGTATCCCAATCCTGGAAGCGCAGGAAATTGAAACGGCGCACTTTGTACGGGCAGTTGTTGGAGCAGTAACGCGTGCCGATACAGCGGTTGTAAACCATGTCGTTCAAGCCTTCTGCGCTGTGTACCGTGGCGCCGACGGGGCAAACCTGTTCGCAAGGAGCGTTTTCACACTGCTGGCAGGGCACGGGCTGGAAAAATGTCGGCGGATTGTCGAGCGTGGGATTGTACTCGGAAGGATCGCCGGTAGTCTTGCCACTGGTCGCGGATTCGGTGTGCGTGTAGTAGCGGTCGATGCGGATCCAGTGCATTTCGCGCCCGCGCATGACCTGGTCCTTGCCGACGACAGGAATATTATTTTCCGACTGGCATGCGACTACGCAGGCATTGCAGCCATTGCACTTGGTCAGATCGATGGCCATGCCCCAGGCATAGCCGGGATACGCAAATGCCTTGTACAGGGAATCTTCCTTCGGAGGGGTTTCGTCGTGTTCGTGAGCGAAATTCGGATTCTTCTGGTATTCCGAAAGCGTGGCGTTGCTGAGAATCTGCCGGCCTTCCATGTTGAAGTGGTATTGCGTGCAGGCCAGCGGATAGCTGTCGCCAGTGGCGGTCATCTTGCCGCCGGTCGCGGCCCACAGAGCATTCGAAGTGCGAACGACGTACGCGTTGAAACCCTTGTCGGTGCCAGTGTATCCAGCGCGCATGCGTCCGTAGCCGAGTGGAAGAACTACCGTGTTCTCGGCCTGGCCGGGCAAGGTCCAAACCGCGGCAGTGACTTTGCTCTGGTTCAATTCGATGTCGACGAGGGGCACGCGGACTTGGCCGTGTTCACCACCACGGGACTGCACTTTGTGGGCGAAATCGCGCTGTTGCGCCAGCTTCGGACTGATGAGTGCCGCATTGTCCCAAGTTAGTTTGGTGACCGGCCGGGGAAGTTCCTGGAGCCAGCCATTGTTGGCGAAACGTCCGTCGTACACGTTGGGATCCGGACGGAAAATAAATTCGATTTGATCCGCGGGCGCAGACTGGACCGCAGGAAGGCTGGAGGCATTGAATTTGAGTTCCGCATTGATGGGAGCGGCTTTTGTTCCGGGAATCACGCCGTCATTGAGCCATTTGCGCCATCCCACATCGATCGACGAAGGCAAGTGGCTAGACGCGTCGGTCCAGTAAGCACGGACCGCGTCATAAGCGGGCATGCCGGGCTTGTCGCTGAAGGCCGCGATTAGATCGTGTGCGGAACGCGTGTAGTACAGCGGCGAAATGAGCGGCTGAACAATACTTGCCGTGCCATCGTGAGCGCGCGCATCGCTCCAGGTTTCCAGGAAGTGCGACTCCGCCACGTGCCACTGGCAGTAGGCGGACGTTTCATCGAAATACGGGCTCAGGTGAATGGCGGTGGAAACGCGCTTGAGTTTATTCACGAAATCGAAATCGTGAGGGGCGTTGTAGACGGGATTGCCGCCCAGAATCAGCAGGAGGTCGACTTTGCCGTGATCCATTTCCACGCAAAGATTGCGGATAGCGTCGAGATTCCCGGCGTCGCCCGCGATGGGTTCCGTGTAATAGAGAGTTTTGCCGACGTTGCCAAGGGCCGCGTTGATCGCATGCGCCAACGCATGTACCGCCGCGGGTTGATACTCGCCTGCTACCACAAGCGAGGCGCCGCGTTCGTTCTGCAAGTCTTTCGCGACGATGTCCACCCAATTGGCGGCCTCCCCCGAGAGCGTGGCGCCGGAGCCGATTCCCAGCTTGCCAGCTAAAGCGCGGGCAAACAGTTCCACGTCGCTGGAGCGCAGAGGCAAGCGATGGTCCGCCGAGGAGCCGGTTACGGAAGGCGTGGGCTCGACGACGTACAAACGATTCATCGTGTCGCTGGGACCGTTCAGTCTGCGGCGCCGCGAGAATTGTTTTGCATAAGCGATGTGCCCGGGGCCGCTGGCTAGAAAATCGGAGTCCAGCGAAACAATCACGTTGGCCTTGCTGACTTCGTAGACGGTGTTGACGTTCCGCCCGAAGGCCAGCATGGCCCCTTCGCGAGCGCCATCGCCGGCAGCGGGCTCCCACTGGTACCACTTTGCCTCGGGATAAAGCTTAAGGAGGTTCTGGATTTGTGCAGTCAGGGTTGGCGAAGTGGTTGCGCCGGAAAGAATACCGAATCCCGCGCCATTGGTGGCTTTCACATTGGTCGCCAGATCGTGCGCGGCATCGAGGAAAGCCGACCAGGAACGAATCTCGCCCGCTTGCTGGACGGTCTGCGAGCGGTCCGGATCGTACAAATTCAGGATAGAAGCCTGCACCAAGGCGCTGGTGGCTCCGAGGCTGGACGGGTGATCGGGATTGCCTTCGATTTTTGTCGGACGGCCTTCGTGGCTTTCGACGAGAACGCCGACCGTTGCTGCGCCAAAGGGCATGGCGGTGGCATAAAAATTCGGGCGGCCGAGAATCAAGCCATCGGGCTGCTTTACGTAAGGCACGATGTGATCGATGTCTGGCCGGCCGCAACCCGCCATCCCAGCGAGAGCCAGCGAAGCGCCCATCAACTTCAGGAAATCGCGGCGATCGACGGCGTCATCCCATTCCGACGCGTGGCGAGGGAATTCGCGATGCAGCAGGTCCTCGAAATGAGGGTCGTCCGCAAGTTCTTCGAGCGTGCGCCAATATTGTTTGCCTGATTTTTCGCGCAGTTTTTCGCGCACCGCCGCAAGATCCAGGCGATGTTCCCGTTCGACCTGTGCCTCTTCATGATCGTCATGCTCATGATGATCATGACCCTGCGCGGCGTCACCTGCTTGCGAGACAGGCAGGATGCGCAACTTGTTTTCGTTTGGCTGATCGTTCATATCGTCCGTTAGCGATGACAGGTCGAGCAACTGGTCAGCTCGTTCACTGTCCGGATTTTGTACTCCGCCACAAGCTTCTTGCCGATCTCTTCCTGGTTTGCGGGGGCTTTCCACTCCATATTGAAAACTTGATCCTTGGGACGAACATTCTTCGCGGGGTCCCGGTGGCAATCGAGGCACCACTGCATGTTGAGAGGAGAAGCCTGGAAAATCAGGGGCATCTCATCAACCGAACCGTGGCACGTGGAACAACCGATGCCCTTATTGATGTGAATGCTGTGGTTGAAATAAACGTAATCGGCCAAGCGATGGACTTTTACCCATTCGATGGATTGATCCGAGCGGTAGCTTTCGCGGACAGGTTCGAGGTAAGGAGCATTGTTGAAAAGCACGGAGTGGCAATTCATGCACGTTTTCGTGGGGGGAATTCCGGCGTAGGCGGAAGTTTCGACGCTGTTGTGACAATAGCGGCAGTCGATCCCGTCGTCGCCCACATGGTGCTTGTGGCTGAACTGCACGGGCTGGACGCGGGAGACGCGCTCGTTGGTAATGTAGGGAGATCGAGCGACCACTAAAACGCCGGCCAGAGCCAGGTTCGCAAGAACCACCAATGCGAGCACAGAAAACCGCGCGATTAAATTAGCACTACGGTGAAAAATTTGGGCCATGTCAACTTTGCGCCGGAGGAACCAGATCTCCCAGGGCCGTCAATCTCAGGAGAAATGTCCACTCCTATGCCGAACAGCGCGCGTCCGGGTCATGTAGCGACCGGATAGTTTCCACCAAATTTCGCAGGATTGCAACCCCTAGAGAAGAACGGAGAAGAGCGATTCGCGGATTGAAAATTATGAAAAGAACTGAGAGTTCGGAGATGGAGAAGGAAAAATCGGAGCGCCCGGGTTGGCGCAGTCCGTCCCAAAACGGGAAAGAGTTTTCAATTGGCGCGGAAGACGTGCCAATGCGTGGATAAGCATTGCTTATGTTGAGAGTAATTTCGGCACATTTTAGTTGATGGCTACGCGCATGCTATCCTTGCGTATGTCTTCTGCCGCGCGTTTCGCGGAGAAGCCCACCTGCTGCGGTTCCGCCGTGAGCAGTCTTGCAAACCCCGCTGGGGCGTGGTCCAACTGGTAGGACACCTCACTGTTAATGAGGACGGTGAAGGTTCGAATCCTTCCGCCCCAGCCAATCTAACGGATTCCCCACTGATGATTCTTCGTTTTTCTAACATAACAAGAGCCACGTGAGGGCAATGGATCATCGAGGTTTCTGGAGCGGGCGATAGGATCGAAACCAACGCCGATTATTGATCATTCAGCTCTTGCCCCCTAGGTTCCTGTTAGGTTGGTATGCTGTGAGGAGCGGCTTTCGCGAAACATCACACGCCCCGGAGAAGCGGGATCGCAGGAATGCGTCTTTTTTTGACCGCACTACATTGCAACATCATTCTGGTTGCCGTTTTTGTGGCATTTCTGGGAAGTTCCCATGCGGCCCAGGCACCCCTCTTGACCGTAACGATCCATCAGGTTAGCGAAGTCTCGCAAGGGAACACCGGCGAATTTGCGGTTACGATAGCTCCCAAAGACAAGCCTCACCCCATCACCTTACGACTGAAATGCGATGTCGGTACAGGCAAAGCGGTCTTTGAAGATGACTCCACTGCCATGGTCCTCGAGAAAAGTGGAACCGTGCGCGTCCGCGGAGTCGTCAGCAGCGATCTGCCTGGAGCATTGACCCTCACGGCATGGCCGCAAGAGACTCAGGCGCCGGCGGCGACGGCATTTTTCGATGTGTTTCCGCGGACGCCGGAGCCACGTATCTTTTTCGATGGCCTTGATGTGACCGGGACTCATCAGGCTGTCACCGTTGGCCAGCGCATTCAGCTGACCGTGATTTTGCATCCCGGCGTGCCTGTACAGAACCAGCATTGGTCGATCGGAGATCCTGGTGATTACACGGGCGGATTCCTTCACACGCCGTTTGCGGGAGGTCCGCAGCCGGTTGTTCGTGAAGGGCCGACCACATGGTTCTACTGGGCTGCGCCGGGCAAAAACCGAACCGTGAGCTACCAACTCACACTCACAAACGGGGTGACTGCCCAAGCGGAGGTGACGTTTGACGTGGACGGGCCGTGGTCGACGCAAGTCCAGGTCGATTCGGAGAGGGTTGCACTTTCTCAGCCGCTTCCGAATTCCTCGCTATTGGGCATGCTGGACCCTGGAATTTCCTTTCGGGCGCGATACTCCCTTCCCGAGGGAATGTTGAGGAAGTTCATCTGGGTACAAGAGATTCAGTCCGATGTCGTGACCGTCAAGCGCAACGGAATCACGCTGTACTGTGTCCCCAAATCTCAACCTGTCGCGACGCTTGGCGCAGGGCTCGACACTGTCTATCCGTACGACACGCACAACCCTACGCTTGACAATCCGCGGATTCACCTGCCGTCGGACGTCACCGAGTACTCTCGCGTGTTTCACGCTAGAATGTACCTGCTGTGGAGCTCTGGATTAACCAATTCAATCGAGGTCCCGCTGGGATTCGTGGATTGGACTTTCTCCGGAGAAGTCGTGCTAAAAAACGCGGAGACAAACGAATGGGTGCTTAAGTTCGGCTCGGGCGGGCCCAGTAATCCTGTGGCCCCGTTTACCCGATCACACGCCTATCCATTTTGGAATAGTCTAGTACCATACACGCAGATTTTAACCTGCAATTAAAATTCACCGAGCGTGAGCGAGCCTAGCATTAGAAGTGGACACAAATGAGCCGGGTCGCACCAATGATTGACGAGCCACGGAAAACCCATGAAACCTGACCGCGCTGTTCGCATCGGGCTGCTGTTCCTGCTGGGCGCCGTTCAACTGACCTGGGCCGGCTTAACCGGCGAGCCACTGGACTTGACGATTACTCCGCCAGAGGCTGTGATCCGGGAATCGAATCTCACTCTTAGCGTGACCATGACCAATCGCTCGACACTACCGATAACTCTTGTTAAGAGCAATCCCGGCTGTGACTTCGCCGCTGAAGTAAGAGACGTTAACGGACGTAGCGTCCCTCTCACGGAAACCGGAGCGGAATTGTGCCAATGCAAGGAGCACGCGACGGAGGGGCGATGGATACGTGTGACGTTGAACCCGGGAGAATCCACGGAAGAAACATATCCGATTGACCTGTATTACGGACTACCGCGTCCTGGACGCTACGCCGTCCAACTGATGCGAGAAATACCGTCGCAGCCAAGACGCATGACCCGGTCAAATGAGGTGATATTGAATCTCGTGGAGTAGTTCGTCTGTCGAGTTGCCGGGGGCAGGTTTAGCCTTTTTGTGTGGGATAGCCCGCCGAAGTCCAACCCTTCCAGCCGCCATCCATGGACTCCACGTTGCTATAGCCCATTTTCTGGAGATTGTCGGCGGCCAGGGCGGAGCGGAAGCCACCGCCACAATAGAGGATGAGCTTCGTGTCGGTTGCGGGAACGCGCTGCTCAATATCTCTCTCGATGATGCCTTTGCCGAGATGAATGGCGCCGGGCAAATGGCCGCTGGCCCATTCACTTTCTTCCCGTACGTCGACGAGCACAAATTTCTCGCCTGCATCCATGCGGCGTTTGACGTCGGGTACGTTGGTTTCTTTGACGCGCTTTTTCGCGTCATTCACGATGGAAAGGAATTTTGGAGCATGCGCCATTTGGGTGCCTCCTCGCAGGTTGGAAACTCATGATAGCGCAGTGCGCGAAAAAAGGCGCCCCGAAGGACACGGGGCGCCGGTATAACGAGAGCCGAATGCTGCAAAGGTTATGGCTTGGAGGTATCCTGTCCTGGTTTTGCAGCGAAGGAGTGCACCAGGTTCACCAGATTCCAGCGCGCTTCCTCTTTCGTGCGGTCACCTTCGCCACCGACCATTTTTCCGCGGCCGTTGGTGATGATGTAGAACAATTCGCCGTCGGTGTACTTGGAGATGGTGCTGGGATCACGCCAATCTTTTAATTCCAGTTTCATATCTACGCCAAGATCACCTTTGCCGTCGCCGTCTTTGCCGTGGCACATGGCGCAGTGATAGCCGTAGAGTTTTCGCGCTTCCGCAAGACCTTCGGTCGTGGGCTTAACAGGATTTTTCTTCGCCGCCGCGTCGGCCGGAATCGGTCCGGGAGCGGCTTCTGCAGGCTTGTCTTTTGCTTGTTGAGCGAAAACGACTCCTCCTGCAACGAGCAGGATGGCGCAAAGGAGTAGGCCAATTCGTCGCATAAACACCCCCTGATTGGTAGGAAACTATCCGGGAGCGAACCGGAAAGTATCTACCGGGATTCTACGCCCGCGGGTGTTGCAAAGATAGCCTCGGTGTCTTGTTTCAAGGCTAAAAGTGCAATTGTATGCGCATTAACTGGCGGTGACGCGTGCTGTTTTACTGAGGAATGGCTGGCGCGGCAGGCAATGATTGTGGCACTCGGCAGCGGCTGGCAATCTCTTTGCCACGCTGCCCTGCGGTGAAACGGCTGGACTCCCGGATCCGCGTGCGCACGCCGTCAATCACCGGCGGCACTGGATTGCGCGGCACTCCGCGGATGACAAAGATCATCAAGGCAGCTTCTCCCGGAGAGTCCGCGCTGGATGTGATACCCACTCCTTGAATGCCGGGCTGCTTCATCAGCGCTCCGGCTTGGGCAGTATGCACAGCTTGAGCGCGGGCAAGCTCGGCTTTGGAGATGGCGTTGACGGCGAAAGTATCAAGAACTGGCGCGACGTGCGCCGCGACTTCCGTGTCGAAAACACCGTGTGGACTGCTGGAGGTACCCTGCACAATGCGCGTGGCAATGCCTTCCAATTGCGCGGGAATTGCCGTTGCAGGCTGCCCGGAATTGACTACTACAACCACCGCGGGCTCACCCGGGTGATCGATGCTGGCCCCGACGCCGAGCGCCTGGATGTAGGGGTTCGAGAGAAGCTCCGGCGCATGCATGTCGCGCGCGTGCTGCGCTTGAATCAACTGCGCTGAAGAAAGAGCGGCGGCCGACTGTGCTGGTGCGGTCTTGACGACGTTTGCGGCGACCGTACAACCGATGACGCTGTGCGTGGAGGCGCTTCCCACAAATGTCGGGCGGTTGCCCTGACTGTCCTGCAGCGTTGCCAGGACATCGGCGACAGGATTGCCGACGGTGTCTGTATCAGAGCCACCGTAAAGCAAGGCCACGGGATCGGCGGTGTTCTGGTCGACGATCAGAGATCCGGAATCGCCGGACGCGCTGAAGGTTCCACCAGCAACGGAAATCTGGCCCGTGTAAGTGACAGAAAAGTTCGCTCCGGTGTTGCAACCTTTCTGGTAACTGACAGATGTTTGAATCTGGACGGCATCAACCGTGGAGCAGGTCAGGCTGGAACTGCGGCCGCTTTTGGCGACGGATTCTCCGATGTGCGCGGCGATGCCGCTGCCCGCGTGGGGAGGTCCCGCATCGGGGGTGTTGCCAGTGGCGGTAGCACCGAGGGACAAAATGTTACCGCTGGTGTCCACGGTGCCGGAGACAATTTGCGCGATCGCGGCGTCCACGTTAGTGCCCGGAGCTTCGAGATTGACGTACTGGGTCAGATTGCCGACCGTAGTGGTGCCCACGGCGGAGCAATTGGCGTCAATGAGATCCGGCTGAGTGATGGCATCGCCGATGCTTGCGGAATCGCTGCGAGCGAGGACGTGATTGTTACTCAAAATGTAGAAGGTGCCGTTGCGTTGGAGAAGCGAACCCAGGGTGCCGCCGCAGCAATACACCAAATTCCCCTGTGTACTGGTGTCATTGGCATTTCCGCCAGATGTGCCAAGCTTCACCGGAATGTTTTGGGCTTGCTGATTGGGGTTAGTCGCAACGACGAGAACCGCAGCGGACTTGGAGACTGCCGTGTTGGCCTGGGCGATCGCGGTGACGGTGACGGTCGCGGGACTCGGGACGGTTGCGGGAGCGGTATAAACTCCACTGGAGATCGTGCCGACGGCGGAATTTCCTCCCACGACACCATTCACTTGCCAGGTGACCGCCGTATTGGTCGATCCCGTGACCATCGCCTGAAATGCTGCGCTCTGTCCTACTACAACGGTGGCGGTAGAAGGTGAGAGAGTCAGGGTCACTCCCGCGGGGGTTCCTCCGCTGTTACCGCCTTGGGTGGAGCTGCTCGCCCCACTACAGCCAACTAAAAAAGCCGCTGTGATTATCGCAAACAGGGAATTGATTCGACGCATCACCCACCCGGTCCACTTCGATTTCAGGCTAGCACGCGCTTCCGGGGGGACGGGAGCCGGCTTTTTCTCGGTGACCAATTTATCGCCTGTACTGCCGAACAGTCTAGCAAGGGCTAAGGCTGAAGGGATAGATGGCGTGCCCGCTTTGGGGGATGCCCAGCGTTCCCCGTAGTCCTTGGCGTTAGTCCAAATCGCGCCAGTTCGGCCCGGTGCACACTTCCACAACAAGAGGAACGGCGAGATCATACACGCCTTCCATCTCTTCGCGGACCAACTTTTCGAGCGCCTCTTTTTCCTTTGCAGGCGCTTCGAACAGCAATTCGTCGTGCACCTGCAGGATCATGCGCGTCGCGAGTTTTTCTTTGCTAAGGCGCGCGTCGATCGAGATCATCGCAAGCTTGATCAGGTCCGCCGCAGTGCCCTGGAGCGGAGAATTCAGAGCAGTACGTTCCGCAAAGTTTCTTAACTGCATCTGAGGCGCGTTAATCTCCGAAATCGGACGAATCCTGCCGAATAGCGTTTTGGCCATTCCGGTTTTGCGCGTCTCTACCAGCACATTGTCGAGATACTCTTTGACGCCACGATAACGGGTGAAATACGCGTTGATGAATTGCGCGGCTTCTTTTTGTTCGATGCCCAATTGCTTCGCGAGGCCGAACGCCGACAGACCGTAGATGATGCCGAAATTGATGGCTTTGGCGGCACGGCGATGTTCCGCGGTTTGCGCAAGCGGGCCCACGCCAAACACTTCTTGCGCGGTACGGGCGTGAATGTCCTCGCCGTTCCGGAAAGCCTGCACCAGCACGGGGTCGCGCGAAAAATGGGCCATGATGCGCAGCTCGATCTGCGAATAATCGGCGGAAAGCAGGATTTTCCCTTTTTCCGCAACAAATGCGGCGCGAATTTCACGTCCCAGTTCCGTGCGAATGGGAATGTTCTGAAGATTCGGATCGCTGGAGCTGAGCCGGCCGGTGGCGGTGCCTGTTTGTGAGAAACTGGTGTGCAGACGGCCGGTTTCCGGGTGAATTAATTTTGGAAGCGCATCCACATAGGTGGATTTGAGTTTGGCGATTTCCCGATACTCCACCACTTTTGCCGGCAACGGATGCTGGTTGCCCAATTCTTCCAGCACATCCGCGGCGGTGGAGCGCTCTTTGGCTTTGCCGCGGCGGCCAGGCGGCTGGAGATTCAGTTTGTTGAACAGAATTTCCGCGAGTTGTGCGGGGGAATTCACGTTGAACTCGGAACCAGCCATGTCCCAAATGTCTTTTTCCAGGCGCCGGACTTCTTTTTCCATGGACTGGGACATTTTCTCGAGGGCTTTGGGATCCACACGAATTCCCGTTCGTTCGATCTCCGCCAGGACTCTAGCCAGTGGGAGATCGATCTTTTCGTAGACCTCCGCGAGGCCTTGTTCTTCCACCTGCTTGCGCAAGACCGGGGCGAGACGCTGCAGGTAATCCGCGCGTTCTCCGGCGCCCCCGCCTATCGGCACGTTAAAGGTGCGAAAGACAACATCGGCGAACTCGTGTTTGGCCGTGGTTGGGCGTAACAGGTAGTCGTAGAGCTGCGTGGCATGTTCAACCTTTTCTACTTTTCCTGCCAGCAACTGAAACAATTTCGGATCGTGCACAATTTTGCGCCGCTTTTCATCGCGGAGGACGGACTCCATGCATTTCAGCACATCGCCCTTTTCGTCAGCCCAGATGGCGCGGCCTTCGCCAGCCTTCGAAGAAAGCTCGATGCCTCCCAGATGGGTCCCAAAACCCTCCGACTCTCGACCGCCGAGATCAAGATTCAGCCACAAGGCCAGCGGCGCCTTGGCAGGCAATTTCTTCAAATAGCCCTGCAGTTCTTGAGCATTTGAGAGCTGGAGATAGTCTCGTTTCTCCGCAGGTGCGGCCGTCGAGGCATTACTTTGACCTTCGGTGGCGCCACTGGCGAGCATTTCCTTCAGCAGAGAGTTGAAACCCAGTTCGCGATAAAGAGCCATGAGCGCGGCCTGGTCGGGAGCGCACACTTTCAGCTTGTCGAGGTTCAACTCGACGGGAACTTCCGTTTCAATCGCGGCCAGTTGCTTGCTCATCAGCACTTGTTCTTTTTGCTGCTGCAACGCCTCGCGATAACGCTTGTTGGGCACTTCGTCTGCATGCGCAAGCGCATTTTCCACGGTGCCGTATTTCTGAATCAGTTCGGTCGCGCCTTTTTCGCCGATGCCTTTTGCGCCGGGAATATTGTCGATGGTGTCGCCCAGCAACGCCATCAGGTCAATCACCTTCTCGGGCGGAACCCCGAGAATTTCTTCCACTCTTTTCGCGTCCACGATGGTGTCGGCTTTTGGGCCACCGGAGGCGGTACGCAGAATGCGCACACCAGGAGTCACGAGCTGCATCATGTCCTTATCATTGCTAATGACGAGAACATCGATGTTTTTAGCCGCGGCTTTCTTGGCCAAAGTGCCGATCACGTCGTCGGCCTCGTAGCCATCAAGTTCCAGAATCGGCATGCACATGGCCTCGCAGAGCCGCCGCACATACGGCAACTGCACGCTCATTTCGTCCGGCATGGGCGGGCGATGAGCTTTGTAGGATTCGAAGAGTTTGTCGCGGAAGGTGGGCTTGCTGGTGTCAAAGACGATGCCCACGTAATCCGGTTTGTAGTCTTTGATCAGGCGGCGGACGATATTGGCGAACAGAAACGGAACTTTAGTGGGAAGGCCACTGGGCGCATTCATGCGCACCATGGGCGCGTAAAACGCGCGGTAGACGTGCGCCATGGCGTCTACCAGGAATAACTTTTTCGTTTGTTCTTCTTTTGGCGCCATCGGGCGAGTATAGCAGAGGCCGAAGTTGCCGGAATTGAGTGACGGATCAGCTGACGATGCCTAAAGGCTTCGCCACTTCTGCAAGCGTGTCGGCTGCTTTCAAGAGGTGCTCCCGTTTGTGTGCTGCGCTGACGATGGCGCGCAGACGTGCTTTTCCTTCCGCCACGGTTGGATAGCCAACGGCGGGCGCGAATACGCCGGCTTCGAAGAGTTTCCGAGAAAATTCAAACGCCTTTGCGGCGTCGCCCACGTGAATGGGAATGATCGGCGTTTCGCTGGCCTTAAACTCGAAGCCGCGTTTCTTCAGCTCGCGCTTGAAGAACTTTGTGTTGGCCCACAACTTCTTGACCAGTTTTTCACCCTCGGCGGAATCCAGAAGCGTGAACGCCGCCTGACAGGCCGCAGCGGTCGCCGGAGGATGAGAGGTGGAAAAAAGAAAAGGCCGCGCCCGCAGATAGAGGAAATCGATCAGGTCACGTGAGCCGCACACGTAGCCGCCCATCGAACCGATGGCCTTGCTGAGCGTGCCGACTTGGATGTGCACGCGGCCGTGGCACTGGAAATGGTCGATGGAACCGCGGCCGCCTTTGCCGAGGACACCACTGGCATGCGCGTCGTCCACCATCATGATGCAACCGTATTTTTCCGCCAGATCGCAAAGTGCCGGCAGGGGAGCAATGTCCCCATCCATGGAGAAAACGCCGTCGGTGATGATCAGCTTTTTGCCGGGGAAGCTGGCATGTTCCTGCAGAATGCGTTCGCAGTCTGTCATATCTTTGTGCTTGAAAACTTTGATGGTGGCTTTCGAAAGACGCGCTCCGTCGATGATGGAAGCATGATTCAACTCGTCGGAGATAATCAGGTCCTCTTTGCCGAGAACCGCCGAAACAGTGCCGGCGTTGGCGGTAAATCCCGACTGAAAGACCACGCACGCTTCCACGTGCTTGAACTTGGCGATTTGTTCTTCCAGGTCCATATGAATTTTCATCGTTCCGGCAATAGTGCGCACCGCGCCCGCGCCAACGCCGAGTTTGCGTACGGCTTCGAGAGATGCCTTGCGCAAAGCTTTGTGTGAGGTCAGACCGAGATAGTTGTTGGAGGCAAGATTGACGACCTCGCGCCCATCGAAGATGCAGACGGGCTTTTGCTCTCCTTCAAGCACGCGAAGCTTTGGCGCTACACCTTTCGCGCGCAAATCTTGCAGGGTCTCACTGACGTACTGCATGGGATTCTGTTTTGTGGCTTGCGTTGCAATTTCGCTCATGCGGTCCTCTTTTCGTGCTAGTTCAACCATTCGGGCTATTTCGGAATGCCGTTCGGGTACATCAGAATTTTTCCCGCGAGCCCGCTCTGCAGCTTGGCAAAGGCGGCCTCGAAATTGTCCAGCTCCAGCCGTTCGCCGAAGAGCGGTTCCAGATTCACATGACCCGCTTTCAACAGCGCCGTCATTTGTACCCAAGTTTCGTACATGCGGCGCCCATAAATTCCCTGCACGGTCGCGCCTTTGAAGATGACGTCCTCGACAAGATCGAGCGGCACATTTTCCGTTGGAATTCCGAGCAACGACGCTCTGCCGCCAGCACGCAAGGCCTTGAATCCTTGTTGAATCGCGGCTGGATGACCGCTCATTTCGAGAAGAACGTCTACGCCGGTTCCTCCCGTTGCCTCCAGGATTCTTTTCACGGGATCTTCAGCGAGGGGATTCAGGACAAGGTTCGCGCCCATTTGCTTTGCCAGTTTCCTTCGATGTTCGTTGGTCTCCGTGGCAAAGATGGCCGAACTGCCGCAGGCTTTGGCCACGGCGATGGACATTAGCCCGATAGGGCCGCACCCGGTCACAAGTGCGGTTTGGCCGGCAATGGCGCCCGCGAGCACGGTATGGACGGCGTTGCCAAGCGGATCGAGAATAGCCCCGTAATGTTCGGGAATGGCCGAATCCAGCTTCCAGATATTTGTGGCGGGAATTTTCACGAATTCCGCGAACGCGCCGTCAATATCAATTCCGATGATTCTCAAATTCCGGCAGATGTGCGCCTGGCCCAGGCGGCATTGGTGGCAGTGACCGCAGTTCACATGCATTTCCGCGCTGACGAAATCGCCGGCTTGCACGGCGGAGACTTCTTCACCCGCACGTTCAACCACGCCGCAGAATTCGTGGCCCAACGTCACGGGTGGCTTGATACGTCCCTGTGACCAGCGGTCCCAACCATAAATGTGCAGGTCCGTGCCGCAAATGGATGTGGCCTTGACGCGCACCAGCACATCGGTGGGACCAATCGACGGCACCTGCACCTTCTCGATTTGCAGGCCTTTCCCCGCTTGTGTCTTCCGCAACGCCTTCATGGTCGCAGGCATTCAGGTAGGCTCCTTAGCTAAGGCAGGTTCGTAGCGCGCAGACTTGAATGCTAGCACAAGCGGTGTGCGCAGTTCAGTGTGCGACGCCACTGGACCGTAAAGCTAAGCGGTTCAGTTCCAAGCACGCGGCTATGTAGTTCTATTTTTTCTTCGGTTTCATGCCTTCCATGCGCTCTTTTTTGTTCAATCGCGCTGCGGCCAGGATGAGTTTTTTCAGGGCTGGTTCGCGCAAATCTTCCAGAGTGCGCAATTTTACATGCCGGAGGTTTTTTCCTGTACCTTCCAGCAACTCCGCAGGGTCGGGTAACGAAGTACCGCGGAGAAATCCGAAGGTCACATGATTCTTCCCGACCGTGAAGAAACACATGGGCCCGTTCGATTCAAAGGTGGGAATTTTCCAAGGATTCACGGATTCTGTTGTGCCCGGGACAAGCTTTTTCATCAGGCGGCGCAGGGCTTGCGCTACGTCGCCGAGTTCTGCTCGTTTTTGCGCGACATATTTATCGATCCACTTTCGGCCATCGCCGATTGCTTTCATGGCGCCTCCTTCAACCCATTGCCTCTGCCGCTGCATTCTATGCCGATTCATCCCTTGGCCGCATCGAAGAGAAATGAAAGATTCCGGCGCCTCAGGACGTATGATTAAGCGAGCCTATGCCTGACACCCAACCCGCCGTCCAGTTGGAGCACATCTCCCGATACTACAGAATGGGTGAAAGCAGCGTTCGAGCCGTGGACGACGTTTCGTTGACGATCGGCCGCGGCGAGTATCTTGCGCTTCTTGGATCGTCAGGGTCGGGGAAATCCACGCTGCTGAATTTGATCGCGGGCTTGGACCGGCCAACGTCTGGAGCCATCCTGGCACATGGAGAGAATCTGGCTACGCTTTCGCCCTTGAACCTGGCGCGCTACCGGCGCAATACCATCGGCATGATTTTTCAGTCGTTCAATCTGCTCCCGCGCATGACGCTGGAAGAAAATGTGGAATTGCCACTGCGGCTGGCGGAGGTAGATCGTTCTGAGCGGCCGGGTCGCGTGCGTGAAGCGTTGGAACGCGTGCGCCTGACTCATCGCGTGGGCCATCGTCCCTCGGAGTTGTCCGGTGGTGAACAACAACGCGTGGCGATCGCGCGGGCGTTGGTGAATCGGCCAAAGATTCTGCTTGCCGATGAGCCGACCGGCAATCTGGACTCTTCGACAGGTGAAGCGATTCTCTCGATTTTGCGCGACCTACAAACACAACTGGGCATGACGATCGTGATGGTGACGCACGAGCGACCGCTCGCCGAACGCTTCGCGGATCGGCTGGCCACCATGGGTGATGGCAAATTGTTGGGCATCTCGCCAGCGACGCATGAGGCAGCGCAATGAAATCGCAGGATCTGACGGATCTGGCACTCCGGAATCTGCGCGAAGCAATTTTGCGCAACGCGCTCACGACCCTGGGCGTGGCGGTAGGAGTCGCGTCCCTTGTGGCCATGCTTTCGCTCGGAGTCGGGCTGCAACAATTGGCCTCCAAGCGGCTGTCGCAAAGCGGGCTGTTCGACACCATTTTCGTGACACCAAAAAACAGCTTCCGCGGGATGGGACGCCCGCAACGGGAAGTCGAGTCCGACAAACCACCACGTCCGCTGGATGCCGACGCGAGAAGCGAACTTGAAAAGCTTCCGAACGTGATTGAGGTGTATCCGCAAGTACGTTTTTTCACGGAAGTGCGCTTCAACAACAAGCCGTATGCAACGGTAGTCGGTGGTATGCCGGAGTCGGCGCGCAATTCCGGTGCGTTCGATGGCATGCAGGGCAGTTTTTTTTCTTCTCCGACAGCAAACGAAGCGATCCTGCAGATTGAGTTTGCCAAAGATCTGTCGGACAAGCCGTCTTCTCTGATCGGTCAGGAATTGACGTTGCGCTATGCGGAACGCCAGGCGATTCCGGCCGCGGCGACCGATACTCCTGCGAATGGACCAGAGGCCACGGGTGGGTTTTCGGTCGTTCCCAGAGAATTGAAGCTGAAGATTGTAGGCGTCGTGGAAACAGAGCCTGCCGCGGGATACGGGGGATACGGTAACGCGCGATTGTTAATGCCGTTGGACACAGCATCGACACTGCGCGCCGCGCAAGTCAACGATTTACGGGACATCGTGCGTGGCAGCGCCTCAACGAAGATCACGTACCCTTCCCTTTCGGTACGCGCCAAGTCTCCTTCTCTGGTCGAGGCTCTGGAAGCATCCATCAAGAATCTTGGTTTCAACGCCTTTTCACTTCTGGATGCTTCGAAATCCTTGCGGACGTTCTTCTCTGTCTTTGATTTACTGCTGGGAATATTTGGCAGCCTAGCCTTGGCGGTGGCCACGCTTGGTATCGTCAACACGTTAGTGATGGCCATTCTGGAACGACGGCGGGAGATTGGAGTTTTGAAGGCCCTAGGCGCGTCTGATTCCGACGTTCAGCAGCTCTTCTTCGTTGAGGCAGGTGTGATGGGATTGCTGGGCGGAATTCTGGGAGTCGGATTTGGCTGGCTGCTGGGCCGCGCCATCACTTTTGGAACCAACGTTTATCTGAAGCGCCAGAATCTGAATCCCATTGAGCTTTCCTCCGTTCCCTGGTGGCTGGTGATTTCTGCCCTGGTCTTTGCGGTGGTTGTCAGTCTGCTCGCGGGACTTTATCCTGCTTCCCGTGCTGCCAAGCTCAATCCTGTCGACGCGTTGCGCTATGAATAAGGTTCGGCTGGCTGTTCTTTGCCTGACATTTTGCGTGATGCCCATCTTCAGTTGGGCTGCTACGGGTCGCGTCGAGTGCAACTCGCTGCCTAGCAAAATCCTTTCCCGCTCCGTTCCGTATTGTGCCGTTCTTCCGTCGTCGTTTGACGCGGACAAGACTCGGCATTATTCAGTCCTCTATTTTTTGCACGGCCTGGGAGACAACGAGCAGTTCTTTGTCCATTCCGGTGCGTGGAATCTTACCGAAGATATGCGCGAAAAAGGCGAGTTGAAGGAGTTTCTGATCGTCACACCGGAGGCAGGCGCGAGTTTTTACATCAATTCAAAGGACGGAAAGGACCGTTACGAGGATTTTCTGCTTCAGGAATTTTTTCCATTTGTCGAGAAACGCTATCGCGTGACGCCCGGCCGGGGGCATCGCGGAATCGCCGGTATTTCCATGGGAGGCTACGGCGCGTTGCATCTGGCGTTTCGACATCCCGAGTTATTTGTTTCGGTCAGCGCGCACAGTGCCGCGCTGATTGAAAAGCTGCCGGCATTTCTCGGACCGGCACCCAACTCTCCCCGCTCGCGAGTACTCGGCGCGGTCTTCGGAAGCCCGCCGGATGCGGCATTCTGGGAACGAAATAGTCCTATCGCTCTGGCACGCACGGCGAATTTGACCGGCTTAAAGATTTATTTTGATTGCGGCGATCAAGACGATTACGGCTTCGACGCCGGGGCGAACGCACTGGATAAAGTCCTAACCGCTCGGCATATCGCACACGAATTTCACATCTATCCCGGCCGCCATGATGCCGGGTACTTCGCCGAGCATCTGCCGGCCTCGCTGTTGTTTGCCTCACACGCGTTTTCCAACTAATACGATTAGTCAGTTTCCGGTATAAAATGCAAGGGTATTGATAAGCGCGTAAATGGGGGTGGATAGTGCGCGGTTTGGTTTGCCTGATCTGTTTCCTGCTGTTCTCCTGGGGTGCGCTCACACGAGCTCAAGAAAAACCCGCCGACAAGCCGGCGACCGTTGCGGTAGCGCCGACGTCAGGCGCGCGGATGGAATTTCTGGACGAAGTTTCTTACTACGAGCAGCGCTTCGAGCGCCTGGCAGACGCGATTCCCGCCGAGAAATATAACTGGCGTCCCAGTGAAGGTGTGCGATCGATCGGCGAAGTATATATGCACGTGGTCAGTGCCAACTACGCCTTTGCAAAGATGCTGGGAACGCCGTTTCCGGCAGGCGTCGATCCCAAGGCTTTGATGGCAGCTTCGACCGACAAGGCCAAGGTGATCCAGGCCCTGAAAGATTCATTTGCGCAAATTCGCACCGCGATTCTGGCGATCAAGGATTCCGAGCTCGACAAAGAAATCAAGACGCCGCGCGGTCAAACCACAATCCGCGGTTCGTTCTTCCTGATTTCCGGCCATTACGGTGAGCATCTCGGACAATCCGTGGCCTACGCGCGCTCGATCGGCATCGTGCCTCCCTGGACAGAAGAACGGCAGAGGCAGGAAGCGGAAAAGCCCAAGCCCTAATCGGCAACTTCCGTGTGGTAAATCTGGACGCCATAGTTGCGCAGCTTCGTGGCGCCGGGATTTCGGTCGAAGTCGATCCTAATCCCTATCCAAATGGCCGGTTCGCTCGCCTGTACGATCCGGAACAGAATGCCATAGAGCTGCGGGAGCCCGCCGGACACGATGGCACGTCAGGAGTTCAGGCCAGAAAATAAATATCTGGCCGGTCTACCACGCCGGATTCTTCCTGGGAGTTGGGCACCTCCGGGGAAAAGACAAAAGCTCTGGCTTTGGCGAGGTCGGTAACCTCGAAGAGCAGAAACACTTCACTGGGCTCGTACAGATTCCGCATGACGCGCTCGATGCGCAAGCCGGCGTGGTGTTGGGCATCCTTATGGGTGTCGAAGAAGCGCTTCCATTCATGGAACTCCCTGACCTTGTGACGTACCAAGAGGTACCCCATCGCGTGCCTCCCTGCTGTTTGACGGACGCAGCTGAACCGGGCCGCGTCCGTGTAGGGCAACGTTACGCCGTGGAGCACCCTTTCGCAACGTCTGTCTTTAGACCGGGAACCGAGATGGCAGAAGCCAGGAGCGAATCCGGGGTATCTTTATGGCGGCGTTGGGGGGAATCCATGGAATATTCACGGCTGTTTTTGACAGTTGTAGTGTGGGCAGTAACAAGCTTGACGATTTTTGCGGGTTCAAATCGGGGACAGGCAGATGCGAAACGGGCGGAGATTGAGGCGTTCAATCAGAAGTACATTGCGGCACATTTGAAGATGGACAACGCGATGGTGAGTTCGTTCTGGGCTGAAGATGGCGTGAGCTTGCTGCCAGAGATGGCGCCACTGGTTGGCAAAAAGGCAATCGACAAATTCTTTGATGCCGCCGTGGCTCCCCTTGCCGGATATCACATGGAAAAGATGGAGATCGATTTTCGGGAAATTCAGATGATGGGCGACTGGGCGTACGAGTGGGGTCTGGAACATCAGGTACTGCAACCTCCGGGCGGGAAACCGCAGATTGAAAGCCGAGGCAATATTTTGCTGATCCTGCACAGAAATGCGAACGGCGGGTGGAAGATCAAGCAGGAGATGTGGAACGCCGCGCCTAAGCCGGCGACGGAACACACAGCGCCATAGGGGTTCGACGCGAGACAAATACGGGTCCTGGCGAAACGCGTGGGGTAGTATGATTCGCGAATTGAGATCGGCGGAGGGCGGATGGGATTTGCGCAGCGGCTAGAGGACGTAAAGCACGGCTTTGAGCGATCCTTCTGGGTCGCGAATATCAGTGAACTGTTTGAGCGCCTGTCGTACTACGCCGCGTTCGCGGTGCTAGCAAGGTACTTGCACGAGTCCCTGAATTTTCCCACCGAGCGCGCTGCAAGTCTCTCCGGATTGTTTGGCGGTCTGGTTTGGTTCCTGGCGATTTTCGGAGGCGCGGCTGCAGACCGATTGGGATTTCGGCGGGCGCTTTCGCTGGCATATCTGATTCTGGCTGTCGCGTATTTCCTGATGGGATCCCTTGGAGCAAGCTGGCTAGCGCCTGTACGAAGCGTCGTGCCACAGCTGGCGCTCGTGGCGTTTGTGCTGATGATCCCGGCTCTGGGCGTGTCTTTGGTAAAACCGTGCGTGGTGGGGACGACCGCACGAGCGTCGAGTGACAACGTGCGTTCGCTGGGCTACTCCATCTACTACACGTTGGTGAATATCGGCGGGTTCTTTGGACCACAAATGGCTTCCGTGGTGAAGCAGCACTTGAGCGCGGAAAATGTGTTCCGGGCGTCGGCAGTAAGCGTTCTTCTGATGTTCTTTGCGGTATTGCTGTTCTTCCAGGAGCCTCGGAAATCTGGCGAAGTGCGAACCGAAAGCCTGGTAGTGACGATGCGAAACTTCTGGAAAGTGATGACAAATCCGAAGTTCATGATCTTCCTGCTGATCTTTACGGGCTATTGGATCGTGTACTGGCAGGAATTCATCACGCTACCGCTGTACGTGCATGAGTACGTGGACCCAAAAGCGGACACAGAGAGAATGTTGTCGACGGGGCCGCTGGTGGTGATTGCGTTCACCGTGCTGTTCAGTGTGATGACGCGGAGGATGACGGCGTTTCGCGCGGTGGTGCTGGGAACGCTGATCGCCATGGTAGGGTTCGCGATCCTGGCGGTACACTCCACGATTTACGCCGTGTACGCCACGCTGGTGGTCATTGCGGTAGGGGAACTGATTCAGTCGCCGCGGTATTACGATTACATTTCGCGGCTGGCGCCGGCGGGGCAACAAGGCACGTATATGGGCTTTGCGTTTTTACCGTTGGGAATCGGGTCATTTATTGGTGGTCCCATCGGCGGGGCGCTGCTGCATCATTTCGGGGAAGTACAACACCGCCCGAAACTGTTTTTGTGGGCGCTGACGGCGATCGGCTTGGCGACCACGATGCTCTTGTGGATTTACGATCGAGTGGTGAAACCGTCGGAGCAAAAGACGGGGGAATAGCGTCAGCGGCCAGGAGATTAGTTGACCATGCGGCGGAGGGATTCGAGGGCCTGGCGGGCGAGGGAGTAACGCGGTTCGACGTTAATGGCTTCCTGGAAGCAGCGCATCGCCTGGCCGTACATTTCCTTGCCGAGATAAGCGCGGCCCAGATTATAGTGGGGAAAGTGGCGCGGCTCATAGCGGCGCGCTTCGACGGCTTGTTGCAGCCAAGGAATGGCTTCGTCGAATTGGCCGAGTTCGATCAGGTAAGCGCCGATATCGTTGTAGGGATTGCCAAAATCAGGATCGAGTTCAATGGCACGCTTGCATTCGGCAATGGCGTCAAGCAGTTTGCCCTGAAAGTGGTACGTCCAGCCTAAAAACGTATGGGCTTCCGCGGTGGGATGGAGTTCGAGAGAAGTCTGGTAAAGTTCGGCCGCACGGTCGTAATCGCCTTCCATCTGCGCTTGATAGGCGTCTTGCAACACTTCCCACGCGCGAGTCAGGGTCTCCTGATTCATGAGCTCATTGTGCGGGGAAGAAGTGTAGGCGGTCAAAGGTACGAAGGTCCTAGCTGTGCAAAAGCACAACCTGTCCCTTCTGACGGGGTGGAGTGGAAATTCGGACGGAGAATGGAGAGAATGAAGAGGCTAGGAAAGCACACGCACGGAGAGAATGGGGGCGACGTGAATCGGATTTGGAAGGGCATGTTCGTGGCAGTGATCTGTGGTGCGATGGTTAGCGCAGGAGCACTTCTGGCGCAAGACACCGCGAAGAAAACGGGTGGAGGGAATTCCGCCGCCGTAGGACGGGGCAAATCGCTGTTTCAGCAAAAATGCTCGATCTGCCACTACGATACCAGCGACCAGAAGAAGATTGGACCGGGGCTAAAGGGCATATCCAAGCGCGGAACCTTCAGCGTGAACGGAAACAAGATTACTGACGACAGCCTGAAGAACTGGATTGAGAACGGGGACCAGTTAATGCCGCCGTTTAAGGACGTGCTGGAACCCGCGCAAATCAAGGATGTGATCGCCTACGTAAAGACTCTCTAGGCAGTAATTCGCTGGTTCGGGTCGACGGAAGAGAGATTCCTCACTCCGCAGACTGCGTTCGGAATGGCGGTTTCTAGGAACAGCACAAAGAGAAACCCCCGGAGCACTGAATGACTCAGGCTTCCGGGGGTTTTCAATTTGATTTCTCCCGGGCGGGAGAAAAAGCTACTTAAGAACGGCGTCCTTGAGGACCTTGGCGGGACGGAGACGAACAACCGTCTTGGCCTTGATCTTGATCTGTTCGCCGGTCTGGGGATTGCGACCGATGCGCGCCTTGCGATGAGCCTTCACAACGCGGCCAATGCCGGGAATGACGAACTTGCCAGCAGCGCCCTTCGCTTCTTTCACGGCGAGCTTATGAAGTTCCTCAAAGAAAGTGGCAACCATCTTCTTGGACGTGCCCACTTTCTCGGCAATGTGTGAAACGATTTTGGTCTTGCTCAGTGGCTTAGCTGCCATTTAGTCTGCTTATCCTCCTGATTTGTCTATCCACCCCGAACGAATCGAGGTCAGCCACGAGCAAAAAACCCCTATTTTTCGATGAAAAACTCGGGCCGCAACAAACTATAGCGAACGCCGATAAGGAACGCAAGGACGAAACCGCAAAAATGAAGGGAAAAATGCGATTTTTTTTGGAGGATGTGCAAAACGCCTAGGTTTCATGCGGGTTGGCGCACGTCGCGGTCCGGATTGCTCTGGATTTCCCGCGTGTTATCCTTCTTAATCCCAAATGAATCAAGGAGAACGGCAGATGAGCGCAGGCTGGAACGGAAACGAACTGGAAGACAAGATTGCGGCAGTGACGAAAGGGCAGCGCCGGCCGGTGGCCGTCACATTTCTCCAGGATGCTCCCTCGAATGCGAAGAAATTTGAAGGCACAGAGCCCTCTGGCTGCAGTTTCTGGCGCTTGGCGGCCGAGGGACGAACGTTTTATACCGTGCCGGAGAACCATTTCAATTGCGCGGTGGGGGCGTACACGCACAACATAGCGCTGTCCCCGGAGCGGGAAAAAGAAACCGAACAGACGCTGAGACTGATGTTCGACCTTGGTTACGTGAAGCCCGAGGAAGTGCCCCAGATTCCACGGCTGCCCAAGACACCAAAGGCGATTCTGTATACGCCATTGGGAGAGGCGACCGGGGTGCCGGATGTGGTGCTGTTCGCGGTGAAGCCTTCAGGTGCAATGCTGTTGCAAGAAGCAGCAAACCGCGCGGGTGTGGGCAGCGGCGCGCCCGCACTGGGAAGGCCGACATGCATGGCGCTTCCGGCGTCCTTGCAGCACGGCGCGATCACCAGCTTGGGATGCATCGGAAACCGCGTCTATACCGGACTAGGCGAGGATGAGATGTATGTGGTGCTGCGCGGGAAGGATCTGCCGGCAGTGGTGGAAGCGCTCAAGACCATCGGAACTGCCAACATTGCACTGCACGATTACGCCCAAGGGCGACGAGAGCAGTTGTCTACTCTGTAGCAGGTTATCTATAGCGAGGCCAGGCCATCGTAGAAATGAGCGATGGCCTTGATCCCTCCGTAGTAGTTTTCGAGAGAAAGATGCTCGTCTGGCGCGTGGGCATTCTCATCGGGTAAACCGAAACCAATCAGGACGCAAGGAATCTTGAAGGTGTCATGCATCTGCGTGACGAACGGAATCGAGCCCCCTTCACGAATGAATACCGCTCTTCTTCCAAAACCCTTTTCAAGTGCAGACTGGGCCACGTGGAAAATAGGCGCGTGATAGGCCGCTACCCAGGGTTTACCTGTGCTGAGCGTCTCGAATTTGAAGGTGACGGTGTTGGGTAGCAATTTGCGAATGTGTTGTTCGACAAGTTTGGCGATCTTCCTGGGACTCTGGCTGGGCACCAGGCGCGTTGAGAATTTTGCGTAGGCCTTCGAAGGAATCACCGTCTTTGCGCCTTCGCCCTGATAACCGCCCCAAATCCCGTTGGGCTCAAGCGTCGGGCGGACCCACAGGCGTTCCACGGTGGTGAATCCCTTTTCACCGAAGTAGCCGCGCGCGCCTACGGCCCGTTCGAAATCTTTTTTCTTCCACGGCAAAGTGTTGAGAGCTTTCCGCTCCTCGGTCGGGATGGCGTCGACGTCGTCGTAGAATCCCGGTACAGTCACGCGAAAATTCTTGTCGTGAAGCTTGGCGAACAACTCGGTGAGAACGGTGAGCGGGTTCGGCACCGCTCCGCCATAAACACCTGAATGAAGATCGCGGGTCGGGCCGGTGATTTCAAGTTGGTAGTAATTCAGGCCACGTAGGCCGTAGGTGATTGACGGAACACCTTTGCTAAGCATGGCCGTGTCGGAGACGATCAGGGCGTCCGCCTTCAGCTTTGCCTTGTTGGCCTGCACGTAATCCCAAAGGCTGACGCTGCCGACTTCTTCCTCACCTTCGATCAGAACTTTGATATTGACCGGGAATTTGCCGTTTACCTGGTGCAGGGATTCCAGCGCCTTGAGATGAATATGAACCTGACCTTTGTCGTCGGCTGTGCCCCGACCGTAGAGATTACCATCGCGCGCCTGGGGATCGAACGCCGGAGAGGTCCATAGGTCCAATGGTTCGGCCGGCTGGACGTCATAGTGACCGTAGAAGAGTACCGTCGGTTTTCCGGGAGCCTCCAGAGATTCCGCATAAACCAGCGGGTGAAGATTGGTAGGAATGATTTCGACAGTCTTGAAACCTGCGGCACGAAGGTGATCGGCGACCCATTTGGCAGCCCGTTCGATGTCTGGTTTATGCTCGGTCTTTGCGCTGATGGAAGGAATGCGAAGAAATTCGCAAAGTTCGGCCAGATGTTGCTCGTGCCGACCTTCGATTAATTCAGTAAGGTTCATATGAGGCCCTCGGGCACAACGGTTCTGTTGCGAATAAACAGCTGAATGATTTCCTAGAATCGCGGCGGCGGAATGGACGTGAAAGCCGGGTGCCGTTACCGCTAAATTCATTTTACGGCCAGAGCGAGAAGGGCACAAGTTGTCTGCCATTCCCAAGAAGTACGGTCTACGCGCAAGCGCTCCTGAGGATACGACCTTGCGGAGTGGGAACACCTGTCCGAAAGGGCAATTGACCGGCTTTGGAGGGGAGGCGATGATGAGCCCATGGTTGAACTTGCTCAAAGCTCACAACGCCGCAGCCAGCGCGTTTTCCACAAAATGCGGCTACAGGCACTGGGACGTAGCCACCAAGGCCGGAAGTTTCGCGAAACCTGCGAAACCCTGGTGGTCAGCGCCCACGGCGGACTTCTGAACCTGCGCCACGAAGTGGACAATGGCGAAATGCTGGTTCTCGTCAACCCGGAGACACAAGAAGAACAGGAATGCCGGATCGTGTACCTGGGAGAAACTGGCAACCGCGGAACAAGGGTCGGCGTCGAGTTTCTAACGCCCGCGCCGCATTTCTGGGGAATCGACTTTGAAGGCCGCTACGTCCCTGGTTCCGAAAACCAGCCAACCAGCAACTGAACTGCTTTTTTCATTCGACAACCAGGCGAGACTACATCACGCCCCAGCCATCTGGGCGCCAGGTGGAGGAGTACGCTAGAATTGAAGCCGGAGGAGTGGGTGAGCGGTTGAAACCGGCGGTCTTGAAAAATAAAATCGCCGATTCGCTATCTTGCAGAAAATTCAACTAAATCCCTTTGCCAGCCGCAAGATAGCGCCACTTTCTGTCTTCTGGACTTGCTTCATTTTTGCCTGTTTTGTGCCACTTTTAGTGACAATTTGGTGACACTTTTCTCTCCAAGCCCCACATGCACTTGAGTGTCACACGCTTGAAGTCGGGAATGATCTCCGACGGCCCATTCAAGTCTTCGAAAAGGAGCCATGAGATTTCGGTTCAAGACGACAATTCAAAGGGAGACGCGACGTGACAAAGTCGGCTGGTCAGAGCAAATTCTGAAATCAAAGCAGTTTACCTTAGTGGTCGAAAGTCAGCTCTATACGGCAGGCTCCCTTGTGAGTTTTGATGCGTACACGATCGGCAAACTTCCGAATCATAAAGGTCGATAGAAGTGCGACCCCCTCAGGGGTGCCCAGGCTTTCAAATGAAGGAACCGATTCCGCAAGCTGTATTGGGACTCCTTCATATTCTAAATCCGCAGCCAGCTTGAATTCGTCGAACTCTATGCTGACTTGTACTCGTTCGAGTCCGGGATTGAACGCTAACGCGCTGTTTACTGTCTCATGGACGGCCTGCACCGCGGATATGACGACTTCCCGGCGCATTCCCCAAGCCGCGCCGTGTTCTTCCATCATGGAATCGATTTTCTCCATGTCGTCGCCAGGCACCACCTCTAAGCTAACTCGTCTTGCTATTCCCAAACGGAACAGCAAGCTGAGAGAGACCACCAAGACCGTCGCAAGCGCGGTAGATGAGCTAAAGAGCGGGTGCAACGCTTCCGGTATATGGCGGTAAAGTTCCGGCGCCATGTCCACGCTCAAACCAAAGAGTAGGGAAATGCCCACTGCAAAGATGCGCCGGGAGTCCAACATGCGCGAGGTCAAAAGTTGCATGCCTCCCAGAACGATGAAACATGCCGAATAAATCAGAATGGCCCCAACAACAGGAGCTGGCATTACCGCCAAAACGGCCGCGAGCTTGGGGAAAAACGCTAGAGCGGCAATCATGATTCCTGTCGGAATCGCAAGGCTGCGGCTGGTCGTTCCGGTTGCCAGAGAAAGTCCGATGCAGCTGGCGACTGTGGTCTGAGCTACCCCACCGGAGAGACCTGAGAAAAACGTCCCTAGACCACTCGCGAGTAGCCCACCACTGGCCGACTTCATGTCCGTTCGCTTCCAATCCGCGTCGTTAATTTTTTGACAAAGCGTTAAATCTCCGATCATCTTCAATCCGGCGGTGAGAGAAGCGATCAAGAATGGGGCGAGAAGAGAAAATCGGAAACTCAATCCGGAAACTACTCGATGAGGAAAATTAATCCACGGCTCGTTCAGCTCACGCACAAATTGCGCCCACGGCAGGACACCCGAACCAAGCGCCAGAATGTATCCAGCCGACAGACCCAACAACATGGGCAAAGCATGCAGCTTTCCTTTATTCCAGACCGTCGCGCCCACCATCACAAGCAGAGTTACCGCTCCAACCAGAAATGCGCGCAACTCCGGAACACTTCCCTGCCCGGTATAGCCGACGAACCTCGGACATCCCAAGCGGATTAACTGCAGCCCCGCCATGGCCACCATTAGCCCGGTTACTTCGGGAGGAAACAAAACCCTGGCCCGGTCCAAAACCCGGGACAATAAACTCAACAAAATTCCTGACACAGCGACCATGCCGAACAGCACCGGAAATCCACCTGCTTGCACCGCAAGGATAGAAGTTGGCAAGAAGATCAAACTGCTGGTAAGCGGGGCAAAATAGCCGCTGCCAAGGGCGCCGCGAGTGGACTGCAAAATGGTAGCGAGGCCGCCCGCGATCATGGAGATTCGAATGATCGACGCCGCCTGCGCTTCTGTCCCCCCGATCGAATTTACGATTACCACAACGTAAAGCCATCCCACAGACAGGAGGAATACGTGTTGGAACGAAACACCGAGCCTCACCAACAACGGAGGTGTTTCATCCACATCGTAAAGAAGATTGGAGGGCCGTTTGCGAACCACGCCGGCGCTATCAGCATCTCCACTTGGCGGAAAGAATGCCGATAGCATTTTGCGGAGGGTAATCAAACGAGCGTTTAAAAGTCCTTGTGAAGACATTCTTCGATCTCAGTGTCGGAAACGATTCAATCCCAGTCAGCCGGATTTCCGCCAAGTAACGACCGCGAATTATAGTCGGAGCGGTGCTGCAAGACCGGGATCACTGAGGAGGACCGTTCTCTTTCACTTTCGCCAACGGGATCTGCGAAAACAATTGCAGGTCGATGATCATATTCAGCCGCCGGTCCAACTGAAAAAACGTTGCCGCCTTCTTTCCTGGCAGCACCTGGATCACCACCGGTACGTACTTCACCCGCAACGCCTGCACCTCCTCATCCACTTCCAGCCAGTGCCGCACATAAATCACCGCGTCCTGGTCCGTCATCGTTGACCACATGTGTGCGTACTGCTTCAACAAGTCATATTTCTGGTTGTTCACTCCCTGCAGGTCCTTGACGTAATGGTTGTAGATCGGCCAGAACTTTTGCGCCTCCGCATCGGAAAGAGACAGATTCTGCCCAATGACCTGCATTTTCTTTGCTCGCAAATCTTGTCGCAGCATAGCGATGTCCTCGTCCGTAATCGACGGGTTGATAATGTTCGGCACGACAACTTGCTGCCCAGGGTCCGCCTCCGGCTGTATTTTCGACCTCGCCGAAGCCCATCCGAACAAGGCCGACGTCATGACCATCCCCGCAACGAACGCCCCAACCAATCGAACCGTTCCCTGCAGTTTGCTCTTCATACCTGTTCTCCTTGCCCAAGACTCCACATCTCCGTCCGCCGTCGCGAAAATCTGCTCGCACAAGATACCTCATTGAGGCCAGTTCATGACACATTTCCTTTCCCAATCGCCTTTCCTTGCATCTTCTTCGTCTTGCTTAAACGGTACTGGATCGGGGCGTGGACATCGTGACGGTGAAAGAGCTGCTTGGGCATTCCACCGTCCTGGTAACCATGCGTTACTTGCATCCGAATCTCGAAGCAGAGGTGCAAGCGGTAGCAAAACTCGCGGCGAACTGTGACAAATCCCTGACAGTCCGCCCCAAAGTGCAGCAGTTGATTCCTAAAGTGTCACAAATTGGCCGCTAACTCACGGAGTACGCTAGAATTAGAAACGGAGGAGTGGGTGAGTGGTTGAAACCGGCGGTCTTGAAAACCGTTAGACTCGAAAGGGTCTCGGGGGTTCGAATCCCTCCTCCTCCGCCATATCTTTGTTGGTCCGGCCCGGACACATGGGTAACACAACGTACCTAAGACATGGGTAACACTTTTGGGCCGAACGGATTTTCGAGTGGTTCGAGCACCCGTGTCTCCAGATCGAAGTATCCCAGATCATAATCCATAAAACTCTCCAGCCAAATGTCGTCATGAACTTCTTTGATGCCGACGGCCTGGCCGGCAAAGACCTGGCTGAAATTGATTTTCTTTTTGCCTAGACAAATGCGACCACAACGAGTGACCACGATGGTTTTGTCGTGGAAAGGGTAGTCGA
>DATERF010000121.1:0-55532 GCA_035271845.1 Candidatus Acidiferrum sp.
GCCCTGCGCCAAGCTCATTTACTTGGCGTACGCCAATCACATTGATGGCGATATCAACGACCAATACCGTTCGCGAAACGGCGCGCTAAAATACCTGAAGAACATCATCCTGCTACCGGGTTGCGGGCAGTTTCAGCCTAGCGCTTCCTTTGTGCTGCGCCATCCGGGCAGCGACGATTTGGTCGGCGCCGTGTTGACCAGCGAAGTTGCCGAAGGTGTTGGTCATACTACCCAAATCTGCGTGCAACCGGGTTTCCAGGGCCACGGACTGGGTCGCACGCTAATGCAAACCGCCGCGGACGCCCTGCGCAGCCTGCGCTTCAAGGAATTGTCCCTCACCGTCACCGCGGAGAATCACACTGCCGTCCATCTCTACGAGCGCCTGGGTTTCATCACCATCAAGTCCTTCACCGCCGGCGTCTGGCCGAGATAGGCGATCACCGCTTTCGGCGGCCTGTTTTCGCGCACGTACTTTTGTCAATACGCGCGTACGTACTCAATGGATCGACTGGCGTTGCTGTTGAGCCCGCTCGAATTCGTCGCCAGGCAGCCACGCAGGAACAGACTGTTGGCTGGCGGCCTTCTTGCCCAGCGTATAGCCAAATTCGGCCATCAGCGCATCACCGCGAAAATCCATCTCGGGTTTATATTCGTCCGTTGGCTGGTGGTAGCGATGCTCGACGAAGTCTTTCGCCTGCGCCTGCCCCCGCGCGGCGTCATGGTCTTTGTATTTCATTCCTTCACTGATGGAGAACGCGGGGATACCAACGCGGCCAAGGCTGAAATGGTCGGAGCGGTAATAGTGGCCGGCCTCGGGACGCGAGTCGGGGCGAATCGCCAGGTTAAACTGCTTCGCGGTTTCTTCCACGGTGGGGTAGAAGGTCGTTCGTTCGGCGCCCACAACTTCTACTTCCTCCGGAATGCCAATGGGTGGCAGGTCGTCATAGTTCAGATCGAGAATCGGCTTCGCTGGAAGCAGCACGGTGTGCTTGCCCAGATATTCAGAGCCGAGCAGTCCTTGTTCTTCTGCCGTCACTGCAGCGAAAAGGATCGAACGCGGCGGCGCAGGCTTAGTGGCTGCCCAAACGCGGCCGAGTTCCAGCAATATGCCGCAGCCCGTGGCGTTGTCCGCAGCGCCGTGATAAATGTTCGCACCGGCCGGCTTTGTTTTATCGATGCCGAAATGATCGTAATGCGCGGTGTACAGAATGGCTTCTGCCTTTCTCGATGGATCGGAGCCTTGGACCATTCCCAGCACGTTGCGCGAAGTGAAGGGATGAACGGAACTGACGATGTGCGCCTTCAGATTAATCGCCAGTGGAATGGGCTTAAAGTCCCGCGATTGCGCCTGCTGGAATAGCTTGTCGAGATCAAGGTCCGCCATGGCCACGAGTTTTTGAGCAGCCTCTCGTTGAATCCAGGAAGCGGCGGCCAGTTTCGGCGTTCCATCCAACTGCAGGAATGATTTTTCTCCGCCCCAGGAATTGCGTACCACCGCCCAGGGATAGCTGGCCAGGTCTTCCCGGTGAATGATCAGCGTCGCAATCGCCCCGCGCCGCGCAGTCTCTTCAAACTTGTAGGTCCAGCGGCCGTAGTAGGTAAGCGCCTTGCCCTTGAAAAAGTTCGGATCATCGGAAACGGGCTCGTTCACAAAGAGAAGTGCCACTTTTCCTCTGAGGTCGTAGCCCTTGTAGTCGTCCCACTGGTATTCGGGTGCGGAAATGCCGTAGCCGACAAAAACAATCGGAGCGTCAATCTCGGCGGACTCAGTCTGGCGCTCGTTGGTCGTGACATAGTCCTCGAGTGCCTTTAATTCCACCGGCGCACCGGACTCAGGGGCGAATGCAAACGTAGTATCGGGCAGGGTCTTCACCCCCACCATGGGGACTTTTTGGAAATAAGTGCCATTTTCGCCGGCTGGCTTCAGTCCATAGCTTTTGAACTGCGCGGCGATGTACTCCGCGGCCAGGTCCCCACCCTTCTGGTTCATGCCGCGGCCTTCCAGTTCGTCGCTCGCCAGGTACTTCACGTGAGCCCGAATTTTTTCCGGGTCGAACGTGGGCGCGTTGGCCTTCCCGGCAAACGCCAGAATGGCAAAAATAATTATCGTAGATGCGATCCAGAGTTTACGCACGCGGTCTCCCTGCAGAAATGAATGGAGGATGCGAGAAAACTGTAACACGGTTCCGAAAGGAGAGGCGGGCGCTCCCTCAATGGGCTTCGTGCCAAAAAACCGAAGGCAACCCGCGCCGTTCACCCGGATTCTGAGTCAGTAGATTGAGTGGTGGGGGTGTCAAGATGCGTTCTTTAGCTTGCAAGGCCATGTTGGGTCTGCTTTCGTTCGGCTGCGCCTGGGGACGCAGCGCCTATGGACAAGACGCTCCCGCCACAGAAGACAACGGAGCACACACGCTAACCGCCAAGCAACAAAAGAAGCGATCCAAAGATGCCGCCAAGGAACTCGGCAATCCCTATCGTCAGTGGCTCGATGAAGACGCCCCCTACATCATCTCCAAGGAAGAACGCGATGCATTCCTTAAGCTCGGAAACAACGAAGAGCGCGAGCAATTCATCGAGGATTTCTGGCGTCGCCGAAATCCCGACCCTGAATCCCCGGAAAATGCGTTCAAGGAAGAGCATTACCGCAGGATCGCCTACGCGAACGAGCATTTTGCATCAGGAATTCCAGGTTGGAGGACCGATCGTGGCCACATGTACATTTTGTGGGGGCCTCCGGATGAAATTGAGTCTCATCCCACGGGCGGCACTTACGACCGGCCCGTCGAAGAGGGCGGTGGCACGACCTCCACCTATCCTTGGGAACGATGGCGCTACCGGCATTTGGAAGGTGTCGGCGAAAATGTCGAGATGGAGTTCGTCGACCCCAGCGGTGCGGGAGAATACCACCTCACCATCGATCCGGGCGAGAAAGACGCGCTCGCGCACGTGCCCGGTGCCGGGCTGAGCACGCTGGAGTCCATGGGCCTTTCCAGCAAAGCGCAGCGCTTCACGAATTCCGATGGCACGACGCTGCCCGCGTCCTTGGTCCCCAGGCCGGCCAGCATGGGAGAATTCGAGGCGCTTGATCGTCTGGCGGCGATCCAACGTCCGCCGCGCTTCAAGGACCTCGACACTCTTGTTTCTTCCCGCATGGTGCGAAACCAGATTCACATGGATTTTGCCCTCGACTATTTGCGAGTCACCGATGATTCCGTGCTCGTGCCCATTACGCTCCAAGTAGCGAATCACGATTTGGAATTTCGCGAAGTCAAAGGCGTACGCTCCGCAGCGCTCGATCTGTACTGCCGCATCACCACACCTACGGGACGCATAGTGCAAACCTTCGAGGATGTTGTGGCACGCGATTTTCCGGAAAGCTTGTATTCCTCGGCGGCCAATCTCACATCCATGTACCAAAAAGTCGTGCCGCTCCGTCCGGGACTTTATCGCCTGGACGTGGTGGTGCGCGACGAAAGTAGCGGGAATGTCGGCGTGATTGGAACTGCCCTGCGTGTACCGCGCTATGACCCAGAAAAATTACAAGCAAGTTCCTTGATCGTCGCGGACCGCCTTGAACGCGTACCCCGCCAACAAATCGGCCAGGGGCCGTTTGTCATCGGCTCAAGTAAAGTGCGTCCCAGGTTGAATCGTGAATTCACGAATGCGGAACGGATGGGGATTTTCCTGCAACTCTACAACTTGAAGGCGGACGACATTTCACATCACAACCGGGCCACCGTAACCTATCGGGTGATGCAGGGAAACAGCGAAGTATGGAAAGCGGAAGAAGGCTCCCAACAACTGAATCAAACGGGAGAGCAGTTCACCATTGAGCGCCTCATCCCCTTGAGTTCCTTTGCGCCTGGCGCGTACACGATTGAAATACGCGCCACGGATGAAGTGACTCACGAAACGATTATCCGAACCGCGAATTTTTTCGTCAAAGCATCGTCGGGCGAGAGCACTCCAGACGAAGAAACCACACAGGCGTAATTACCATTTGGCCGGGCGGTGAAACTCAAGGATTCCTGAGCGCCGCCGACGTATCCGCGACTAATCGTAGCAAGCCTCGAATGTCGAACCCCGGGCTATGCGTCAAACCCAATCTAACAATGACCAGCTTCTCCGAAGGGATGATCACGACGCGTTGACCCAGATTCCCGGAACCATAGAACGCATCCTGGGGCATCCCGGCTCGAATGCGCGCTTCCGCATCACCGTGCGCGCCCCGATTCGTCCAAAATCCGGCGCCGTAATCGGTATCGAGTGTTGGCGCCGCCGAATAGTTCACCCATCCCTCTGGTAGAATGCGCCGCCCGTTAACAACGCCGTCATTGAGATACAGCTCACCGAAACGGGCCCAATCTCGCGCGGAAGCAAGAACGTAAATCGATCCTACAGGCGTGCCGCTGGCGTCGAACTCGATGGTTGCCGTGCTGATTCCGAGTGGTTCAAACAACTCTTTGCGCGCGAACTCCACCACATCCTGCGCCCGGCCGCCCACAGCGTCGCGGATGATGCGTGACAGTATCAGATAGTTGCCGCTCGTGTACTCCCACTTTGTACCGGGAGCGGCTTTCAGATGCGCGCGTGCGGCGTATCCCGCCATGTCCGGCTCCAGAAACAACATCCGTGACACGGGATCGAAACCGGAGTCGGATTCCTCGAGAGCGAGGCCCGACGTCATTCGTAGCAACTGGTCTATGGTAATGCCGTGCCGCGGGTCGGAAGGCTCATCCCATTCAGGTACTGGCGCGCGCTGCTCCACGGAGAGTTTCTTCTGCCGCACAAGAATTCCGATGAGCGCATTCGTGACGGATTTGGCTAGCGAGTATCCCAGAATCGGCGTATCCGCCCCATAGCCTGGCGCATACCGTTCCGCCACAAGTTTTCCATCGTGCAGAATGGCGATAGCTTTCACGCGACGGTACGGCGGTTGTGCGGGTTCAGTGAAAGCGCGATCCAGAGCAGCTTCGAGCTCCGGCGACGGCGGTTGAACTTCCAGCGGTGCCGACTGCTCCGCTGCTTGTGGCCTCGCGAGCGCCGTGGCAGCAGATTTGCTGAGCACCGCATCCGGCGGCGTGTCTCCTTGGACGAGCACGCACCCGAATGCATCACGATAGACCGCGCGGCTTTCAAAACCGCCCGCCCAAGTGGCGGTAACCTGCCGTGCTGTTCTGTCAATCTGATACCGAAGGCGCTTTGCGAGCAGGGTCTGGCCAGGATTTGGCTTGACGGCCTCCCCATAAAGCACATCCGGGTCCAGCCCAGACACAAACACCCCAGAGCAGAGTGTTTTGCTGACAACCGCGGTTCCCACTCGAATCCCGCGCGATTCGCGAATAAAAAACCACACGATCGCACAAAGCAACACGCTGGCGGCTGTCACGATCACAATCATGGTGTTGCGCATTCGTTGGGTCATGTCAGTTCTTGCTGTGTCGCACCGCGGTTTAACCGCCAACCATATCGATCAAGGATTCAAGCATGATACGGCAAGGTGCCACTGTTAGTTCCGTTGCACCACCGGGGGCTTAGCGGATCACTCAACGCAGTGAATCAAGGCTTGCGGTAGATGGCGCCATCTTTCATGACGAAAGTGACGCGCGTGAGAACGCTGATGTCGTCAAGCGGATTGCCAGGTACAGCGATGATATCGGCGAGGTAGCCCGGCTTCAGAGCGCCGATTTCATTTTGCCACCCGAGGAGCTTTGCGCCATTGAGCAGACCAGCTTGCAGCGCGTCCATAGGTTTCATCCCGTATTGCACCATCAACACATACTCGCGCGCTTGTGTGCCATGAGGAAAAGGACCTACGTCAGAACCCACAGCCATGGGTACCCCCGCGGCAAGTTGTTTGCGAAATTCCTGCACATGAAGATTCTGAAGGGCGTGTTCGCGCTGCGCACCCTCGGGCGTGGCCGCATGATCGGCAAAATATTCGGTGATAGCAAAAGTAGGGACCGCGAAAATTTGCTTTTCTTTCATCAGCCGCATGGTTTCATCGCTGAGTTGATAGGCGTGATCGATGGAAGCGACCCCTGCCTGCGCGGCGTAAAGGGCGCCGGGTTCGCCGGTGGCGTGAACGGCAACGCGTTTTCCGGTGCGAGCGGTTTCCTGCACGGCGGCAGCGAGTTCAGTCTCGGTGTATTGATACGGCGTCGAGAAACGGCCATCGCGGGCTGAATCTGGGCCAGTTTCGTAAATCTTGATGAAGTCTGCGCCTTCTTTCAGTTGCTGGCGAATAACAGTCACCAATTGTTCGGCAGAGTTCGCGTAGGTCGCGTTGGAGAAGATGTGTTGTTCGGGGTTGAAATGGATGGCGTCTTCGTGGCCGCCGAGAATGTCGATGGCGTTTCCGCTGATACGCAGCCGCGGCCCGGGAATCAGTCCGTTATTGATAGCATTGCGCACCGCGGTATCCGCGGAACCCGCCCCTTCGGTGCCCATGTCGCGCTCCGCGGTGAATCCGGCCATGAGGTCATCGCGGGCGGCCAGGGTTGCGACAATGGTGCGTTGCGGGATGGACTCCTCCACCGTTTGCAGATCCTCCGCGCCGGGGTGCAGAAAAAGATGGATGTGCGCATCGATAAGCCCCGGCATGAGTGTGGTGTCACCAAGATCAACGATCAGCGCTTGCGGCGGATGCTTCACGCTTGAGCCGGCTTCGACAATGCGTTCGCCTTGCACCAACACTTCGCCGGGGGTGATGATTTTCCCGGTGTCGATTTCGAGCAGTCGAGCAGCGTGCAAAACGATGAGCGAAGTGGCGGTCGGGGTTGATTGAGAGAAGATCAAATGCGCAAAGAGCGACGCAATCACCAACAGAAACAATAGTCGGAAAACAGAAAAACGTGTCGTCATGGCCGGAATCATACCACCACGGCACAAGTCAGGTAGAATGCGCGGCGGAGGAAAATGATGACGAAAACGCGAAGAGAGTTCTTGGCGGAGACAACGCTGGGCGTGGCGGCAGGAGTGGTGGCCTTTGGCACTGCCGCAGAAACTGTTGCGGCACAAGATCCTTCGCAGCAACAGCCGGCAGGTGCGCCACCAGCGTTCGGCACCGGACCCGCAGTGGGGCCGGAGGTCACACCCGGGACCTTTGCCGAAGCGGGAAAGCTTGTCCAGGTACAGATGACCGATCCAGAGCGTGCTCAAGCAGCTACAAGTTGGCGGGGAAACATGGCCTCGTTGTACGAGCGGCGCACAGGCCCCAAGAAGATTGCCCTGGAGCCCACGCTGGCGCCATTTTCTCGATACCAGAGCGTGATGCCCGGACAAAAAGTACCAACGGGAAAGAATCGGTTTGTGCGCAGCAAAGTCGATCCGGGGCCGTTACCGGCGAATGAAGAAGACATTGCATTTGCGCCGGTCACGAAGCTGTCGCGCTGGATCGAACAGAAACAATTGAGTTCGCAGCGGCTGACACAAATTTATTTGAAGCGCATCGAGCAGTACAACCCCAAGCTGCGCTGCGTGATTACATTGACTCGCGAACTGGCGTTGCAGCAGGCGAAACAAGCGGACACGGAAATTGCTGCCGGACGCTATCGTGGTCCACTGCACGGGATTCCCTGGGGCGGCAAAGATTTGCTCGACACCAAAGGCATACCCACGACGTACGGCGCAGAGCCGTATCGAAATCGGATACCGAAGGACGATGCGGCAGTGGTCAAGCGGTTGAACGATGCAGGCGCAGTGCTCATTGCGAAGCTCAGTCTCGGCGCGCTGGCGCTGAACGATATTTGGTTTGGCGGGCAAACGATGAATCCGTGGCTGCTCGAAGAAGGCGCATCGGGCTCCAGCGCAGGCCCGGGAGCCGCCACGGCGGCGGGACTGGTGGGCTTCGCCATCGGCAGCGAGACTGGCGGCAGCATCGTAAGCCCGAGCATGCGCTGCGGCGTAACGGGATTGCGCCCAACGTATGGACGCGTGCCACGAACCGGCGCGATGACGTTGTGCTGGTCGTTGGACAAGCTGGGTCCGATGACGCGCAGCGTGGAAGACGCTCTGCTAGTGCTGCAAGCGATTTCTGGCCAAGACCCGGGAGATTTATCGAGCGTGCCGAGCACCTTGGATTTTGACGCCAATGCCAGCGTCAAGGGATTGCGCGTGGGGTACTTCCCGGCTTGGATGAAAGAGGCACCCGCGACCGAAGTGGATCGAGCGGCGCTGGAGACCGTGAAGAAAGTCGGGATGGAATTGGTGGAAGTGTCTATACCGGATTGGCCCTACGGATCGCTCAACCTGATCCTGTTTGCCGAGGGTGCGGCTGCGTTCGAAGAATTGACACTAAACGGTGGCCTTAAGGACTTACGCGAGCAGACATACGATGCCTGGCCGAATATTTTCCGTCAGGCACGCTTCTTGTCTGCGGTCGATTTTGTCCAAACAGACCGGTTCCGCCGGAAAGTATGCGAAGAGATGGCGCGAGTATTTGAAAGCGTCGACCTGCTGTTGGTTCCCTCCTTGCGCGACGACATCCTCACCATCACCAACAATACCGGGCATCCCTCGCTGACGATGCGTGCGGGGTTTGTAGAAGTGGCGGAGGCGCGCACCGACTGGGCGCCCGATTCATCGCGCCCGCTGCCGAAATTCTCCCCGCCGCGCCGCGTGCCCCATGGCGTCACTCTAATCGGAAGATTGTTCGACGAAGGCACCGTGGGCAGAGCGGGGATCGCACTCGAAAACGCGTTTGGAGTGGTAAGCGAGCGGCCGCCCGGATTCTGAAAACGCGGGCGTCTTCAGACAGACTCCTCGAGGGATTCCGCCATCTCGTGAAGCTTGATAACAGTATTCCAGTTCCGCCCGGTGAACGAAGTATTTAATGCCTTTTCTACGGCAGCCCAGGACAGCTTGGTCTTCCCGATGCCGTTGCGAAAATAAATGTACAGCTCGTTGCCATGGAAATGGATTTCCTCCCCACGAGTATCAAGCTCTAGAAGGCTTTCGCGCGCCAGCTTAGCGGGCTCAGCAGCCAGAAAAGTAACCAGAAGTTTGGCGGCATCAATGCCATGGCGGCTGGCAAACGGATTTCTGGCGATCACGTGGCGCATTTCCGAGGAAGTCCGAAGCACCACGTCAGGCCGGAAACCAAAATTGCGTTCAATGGCATCCTGAATGCGTTGCGAAAGAAGAGCCAGGTTCTTCTCCGTCGAAAGAAAGACGACGTTGCCGCTCTGCACGTAGGTTTGCGGTGATTTCAGTTTGAGGGATTCGCAAAGCGCGCGAAGCGCCTCCATCTGGATTTTATTATGGCCGCCGACATTGACGCCGCGCAGCATGCAAATAATGGCAGGCATGGGGCTGTAGTATAGCGCGAGCCGGCGTTGCGCGGTCCCAGCCGACTACCGAGGCGCCGCGCACCGCGTCTATACTCAAAGAGTCAGCCGCGCAGGGTGTGTTGCGGCCGTCAGGGAGCGGGTTAGATGAAATTCACGACAAGATTTTCGACATTCGTTGCAAGCAGCGCGCTCATCTTCGCGCTGGGTTCGGCGTTCGCCATCGTGCAGGCACAGGAAGCGGCGAAAGAAGAGACCCATGGCATTGCGGTGGCCAATATCGACCGCACCGTTAAGCCAGGCGATGATTTCTACCTTTACGCAAATGGCGAATGGATTAAACGCACGGAAATTCCGCCCGACCGTTCGGGGATCGGGGTGTTTTCCAAGCTGGACGAGGTCAGCAATAAGCGCACGGCCGCGCTGATTGAAGAAGCCGCGAAGGCCAACGCAGCGTCCGGCTCCAGCACAAAGAAAATCGCGGACCTGTACAACTCCTACATGGACGAAGCGGGGATCGAAGCGAAGGGACTGGCGCCACTGAAGCCACATCTGGATGCCATCGCGCAGATTAAAGACAAGCGTGAACTGGCCTACGCGTTGGGAAAGAGCTTGCGCGCGGATGTGGATGCCCTCAATAACACGAATTTCCACACGGCAAATCTGTTCGGGCTGTGGGTGGCGCCTGGCTTTAACGACTCCGACCATTACGCCGCATACCTTTTGCAAGGGGGTCTGCAATTGCCGGACCGCCAGTATTACCTGGCGGACAGCGAGCACATGCAGCAAATTCGCAGCGCGTATGAAACGCACGTCTCCGCCATGCTGAAACTGGCGGGGTTCACAGACGCAGACGCTCGCGCCAAGCGCATCATCCAACTGGAACACTCCATCGCAGAAAAGCACCTGTCCCTGGCGGATAACGAGGACATTCACAAGGCGAACAACACCTGGAGCCAGGCAGACTTTGCTGCCAAAGCGCCGGGGCTCGACTGGCCCGAATATTTTCGCGGCGCAGGTTTAACCCAACAAGCGAACTTTATTGTCTGGCAGCCCAGCGCGTTCGCTGGTGAATCCGCTCTGGTCGCTTCCGCGCCTCTCGAAACATGGAAGGATTGGCTGGCCTATCACGAGATCGAAGCCGGCGCCGGCGTTCTGCCGAAGGCCCTTGCGGACGAGCGCTTCGCGTTTTTTGGGAAGACTATGACGGGCGCGCCACAGATGCGTCCGCGCTGGCAACGCGGAGTTGCCGTAGTGAATCTTTTCCTGGGGGACGAAGTCGGGAAGATTTATGCGCAGCGGTATTTCCCACCGGAAGCCAAGGCCCGGGCTCAGGCAATGGTGGCGAATCTGATCGCCGCGTTCCGCAAACGAATTGACGCCCTCGACTGGATGGACCCTGCGACAAAAGCCGAGGCCCAGGCAAAGCTGAACACTCTCTATGTAGGCGTCGGCTATCCCGAAACCTGGAAGGACTATTCCGCTTACGAAGTAAAGGCCGACGATATTTTCGGAAATATCTGGCGCGGCAGGTTGTTTGATTATCAGAACGACCTCGCGCGACTGGGTAAACCAGTTGACCGCCACGAGTGGTCCATGACGCCCCAGACCGTGAATGCGGTGAACTTGCCGTTGCAAAATGCCTTGAATTTTCCCGCAGCCATCCTGCAGCCGCCCTTTTTTGACGCACAAGCTCCGGATGCCGTGAATTATGGCGCGATCGGTTCGGTCATCGGCCACGAAATCAGCCACACCTTCGACACCGAAGGCAGCGCCTTTGATTCCAAGGGTCGCGTGCGCAATTGGTGGACCGACGCCGATCTGAAGCATTTTGAAGCGGCCACCGCGAAACTGGCGGCGCAGTACGACACCTACAAACCGTTTCCGGATATTTCCGTGAACGGAAAGCAAACCTTGGCGGAGAACATCGCAGACGTGGCGGGAATTTCCGCAGCCTACGATGGCTATCACGCCGCGCTCAACGGGAAGACGGCCCCGCCGCAGGATGGTTTCAATGGCGATCAGCAATTCTTCATCGCCTTCGCCCAGAATTGGGGATCAAAAGCAAGAGAAGCGGCGCAGCGCCAGCAAGTCGCCACGGATCCGCATGCACCCGCGCAGTACCGCGCAGACACGGTGCGCAACATCGATGCGTGGTACGGCGCGTTCGATGTCACTCCTGGAGAGAAGTTGTACTTGGCGCCGCCGGACCGCGTGAGGATTTGGTAGAAGCTACGGCCTTTTGAGGCGTTCCTTTCTTCGTGGGAGGCACAACATGTTGTGCCCCATGTCCACCTAGCACGCGGTTACTTCTTTACAGCGCGATCCTTGAGCAGGTTTTTCAGTTCGGACATGAATTCCTGCACGTCCTTGAAGTCCATGTAAACGCTGGCAAACCGCACATACGCGACTTTGTCCAGCTTCTTCAACCGGTGCATGATCATTTCGCCGATCTCGGTTGTGGTCAGTTCCCTTTCCGTCGCTTCGTGCACTACGCCTTCGATTTCATCCACGATCGATTCGAGTTTTGGCGTGGGAACCGGACGCTTCTCGCAAGCCTTCAGCAAACCCTGAAGAATTTTCTGCCGCTCGAAGCGCTCCCGTCGGCCATCCTTTTTGATCACCATGTAGGGAATTTCGTCAATACGCTCGTAGGTAGTGAAGCGGCGGGAGCATTTCAGACATTCGCGCCGGCGCCGAATAGTGTCGCCAGTACGGCCTTCGCGAGAGTCGATTACCTTGTCATCCAGGTGCGCACAAAAAGGGCACTTCACTCGGGAATTCTCCTGACGATTGTAAGGAAGAGGATAACAGATATCCGCTGGCAGAACCGGCCGCAAAAGCGCTCGATAGCTGTCGCGCTTCGAAAAAGCCGCACAGCACCGGGAGAACGCTACGATGGCGTGCGTGGGTGATCCAGGATTTCGGCGTCGATGTCTTCGGCTTCATGCTCGCGCATGCGGCGCAATTCTCCCAGCGAAAAACCTTCTTTGAACAGTAGCGGGATGCCGACGAGAGAGCACGACGCAAAAGTGATAATCCACAAGACCATGGAGGCGGCCACTGCCGCTTCCTGTTCCACTCCATACAAATGGGTCAGAGCCACGATGGAGAGCGCCTGAGCGCCGCCACCGACCCCGGGCAATTGGACCGCCGACCCGACCATGTTAAATACCAGAACCACCATGGCGTCGGTATACGTGAGCGTGCCGAGGCGTCCGCCAAAAGCCTTCATTACCAGAAAATAGCAGAGGACCACGAGGGCCCAATGGATTAACGAAAGAAAAACCGCGGCGAACACATCGCCCCACGTGCGCACGGTCTGCACTCCGCGCGCGAAACCGAGCAGAATGCGCGCCACGCTGGCACGCCATCCGTGAGCCGCCAGCCATCCCTGCATCCGCCGCTCCAGAACCGCGGAGCCGTGGACGCGCAGATAGATCAGTCCAGCTATGGCCACAATCGCGCCAACGGAAAAGGCCGTTCCCGCAGTGCGCGCGGCTTTCTCGAACGCAGAGCCCGTGCCCTGCGCGACAAGATGGCCGGAGGATTCGAAAACCAGAAGGCCGATCGACGCGAGTACCGCCGTCGACGCCGCATCCAGAATGCGTTCCAACGCGTACACGCCAAAGGTATCAGCCAGCGGGATTTTGTCCTTGCGCGAGATCAACAGCGGGCGCACCGGTTCGGCGGCACGGCCCAGAAGGAACAGCGCGCTGAACCCAGCCAGATTCATGGCGTAGATATTCCAGAAATTTGCCGGACCAACGTGAGCCTGGAACCGTTGCCACCGAAGCGCCCGGATCGCGTAGCAGGCATAAATGGCGACTACCGCCAGTAGCAGGTAGAGGTAGTTCGCGCCACGGATGGCATCCCAAAGCTTGGCGCCGCTGAACTGGCTGAGATGAAGCAATCCACGGGAGCGATACAGAAGGAAGGCGACGATGAGCGCGCCAATACCGACGATCCACCACTTCCTCGACCGAAAGGACATATGCAGGGAGCCTACTGGGGAACAAGCGGCCCGTCAAGCCGACGAGGTAAACAATACAAAGGCAAGGCCTTGTTTCGTTCGGCTCACCCGAGTAACATGCCCTCAGGTTGGCAGGTTGGGGTTGCCTGTGACGGGGAACATTTCAGGGGCAATTTACGTTCCATTAGATGACAGGCCGAGTAGCTCTTTTAAAGGGTTATGCCTGAGCAGGTTACTGGAGAATGGGGCTAAGGAAGCTTGGAGCAGGATGCCCAACTGGTCCAGCGTTGCCTCCAGGGCGATGGCTCGGCCTGGGAGGAACTTGTGCGCCGCCACTCGCGCCGCATTTTTAACGTGTGCTACCGATTCGTGGGTAACCGAACCGAGGCCGAGGACATTTCGCAGGAGGTTTTTCTGCGGGTCTACCGGACTCTAGGAAGCTACCGTTCAGCACACGGTGGATTTGCGACGTGGATGACTAGCGTGACAAGAAATTTGCTGATTGACCATTACCGCCGGACCAAGCGAGACCGCCAGACGGATTCGCTCGATGATGCTATGCCTGTCGTCGAGAACAAAGAATCGTCGGCGCGCCGCCCGGACCAACAGGCCTTGATGAACGAATTGAGCGGTCAAGTACAATCGGCGCTGACCAAGCTTTCTCCGGAATTGCGTGAGGCGGTGATTTTGCGTGATCTGCAGCAGTTAGACTACGCGGAGATCCAGCAAGTCCTGGCGGTACCCGAAGGCACCGTGAAATCTCGCATCAACCGCGGGCGCATCGAACTGGCGAAGGTTTTGCAGCAAATGGGAGTGAGGCCGTCATGAAGACGGGCGAAATCATGGAGAATCTGGTAATTCTAGGGGCAGGAATTGGGCTGCCCATGGGGGTCGAACGATGACCTGGACATGTGACCAAGTCGAAGCGCAGTTAAGTGACTATCTGGAAGGACTGTTGCAGGCCCCGGACCGCGCGGAGTTCGAAGCGCATCTGGCAAGTTGCGCCGAGTGTGCACCCTTGGTGGCCAGCGTCCGAAGCGTGATGAGCGAGTTGCGCTCGATGGAACAGCTGGAAGCTCCGCCGCGATTGGTCTACTCGATCCTGGACAACACTTTGGGCCCGCGTGAGAAGGTTACGGCCTGGCAAACAATTCGGAATTTCATTCGTGGTTTGGCGACTCCAAAGTTCGCGTATGGTGCTGCCAGTGTGCTGGCCACATTAATCATTTTGGTGGGCGCATCGGGCATTTCGCTGCGTAAACCAAAACTGGCGGAGCTGTACCCCATGAATATGTACCTCAACGCGAACCGCCGTTACCATTTGGCGAAAGCCAACTGCGTGAAGTATGTAAGCGATTTGCGCGTGGTGTATGAGATCCAGTCGCGGTTGCGTCAGGGCGAAAACGATCTGCAGGCGCCGGAAGAGAGCGCGCCGAAATCCACGCCGGAGAAGCAGCCTGGCCAAAGTGATGACCACACCCATGCGCAGCCGAAGCAGCAGAATCGCGCAAATGAAATTGGCCGGCAGGTGGAGCTGCTGGCAGCGCAGTGTCCCGCAGTGCTCGAGAGGAGCTTTCGATGAAATGTGCGGTGCATCCTGATGTGGAGGCATCGGGTTTTTGCCGGAACTGCGGGAAACCGATGTGTCCGGCATGCGTGCGGCCGGTGCGCGATGTGCTGTACTGCGAGGACTGCCTGGCCAGGGTCGTGGGATTAGCGCCTGAGCCCGCGGTGGTCACGCCTGAAGGGAGCCTTGCGCCCGCATTGCCGCCCGTCGGGGTGCCTGCTCCCGTAAATGCGAAAGGGCAAGCCGGGGTGGCCTTCCTGCTTGGGCTGGTTCCCGGGCTGGGGGCCATTTACAACGGGGAATACAACAAAGCGCTGCTGCACATCGTGATTTTTGCGGGCATCATTCTGGGCATCAATCTGGATTTGGGAAACGGCGCGCAAGCCGTGCTGATCTGCGCGTTAATTATATTCCCGTTTTACATGGCGATCGACGCGGTGCGCACGCTGAAAGCCAGGCAAACCGGCGAGAACTATCAGGATCCCCTGGAGAATTGGACCAAGCAGAAAGCCATTGGTCCGATTCTGTTGATCGGCTTGGGTGCTTTGTTCCTGCTGAACAACTTTGGGGTCTTTGAGATGTACCGCGTCCGTGAGCTCATCTTCCCGCTGATTCTGATTGGCATTGGGGTCTGGCTGCTTAGGAACCGCATGGGCGGACAAAATTGAAGAGAGGAAAATCATGAGCGCGCAAATACGATGCCGCTGCCAGAGTTGCACCGTCCGCGGAATGATGGGTCCCGCGATTCTGATCACTCTCGGCATCCTCTTTCTGCTTTCACAAGTGCGCGGCGGGCACTTCGATTTCACCAACACTTGGCCGGTGCTGTTAGTAGTGATTGGCGTGTTGCTTTTGGCATCATCGATGGCGCCGCGCGAAGGACACGTAGAGCCTGGGCCGCCCCCGATTGGAACGCCAGCACCGCCGACGATCCCTCCAAGCACCCCTCCACAGACGCCGTACAGCAGTCAGGGGCAATAAGAACGCTATGGCGAGCACCCGGTCGCGCAGCAGCGGTCTTTTCTCTGGTTTGGTCCTCATCTCCGTAGGTATTCTTCTGCTGCTGCACAACTACGGACATCTGGAAATCACTACGGTTTTTACGCGCTGGTGGCCTCTACTCATTATTTTCTGGGGTCTGATCAAGTTGTATGAACGGACCGTGGGGCGGCGTTTTGGCGGAACCGGCGGCGGAATCACCGGCGGCGAAGTGTTCCTGGTGATCGCGATGATCGCAATCATGGGAATCGTCGTTGGCGTGGAAGATACCAGGAAGAGGCTCGGCGGAATCATTGAACCCTCTGGCGACAATTACGAATACGACTTGGATGTGCCCTCAAAATCCATCCCGGCAAATACCAATGTTTCCATTCGAACCATCCGCGGTGACATCACCGTGCGCGCGACCGACGACGAACGAATCCAGGTGTCCGCGAAAAAAAACGTAAAGACTTGGAACGAATCCCAGGCAGAGCGGATCGCCAAGCCCGTTAACGTGGCAATTATCCAGAACGGGAGCACTTACGAAGTGCACCCCAGCGGCTACGACACTTCCGATTCGCGAATCAGCCTGGACCTGGATGTCTCCGTGCCGCAAAAGTCACCAGTGACGGTCAAAACGGAAAAAGGGGATGTGTCCATCTCCGATTTCATGGCCGATGTCAACGTGACGGATCAAAACGGGGATGTGGAAGTGCGCGGAACCAATGGCGACGTTTCCATTGAAATGCGAAAAGGTGATGTCAAAGTCTCCGACACCAAGGGCGACGTGAAGATTTCCGGTAAGGGCGGCGAGATTGAAGCGAACGACACTACCGGAAGCCTGACCGTGGAAGGCGATTTCTATGGGCCGGTGCGCGCGGACAAAGTAACCAAGGGCGTCCGCTTAGTGTCGCCGCGCACCGATCTAACCGTGTCTTCACTGTCCGGGCACATGGAAGTGGGTAGTGGCAATCTGGACTTGGTGGATGCCCCGGGGAACATCAACTTGCGTACGCGCGATACAGAAATCAACGTGGAGAATCCCGGCGGAAAAGTGAATATCGATAATCGAAACGCCCAAACAAGCGTCCGGTTTAGCATCGTGCCGAAAGAAGACGTAACCATCACCAATTCCTCGTCCGGCATTTCCCTGACGATTCCCGGCAGCTCGAGCTTCGAGATTCAGGCCGAATGCCGGAATTGCGATATCGATTCAGAGTTTCCAGGACTCGGTCCCGTCAAGTCCCCGTCTGGCGACGCAACCGTATCGGGCAAGTTTGGATCCGGCCGCGGACCAAAAATCACCCTGAAAACGAGTTATGGGAATATTGAGTTGCACCGCACATCCATTGTCGCGAGACCAATGCCGGTGCCAGCGCCGGTCCCCCTGCCCTCACCGATGGCGCCGCCAAAAACGCCGCTTCCTCCGGCCACCGAACAGTAAACCTAAGTTACCAATCGCCGCTATGCTTCCGGCGCGTTCAAAGCAAGGCGTACAGGAGCTTTTTCCGCCGCGCTGACAAGGAACATGAACCGGGGCTGCATCCCGAAGAACCGCGCCACAAACGCGTCCGGCATCTGCTGCAGCCGCGTATTGAACAGATTGATGGAATCGTTGTAGAACTCGCGGCGGTCGGCGATCTGGTTCTCCAGTTCGGAGATGCGTTTCTGAATTTCCAGGAACGACGCATTCGCCTGCAACGCCGGATACTTCTCCGCCACTGCTAGAACTTTTCCAACTGAGGCTGTCACGCTTCCGCTAGCTTGCACCTTCTGGTCCAGCGTGGCAGCGGTAGCATACCGGGCCCGCGCCTCGATCAAAGTTTGCAGCGTCTCGCGCTCGTACTGCATATATCCTTTGCACACGTCGACGAGCCGGGGCACCTCATCGTGTCGCTGCTTCAACAGCACATCAATGTTGGCCCAAGACTTGTCGATGTCGTTGCGCATGGCCACCAGACCGTTATAAATCATGCCCACATAGATCAGCACGCCGACAACCACGAACAGCATCACGAGAGAAGGAATCACACCCATAGCCGCTCCTCCCCCCGGGGTCTAGGGAATCCACTGAAGATAGACCATCAAGAAATAAGCGCACGCCAGCGTCACCACCGGGCCACCCCAGATACACGCCATGGACTTCCACGCCAGTTTGCTGACCAGTTCTTTTTGGCTGTACCCGGAAATGGCAAAAGGTTCTTTGTGTTCACCCTTGCCGATGGCAACCGAAGGATGAAGATCGAATTCGCCAAACGCGGACTTATCCGAGGAAGGCTTAGCGGAATTGGGCAGAACGTTAGGTGGAAATGTCATGCCCGCGCGATTCCACGATGCCGCGGCGCGATCCGGAACAACGGCAGGCGTGCCGTCCTTTGGAATCTGAATTTCCGTGGTTTCCACCTGAACTCCGGGAAGGTGACTCAGGACGTCAGCAACCGCCGTGGCACCGCGGGAGGAGACACTGGCTCCAATGGGAGTCCGAAAGGTAACGCCCGCGGAGGAACCGCGACTCGGAGAATCGAAAGAGACCGTTGTCGCGGAATTCATGCGCGGGCGCACCGAACCGGAATTCAACGCCGGATTTTCTCCAAGCGTGCCGAAGACAAAGAGCGGGAAGCCCTGCGGAATGATGCGCTCTTCCAATTTGATTTTTTCTTCAGGCACCAATCCCCGCGTGGCCAGGAACTTCAGCACGTTCGGCGGCATCATGCCCGGGGTTCGAAAGAACGAAGCACCCACTTCGTCGGAAAAGCTTTTGTGCACGTCCAGGTCTGCTCCCTGGGGATCGATCAAGACTCTGCCGGTACTGTCCTCCAGAAAAAATGGAACGTGCAGGCTTTCGTCCAGTACGGATTTCCATTCATGTTCTTTTCCAGATTCGACCCACTGCCACGCCCGGACGCGATAGTAATAGCAAGGGGCGCCAGTGATTGGCGCGGAGAGGATGTAGGGGCCTACAGGAGTGCCGGTCACTTCTACGAGCCCGATGGAAGCGCTGTGGATGCGCGACAACGGCGTGTCCAGAATCAGCCGCTTGAACCGCAACATGCTGAAGCCTTTGAAGAAAAGCACTGCGCCCACGGCCATGCCGGCCAAACAGCACAACACAACCACACCACCGTTGGAACTCGCAAAAAGGAGCACGCACAGAACTTTGGAGAACATGAAGAATCCTTCTGTCTACGGCCGAACTTGTGTCTAGTTTACAGCGCATCGATTACGGATTTGCGCCAGGATGCATGATACTTACCTAAATAGAAACCCGGGCCGAGATGGCGTAAGCCGACAGACCGGCCAGGAAAACGATTACCAGATATCAGGACCCGGATTCGGGCCTCGACTGTTCGTCTTTGTTCGGATTATATAATATATGAGTAATATTAACTAATATGACATAAGTGCCACCATGTCCACACAGAGCCGCTGGCAATTGCCATGTTCTTTCGGGCTCCGGTTCCTGATATCTGATCACTGATATCTGATATCCCTCGATATCCTTATGCCTTCGCCAGTCGCCGCAATTCCTGGAAGAACGTCGGATAAGATACAGCCGCGCAATCAGCGTTGAGAATGCGCGTTTCACCGGAGGCAGCCAGTCCCGCAACCGCAAAGGCCATGGCGATGCGATGATCGCCGCGGGAATCGATCTCCGCCCCATGAAGTTTCCCGGCGTCGCGCCCTTCAACACGCAGTCCATCCGGTCGTTCTTCCACTTTGGCGCCCATGCGCTTCAGATTTTCGGCGAGCGCGGCGATGCGATCGCTTTCCTTGACGCGAAGCTCGGCAGCATCTCGAATTTCAATTCCCTGCTCCGTATAAGGACCCAGCGCAGCCAGCATCGGCAATTCATCAATCAAAAGCGGCACAAGGTTTCCGGAAATCAGACCGCCCTTCAGCGGCGCGCCCTGGATCGATAGATCGCCGATGAGTTCGCCCTGTTTGGTCTGCAAATTGACCACCGTGATCGATGCACCCATTTGATTGAACAAATCGAGGATTGCCGACCGCGTCGGATTCAAGCCCACATTGGCGATGTAAAGATTCGATTCCGGCAGCAAGGAAGCCGCGGCGATGAAGAAAACCGCCGAGGACAGATCGCCGGGAACATCGGCGGAGATCGGCCGGAGCGCGGGATTGCCATTCCCAGCGCCCATTCCCTCAACAGATATGGTGCGACCTTCTTTGCGGACGCGAGCATCAAACTCCAGGAGAGCAAGTTCGGTGTGGTCGCGGGTGGTAGCCGACTCCGTCACGGAAGTTTCGCCCTGCGCGTAAAGTCCCGCGAGCAGCACCGCGGATTTCACCTGCGCGCTGGCCATCGGCATGTGGTAGTGGATACCGCGCAATTTTCCACCGCGAATTTCCAGCGGAGGAAAATTTTCGTCGCGGCCGCGAATGTCCGCGCCCATTTCGCGAAGAGGCGTCATGACGCGTTTCATGGGCCGTTTTTGCAGCGATGCGTCGCCAGTAATTTTAGTAGTAAACGATTGGCCGCTGAGGATGCCGGAGAGCAGGCGAATAGTGGTTCCGGAATTCTCCGCGTCCAGCGTTCGCCAGGAACTCTTCAGGCCCCGCAGGCCATGACCGGTGATGTGCACCGTCGAGCCTTCCACTTTAACGCCGGCACCAAGGGACTTCATGCAACCCAGCGTGCTGTGACAATCGCGGGCGGCGGCGAAATTGCGCAGTTGGCTGGTGCCATTGGCCAATGCCGCAAGCATGGCGTAACGGTGCGAGATGGATTTGTCGCCGGGAATTTCGAGCGCGCCAGACAGCGCTTTGATGGCCTGGATGGATTCGGATTTCACGATGAAGCCCAGTTTAACATGGTGGATTCGAGACGCAGCCGACCGCGCTGCTTCCTGATCGCTGGTCGCCGGTCGCCCTACGTCGCAGTACAGGAGCAAAAAGTAGCCAACAATTCCCTGTACCGCCGGACAGTTTGCCTTGGGAACGAACCAGGAATTCCCAGGGAAATTATCTTCGAGCACATGCGTATTATGAAATGGAAGACAAAACCTAAGCGCATTGTGGCAAAAAATTCCGCATCCGCGGACCTGCCCCTGCGCAACACCATCGAAGCGAGGAAGAATGTTTGCCCGTAAGACCTTGCGACAACTGTTCACCAATGCCGCAATCGGCCTTGGCGCCCTGTTCCTTGTGGGAGTTCTGCTCGCGGCGATACCGTCTCATCACCCGCCAACAGTACCGTTGACCACACCGCAGCCGCCGCAAGAACCCCAGAGCGCGGATCACGCCAGCATGACGGGAATGACCATGGATCCCGACGACGCCTCCGTCGGCGAACACAACGCCATGGTCGACATGCAGCATATGCACCACGGCGATACTCCGCACATGCATATGACCGCCTCGCGTCCGGTCTCTGCCGAAGATCAGAAGCGCGCGAACGAGATTGTCGAGCAATTGCGCGCGGGCATTGAGAAATACAAGGACTACCACGTGGCCCTCGACGAGGGTTTCAAGATTTTCATGCCCAACGTCCCGCAGCAGGAGTACCACTTCACGAATTACGAGAATGGATTCCTGGAAGCCTTTACATTCGATCCCGCAAGGCCCACTTCCCTGCTCTACAAGAAAACAGCCAGCGGCTATGAGCTGGTCGGCGCCATGTACACCATGCCGAAACGCGCAACCGAGGAGCAATTAAACGAGCGCGTCCCCCTCAGCGTTGCTACCTGGCATCTGCATACAAATTTGTGCATGCCGCCGAAGGGGGACCGCCGCCATGCTAATTGGATGAAGTTCGGTCTGCGAGGCTCAATCACCACGCAGGCGGCCTGCGATGCGGCCGGTGGCACTTTCTATCCGGTAATCTTTGGGTGGATGGTGCACGTGTACCCCTACGAAGACAGCACCGCGAAGATCTTCGCCATGCACCACCACGACTGACCACACGTTCAACGGGAACGACCCATTTGCGGGTTGGGTCAAAGAAATCAATCAACTGCTCTGATCTTTCAGCTTCAGCCGGGATTTATTCTCTTCCAGGAACTCGCGTAGATCTTTGGAGACATCCAGCAGGCGAATCCACTGCTCGTAATACAGCGTGACCGGGAAACGCCCCAGCCCGTAAACGCTGACGCCACCCTTCTCACCGACCCGGAATTCCAAGGCACCCTTTTTGCGGCCTTCGTTCTTCTTCTCAAGTTCCGCAATCCTGGCCAGCAACTCTTCTTTTGTTGGTTCAGACATATGCTTCTCCTGTGGCAACATCCTCGCACAGACCGCAGTTGTGCGCCACAGCCTGAGCGATTCCTGGCTAAGCCGCAACGCCTTTCTTTGTTCCGCCAATCAGTAGGCGGGTCCGAGCGACGTCCGCGAAGCGAGGAATCGCTCTTGCTGCCGCGATGCACCACCTCACAACCAACCGGAGGCCTAGGACTTCTAAGACTAGCGGGGTAGACCGGACTGGCTGGTGGTTCAATTGCTCTCTAGGTCCCCACCCAGTATCATGCTGCCTTCCTTCGGGGGTTACGTCTATCTGCCTATGGGCCAATCATTCCAACGATTAACAGTCGCGCTACTCGGTTCCCTGCTGCTTGGGGCCCTCTACCCTCTGGCCGCCCCGCAACAATCCACGGAGACCATCCCCGTGGACCAGGTGCATGCCGGGATGCAGGGATACGCCTACACCATCTTCGCCGGCGATCAGGTGGAAAAGTTCGACCTGGAAGTATTGGGAGTCATGCCCAATTTCCTGGGCCCCAAGCAATCCATCATTCTGGTCGAGCTGAAGGGTCCAAAAGTGGAGCACACCGGCGTGGTCGCAGGCATGAGCGGCAGCCCAGTGTATCTCGAAGGCAAACTAGCGGGAGCACTCTCACTGAAGCTCGGAATCTTCACCAAGGAAGCCATCGCGGGTGTAACTCCTATTGAAGATGTATTGCGCCAACCGCCTGCAACTCCCCCGACACAAGCGGCCATACAGCAGTTCGAACTGCCAAAGGAAACGGTAGCGCAGAATACGCTGCCAAGCGGTTCGGCGCTGCAACCGATTGAAACCCCGCTGGTATTTTCCGGATTTCAGCCGGCCGCGCTGCAACAGTTTGCCGGGCAGTTGCAAACTTACGGGCTGGTCGCAACGCAGGGCGGAACGGCGGCGGACCAAAAAGATGATCCCCATGCGCACTTGGCGCCAGGAGACATGGCGGGAATGGTGCTCGTGCGCGGCGACATGTCTATCAACTCCGCGTGCACGGTGACAGCCGTCCAGGGTGATCGCGTCTTTTTATGTGGTCATCCGTTCATGAACTTGGGCGATATCCAGATGCCCATGTCGCGCAGCGAGGTGGTCACCACGCTTTCCTCTTCGCTGGCATCCACGAAGATCGTCAATTCCGGCGGCGCGATTGGCACCATCACCAGCGACCACCTCACCGCGGTGACCGGAAAATTGGGAACCGCTCCGGCGATGATTCCCATGGATTTGATTTTTGCGACTGCATCAAGCGAGAAGAAGCTGCACTTTGAGCTGGTCAATCATCCCAAGCTGACACCGCTCCTGGTGGCCATCACAACGTTTGGCGGGCTCACGCAAAACTCCCTCTATGGCGAAGGATCCACGCTGCACCTGACCGGAGAAATCCAGTTGAAGGGCCACTTACCAGTGAAACTGGAAAACACATTTGCGCCCTCGGATTCGCTTTTGCCGGATGGCATGCCAATCGCCATGGTCGTGCAAAGCGTGTTCGGCCGGCTGTTCACCAACAATTTCGAAGTACCAGACGTGGAACACGTTTCCTTGCGGGTCGAGAGTCTGCAAGGAAGGAATTCATACAGCATCGCCAGTGCCTGGCTGGAAACCGGCGAAGCCGCTCCCGGAGAGAATCTGAAAGTGCGTGTGCTGCTGCAGCCCTACCGCGGTGCCCCGCACATCGAAGAGACGACGGTGCACGTGCCCGACCAGATTGCGCGAGGCTCCACGCTGCGCGTGCTGGTCAGCGACGCCGACTGGATGAACCGTGCGTCACGCGGTTTCAATTTTGGCGCGGTTCCCGGTGGAGCTTCCGGTCCAGAAGGCTTGGACCAGTTGATCGCGCTGATCAATCGCGAGCGGCACAACGATCGCCTGTACGTCGGCGTGTTTGTTCCCGCACCAACCATGGTTTGGAACGACAAAGAACTCCCCAACGTGCCGCTGTCGCAAATCAGCGTCATTGACGGGCGCCCGGCTCCCGGCAGCGTGCAGGTGTTGCGCGAATCTCTGGCAAGCGAATCGTCAATCGTGCTCGGTGGCCCTGTGTCTGGGCTCGTTTCATTGAATTTACAAATCCGGTGACCTCCTCTATGTCGAAACAATGGAAACGGCTCTTGCTTCTCGCGTTGCTGCTCTGCGGTGTAGCCACTTCCAGCATCGCTGATCACACGCGGCGCTGGAGGCAGTCCACGTACGAAGAATTCTTGAAAGGCACGGCAAAAGGCGTGGCCGTGCGCAGCGACGGACATTTGGAACTGGCCCCGAAGTTCACGTTGGTGGCAGATGCGGACGCCTCTTATCTATGGTCGCTGCGCACCGACGCTGCCGGCACCTTGTACGCTGGCGGAGGATCGCCCGCAAAAGTCTTTCGATTCGACGCAACTGGAAAGCCCAAGGCGGTCTTCGAATCGACCGACCTGCTGGCACAGTGCATCGCGTTTGACACCAAGGGCTCGCTGTACGTCGGCACTTCTCCCGATGGCAAGGTCTATAAGGTCTCCGCAAATGGGGAAAAGACCGTCTTTTTCGAGCCCAAAACGAAATACATTTGGGATTTGGCGTTCGCGCCAGATGGCACGCTCTACATCGCCACCGGCGATAAGGGCCAAATCTACGCGGTGTCCCCGGACGGCAAGGGCGATGTCTATTACGCGAGTGACGAGGCGCATATCAAAGTTTTGGGGTTCGACGCAAAGGGGAATCTGCTCGCCGGCACCGAGCCAAACGGACGCGTGCTGCGCATCAGTCGCGCCGCCGAGAAGACCGGAAAAAAATCCTCCTCCGCAGCGGTAGAAGGTTTCGTCCTCTATGAGACCGCCAAACGCGAAGTGACTTCACTCGCCGTAGGAGACGGAAACGTCTACGTCGCAGCAATCGGTGAAAAGCCCCGCGGCGGAGGGCAGGGACAGACGACCATCATCTCGACGCCTCAGGGCACCACGACCATATCCAACCCGGGAATCCAGACCGGCGCCATCTCCGCTCCGTTCGTGGCCTTTCCCCAGGCCATTTCGAGCAGCATTTACCGCATCAACACGGAAGGAGTGCCAGAAGAAATCTGGACGTCGCGCGATGAGGTTGTGTACTCGCTGGGCCTGAATTCCGATGGCCGCCTCCTCGCAGGCACCGGAAACAACGGTTCCTTGCTGGTGATTGATGGACGCGGCGTGTATGCCCAACTCGCGAAGGCGGGCTCCGCGCAGATCACGGGCATCTCGAAGGGGTCGAATGGCAAGGTCTACCTGTGCACAGCAAATCCTGGAAAAGTCTTTTCGCTGGGTCCGGAATACGAAGCCGAGGGCACCTTCGAATCTCAATCATTCGACGCGAAGCTCTTCTCCCAGTGGGGACGAATTGAGTGGTGGGGACCTCCGGCGACAACCGGCGCCTCGAAGGCCAAGGAGAACAAAGCGCCTCGTCTGGAACTTTACGTGCGAAGCGGAAATACGGAAGATCCCGGTAAGGAATGGTCAGCGTGGTTTGGACCGTACAACGCCACGGACACACCGGTGGAAGTGCCGCCTGCGCGATTCCTGCAGTGGAAAGCGGTGATCCACGACGGGCGACCCGGAGACGGAATCGATTGGGTGAGCGTGGCATACCTGCCCAAGAATGTGGCTCCGGTGATTGACGGAATCGCCATGCAGGACCCTGGAGTGCGCGCGCAAGCACCCATGGGCGTGTCCGCACCCGGGAACGTACAGTTGAAACAGCCACCAGCGCCCAGTCCAAATCCAGTTGCCGGAATGATGAACGCCAACGTCAACCCACAGCCCAAATTCGAGGCCCAGCCCCAGGGCACGCTACAAAAGGGATATCAGTCCGTGTTGTGGTCGGCTCACGACGACAACGAGGACGACTTAAAGTACTCCGTCTATTTTCGCGGGGAGAATCAACAAGACTGGCTCCTGCTCAAGGACAATCTGGAACAAAGATTCTACTCCTGGGATACCACGTCGATGCCCGACGGCGCTTACTATTTGAAGATCGTAGCTAGCGACGCCCTTTCGAATCCTCCAGAACTCGCCTTGAAGGCGGAACGCGAGAGCGAACGGTTTGAAGTGGACAACACCACCCCGGCCATCTCAAAAATTGATGCCAGTCCAACCGGCATGAATGCAGACCGCTCGCAAGGAGTCTCCTACGACTTCCAATTCACCGCCAGCCATCCAACCAATAGCATCGAGAGGGCGCAGTACAGCGTGGACGGAGGCGAATGGATATTGCTTCGGCCCACGACCGGCATCAGCGATTACAGAACGGAGACGTACTCGTTTACCGTGCACCGGCTCAGTCCCGGAGAGCACACCATTGCCGTGCGTGCTTATGATCGCTTTGAAAATGTAGGGGCGGCAAAGACCACCATTCAAGTTGCGGGAGCGAAGAACTAGCCTTAGGGCTTAGCCGGGCCAGGCGGCACTTTTTGAGCCCGGGCGACCTGCTCTGTGGTTTTCTTGGGCTCTATATACATTTCAATTTCGGCGCCAAAACCCATCCTGCCATCACTGTACGCGTCTGCCTTGGCGTGGACCAAACGCGCGCGGCAATGTGTTTCGTCAGACTTACCGCCCGTCACTTCCGTAGGCATAACCAGCGTCGCCTCGATCGGCATGCCAACCTGCAGGGGCGCCGAAGTCACGAAAAAGAAGCCTCCACGAGACACATTCGCGGTTTCGGCGAAATGCTCCGCAGGGCCGGACGCCAATCCCAGCGGCCGAAAACGCAGCGGGACACGAATACGAAAGCGCTCAAGCTGTCGGCGTTCCGAATAGGGCACGCTAATCTCCGTACCGGGTTAACCGGGTGGACGGGACCCCGGCAAATAGGCCTACGCCCCTAGCCTAACAGAGGCCCGCCTAGGGTCAAGACGGGATTGGTAGTTCAAAAGGTGGGGTACTCCCGGTATCCGAAATCCCGCTAGATTCGGCGATCCAAAATTTCCGAATCCTGAGTGAACGAACGCTAACGCCGCATGGAGCTTTTCTGCCATCCTATGTATGTTAGTAACCTTGGAGCGGCCGCGAAGTCTCGATTCGCGGGCGGTTTCAGGGATGGAGGTTCGGCCCATGTTTCTGGAATATTACGGGCTGTTAGAGCAGCCGTTCAGCGCCGCGTCCACCTCGCGACGTGTTTACGCCACCCACACCCATTGCGAAGTCTTGGACTCGCTCAGAAGGTCGCTTCTGGGAGACCGGGGCAATTTGGCGCTGGTCGCCGCATCCGGCATGGGCAAGACCACGCTACTGTGCGAACTGCTCGAACACCTGCGCCAATCGGGCCGGAGCATCCACTTATTCCAAAAACAATGCAGTCCTTCCGACATCCTGCGATTCCTTCTCAGAGAACTCGGAATCGATTCCTCCGTAATGGACCTTTCCGACATGCGCAGCAAGTTGAACGGAATCTGGTTCGCAGAGATGCTGGCGGGCAGAAGATTCGTTCTGCTGTTCGATGACGCCGAAGATTTGGACGATGCCGTCCTCGAAACCCTCCGGCTGCTCTTGAAGTTTGAAACCTCCAATACCAAGCTGCTCCAAGTCATTCTGTGCGGGCAGCCGAAGCTTTTGAGTCGGCTGAAGCAAGACGACCTGGCTCAACTTCGCAAGTGCATTGTGGAAGTGAAGCTCTTGGAAGGGCTGTCTCCGATGGAGACGGCCGGATACATGCGGCAGAAGCTGGAAGCGGCCGGCCATCATGGCCATTCGCTGTTTGACCCAGAAGCCATAGCGGCAGTCGCCGAACTCAGCCAAGGCACTCCCGACAACATCAATAAGATCTGCTCTCGTGCGTTGATGGAGGCTTACGCTCGAGGCCTCCGCGTGGTGTCCGCGGACATCGTCGAAAAGGCCAATCGCAATTTGCGCACGACGGCGGCGGCTGCGCCATGGCCACTGCCATCAAATCGTCTGATCGCCACTCCGGTGAACGATGCCGCGGTCCTGCGCCTGACCTCGCGACTTACCTACAAAACGCCGCCACCGTTTGGCTTGCCCGGTTCCGGTGTTTGGATGGGCGCCATCCTTGGTGTATTGCTTTCCGCAGGTCTGGCCCTGCCGCACGGAATGTTCAAAGGTGTGACGCAAATCATGCGCAGTGCCGAGCCGGCCACCACGAGCCAGCCATCCCGCGGACAAGCGTCGCAACTGCCTGCGCATCCCGATCGCTCGGCGATAGAAGCCGCTGCACAACCTGCCATCTCTTCACCGCGCACTCTCAATGGGGACATCACGAAACGCGCCCTGGCCGATATGCTGCCCGAGGTCCACAGCAGCCAGCAAGGCCGCCTCTCCTTGACCCGTGAATTGGGCCTGAAGATTAACCGCATTGTGATTGATCCTGGTCATGGTGGCTTCGACACCGGAGCCAAAGGGCCGCATGGCTTGCAGGAAAAAGACCTTTGCCTGGATGTCGCGTTGCGTCTGGGCAAAATGATTGAGGACAACATCACTGGAGCGCAGGTTGTCTACACGCGCAAGGACGACAGTTATGTTCCGCTGGAAGAGCGCACCGCCATCGCCAACGACGCCGACGCGGACCTGTTCATTTCCATCCACGCGAACTCCAGCGACATCAGCGAAGTCCGCGGCGTCGAGACCTACTACCTCAGCTTGGCCGCTTCGAAGGAAGCCAAGGAACTCGCCATCCGCGAAAACGCCCTGACGCAATCTTCTCTGCACGATCTTCCGGACCTGGTCAAGAAAATCACGCGAAACGAAAAAATCGCGGAATCGAAACTGCTCGCCGCGGAAATCCAGGGTACTCTTTCAGAGCGTCTCCAGGTTGTCAGCCATCGCGAAAAAAATCGCGGCGTGAAGCAGGCACCATTTATTGTCCTCACCGGCGCGAACATGCCCGCAGTGCTCTCGGAAATTTCTTTCGTGAGCAATGCCAACGACGAGAGTCTGTTGCTGGAGGGCGCTCAGCGCCAGCGCATCGCTGACGGCCTGTATCGTGGAATTGCAGCCTACTTGGATGGCTTGCACGGCTTGCCGCCAAATCGGCCGAAGCTGCTTACCGAGAATCGCGGTGGCCCCTTGTCGGGATTTCCACAAACGATGGCCGGAAATGGGCGAAATCCTCTTTGATTTTAATACATGCTTTCGCTCTCACTTCGTTCGAAGCGCGATTTACCCGTTCATTTTCTACAACTTCTCCTGAACTTAAGTACAGCACCCTGCGCACGAGCCTTTGGTAACCAGGCATAGTCAAACGTTACGGAAATACGCAGGGGGAAGTTGTACACTAATGTCTGTTAGGGGTCTCGCAAGATGAAGCAGAGCGATAGCCGTCTCCGAACGCTGCTCAGCAAGGGAAGCCTCGCCGCAGTCTGCCTGGCGTTTGGGCTCCTTCTGGCCGTTTACCCGGCCATGCCCCAATCTCCGCAATCTCCAATTGCGGCAGGAGTTGCGACCAACCCAGTAGGTGTACCGCCAACCGCCGACTGCGCTACCGATCTGCAAGCAGCACCGCGACAAGCGGGAAATATCCGCGGGAAAATCGTTGATACCAACGGTACAGGCGTCGTTGGCGCCCTCGTGTCCCTGACCCGCGACGATCAGACTCCAGCCCAGGAAACCCATGCCGCGGATGATGGGCAGTTTTCCTTCGCAGACCTGGCTCCAGGACCATTCAACCTTACGGTTAGCTCGCCGGGTTTCGCGCCCCAGAACGCTTCTGGAATTTTGCGCGCCGGCGAAAGCTGCTCCCTGCCACAGATTACCTTGGCGGTAGCCACCAATGTGACCGAAGTGCGCGTGGAGCTCTCGACCATCGAACTGGCCCAGGAGCAAATTAAAGATCAAGAAAAGCAGAGACTGTTCGGGGTTGTTCCGAATTTCTACGTCAGCTATGTGCCGGATGCCGCTCCGCTCACGCCAAAACAGAAATTTCAGCTTGCGTGGAAATCGACTATAGATCCCGTCTCGTTTGCGGTAACTGGTGTGATTGCGGGTGTGCAGCAAGGTACTAACGCCTTCGGTGGTTATGGACAAGGCGCGGAAGGATATGCAAAGCGCTATGGTGCTTCCTATGCGGACTTGGTAACCGGCACGTTCATCGGTGGAGCGATATTCCCTTCCCTCTTGAAACAAGATCCTCGCTATTTCTACAAAGGAACCGGTAGCGTGCGCTCCAGAGTTTTCTATGCGGTCGCAAATTCCGTCATTTGCAAAGGCGACAATGCTCACTGGCAGCCAAATTACTCCGGGATTCTGGGAAGCCTCGCCGCTGGCGGCATCTCCAATCTTTACTATCCCCCAAGCGATCGCACCGGAGTGGGGGTGACGTTCGAAAACACGCTCATCGGAATTGGCGAAACCGCCGCTGTCAATCTTCTTCAGGAATTTGTCATGCGCAAACTGACACCCAACCTTCCCAACACCGAACCCACCACCCCATAAAAAATCGGCGGATTAGCTAGGACCTTTATCAAGTAGTGCGGCTTCGACTACACTCAACGCATGGCAACCGCAAACCCTGCAGGAAATTCCAACAGTTCCCAAATCACTTGGAAGACCATAGACGAGGCCCACGAACGCATTCGGCCAAGAATTCACCGTACGCCGGTTTTGACCAGCACATCGCTCGATGAACTGGCAGGCGCGCAACTATTCTTTAAGTGTGAAAATTTGCAAAAAACCGGTTCGTTCAAGATTCGCGGAGCGACCAACGCGATTTTCTCCCTGAGTGACGAGGAAGCGCGACGAGGCGTGGTCACGCATTCGAGCGGCAATCATGCAGCCGCCGTGGCGTGCGCGGCGCGCTGGCGCGGAATCACCGCCTCTATCGTCATGCCCAAAAACGCTCCACGCGTGAAGAGCCGCGCGGTAGAGAGCTACGGCGGCAAAATCACATTCTGCGAACCCAACGTCAAGGCCCGAGCGGAAACCGCCGCACGTATCCAGGCAGAAACCGGCGCGGTGATGGTGCACCCGTATGACGATGACCGCATCATCGCGGGACAAGCTACCGCGGCAAAAGAGCTTCTCGAAGACCTTCCTGACCTCGAAGCCGTCCTCGCCCCAGTCAGTGGCGGCGGCCTGCTCAGCGGCACCTGCCTGGGCGCCAAGGGCATACGGTCCGGCGTCCGCGTCTTTGGCTGCGAACCACAACGTGCCGACGACGCCTATCGTTCCTTGACCACCGGAAAACTGCAAGCGCTGGAATCGAGCGACACCATTGCGGATGGTTTGCGCGCCTCGCTGGCTTCGCGGACCTTTGCAATCTTGCAGAAGCTTGTCGATGGCATCCTGCTCGTCAGCGAAGAAGAAATTGTAGCCACCATGAAACTCCTTTGGGAACGAATGAAGATCGTCGTGGAACCATCCAGCGCCGTGGCACTCGCTCCACTACTCCGGCCCACCGGATTGCAGGAAGTTGGAATGGCAGATCGCACCGGGGACGCACGGCCCAGCATTGGAGTCATCTTGTCAGGCGGGAATGTGGAGTTGAAATACTAAGCGAATCGTCGTCGCCCATCGTTTTATGCATAGGCAAGAAGGTAAAGTAACGTCAGTTATAAAGAATTGTAAGCAAACGACTCGATGTGTAGACTTTTAAAGGCGAAGGTTCCTCTCAAAGGTTACGGAAGACCTGAAGCGCCCCAGCAACGCGTCATGTCCCGACCTGCGCGCTGATCACACATCCAGTAGCGGTACAGGGGTGGGAAGAGTTGCTTTGTTTACGACAGGCGGTACGGGCAGTATCTCCCTGCCTTCTATTAATCAGCTTTTGTGTCACTGCCGTGGCGCAAAATTCCCAACTGCCGAATACCGCCGTCAACGACCAGCCGGTTTTGCGGCTTCACAGTACCCGGCATCCGCTCGCAATTCAAGAGAATGCTGTAGGGCGTGTGGAAGGGAGCCGGGGATTGCAACGGATGCTGCTGGTGTTGGCGCCATCTCCAGTGCAGGAAGAAGAACTAAGGAACCTGCTCGACGCTCAGCAGAACCGTCAATCGCCAAACTACCACCAGTGGCTGAGCCCTGCTGAGTTCGGAACCCGATTTGGGCTCGCAGACGCTGATGTCCAGCGTGCGCTCGAGTGGTTGCAAGGAGCAGGTTTTTCCGTTGGCCATGTTGCGGGCAGCAAGCGTTGGGTGGAATTCAGCGGCACATCCTCGCAAGTGGAAAACGCGTTCCACACCGTAATGCAGTATTACCGCGTGAATGGGAAAACGTATGTCGCCAATTCCACGGACTTGGCCGTTCCCGCGGAACTGAGTGGCATCACCCGTGGTGTCGTTTCTCTCAATAATTTTGGCAAGAGACCGCCTGTGCATGTCCCACACGGTTCAGCGGGTCGAGACCCACAGGGAGTTCGTACCAAATTAACGCCAAACCTCACCGCCGCTGGAACGACCACCACCTATTATGTGGCGCCAGGTGATTTTGCCGCCATTTACAACACCAAAGGATTGCTCAGCAGCGGAATTGACGGCACCGGTGTGTCCATCGCCGTTACCGCACAATCACAAATCGAGCTGACCGATGTGCAGGAGTTCCGCCAGATATTCTCCCTGAAAGTCAATGACCCAAACTTTCTGCTCAGCGGGCCCGATCCTGGTATCTCTAGCCAGACGGATTCGGAAGAAGCATTGCTCGATGTGGAGTGGGCTGGTGCGGTAGCGCCTGGTGCGACCATCAACCTGGTGGTTGCGGGTAGCACGGACACCACGAGTGGCGTGGATTTGGCAGCGGCCTACGCCATCGACAATGAAGTTGCGCCGATCCTCACGTATACCTACGGAAGCTGCGAAGCAGCTCTCGGATCCACCGGCAACGCATTTTACAACGCCCTTTGGCAGCAAGCGGCCGCTGAAGGCATCACCGTTTTAGTAGCCTCTGGCGACAATGGCGCCGCGGGATGTGACAACGCGGCAGCGGGGCAGCCCGCAGCCGGTGGATTGGCAGTGAACGGCGTGGCGTCAACACCCTTCGACCTCGCCGTCGGTGGCACGCAGTTTGCCGAAGGTGCCCAACCGGCAACCTACTGGAGTGCGACCAACGCCGCGGACTATTCGTCGGCGATCGGCTACATTCCGGAAACCGCGTGGAACGAGAGCTGTGATCCTTCGCAACCGGCTAGCAGCACGAATTGCATTCTGGGGAACGGAAACTTCAGCCTACTGTCCAGCGGTGGTGGAGCGAGCACCGTATACTCCAAACCGGCGTGGCAGGCAGGCCCAGGTGTCCCTGTAGATAGCGCGCGCGATTTGCCGGACGTGTCGCTGGCAGCGGCTTCAGGACACGACGAAGCAGTTTATTGCACCAGCCTTGGCGGAACACCGTGCCAGATCACCGCGCAACAGTCCGTGGTAGGACTGACGCTGGTGGGCGGTACCTCCTTGTCTACACCAGCGATGGCGGGAATTCTCGCACTGGTAGAACAAAAGAATGGGTCCCTGCAGGGGCAAGTGAATTATGTGCTTTACCGCCTGGCGCAAGTGCAGGGCAACAGTTGTGCCTCCTCGATCCAGACCAATCCAACCGCGCAAAATTCCTGCGTCTTCTATGATGTGACTTCCGGCAACAATTCCGTTCCCTGTGCGGGCGGATCGCCGGGCTGCTCTTCCACACAGACCGGCACCAATGGACTGTTGCCGGGACAACAGGCAGGGCCCGGTTACGACCTTGTAACCGGTCTAGGCTCGGTGAATGCCACCAATCTGGCCAACGCCTGGAAGAATTCGACTTTGTCTCCCTCGCAAACCCTCTTGCAGGCTTCCAGCACAAGCTTCGTACACGGAACTGCGGTCACTTTGAACGGAACCGTTGCCCCTGCGACGGGGACCGGATCTCCAACGGGCGTGGTTGAGATCAAAACCGATCTTTACGGAGACTCACGGCAAACTCTGGCGTTGAGCAGCGGCGCCTATTCGGGGCCGGTCAGCGATTTGCCGGGTGGGCAGTACAACTTGCACGCCTATTACGAGGGAGATGCCACCTTCGCGTCGAGCGAGTCCGGCGCACTCTCGCTGAACGTCACGCCGGAAAGTAGCACAACCGCAGTCACCGTGAATGGACTTCAGAGCGGCAGCGCGGCTTATGGTGCGTCGTTGCAGTTGAAAGCTGTGGTCGCGGGAGCATCCGGACAGGGAACCGCCACCGGCACAGTAACCATTCAGGATGGTGCAACAACCGTCGGCACATCCGCTCTTGCTTCGGACGGCACGGCGTATCTCCTGACCGGCGGAGGCGCGACCTATGCTTTCGCCCCAGGACAGCATTCGCTGACGGCTGTCTATTCCGGCGACAACAGCTTCACCGCCAGCACCTCCACCGCTGCAACCTTCACCATTGCCAAAGGAACACCATTCGTCCTTGTGGGCGCGAACACAACAACTCTGTCCGCTGGCCAGACGCTCGGAGTACACGCCGTCGTCGCCGGTCAAGGCACGATACCAGCAACAGGTACCGTTCAATTCACTGTGGACGGGACCGCGTTTGGCACGCCAATCCCTTTGCAGACTGGCGGGTTTTTCGGGACCCAGGCCCAGGCTTCCACACTGATCACCAACCTTTCTCAGGGGGCTCACACGATCGGCGCAAGCTACGACGGATCCGCAGATCCGAATTACGCAAACGTGGCCAGCGGCGATCCGCTGAACGAGTTAACGGCCACCGTCACGGTGGGAACTGCGGCAGGAACCAAAACCACCACCAGTCTGCTCATGAACAGGGCTCCGGTAAATATGGGCGACACCGGCGTGTTCACCGCTACCGTCAACCCTGCCACCGCAACGGGTACGGTTACACTCTGGGATGCCGTGGGTCCGCGAACGGCCGCAACTCCAATCGGTGGTGGCACCGCAACCGTACAGTTTCCCTGGCCGCAAGCGGGAAGCACGTCCCTCTACGCGGTGTATTCGGGTGATTCTGCAGACGCAGGGTCGGCTAGTGTGCCCGTGTTGTTCACGGTACTAAAAGGTTTGCCGCAGGTGAAATTAGTCGCTCCGGCGAGCGCGTTCTCTGATGGTCAAGTCACTTTGAATGCGAGTGTCATCGGAAATCCAGCAAACTCGCAAATTCCCTACCCCGTCGGTGTAGTGGAGTTGTGGGATTCGTTGAATGGCGGCACCGCCCAAGTGCTCACCGTGCAAACGCTAACCGCGGGAACCGGCGGAAGCAGCGTTTCCGGCATCCGCCTGAAATTACCTCCGGGCACGCACAGTTTGTTCGCGCACTACCGCGGCGACACCAACTGGCAGGCCGGCAACTCCGCCAACGTGTCGTTGGTTGCCGCAACATTTGTCGTCAGCATTTCTCCCGCTACTATCGGCTTGTCGGCGGGAAGCCCGGGAACCGCCACGGTGACCATAACGCCCAGCGGAGGATTCACAGGAACAGTCGCGCTCACTTGCGGCACAGGCGGCACATTTCTTCCCGCAGGCTACAACTGCTCCTTTGCCCAAGCCAACCTGCCCGTCAACAACGCAGCCACCACAACAACCTTGAGCCTCACTCCAATCTCAGCCGCCACAGGAGCCGTCCAGCGCACCAGCCTGTTTGCACCGGTGAATGCCTTGTGGGGAGGCGCGTTCGGAGCCGGCATGCTGCTCCTGGGAATCTTTGGTTTTGCCGGCGGCGTCACCAAAAACGGCCGAAACTTTCTCCTCGCTTGTGGGTTATTGCTGTGCGTAGCCAGCGCTGTGTTGGGCTGCGGCGGTGGCGGAGGAGGAGGAGGCGGAGTACAGGTCAGCACCACCACATCGATTGTGTCTTCGAATCCTCACGTGGGATTTGGAACGCCGGTGACACTTACCGTCACCGTAAAGCCGAACGGCGCCGCCACTCCTTCGGGTGCGGTTCAGCTTTACGACAACGGCCAAGCCTACGGCAGCCCCGTCAATGTCGTGGCGGGCATCGCCACGTTTCTTACTACGTCGCTGCCGGTGGGCGTGCATAGTTTTACTGCGGATTATCGCGGCGACACCGGCACGCAACCCTCTACATCCGCTCCTTTCCAACAGGTGATCGCGGGCTCTATCGGGTTGCAGATTTCCGGCGCAGCTAGTGGCATTACGGAAACAGCGGACTTCACTGTGGTAGTGAATTGAGAACGTAGATTGTAGATTTAAGGAGATTCGCGCAACCAGGAGAGCAAACCGTTTTCTACCTGGTTGCATCTGTAGAGGGTGCATGGACCGTGGCCGCGTCATGGGGGACGGAGACGCGGTTCCTGCCGGACTTGGTCGTGCTCGAACAAAAACAACCTGGAAGTACGAGGAAATCATGAACAGAGGAACACAACTCTGCCGAGTATTGTTGTGCGTAGTGACGACGGTCGCGGGCAGCACAAGTTTGCAAGCCCAAAAATCAGCGGTGCCCTCGCGCGTCGTGGAAGCCGTGGATGATACGCGCACTGTCGTTCTGAAGGGCAACGTTCACCCCTTAGCCCGCGCCGCGAATGACCAGGGAGCCTTGGCGGATTCACAGCCGCTGACGCGCATGTTGCTGCTGTTGCAACGCAGCCCCGAGCAGGAATCGGCATTGCGGCAATTGATGGATGCGCAGCAGACCAAAGGCTCCGCGAGTTATCACGCCTGGCTCACCCCGGATCAATTTGGCAAGCAGTACGGCCCGTCGGACTCCGATGTGCAAGCGGTTACGGATTGGCTGACGCGCCAAGGATTCCAGGTGTCCAGTGTGGCCAAGGGACGCACGGTCATCGAATTTAATGGCAACGTGGGCCAGGTGCGTAACGCGTTTCACACCGAGATCCATAAGTTCCTAGTGAACGGCGAAGAACGCTTCGCCAACATCAGCGATCCGGCGATCCCGCAAGCGCTTTCCCCGGTAGTTGCGGGCGTTGTGGCGCTGCACAATTTCCCGAAACAAGCGCAGATCCGTAAGGTCGGAACCTTTCAGCGCGACCTGGCTACCGGCCAAGTAAAACCGCTATTCACCTACAACAGCAACGGTACGGTTAACTATGCCGTAGGCCCCGCCGATTTCGCGAAGATCTACAGCGTTCCGAACGGCACCACCGGTACCACCGCAACCTACGACGGTACCGGACAATCGATCGCCGTCGTCGGCCAGTCCAATATCAATACTCAGGACGTCGTCGAGTTTCGCTCCATGTTTGGACTTCCTGCGTACACCACAATCTCCACGAACGGAATAACGGCGGGCTGCCAACTCTGCGTTGTCGTCAACGGTCCCGATCCCGGCCTGGTCACAGGCGACGAACTGGAATCCGACCTGGACGTAGAATGGGCCGGCGCCGTGGCCCCAGGCGCGCAGATTATTTTTGTTACTTCGCAAACAACTGGGGCAAGTCTTACGTGGGTCATCGGCGGCGTGGATTATTCGGCTTTGTACGTCGTGGATAACAACGTGGCGCCTATCCTGAGTGAGAGTTATGGTATGTGCGAACCCCTAATCCTGACGGCGGGTAACGCCTTTTACAACGCACTGTGGCAGCAAGCCGCGGCGGAAGGCATCACCGTCGCTGTCGCCAGTGGAGATGCAGGATCAGCGGGATGCGACAACTCAGATGCGGAGACGGCGGCAACCAATGGCTTAGCCGTCAGCGGAATTGCTTCCACACCCTATAACGTCGCCGTCGGCGGCACGGAGTTTAATCAATTCACGAATCCGACAAACTATTGGAGCTCAACCAACAACTCCACAACTGCTCTTTCGGCGCTCGGCTATATCTCCGAAGTGCCGTGGGACGATTCGCTCTGTGCAGCCAACTATCCGGCCGCCTGCACAACCGTGGATCAGAACGGCGCTGATCTAAAGGCGGGCGGCGGAGGTCCGAGCAATTGCATTCAAACAATGGGACCAGACAATAACGGCAATATTACCTGCGTAACGAACAGTACGTTCCCAAACGGAATCGGTTACAACAAGCCAGCTTTCCAAACCAATTTGACGCCCGCAGACTCCGCGCGTGATATTCCCGACATTTCCTTGTTTTCCAGCGATGGCTTCAACATGAGCTTTTATGTCGTTTGCCAATCCGATGCAAATGCGGGCGGCGCAGCTTGCAATCTAACGACCAGCCCCACCTCAGGCGTGATTAACTTCGTAGGCGTCGGCGGCACCTCCGCAGGCACGCCAACATTTGCAGCGATTATGGCCCTGGTGAATCAGAAGACCGGGCAACGCCAAGGAAACACAAATTACGTCATGTACCAGCTCGCCGCCAAGGAGAATTACGCGAACTGCAATTCGGCTAACTTCACCAACCCGGCTACGCCTGCTCCTGCTTCCTGCGTTTTCTATGACATCACCACGGGAAACAACTCCGTCGCTTGCGTGGCTGGATCGGGAAACTGCAGCAACCAGACCAACGCCGGCTACGGCGTCGTTACTTCTGGCGTTGCCGCGGACAAGGGCAACCCTGCCTTTCAGGCAGGAACCGGCTACGACTTGGCCACCGGCCTGGGCTCCATCAACGTAACCAACCTCCTTGGCGCGTGGAATTCGGCCGGGCGCACGCTGACGACCACGACGCTTACTGGTCCAAACGGCGGCTCGCCGTCGGGCCAAACGTTTACAGCTACGGTCATGGTTGCGCCAACGCCAGCGGGGACTGCGGGGACGGAGGGCGTTGCTCTCAATGCTGTGGCCGCCGATAACAAGACGATACTCGGGTCGTTCGGGCCGTTCCTCCTGAACTCGGGTGGCACGGCAAGCATCAGCACGAATCTTCTGCCACCTGGCACCGCCGGCGTGCAGGCGACGTATGGAGGCGACACTCTACTGGGAGCGAGCATTTCTCCTGTCGTCGCGCTTGGGAGCACCGTGACCGGGGCAAACCAAGCCAGCAAAACAACTTTGAATTTCGTTACCTTTGATTCCAACAACAACCCGGTCCTTAGCACCAGTTCGCAGTCATTAACCTACGGCAGTTCCTACATTCTGCAGATTGTGGTCACTAATAACAGCGGTGCCACTTGCCTGAACGGCGGCACAGCCACAACACCGGGATCGCCTTGTCCCAAGGGAACAGTCCTACTGACTGATAATGGCAATGCTCTAAATGACTGGCCCATCGCGGGAACATTAAATGCAACAAACAAAGCTAATCTGAATAATCAGGGAAATGCCGAAGACCAGCCCATTTCATTGAACGCGGGTAGCCACAGCATCCAAGCGGCGTTTACCTCCACGGATAGCAATTTCCAGAACAGCTCAAGTAACACGCTCTCGGTGACCATCAAGCAGGCCACGACCTCGGTGGCGCTCTATACCAGCGCTTTATCCATCACCCCAGGCGCTAGCGTGACGCTAACCGCCTATGTCTATAGTGCGAGTATTGGCAGCGGACCAACGGGAACCATTACTTTTACCAATGGAAGTTCCAGCCTGGGCACAGCGAACTGCGTGCCGACCGCCGGACCAGCGAATACCAATCCGCCGATTCAACAGATCGCGCCAGGATCGGCCTATTGCACTGCGGCACTCACCACGACCGCCATTTCCTCTCTGTATCCGCCGCCCACTGCCGGCCCAAGAACCCCCGGCTGGCCGATCGCTCCGATACTTGCGGCACTCCTCAGCCTGCTCCTGTTTGCGCTGGGTTTGCGATGGATACCTCGGGCGCGCCGGCGTGCCTACGCGTATGCCGGACTGTTGGCGATTGCACTGCTCGTCGGAGTGATCGCCGGCTGTGGAGGTGGAGGCGGCGGCAGCAGTGGAGGCGGTAGCTCGCGCACCATCACCGCAAGCTATCCCGGCGACACCAACTACGTCGGCCAGACCGGCACCGTGAGCATCACCGTCCAGTAAACTGAAATTGCAGTCTGACGGAAGGGCGCTTCGCATCATCGAAGCGCCCTTTTTCTTTGCCAGTGAAATCTTGCATTTCGCAAAAACAACCGCTCCGGCGAAGTTGCAGAAAGCTTCTAGACGAAGTGGTTCCAAAAAGTAATCTGCCTGTGACGTACTCGCATAGACACTAATCAAGCGACCTGTTAAGCTCGCCTCAACTCGCTCTTTCGCTCCAGTGGAAGCAAATTCCCGCTCGCTGGATGGGCCATGAACGCAAGATGCCGTAGTGTGTGCCACTCACTTCTGTTGTTCTCCTTGCTGCTAATTCTCACCACAGGCTCCGCCTTCGGGCAGACACCCGCCCGCGTGCTCGATCCCGTGGACAATGCCACGCGCATCACACTGGCCGGAAATGTTCATCCCTTGGCCCGCGCCGGGTATGACCGCGGTGCCGTACCTCCAGCGCAGCCGATGAAGCGTATTCTGCTGCTGTTGCAACGCAGCGATGCTCAAGAGGCCGCGCTCCAAACCTACTTGGAACAGCAGCAGGACAAGAGTTCGCTGAATTATCACGCTTGGCTGGCACCTGCCGAATTTGGTGCGCTGTACGGACCGGCCGACGCGGACGTTCAGGCCGTGACGCAGTGGCTGGCAAGCCAGGGATTCACCATCGAAAAAGTCTACAGCGGCAAGACCGTCATCGAGTTTTCCGGCAATGCGGCACAACTGCAAGCCGCTTTTGCCACGCCCATCCACAATTATGAAGTGAACGGCAAGACCTACGTAGCCAACGCCAATGACCCGCAAATCCCCGCGGCTCTCGCCCCCGTCGTGGCCGGAATTGTTTCGCTGAATAATTTCCCGCGCCAATCCCACGTACGCCTGGCAGGCCAAGCGAGAAAGATCGCTGGCACGCCCGGGCTGCAACCGCTCTTCACATTCCCGAACGGATCCGCCTCTGGAAATTTCTACGGAGTAGCCCCCGGAGATTTCGCCACCATTTACAACTCGAAGGGGTTGATTGCCGCGGGAAATGACGGAACGGGACAGACCATTGCGGTTGTCGGCGAAACCAATATTAATGCGGCGGATGTGCAAGCCTTCCGGCAGATGTTTGGATTGTCCGCGAACTTCGATGCCACCAATGTCATCCTCAATGGCGAAGACCCTGGTATTACTTCCGGAGGCGAAGAACTAGAAGCCGATCTTGACGTGCAATGGTCGGGTGCCACGGCTCCGGGTGCCGCCGTCAAATACGTGGTGTCGGCTTCCACGCCGGCATCTCAAGGAATCGATCTTTCCGCGTTGTACATCATTGAATACAACCTCGCCGGAGTCCTGAGCGAGAGCTATGGAAATTGCGAAGCGGGTCTCCTCACGGGCGGAAATGCATTTTACAACTCGCTTTGGGAGCAGGCCGCTGCGCAAGGCATCACCGTGATTTTGTCCGCGGGAGACGGAGGCTCCGCCGGTTGCGACGACTTCAATACCGCAACCGTGGCAACGCTGGGCTTGGCGGTGAGTGGATTGGCTTCTACTCCGTACAACGTAGCCTTGGGTGGCACCGATTTTGACCAAGTGAATAAGTGGAGCACCTACTGGGCCGCGACCAACAATCCCACCACGGGTGCCTCCGCGCTTACCTACATCCCGGAAATTCCCTGGAACGAAAGCTGTGCGCAGATTGGACTGACTGGCTGCGGCTCCAGCGCCCCGCAGGGTTCGATGAATATCGTTGCCGGAAGCGGCGGAGCCAGCACCGTCTATGGCAAACCCAAGTGGCAGATGGGTGTCGCCGGAATGCCCAACGATAGCCATCGCGATCTGCCGGATGTCTCGCTATTCGCCAGCCCCGGCTTCGACGGCAGCGGCTACATTGTGTGCGCAGGAACCGGCGTCGCCACCGGTCCATCGCAATGCAATATTACTCCCGGAGTGTATAACTTCGCGATCGTGGGCGGCACTTCGGCTGCCGCACCGGCCTTTGCTGGCGTCATGGCACTGGTAAATCAATATCAGGGCGCGCATGGAGGGACAGCCCGACAGGGCAACGCGAATTATGTGCTGTATCCCTTGGCCAAAAAATCCGGCGCGAGCTGCACGTCCAGCGCGACAGAGGCAGCCGGTTGCATTTTCAACGATGTCACTAAAGGAAACAGCTCGCTGCCGACCGGCCAAGCCGGCATAGGAACAAACAGCGTTCCTTGTCAGGGCGCTTCGCCGAATTGCAGCGCGTCTGTTACCACTGCTATCGGCGTTCTCGTGGAACCGACCAGCGCAACAACCGAAGCATGGACCGCGACCGCAGGCTACGACCTCACTACCGGCCTCGGTTCGGTGAACGTGAATAATCTGGCCACCAATTGGGGAACCGTAAATACGGTGGCCACCACCACCACGCTGACTCTGAATCCGCCGACCGGCATCACCCACGGCACCGGCGAAAATGTCACCGTGAATATCACCGTGACGCCCACCACCGGAACCGCTACGGGCGATGTATCTCTCATTGCCACGTTGCAAGGGCCCAATGGCTCCACGACGCAGGGACTGGATCAGTTCACGCTCGCAAGCGGCAAAGTCGTGAACGGTACGACCAAGAGTCTCCCGGGAGGAACATACAACGTAACGGCGCATTACGCGGGAGATGGAACAAATGCTCCCAGTGACTCCGCTCCCGTCAATGTCACCGTAGCGCCCGAATCCAGCCAGACCTTCATCGTGATCCCCACCTTCGATTCCAGTGGCAACGTTGTGAACGGAAACGCCACCTCCATCCTCTACGGCTCCCCCTACATCATTCGCATGTACGTCGCGAACTCCGCCGCCATCGCCAATCCCACAGGCGCCCCAACCGGTACGTGCGACTCCGTCAATGCCCTGACCTGCCCCACCGGCACCGTCACGCTCACTGACAATGGCACTCCCGTTGGCACGGGCGGCGCCGGTCCTGGCAAGTTCAACCTGAACAGCGCCGGCTACACTCGCTTTCTCTCACCGGACCTGCAAGGCGGAACTCACACTCTGGTGGCTACCTACAGCGGCGACAACAGCTATCAGATCAGCACCTCAGCTGTTGACACCGTGATCATCGCAACTGTTCCAACTTCGCAGCAGTGGACGGCGTACGCGAACAGCATTCCTATTGGACAGAGCTTTTCTCTCGGCGTCGTGATAGACACCGGAGCAGCCGGAGACGCCCCCACTGGCACGGTGACATTCTTTGATGGCAATTCAGCGTTTACGGCGCCGGTGACCTATTCGGCCCAAGGCGTGGGCACAAACGTGGTGCTTTACGCAAATACCTCCGTGAGCTTGTCTACTGGCGGCACCCACACGATCACAGCCCAATACAGTGGCGACACGAATTATCAGCCGTCCACCAGCCCTCCCGTTAGCATTCTGGCGCGGTATCTAACCAGCACCACGCAGGGATTGTCTGCCACCACCATAAATTACGGACAAACTATCACCGTCACAGCAACGGTCGGTAGTAATGGCAAGACTCCCCCGATGACCGGTCAGGTGCAATTCAGTGGCCCAGGCACATTTAGCAACATCGTAACCACTCCCGGCACCGACTCCAGCGGTAACCAGATGTTGACTGCTTCCGCCACGGCTCTCCTGCAAGCCACCGGCGATATATTTGTTTCCTACACCGGCGACACGAACTACGCATCCTCCTCAGCGACTCCCACCTGGGTCACGGTAAACACACCGGATTTCAGCATGCCCAATGGTGCGGCCATCACCGTCGCAGCTGGACAGACGGGCACCACCACAATCAGCGTGACGCCGCTGTCCAACGTCCCAAGCCCGGTAACAATGAGCATTGCTGGATCAATGTACGGCGGCATGAACGTCACGTTCAATCCCGGCGTTGTTAATCTAAATGGTTCGGCCGTACCGGTGACGATCACTCTCACAACGACTGGACCGTCGGGCGGACCGACCACCTCTGTGGTCAAGGCTCTGGTGAAGAAGGCTGGTCTATTTGGAATCGCGCAGCGGGGCTGGTGGTCGCTCAGTCTTGCCAGCGCGATCTTGGTCCTTTACTTCGCTGGAATTCCTGCTAGGCGACGAAGGTTTAGAGCAGCCTTTTTCGCGGGGGTGATTTGTGCGCTGACACTCGCGTTCGGATGCGGTGGAGGCGGAGGGAGTGGCGGTGGGGGCGGAGGTGGGGGCGGAGGTGGTGGTGGAGGTGGCGGCGGCCCAGTGCCAACCAGCATCGCGCTCACAACTTCCAACGCGAAGGTGCCTGCTTCCGGTGGGACTTTTACGCTGACCGCCACGGTTGCATCATCGAAACCAGTTACAGGTACCGTGATCTTCACTGGGGCAGGATCCGAGTTCCCTTACCCAAATGGAGTTCTTGTTGCCAATGGAGTAGCGACGTACACCGTAAACACAGGAATGACAGGGCTCCAGGCTATTGTCGGAACCTTCCCCATCACGGCACAGTATAGTGGAGACGCGAACAATCAGCCGTCGCAGACTACAACAGCGGTGAATGAGGTATTTACCGGAACAACCAACATGAACATCCAGGGACAAACTGGAATACTATCCCACGTGACATACCTCTCGATCACGTTGCAATAGCTACTCCTGCTTCTTGGGCTAGCTGGCCGGATTCGGTGGGAAGAAAATATTCCAGAACTGCGGCGACGGCGCCGTAAACTCCACGGGGATCAGCGAACCCTCCGGGTTCATCTGTGGTGGCCGCACCACGTGCGCATCCACTTTCTTCTGCGTCTTGGGATTCTCAATCGACAGCTTCGTCCCCTGCGATAATCCTTCCGGCAAGATGATCATCGCGCCGCTGGCGCTCACCGTATGCGTGAAGCCGTGCAGCGGATTCGCCTTGCCCGGCAAATGAATCAGCACCGGCATGCGCAGCAGCACGCGTTGCGCCCGGCGCCGTTCTTCGTTCGTCTGCGGACGAACGGTATTAGCGCTGCGCTTCACTTGCGCTGCCGGAGCCGGAGCGGCAGACGGCGCGTTGGATTTCGGCAAAGGTGTCACAGGTCCAGCCCCCAGAAGTCCATATCCGGCGCGATCAGCTCCACGCCGTATTCCCAGCCTTCCGGCTGTTCGTTCCCCTTCCATACGACCACTGCGGCATTGCTGGCTTGCGTAGCGAGATTTGTGAGCGCAAGACGCTGTTCCAATTCCAGCGAATCCGTCAGCACCACCATGCAACCATACGGATTCACGATGCGCGTGCAAGTTTCAATGGAATGCCGCTTTCCGTGATCCGCATCCCACTCTAAGCGAATCTGCACCCGCGAATTCATCCGGCGTCCGCGGCGCTTTTCCCGATACTTCGCCCCTACCTGCTTCAATTCGCGCAAGTTAACAGACATCGTTGCCTCTAGCAGGTCATGCTAAAGTTAGGGAGAATCCCGGTCAATGGTACGAAAGCGACAGCGCCATCGAAAGAGTAGCTGTCCCTACGGACAGGAGAACGTTCGCAAGTGAAGAACCTGATCGTAAACGCCGACGACCTGGGCTGGAGCGACGGCGTCAACCGGGGAATCGCCCACGCCCACCGAAAAGGCCTCGTGACCAGCACTTCACTGCTCGCCAATGGCCGCGCGTTTGCCTCCGCCCTGCAAGTCGCCCGGGAAAATCCCCAGATGGGCGTCGGCGTCCATCTGAATCTCAGCGATGGGCCACCCACAGCAAAGTTGGATGACGTTCGTGGCCTCGTGAACTCCCAGGGCCACTTCGAAGGCAGCCCGGAGAATTTACTCCTGCGCATCGCCGGCCGCGGGTTGCCACTGGCAGAGGTCGAACGGGAGTGGGATGCGCAGATCCGCAAAGTGCGCGATGCGGGAATCACTCCCACGCACCTGGACGGCCACAAGCATGTGCAGATGCTGCCGGGCCTGTTTGAGATTGCGTTGCGGCTCGCCAAGAAGCATGGCATTCGCGCGATCCGCGTTTCCCACGAGGAGTCGAAGCTGCGTGCGTTGTTGTCTTCGGGAGGCGAGCAGAAAGCCGGAGTCGTACTAAAGCAAGGTGTACAGGCGCGGGGGCTGAAACTCTTGGCCCGCGATGCCCGCGAAATGGCTGACCACGCGGGCCTGGTGGCTACGGACTATTTCTGCGGCATCGCGCAAACGGGCGCATTGACACGCGAAGGAGTGGAGAAGCTCCTGAAGAACCTGCCCGAAGGCACCACGGAATTGATGTGCCACCCCGGCTACTCGGATGAGGACTTGAAGCGCAGCAGCACCCGGCTGCAGGAATCGCGGCAAACCGAACTGGAAATCCTTACAGATGCGCGCATCAGAAAAATTGTCGCCACGCAGGGTATTCGCCTGATAAGCTATCAATTGATGGGGGAAGTGGCCTGAAACCGCTTCTGCGGACGCCCCAGGCCGACATCCAACAGGTTCAACGAAGGGCCGCCGACTCTGGTAAGTTGAACTGCGGGAGAGCAATAGAAAGGCGCAGGACACGGCGTATGCGAAGCGAGTCACCCATCCATTATTCCGTCGTTGTTCCGTTCTTCAACGAACAGGAAAACATTCCCACGTTGTACATGAAAATCACCGAAGTCATGGACTCCATCGGCGAACCGTACGAAATGGTGTTCGTGGACGATGGCAGCAAGGATAATTCCTACCGCGTACTCTCGGAAATTTACGAGCATGATCGCCGCGTCAACGTCGTTCGCTTGCGCCGGAATTTCGGCCAAACTCCAGCCCTGAAAGCCGGTTTTGATTTTGCCCGCGGCGAAGTTGTGATTTCCATGGACGGCGATCTGCAGCACGACCCTGAGGAAATTCCGCGCTTCCTCGAGAAAATCGAAGAAGGGTTTGATCTCGTCAGCGGCTGGAGGGCCAACCGCCGCGACCATTGGCTAATGCGCCGTTTGCCCAGCCGCGTCGCCAACTGGATGATGGCCAAACTTTCCGGAATCGACTTGCACGATTTCGGCACCACCTTCAAAGCCTACCGAAAGGAAATCCTCCAGGAGATTCAGCTTTACGGCGAGTTGCATCGCTTTATTCCCGCGCTGGCCAGTTCCACCGGAGCGCGTATCGCGGAAGTGCCTATCTCCAATCCCGATCGCAAGAACGGCAAGTCCAATTACGGCATTGGACGAACGATTCGCGTCTTCTTCGATCTGATCATGGTGAAGTTCCTGCTCGACTATTCCACCCGTCCCTTGCAGTTCTTCGGCCTGCTGGGATTGGCGGGCAGTGGCACAGGCGTGCTCCTCGGCATGTATCTCGCCTTCGAGAAGTTCGCCAATCACCAGGACATCATGCACACGCACGGGCCGCTGACGCTGCTGTCCATTGCGCTGTTCGTCAGCGGCATCCAGTTCATTTCCATGGGCCTGCTGGGAGAGATCAGTTCGCGCACCTATTACGAATCCCAGAACAAGCCCATCTACGCCCTGCGCGAAGTAAAAAGCCACCGCAAAGAAGATTCCGCCGAACCCGCCCGCCCCAGTGGCAGTTCCGACCGGTAAAACGCATTGACTGCTTTGGAGTGCGGCGGCTTGCCGCCGCTGAGGAGCGCCGTTTGCGACGAAGGGCCTCAACCATGGATTGGCCACCTACGATCCCGTGAGTCAACCGAACATCGTGGCGCGCCCCACGCTACCTGGGCAACGCCCGATACTTCCCGCGGTGGTACAGCAGCGGCTCGCCTTCTTTCAATTCCAGGCTTTCCACTTCACCCACAAAAACGGTGTGGTCCCCGGACTTATGTTCCGCCACCACGTTGCACGCAAGATGCGCCAGCGCGTCTTCGAGAAGCGGAATGCCTGTACCCGTCCACTGGAAGCGCACGCCCAGTCGCGCCTCCTCCGCGGGATCCTGCTGCGGCTTGGCAAAATGTTCCGAGATTTGTTGCTGCGTCCCTTTCAAAATATTCACGCCGAAGCGGTGCTGCTCCTTCAAAAACGACAGCAGCCGGGCATTCTGATCGATGCACACCAGAATCAACAAGGGATCGAGTGAAACTGAAGTGAGTGAATTCGCGGTCATCCCGTGAACCTGGCCGGGCTCCCGTTCGACGGTGATCACCGTTATGCCGGTAGGGAAACTACCCATCACCCGGCGAAATAATTCAGGAGACACCGATGTCGTAGGCATAGAGAACGTAATTGAAGATATCACAGAGCCGCGCGCGCCCGCTAAACTCGCAGAAAAACCAATACCGGAGTTCCTGATTGCGCGACAGCGAAAACTAGCCCACTTGCGTAGAAAAGAAATGAGGCGCAAGCGATGAAACTCGCGCCTCAAACTCTACCCCTCATCAACTGGACAACCCACCCCACCCGCTTTCTGTCATCCTGAGGAGCGCGTCGTTTTCCTGCCCGCCGCAGGCAGGCGCGACGAAGGACTTCGACTACGAATCACCCATCGACCCTTTATTGGCGCCCGTTATTTGTGAGGTTTGTCTTCGTTGGACTTAGCTTTGGGCGGCGGCTCCTTGTACGCTTTCGCGTGCTCCGTCTCTTGCTTCTGTTTTAGGTTCTGCTGCTCCTGCTGATGCTTCTGTTGAAGCTGTTCGAGCTGCTGCTGCTGTTTCAGCTGAACTTCTTTCTGCTGTTCCGCCTGAATGTTCTGCTGCTGAGTCTTCTGCTGTTCCAGAGTCTGTTTTTGCTGCAGCTTCTGATACTCCTGATCCTGCTTCTGCTGGAGCTGCTGAATCTGCTGCTGGTGTTTTTGTTCCAGCTGCGGATTCACGGTTGTCGTTGTGGGCCGTGATGTCGGAGGCCGATCTGTGTACGCTTTCGTATTGGTATTGGGCGGCGTATTGGTTTGCGTGTTTGTGGGTCGGTTGGTCTGATTGACAGGTGGGTTTGTTTGTCCACCATTGTTGGCCGGCCGATTCGTATTCAACGGGCCGGGCTGGACCACTGCTCCCTTGTTGCCGCCTTGCATGGTATTCACGCGAGGTGTGCCCGGGTTGGACGGCGGCGCAATTTTCACGGCGGCTGCCGCCACGTGGTTCTGCGGTGCCTGAATCTGGCGCTCCTGCACCATCGAAATGGGCCTGCCTTGATTCTTTTCAATGGCTGCCTGCCGCGCAGCGAACGGAGGCGGCGGTGGTGGTGGAGTCGTCTTGGCAACTACCGCGCGGTTTTGAATGCTCGCGGGCGGATGCACATTCGATACGGCCCCGGCTCCCAGCACGGCCTGCTTGGGAGGCACAACGGCGGGCGCATGAACGACCGTTGGCGCGCTGGCCACTTCCTGCTGATTGACCGCCACCAAATTCCGGCCTACTGGTTGCGCGGAGGTAAAGGCATGCGGCGATGTGGCCGTCACCGCACCAGGAACAGTCTGATTCACGTACTTCACGTTGTTGACGGTGACATTCTTGTTGACGATCGTAGTGTTGTAGTAATTGTTGATCACCGTCTGGTTCACGGTCGTGTTCGAAATATTCACGTTGTTCACGTACGTCCGGCTCACCGGATACGACGGCACGAACACTTCGCGTGGACCCAGCGGGAACCATCCCACATTGACTCCGGCTGCAAACCCACCGCCAAAAGCGATCCCTGCTGCAAAATGCGGGCCGCCCACCCAAGCCACCAACGCTGGCGCATACACCGGCCGCACATACGCCACCGCGACCACTGGTGGCGGGCACGGCACCCAACCCCAGCCGCCGCCCACGAAGACCCAACGTCCATAGTGGAATGGCGCGAATCCCCACGGCGCGTCATCCACCCACGTCCAGCCCCACGGCGAAACCCATACCCAGTGTCCGAATCGGTACGGCGCCCAACCCACTACGCTCACGTGCGGAAACCACACTGTGCCGTACTCCGGCACCGGGCGCCAGCCGCCGTAATCGTCCAGGTCTTCATAACCGATCACATCGTCGGAAACATAGCGGCGCGCAACAGAATGATCTTCTCGCAGATCCCGTTCATCGCACCACGAATCGAAGCTGTCCAGATCCGGCAGCGGTTCGATATCCGCGTTCACCGTATCCGTGCCGGAGAAAATCCCTTGTTGACCCGGATGAACGGCGTAGGAGGAGCCGCCACCGGTCACTTCGCCTTCGCCGTCTCTCACATTGATGATCGTGGTGTCGCCTTCTTCATTCACGTTGATGCGATACCGCCCCGGACGAAGGATCGAAAACGCCAGGTTGGGAGTGTCCACTTCGATGGACTCATCTTGGCCAAGGCGGCGCACGCGAACACTGATGGTCCCTTCGTTGAGACGTATCTGCATCGTGCGGTCGTCGAGGTTCAAAAACGAAAAGCCGGTCTGTTCACCCAGGCGAATGGAAGCGGAACCAATGTGCAGCTCGGCGCGGCTGTTCTGATCGGTCCACAGCTTGTCGCCAGTAGTGATCGGCCGATTGAGAACCGCGGATACCCAATCATCGGTGCCTGCAGGATTGAAGGAGACTTGCCCGTTGATGTAACCGAGCCGGGCAACGCGCGTGGGTGGATCATCGTCATCGGCAGCGGCACGTTGCGGAGCGAGCATGAGAAAAGTGAAAATGATGCTGAACAAAATCAGCCAGTGTCGTGCGCGTGTCTTCATCTCTATCTCCCCTGAGGTCCCCGCGTCGCAGCAAGAATCCGAATGAACGTGCGATGACGCAGCGAAATATTCGTGGTGCCGGGCCCGGAATGATTTTTGCTTACCTGAATGTTCCCGGCTGGTCCGGGAATTTAACCTGGAAGCCCGACATCACTATGTGTAACACGAGGGGAGCAGAAGAGTTGTGTGAACCGCGGGCGTGGTCGCGAAAGAGGCAAGGCAAAAAAAGCCCGCCCCAAAATGGATTGGAGCGGGCCCGTGGTTGGTCAGTCAAACTTTTGATTAGTGATGGCCCCCACCGCCGCCACCGTGTCCTCCACCACCACCGCCGCCATGCGATCCGCCACCACCACCGCCGTGGAAGCCACCGCCTCCACCGCTGCTGCCGTGATACCCGCCACCACCACTGTAGCTGTGGGGAGCAGAGTAGGTGTGCGGAGCTGAATAACCACGCGGGGCAGAGCTGTAGGAACGTGGTGCGGAATAGCCCCGGTTCCCGTTGTACGACGGAGGACTGTAAGAACGAGGTGCCGAATAGCCGCGATTGTTGTTGTAAGAAGATGGCGGCCGGTTGACGGTGTTGTGTTGGTACGCGCCGGTGTTCCCGGTTCCTGCGTAGGGCGGACGATTCCCCGAATAGCTGCGCGTGCCGCTCACCGAATTCGCCGGACGATTGTTGCTGCCGAATCCTTGCGGCGCACGGCCGGAGTCGGTGGAATTCCCCTGTGCACTCCATGAACGAGTCGAATTTCCTGTGCGAGCGGAGTTGTTGTATGTCGACGTGCCGCCTCGCGCGCCTGGCTGCGTCGCGTAAGGTGGACGGCTGGCCGAAAGCTCGGATTGGCGGCTGGCGCTCATACCACCCGGCGCATTGGACATTGGATGCGCCACTGCAGTGGTAACCCCACGCCCTGCTGAATATCCAGCGGTGTTCATGGTATGCACAGGCAAGTGAGACGCTGCCGCTGCCGGAGTGCTGCGCGCCATGACGCTGCGATTCTCTACGTTGCTCGAAGGAGTGGCCACATGCCCATGCATGTTGGACGCGCCGAAAGAACTTGCCCGTGTTGGGGTAGCGTGAATGCCGTTGGTCACCTGCGCGCTGCGCAAAGCAGATTCGTTCAGATGCTGAGCACCGCGATTGATGTGTTCACCGTTCACGAACGCATTGTGCGACGCGGTGGTAACGGCATGAGTGTTGTGGGCGTATACGTAGTTCCAGTTATGGTACGCGCCACCGCGGCCGTTGAAGTTATGAAAATACGTGTTGTGGACGTTGACGTTGTGGTAGTAACCCCATCCGCAGCGATACCACGGACGGTACGGTTCGCCCCAACCCAGTGGGAACCAGCCGAAACCGCCACCCCACCCGAAGCCGAAACCAAATCCAAATCCACCCAACCAGCCCACGTACGCCGGCCCGTAGAACGGATAAGAGTAAATCGGCCCAGGGCACCAACCCCAGTACGATCCGAAATAGTGCCACCGGCCATAGTGGTATGGCGCAAAGCCCCAAGGCTCATAGCCCACCCAAGTCCAGCCCCATGGGGAAACATACGACCAATTTCCATCGCTGTATGGAGCCCAGTCCGATGGCTCGTTGTTGGGAACCCACACGTTGCCGTAGGTCTGATCCTGCTTCCACGTCCCGTAATCGTCCAGGTCGCTATAGCCGACAGTGTCGCGATTTACATACTTCGCCGAGGGCGAATTGTCTTCGCCAATATCCCGTTGCTGCGCCCATTGATCCAGCGCATCCGGGTTCGTCGCAGGACCCGTTGAAACTTTCACGCTCCCCTCGAGCCCGGTCACATCCACTCGCTCGCCCGCTTTTACTGGATAAACCTGCCCAGACGCCGCAATTTCACCCGCTCCACGAATAGCGGTTACGCTGGTGAAGTCGCCGTTTTCATTCACGTCAATGCGGAATGCGCCGGCTTCCTTCACCGTGAAGGCAAGATTCGGCGTATCAACTTCGTAGTTTTCTCCCTGGCGAATCTCGCGAACGCGGAAATTAATTTTTCCTTCTGGCATACGAATCTGTGTAACGTTTTGATCCAAGTTGAGGAACGAAAGCGCGGTCATCCCGCCCAGATGAATGGCGATCTGCCCGGCCTGCAATTCCGCGCGGGAATCTTTGTCCACCCATAGCTTGTCGCCAATCGTCACAGGGCGATTCCTCGCCGCTACTCCCCAATCGCCCGTGCCTCCAGGCTGCAAAGAAACCGATCCATCCGTGAAACTGATGCGTGCTACGCGAGACGGCGGATTGTGTGATTCGTCGTCGGTAATATTGTCATCGACCGCCGGCATATTCCCATTGGGATCCGCCTGCATCCCTTGGTTATTCACTGGAGCTTGTTCTTGAACTTGAGGTTGTTGATCCTGCCGCGCCGGTTGATCTTGGGCGCGCAGTACGGGTGCTGCCAACAAAAGCAGGGCAGCAAAGCCGGTGAAAAGCCCACCGAATCTGAACCGTATCGAATTAGCGTTCATGACCGTTTTCCCCTGAAGAGCCCACTGCAACCCGTACGGGCCCGGAAGCCTACCGCCAGTATGCTCGGAATCGGCCTCCATGGGGTAGAACACAGAAATGGGAAATAAGTTGCCGTATTATAAGGTCCCGGATTTCCCATCCTCCCACTGAGTACTAGTACGGAACAACTGGCCCCCAATCTGGCCCATCGACCAGCACTCTTTTTTCTCCTTCCCCCGTAGACTTCCTTCTTGTGGGCCTACATGCCCTTAGGGGAGAATCGGATGCATATGAAACGAACACTTCTCGGTTTGGGATTGGCGGCTCTAGCCGCTTTCACCGCGAGTTCCATTCAGGCACAGGTCTGGAGACAAGCCGGACCTCCTGGCGGCACCGTCATTTCCTTGGCCGCCGACCCGAATAATACCAACAAGCTTTTCCTCGGCACCTCCGACGGCCACGTTTTCACCTCCAGTGACGAAGGTTCTCACTGGCAAATGATCAGCCGCATCGGCTCCGGCCAGGACGACGTCATCACGCATATCATCGTGGACCCGCGCGATGGCAACCGTCTTTATGCCAGCAGTTGGACGCTCTATTCCGGCGGCGGCGGCGTTTACCGCAGCGACGACGGCGGCCGCACGTGGAACATTATCGGGCTGGCGCATGAGACCGTTCGCGCCCTGGCGCAATCGCCGACGGATCCAACGCTTCTCCTCGCGGGATCGCTCACCGGCGTTTACCGCTCAACCGACGAAGGCGCAAGCTGGGTCAAGATCACCCCGGACAATCATCCCGATCTGAACCGCTTTGACTCCGTGGCCTTCGACCCGAAGGACAACAACGTCATTTACGCCGGAACCTATCACTTGCCCTGGAAGACTTCCGATGGCGGCAAGAATTGGTTCCCGGTGGTGAAGGGCATGATCGACGATTCCGACGTAATGAACATCATCGTCGATCCGGCGAACTCTTCGAACGTTCACGCGGTGGCGTGCTCCGGCATTTATCACAGCTTGAACGGCGGCACGGAATGGGTAAAGTACAAGAGCATCCCGAACGTTTTCCGCCGCACGCAACTGATCCGCATGGATCCCACGAATCCCGATATTTTGTACGCGGGCACAACCAGCGGCTTGTGGAAGACCGTCAACGAAAAAGATTTTCGTCGCGTGACTCCGGGTGACTGGATCATCAACGCCATGATCATCGACAAAAAGAATCCCCAGAAGCTGATCATCGGCACGGAACGCGAAGGCGTGCAGATCAGCGAAAACGGTGGCGAGACGTTCACTGCCGCCAACAACGGCTTCCACCACATGCACATTTCCGATGTGGCTGTGGACCGCGAGCATCCTGGCAACGCGCTTGTCGTGCTCACTTTCGACAACGACGCTTTCATCGCCACCAAAGACGGCGGCAATTCCTGGACCACCCTCGGCCCGGGCTTGAAGCGCACCGAACTTCGTCACGTCTACGCCACGCCCTCCGGCTGGTGGGCTTCTCTCACCAACGGCGGTTGGTCCAAGTATGACGAGACCGCCAAAAAGTGGACTCGCGCCGGATTGTACGTTCCGGACGCGACCACCCCTGCCGTGAAGACCGCAACCACCAAGGGCAAGAAGGCCACTGCCGCCAAGGCTGCTCCCGCTCCCGTGGCCAAGAAGCCGGTTCCCACGCTTTCTGCGTTCCTCGTCAACGACATGGCTTTCGGCAACGACGCCTGGTACGCCGCGACCACCGGCGGCTTGCTCACTTCTACCGATCACGGCTCCACCTGGAAAGTCGCCGGCAAGGATCCTCTCGTCCACAAGCTCGCGCAATCCGTGGAAGTTTCCGCCGACGGCAGTCAGGTCTGGGCGATTCTCGAACGCAACCTGGTCTTCTCCGCCAACAAGGGCGAAACCTGGGAAGCTCAGGAACTTTCCTTCGCCGCTGCGGGCAATCTCAGACTCCATCGCATCGACGATTCTTCCCTCTTCATCACCACCAATATGGGACTCTACGGAACTCGCGACGCCGGCAAGAGCTGGAATCGCCAGGACGTTCGTGAGCTTTCCTTCCAATCCGTGGCTGGCAACGGCACCGCGTTGGTTGCGGCTCTACAAAAGCACGGGCTGGTGGCTTCCTTCGATAACGGAAAGTCCTGGCAGCGCCTGGATGATCCGCTCTCGCAGAGCTACTTCCCCGCGATCTGGACGCGCCATGACGGTTCCATCGTCGCCGTTTCCGCCACCGAAGGCTTGCTGAGCCTGGACCCAAACGCCAAGTCCGCTAGCGCTGCTTCCGGCACGGGCATGCGCTAATTCCCAATTCTCTGTAGGGCCCGTCTTCCAAGACGAGCCGTTCCACATTCCCCGGGCGCTGCGAAATCGCGGCGTCCTTTTTTTGGAGTGCGGCAGCCCAGCTGCCGCCTTTACAGTGTAATCCGCGCCGCAAACCATAATCCGCAGCTCGCCCGCGCGACTGTAAACCGCCGGTTCTAAACGTCCTACGTGTCTTCCGCCCATCGCGCATCAATTTTATCCAGAATGAATTTGGCGCGGTCGATCGCCCGCTCCACGGTACAGATTTTCGCCGGGCTCGACCTGTCGTATTCCATGTCCATCAACTTCCGCGCACAAAGCAGTGTTGCCGCGAACAAGATCGCGTATTTCCGTTCTTCAGTCATGGGAAACTCCGGGTTAGATTGCGGCAGAGGTGGGAACTCAATTCTACAACGAAGCGGGTGCCCCATCCTCGTTTTTTGAGGGTGGGTCTT